>CAZXAM010000005.1:27712-30443 GCA_964638545.1 uncultured Rikenellaceae bacterium | reverse complement strand
TATGATGCATCCGGCAAGAAAGGATTGAAATATTAAATAATTGATTTCATGAAATAAGAGGTTGTCTTAAAGACCACCTCTTTTTTATTGCCCCTAAATCCCCTAAAGGGGACTTTCCCATTGTCTGCTAGTTATAGAATCCCGCTTAAGCGGGACAAGGGGCAAGATTCAGGCTTTTAAAACAGCCTCTATGTATGTTCTTATCATTTTAGAAAGATATCCTCAAAGTTTTCTAACTTTACAGCCATTAGTAATATACCATAGCGGAGAGATTCTATGAGTGGTCCTGAAATATTAGTCATCATTTTGATTATCCTTCTTTTATTCGGAGCCGATAAGCTTCCTGAGATAGCCAGGAGCCTTGGGAAAGGAATGCGGGACTTCAGGAAGGCTACTGACGAAATACGGAATGAGCTTGAAACAAGTACAAGGGAAATAAGGAACGATATAAACGATGTAAGGGATAATATCAGCAAAGATGTCAATGAATTCTCAAACAATATTACCCAGGATGTAACCGAAATGACTGACAATATTAATAAGGAAGTCAGCGAAGCAGCGGAAAATATTAACAAGGAAGTCAGCGACGTGGCCGGAGACATTCATAAGGATGTAAACGAAGCAGCCGACAGTATGAATAAAGATATCAACGACTCTTCAGATCCCTATCGTTACGATTACCCTGACTAGACCATTATGATCAAAACCTCTGGAATAACAAAAGCTTACGGAGATCTGAAAGTCCTGAAAGGAATAGATATTGAAGTAAATGAAAGAGAGGTTGTGGCCGTTGTAGGAGCCAGCGGCGCCGGAAAAACCACTCTTCTTCAGATCATAGGCACACTGGACAGACCCGACAGTGGAACAATATACTACAACGGAACCGACATCAGCAGGCTGAAAGGAAAACAACTGGCAAATTTCCGTAACGGCAACATAGGCTTTGTTTTCCAATTCCATCAGCTGCTTCCGGAGTTCACAGCTCTCGAGAATGTATGCATTCCGGCCTACATCGCAGGGAAGAGCAAGACGGAATCTGAAAAAAGAGCTTCTGAGCTTCTGTGTTTCCTGAACCTTTCCGACAGGCTTGAGCACAAACCGTCGGAGCTTAGCGGAGGCGAGCAGCAGAGAGTTGCCGTTGCCCGGGCGCTGGTGAATAGTCCTTCAGTTATCCTGGCCGATGAACCTTCAGGGAACCTCGACACTGAGAACAAAAGGGAGCTTCACAAACTGTTTTTCAGGCTTCGCGACACATTCGGGCAGACCATAATAATTGTTACCCACGACAGGGAGCTTGCCGGCATGTCGGACAGGATACTGCAGATAAAGGATGGTCTGATAATAAAGTAATAATCCCTTTTTATCCTGCAATCGTGCAATCATGCAATCGTGCAATCATGAAGATGAGAAGGGCTGAGCTGAAGGAATTCCTAGACGAGAAGGCAGACTTCTATAATTGTCCCGCCTTTATTGAGCATGATCCCATCAGCATACCTCACCGGTTCGATAAAAAAGAGGATATAGAGATTGCCGGATTCCTTGCTGCAACGATAGCCTGGGGAAACAGAAAGATGATCTTGAGAAATGCAAACCGCATTATGGAGATTCTCGAAGGCTCCCCATACGACTTTATATTAAAATCTGATGAAAGCGATCTGAAGCGAATGGAAGGATTTGTCCACAGGACTTTCAATTCTTCCGACCTGGCATATTTTATCAGGGCATTAACACATATATACCGGAACAGGGGAGGACTTGAAAACATTTTCAGTGAATTCAAAAAGTCAGATTCACTTCAACCGGCGATTCATGAATTGCACAGGATCTTCTTTGAACTGCCTCACAAGAAGAATACGGAAAGACATCTCTCGGATCCATATAAAGGGTCAGCAGCGAAAAAGCTGAACATGTATCTGAGATGGATGGTAAGAAGAGACAATAAGGGCGTTGACTTTGGCATATGGAAACAAATAGAACCCTCAGAACTCTATATTCCTCTTGACCTTCATTCGGGAAATACGGCGAGAAAGCTCAGGTTGCTTTCAAGAAAAGCAAATGACTGGAAAGCTGTGGAGGAACTGACATCTGTTCTGCGGGAGTTTGATCCGGCTGATCCGGTGAAATATGATTTTGCCCTTTTCGGACTTGGCGTTAATGAAAAATTCTGATTTGGCCAATGGCTAATAATTTTTTCAGCTTCAAACAGTTTACCATTTACCAGGACAAGTGTGTCTTCAAGGTCGGGACAGACGGCGTGCTGCTTGGCGCTGCTGCAGATGTTTCAACTGCAAAACATATCCTCGATATCGGTACAGGCACAGGGCTTATTGCACTGATGCTGGCGCAGCGGAGTATGGCAGATATTGCTGCAATTGAACCTGATGAAGATTCCTTTAACCAGGCATGCAGCAACGTGGAAATGAGTAAATGGAAAGAAAGAATAAGTGTAATAAATACTACCCTTCAGGATTTTGATCCCGGGATCCTCAGGTTTGACCTTATTGTTTCAAATCCACCCTTCTTCAGCGATTCATTGAAAAATCCCGACAACGCAAAAGCAGCTGCGCGGCACAATGATTCCTTGAAAAACGAAGATCTTCTGGAGGGTGTGAACAGGCTTCTGGCTCCCGATAGCTATCGGGAAGGCGGCAGGTTTCAGGTTATTATGCCGTATGTTGAGGGGAATATATTAATTGCTGATGCTCAGGAATATGGACTTTATTGTAATAGA
>CAZXAM010000005.1:0-27612 GCA_964638545.1 uncultured Rikenellaceae bacterium | reverse complement strand
TGAGGGGAATATATTAATTGCTGATGCTCAGGAATATGGACTTTATTGTAATAGAATCCTTAAGATCAAACCATTGCCAACGAGTGAAATCAGAAGGGTAATCCTCACTTTCTCAAGGCAAAAACAAAAAACTGCAGAGAAATTTCTGACTATTGAGCATGGCCGGAGGCATGAGTTTACGGAGGAGTATAAGAATCTTACGAAAGATTTCTATTTAAAATTCTAAACCCCCCCATCCCCCCTGAAGGGGGGCTAAAACGTGCACAAATTAAAATATGTTTTGGATTTAGGCCCCCTGAAACCTAAAATCGATTCATATTATTGCACGTGACTCAATTTAGACCCCCTTCAGGGGGCAGGGGGTCAAGATATCATCTCACTTTCCGGAAGCCCGTATTCCTCCTTCATTTCAATATCAAGCTTCTTTAATTCTTCAATAACAGGATTATAGATCTCCGGGACAACCGGACGGTATACGCCTTTAAGATTTATTTTCTTTTCCAGTATCATCTTAACTGCGATAGATGCCGGCAGGGCAACTGTTCTGGCAACTGCCGTATTGGTCTCGTGAGAACCGAAATCGAGCATCGACGATTTTATCACTTCCCTTTTCCCTCCCGGGTATTCAGCAAGGAAGACATGCTGCATCATCACAGTGTCACGGTCCCTGGAAGTCAGCGCCATTTTGCTTATCATCCTGTCGGATGTTATTTCAAAAGGAGATGTAGTGCCGTATGCCATTTTGTCATTGCTGAAGAAGCCAAGCCATTCAAGCGACTGCATTGCAACACTCTCCTCCTTGATTCCGAGTTTCAATGCCAGGGTTTTTCTGAGCCCTGTTTTTTCAATGCTGTTCCTCGAAGCAAGGAATCCGGCGTAATCCATCCCGGCATAATTGCCAATTGTATCATCAAGCATGTTAAGATGCTTCATTGCATCGAGTGTTTCACACCATCCCTTATACCTGAATGTTCCCCGGTACATAGTTTCTGCTTCAGGGATGCCATATATTTCCGTATAACTGATCGAGTCCCTGTTGGGATATACCTCCAGCTCTCCAAGAACCGGGAAATTATAAGTGAAGCGATCCCTGAACAGATCGACCGGTTCAATTTTCACATGCTTTCCTTTTTTCAGGTACTGGGCGCCATTCCTGCTTGCAAGCACAACTCCCTTAGGGCTCCACGAGAATTTATAATTCATGGGATTGTTGCACGCTTCAGGGGCAGGCAGAGCTCCGCATAGTGAATAGAACTCCTTAACCTTTCCACCCGAGTTATGAATATGATCGATGATCTTCATTGCAGTCATATGGTCGATCCCCGGATCGAGGCCTATTTCGTTAAGGAGGATCACTCCTGCTTTCTTTGCATCCCCGTCAAGAGCTTTCATTTCTGGTTGCACATATGAAGTCGTAACCAGAGGTTTTTTGCATCTGATGCAGGTTTTCGCCACAAGCACGTGATATTTGTACGGCAGGAATGATACCGTGATGTCATTTTCGTTTATGAGCTTTTCGAGTGTTTCGGTATCATCTGTCGACCATTTCATAGATGATCCGTTAGGATTTCCTTTTATCATCCTGTCGGCTTTTTCCTTTGTGGTAGTGGCTATTTTAACCCTGAAGCCGTTTTCAAGCAGATACTCTACCATCGGCTTTACTACAAGGCCTGCGCCTAAGATCAGAACTTTATTCATAAGTGAATGATTTAAAAGTACAAGTTAACCAATAAAATGGAGATAAAACATGACTTTTATCTCTGTGTTGCTCTGTGATTCTCCCCTGCAGGCTGGCTCCTCACTAAAATAGCCCACTGGGCTATTTCTTAACGTTCGGCCTTGGATTTTCTCCGTGTAAGTTCTTATTTATAAATAGTTACACAGAGTTGCACAGAGTTACACAGAGTTGCACAGAGAAGACACAGAGGTACACAGAGGGAATAAGCATAAAATTGTATATTTGTTTCTAAGCTTAAACCGTAAATGTCTCTGCCCCCGAAGCACAAATGACAGATAACCCGAAATACGCTGAAACTCCGCTAATGAAGCAGTATAATGCTGTCAAGGCAAAACACCCTGACGCCATACTTCTTTTCAGGGTAGGCGATTTCTATGAAACATTTGGCGAGGATGCAATCAAAGCCTCCGACATCCTCGGGATAACCCTGACGCGGCGGGCAAATGGTTCAGCTTCATTTGTTGAACTGGCAGGATTTCCATACCACGCACTCGATACCTACCTTCCAAAGCTGGTACGAGCCGGACAGAGAGTAGCTATCTGCGAACAGCTTGAAGATCCGAAGCTTGCGAAAAAGATTGTCAGGCGCGGTATTATAGAACTCGTGACACCGGGAGTTCTGCTGAATGAGAATGTACTGAACCATAAGGAAAATAATTTCCTGGCAGCAGTGCATACCGATAAGAAAATCGCCGGAGCGGCTTTCCTCGATATATCTACCGGCGAGTTCCTTGTCGCGGAAGGTACCCTTGAATATATAGATCAGATGCTGAACAATCTTCAGCCCAGGGAGGTGCTTTATGAGAAAAAGAAGAAAGATTTTTTCATTGAATCTTTCGGGACCAAGTTCTATACGTTTAAGCTTGATGACTGGATATTCACGCCTGAAGCTGCAAACGACCGTCTTCTTAAGCAATTCGAGACCAGCTCGTTAAAAGGGTTCGGTATTCAGAATCTTTCATGCGGGATAATTGCCGCAGGGGCGATCCTTTATTATCTCGACATAACCCAGCATGAACAGCTTGGCCATATCACAAACATTTCCCGTATCGATGAAGACAGGTATGTCTGGCTCGATAAGTTCACAATCAGGAACCTTGAGCTTTTCCATTCGCCTTACGAAGGTGCAAAGACACTTATCGACGTCATGGACAGAACCATCTCTCCCATGGGAGGAAGATTGCTAAAGAGATGGATATCATTGCCCCTCAAGGATATACAGCCGGTAAATGAGAGACTCGACATTGTCCAGCACTTTGTTGAGAAAAGCGCATTCAGGGAAGAGATCTCGGGATTGCTACGTCAGATAGGCGATCTTGAAAGACTCATTTCAAAAGTGGCTGTGGCCAGGATAAACCCCAGGGAGGTTGTACAGCTTAAAAAGGCATTGAAGGCGACGGACCCCCTGAAAGAACTATGCTGTAACAGCGGATGCGCTCCTCTTGCTGCAATAGGGGAACAGCTCAATCCATGCAAATTGCTGGCCGACCGGATAGAGCACGATCTGAACAATGATCCACCTGTTCAGCTGAACCGCGGAAATGTAATTTCTATGGGAGTGTCGGCAGACCTCGATGAACTGAGGACAATACTTTACAGCGGGAAAGATTACCTGGCCGACCTGCAGAACAGGGAGAGCGCGAGAACAGGTATTACATCCCTGAAAGTAAGTTACAATAATGTTTTCGGATATTACATAGAGGTGAGAAATACTCACAAGGACAAAGTTCCTCCGGAATGGATCAGGAAGCAAACACTTGTGAGCGCGGAACGTTATATAACAGAGGAGCTTAAAGAATATGAAAACAAGATACTGGGTGCTGAAGAAAAAATCATCGATCTGGAAACAAAGCTTTTCAACGATGTAGTGTTTGCAATCATAGAACACATTCCATCGATACAGCTGAATTCAGCGCTCATCGGAAGGATAGATTGTCTTCAGTCGTTTGCTGTTCAATCGCTGGAGAACAATTATGTAAGACCTGTTCTTGACGATTCAAAAACACTTGATATCTCCGACGGCCGGCACCCTGTTATTGAGAAACAGCTTCCGGCAGGGGAATCGTATGTGCCGAACGACCTGTTTCTTGACACTGACGATCAGCAGATCATAATTCTGACCGGTCCCAACATGTCGGGGAAATCGGCTTTGCTGAGGCAGACCGCCCTGATAGTGCTGATGGCACAGACAGGGTGCTTTGTTCCGGCTAAAGCTGCAAGAATAGGCATTGTTGACAAGATTTTCACTCGTGTCGGAGCTTCCGACAACATAAGCCTCGGCGAATCAACATTTATGGTCGAGATGAATGAAACAGCAAGCATTCTTAATAATCTGTCGGAGCGAAGCCTCATCCTGCTCGATGAGATCGGAAGGGGAACAAGCACTTATGATGGTATCTCGATCGCATGGGCAATGGTGGAATATCTTCATGAGAGCAGGCTCAGGGCCAAAACACTTTTTGCCACCCATTATCATGAGCTCAATGAGATGGAAAACTCATTCTCAAGAGTGAAGAACTTCAACGTTTCCATTAAGGAGATGAACAACAAAGTTATATTCCTTAGGAAGCTGAAGAGGGGAGGGAGCGAGCACAGCTTCGGGATTCATGTTGCAAAGATGGCAGGGATGCCCAGGAGTGTTGTAAACCGTGCCGGCGATATCCTCAAAGAGCTTGAGGAGAGCCATAACAGGCAGGAATTAACAAAGCCTATTGCAGACCTGGCCGATCACAGGGAAGGGCTTCAGCTCAGCATTTTCCAGCTTGATGACCCGGTGCTTAAGCAGATCCGCGATGAGCTGCTCGGCCTCGATCTCGATAACCTTACTCCCAACGAGGCTTTAAATAAGCTTTACAATATCAGGAAACTCCTTAAATAGGATTCCTGCTGGAAGAATTATTGTTACATTCTAAACATCTTTCGCCATGGTTACAGTTATAATTCCTGCCCTGAACGAAGAGAGAACTATTGCCAGTGTGATCGACCTGGTCAGCAAATCTCCGGAGGTTAGCGAGATACTGGTGATCGATGACAAATCAATGGATAGCACTATTGATGTGGCGAGAAAGCCCAAAGTCAGGATCTATACTAGTACAAAGCTGGGTAAGGGAACATCTATGCGTGAAGGCATGCTGCTGTCGAAGAACGAGGTCATTGTATATCTGGATGCTGACATACTGACATATCCTGAGAACATCATTACCCTGCTGACAAATCCCATCATGCAAGGAGAGGCTGATTTTGTGAAATCATGCTTCAACCGCCAGGCAGGAAGAGTCACTGAGCTTGTTGCAAAGCCGCTTCTAAGCTTTCTTTTTCCTGACCTTACAGTATTTTCACAACCGTTGAGCGGTATGATCGCCGGCAGAAAAAGCTTTATGGAAAGGGTAGAGTTTGAAAATGATTACGGAGTTGATGTCGGGATACTGATTGACATGCATTCAGCCGGCGCAAAAATCAGTGAAGTCAATATAGGGTTCATTGAGAACAGGATGCAGTCGTGGGAACAACTGGCGGTAATGTCACGTGAAGTGTCAAGGGCAATACTGAAAAGGGCAAAGAAGATTGAGCCCAGAGACCTTGAAACGCTGGAGAACCTAAACCTCATAAGAACGCAGATGGATTTTGCCATCAGGGAGAGCCTTATCGGACGCGACAGGATGCTGATCTTTGATATGGACAATACACTCCTGGAGGGGAGCTTTATTACAACGGCTGCGGATCATTTCAATTTCAGGGACGACCTGATCAAAATTGTGACTGAAAACAGCAATCCCTATACCAGAACAAAATCACTGGCAAGGCTTATGAAAGGAAGATCAATAAATGAGATCCTTGAAGTGGTCGACAGCATCAAAATTGTAAGGGATACGGAGTTTGTTATAAGAGAGCTGAAGGAGAGAGGATATATAATTGGAATAATCAGCGACAGCTACGACGTGGTGACAAATCATTTGAAGAATAAACTTGGAATGGACTTTTCGGTTGCAAATGAGCTTGAATTCTCAAAAAGCATAGCCACCGGAGAGGTAAAAGTGCCTTCGGCTTTCCTGAGAACCGAAAGAAGCAAGTGCAACCATGATTTTTGCAAGTCGAATGTGCTTTTTCAGCTTGCCGAAAAATATAAAATAGGTATAAAGAATATCATTTCGGTAGGCGACAGTGAGAATGATTTCTGCCTGATAAAGGAAAGCGGTATTGGAGTCTCTTTCTGTTCAGAGAACAAATACCTTAATTATGTTGCTGATAAGATAATCAGCGAGAGAAACTTCAGCCCTATTCTGGATATTATCTGATTAGTTTAAAGGATCTCCTTCTGATTATGTGAGTTGACAAAAAGAACTGTTCCCAGCCTATCATAACCTCCAAGTATATTTTCGGCGTTTTGCTTTAATCCGTCTACCCTGAATCCTATCAGGGTCAGAGCTGCATGCGATGATTTCTCATTTATTTTCATTTTGACACTTTTGCCTGGCTCTTCAACCAATATTTCGATATTTTTTCCGGTAACTGGCAGTCGGCCGGAAATTACCAGATCATTGAATTCTTTCCTTTTTTCATCCTGCAGCTCCTTACTGCAGATATTGAAGATCTTAATATTAGATCTTTTCCAGTCGGGATGCCCTGAGATTATGAAGCTCAGCAATATCTGCAAGCTTGCGTTGTGAGAATCCTGAGAGTCAATCCAGACATGAATGCCGCTTTTAAAGATCATGTCTTTTTTACTGGCGGCAAGAAGGCATATATCAAAATCTCCTGCTTTCACCAGTTTTATGTTTTCAATTATTTCAATCAGATTACCCGGATCCTCCTTATCATATTCGAATATAACCATATTATTCTCCATCCCTGCAATTCCGGGCATCTGAATTGCCTGAGCAAGAGCTGAAGTATAGGAAGGTGAAATCAGTGTATCGACATAAACATGGTTTCCTGCTGTGTCATATAATTCAATAAGCTTTGAAAATTCATCGGCAGCCTTCTGGCAGGTCGCCCTTGAATAATACCCGTTTATTCGGTGGAGGTAGGTTCCGAAACCGTACCGGTATGAGATCCAGCTTAACAGACGGAAGGCTTTTGCACGCTTGAATGAGTCAGCTGATATGCATATTGCACTCGGTCTCCACTCTTTTTCTTTTTTCCTGCTTTCAGACCTCTGGAGGTAGATCTGGAGATTGCGGCTTACCTGGAACAATGCATTGGCAAAAAGAGCCTCAAGACCCAGCCTGTCGCGATGATAGAATTTTATGTAGGAATATATTCCTGTCATGACAATTAATGAAACCAGGGCATATGGTGCATTTATGCGGAACATTACCCATATGGCAATAATGAATCCTGCAAGAGAAAAGTACCATCTCGACCGGAATGATGGTCTGTAAGAGGGAGAAGACCCGAAGTGGTTTAAAAATGAAATCAGACATAATGAACCATATGTGACAAGAAAGAACATTGAAATTATCTCAGCAACGGCATTAACACTTCCGAGTGCAACGAATGAAATGGCAATGATTATCGTAATCAAAGTAGCATTTGCAGGTTCATAATCAGATTTTCTGCCACGCGCGAGCCACCTGTTGACCTTTCCTGATGGGAAGGAAGAGTCTATGGCCAGCGCCTGCAGGGTGCGGGGAGCAACCATCAAGGAACCTATTGCTGATGACAATGTTGATGCGGCCAGCCCTATGGGGATTATCACTGCTCCGAAAATTGCGATTTTGCCCATAATCATCTGATCTGCCAGCATGCTTTCAGGACTTGCTGAGACCGAAAGCTTGTAGATCACCGCCAGGTAAACAAGCATACCTGTTATCGTCGCAATTATTGTGCCTTTTGGTATGGATTTTCCTGGATTACCAAGGTTTCCCGAAAGCCCTACTCCCGCTGTCATCCCTGTAAAAGCAGGAAATACTATCGCAAAGACCATAAAGAAATCCCTCATGTTTCTTAAATCACCGGCAGGAATTTTATTTCCGGAAGAAGACGCAAAATCAGTATGGCCGATAAAAAACATAACAAGGGAAATGACAAGAATTCCAGTAACAACGTAAAGCATTTTTATCCCGGTAACGCTACCTTTCTTTAGGATGACAAATCCCAGAATAAGCACGGAGGGAATACTTATTGCCTGTTTAGGCAGGTGTAAACCAAACTGGTTTGAGAAAGTGTCGAAGACGAATCCGAACGCTTCAGTGAAAGCAATAATGTAGAAGGCAACGCTTATTGCCTGCGAAAGGAACAGGGCGATCCCGATAGTTGCGCCTATGTTAAGACCGAAAGATCGGGAAATGATAAAATACTCCCCGCCACCCTCAACTCTCTTGTTTGTGGCTAATTCAGAAAGTGCAAATGCCGTGGGTATTGTAAGGGAGTGTCCCAGAAGGATTATCAGAAGGGCTCCCCAGAATCCCAGGGTCCCTACTGCAAATCCAAACCTCAGAAAAAGAATTGCCCCCAGTATTGTAGAAATGGCAGTAAGAAAAACGGGCATTGTTCCGAATTTATTTGCAGCCTTTTCCTGATCCATTTTATGAAATATTACAACAACTGATTTAATTTTGTTTCCCGGATATCTTTATATGTGACTTAATTATGACACAAAAAATGAACTATAAATTCTCCGGCAAGTAAGATACTGCTTTTGGAATAAACAAAAGGATTAATAAAAGTAATAGTTTAGTGATAAAATTATAATTAGGTTAAGGATGAAAAGTTTGCTCGTATCAGTGATCGCCATTATACTGCATTCCATCACATTATTTTCCCAACCCGGAAGCATTAAACAATGTAAGCTTTCAGACTTCGAGCTCCAGTCTTCTGTGCTGATCAAAGCTTCGGGCGAAGAAATTTCTACCACACAATACAAGTCTGATGTCTATTGGTTCCCGGTAAAGGTGCCCTGCACAGTATTATCGGGTCTGGTTGCAAGCGGAGTTTATCCCGATCCTTACCAGGGACTTAATAACATGCTGATCCCGGATGCTTCGGACGAATTCAACAGGCAATATGACCTTGAGAAGTTCAGCCACCTTCCAAACAATCCCAATCCCTGGAAGGATCCCTACTGGTACAGAACAATATTTAATGTGCCTTCCATTGACAGAGGCAGACATTTTCAGTTGATATTTAAAGGAATAAACTACCGGGCTGCCGTATGGGTCAATGGTACACGGATCACTGATTCAACAGTAATGGCAGGGATGTTTGCAGAATACAGCCTGGATGTCACGAGATACATTAAAGCCGGTGAGGCCAATGCTCTGGCTGTAAAAATATACCCGCTCGATTATCCGGGATTGCCTGCACCGGAGCAGCTGGAAGCGCTTGGAGACTTTTATCTTAACGGCGGCCCGACGGGCGATATAGGGAAAAATGTCACAATGCTGTGTTCCATAGGCTGGGACTGGATCCCTCCTGTCCGCGACCGTAACATAGGGATATGGCTTCCAGTTTACCTGAGGACTTCCGGAGCAGTTACAATAAGCCAGCCAAAGCTGGTTACAGAATTGCCACGGTTGCCTGATACCAGCTTTGCGAAACTATCCCTGATGCTTTCATTGATCAATCACAATGGTTCAAATGAAAATGGAAATCTTCTGGTAACAATTTCGCCGGAGAATTTCAAAGGCAAAACAATCAGATTTTCAAGAGCTGTAAACATCCCGGGAAATGCTTCATCCCCAATAGAACTTAACAGCGCCAATGTTAAGGAATTCAATATTCAAAAGCCTGAACTCTGGTGGCCTAACGGATACGGCAAGCCCAATCTTTACAGGATCAGGCTTCAATATTCAGGATCAGGCGGCCTTTCTGATTATACAACATTCATCTTTGGGATCAGGACAGTTTCCTCAAAAGCCGTGAATGTAAATGGTACATGGCGCCGCGATTTTTATGTGAACGGGAACCGGATCCATCTGACCGGAGGCGCCTGGGTCCCTGATATGCTCCTGAACCGCGATTCTGCAAGATACGATTATGAATTCCATCTATGCCGCAATTCAAACATAAACCTTGTCAGGATATGGGGAGGCGGAGTTACGCCATGCGATGAATTCTGGGATGCTGCCGACCGCTATGGCATGCTGGTATGGTCAGATTTCTGGATCACGGGCGATACTCAGGGCGAATTCAAGGGCTCTCCCGACTGGCCCCTTGAGGGAGACGTCTTTAAGAAAAATGTTGTAAGTACGATTTACAGGATCCGCAACCATCCCAGCCTTCTCGTCTGGACAGGAGGCAATGAAGGACATGCACGCAGGGAGCTTTATGATTTCATGCGTAACAGTATAATAGAACTTGATGGCACACGTCCTTTTATTCCAAGCTCCTCGGGTTTTGCAAAGCTTCCGGACGGATGGCCGGGAGCATGGCCCGATAACCTGCCAACCGGAGTTTACAGCGGAGGTCCTTATACATGGCAGGACCCGAAAAGCTATTACGACAGGGCAATCGCCGGCCGTGACTGGGTTTTCAAGGATGAAACAGGACTTCCTTCAATGGTGACCTGGGATATCCTGCCAAAGGTAATTCCGAACCTGGTGTGGGACAAGAAGCTGCCTTTCCCGCTGAATAATACATGGGGCTATCATGATGCTGCATCGGGGAACGGACATTGGGAGTTGTATTATAATGAAATGGTAAAACGCTACGGAGAGCCAGTTACAATGGAAGATTTCTGCAATAAGATGCAGCTGATGAATGCCATCGGATACCAGGGAATATTCGAGGCGGCAGGACATAAGCTGAATGATATAGGAGGTGTAATGCTGTGGAAGCTGAATGCAGCATTCCCGAGCGTGGTATGGCAGGTCTATGACTGGTATCTTCAGACGAACGCAGGGTACTATTTCATGCAGAACGCCTGTGAACCTCTGCATATACAATTGAATCTGAGCAGTCTGAAAGTAACAGTGCTGAACCGGAAATATAAACCTGTTCCGAACCTCACAGCTGCGGTGCAGGTATTTGACATTGATTCAAAACCGATCTTTAAGGAAGAAGCATTTTTCACTATGGGGCCGTCTGAAGTGAAGGAAACAACATCTTTGGAAACTGTTCTGAAAAATTTAAAAGGAGTTGGATTTGTGTTTCTTGCCCTGAAGAATGCCTCAGGTAAGATAGTTTCCCGTAATGTATACTGGTTGTCGCAGGATAATGATTACAAGCCGCTTAACAGCCTTGCAAAAACTTCTTTAACTGCAATGTCAGTCAGGATCGATAAAGAAAAGGGAGATCCGAAGTGGTCTCTGAATATTAAAAATAATACCGGCAAGATTGCATTCTTCATCCGTCCCCGGTTAATGGTCAACGATGAAGAAATATTGCCAAGTTACTGGTCGGGAAGCTATTTTTCGCTTGCCCCAGGTGAAAGTACGGTCGTTAATGTCAGTTGTCCCGCAAAGTTTATTAAAGGAAAAAAACCGGTGATCAGGATCGAAGGCTGGAACACGGAAGAGCTGATAGCTGCATCAGAAAATTGAAACTTTCATCATTTCTTCATCCGGATAACTTTATTTTGTACAGTTGAAAAAATCGTTTTAAATGTCAGAGAGAACCATTCACGATTTTTTTCTCACGGGATTATCAAAGGTGTCACTTTTTGTTGCCCTGGTTGTTCTGGCACAAGGATTGTACGCTGTGGATTTTCATAATCTGGATGAAACTAAACCTGATTCGGCCTCAGGTGAGATCACAAAATCGAAACATAACCTATATGGATCAGCCGGCCTCGGATACAATCTGATCTATATGGGCTCTTCACTTTCACAGGACAAGCCCTTCTATTCGGGAGGTCTGATATATGGATTTAACAATGAGCTTTTTGTTTCAGCTTATGGTGTTCATCTTAATGTCTTTGATCCGTTAATTTCTTTCTCCTCATTTTCGTTAAGTTACAATCACGCATTCAACTCATGGTTTGATATTGCCTTGTCCGCTTCGAGATACCAGGCCAACAAAACCCTTACCGACACTCTGTTTACAAGCTTTTTCTATACTGACCTTACTCTTGGTTTTGACTGGAAACTGTTATATACAAAAATATCAGCCGGCGGGCTTTTTTCTGAATCCAGCGGGGCCTATCTCCAGCTGAGGAATTCGAGGTTTTTTCAGACGAATGAATTATTTATAAGCAAAGCATATTTTTCATTCGATCCGTATGTGAATCTTCTATTCGGTGTTCTTTCGGAAACTACCGAAGGAACAGTGTTGTCGCCGCCTTACAGGAAAGGTGGGAGACATGGGAATAGTTCATCTGTAACAACATCACGGTTCGGACTGATGGAAATTGATTTTGGACTACTCATTTCCTTTGATGCCGGGAGGTTCACAATTGAGGCCGAACCAGGCTATACAATTCCTTTTTATTCAGGCACAACAATTCAAAGTGCAAAAGGATTTGTCTTTAATCTCGGCGTAAGTTTCAGAATTTTTTAGCATTTACTCATAAATTCATTATAACTTCATTATGTCATAATAATTTTACAGATTCAAATTGTATTTTTTAACCATAAATTATTATGAAACGTAAAATTTTATCAGCTTCATTGGCACTTTTACTAAGTGCCGGCATAACGGCGCAGGAAGCATCTCAGACGCAGACCAGGACAAAAGAAAAGGACAGGACTGAGAAGCAGGCACAGCAACAGGACCGGGATCAGAATCAGAATCAGGGCAGAGCCCAGGGTCAGACATACAACCAGTCGCAGTATAAAAATTATGGCCAGCAGACAAGAGCTGAGAAACAGGCAAGGAATGCAGAAAGAAAGGCTCATAAAAGAGCATCTCAGGAAGCAAAGAAACAAGCTAAATCCAATGAAACGGGGATGATGCGCGAAAAAGAAAAGAATAAGGAAATGGAGATGGAAAGAGAAAGGGCCAAGACGCAGAATAAGGGAGCACGTCCGGCAAATACCGGAGGTAATACTCCCAAAGGCGGAGGAAAGGGACAGAGCTCAAGCGGGCGGCGCTAGTCTCTTCTATTGAATAAGAAAAGGAGGATGTCGGTAACGGCATCCTCTTTTTTATTCTTTTTTCCTGATGAACGGATTGGAGGATTATTTGAGTTTAATTTGCTATAATTACGACTTGTTTAAAATCACTGAGGATGGCTTCGAGACTTTTCAGAACGAAATCACTGCAGGAAATGATGCAAAGCGCATCAGATTCTGAGCACGGATTAAAGAAAGCACTTTCAGCTACAAACCTTATTTTCATTGGGATAGGTTGCATAGTGGGGACAGGAATATTCGTTATTACAGGAACGGCTGCTGCACAGTATGCAGGACCTGCACTGAGCATTTCATTCCTGATATCTGCTGTTTTGTGTACGTTCGTGGCACTCTGCTATACTGAGTTTGCATCGATGATACCGATCTCGGGAAGCGCTTACTCATATGCATATACTACAGTGGGGGAGTTTGTTGCCTGGTTTATAGGGTGGAACCTTGTTCTTGAATATATTTTCGGGGCCTCGCTGGTTGCTGTAGGATGGTCGGGTTATGTTGTGAGTTTCTTCAAGGATTTTGGAATCGTAATACCTACCGCGTTGAGCAGTGCTCCTTTCACATATGACAACGGCTGGATAGCGACAGGCGCCATCTTAAATTTCCCAGCGATATTGATCGTTGCCCTGATAACCACTGTTCTGGTTTTCGGGATAAAGGAATCTGTAAGGGTCAATAATATAATAGTGATAATAAAAGTTTTTGTCATCCTGCTTTTTATCGGATTCGGACTTTCATTCATAAATGCCGAAAACTATGTTCCTTTTATTCCGGAAAACACCGGAGAATTCGGTAAATTCGGATGGAGCGGGATTTTCAGAGCTTCGGGTATCATCTTCCTTGCCTTCGTGGGCTTCGATGCCATATCAACTGTTGCCCAGGAAACAAAAAATCCTCAGAAGGATATGGCCGTTGGAATACTTGGATCGCTTGCGGTTGTAACAGTTTTGTACATAGCCGTGTCGCTTGTTCTGACGGGAATTGTAAACTATAAACTGCTCAATGTGCCCGATCCTATAGCAGTAGGCATAAACGCCGCAGGGCAGAAACTGTTCTGGCTAAGACCCGTCATAAAAATCGGAGCTATTGCAGGCATGAGCTCAGTGATCCTTGTCCTTATTACAGGGATGCCTCGGATTCTTTACACGATGTCGATCGACGGACTTCTGCCTCCCACATTGGGAAGAGTGCATAAAAAATACAGGACCCCTCATATCACAACCATAATAGTAGGAGGAGTGGTGGCTGTTATCTCAGGGCTTTTTCCTATCGACCTGATAGCAGACATGGTTTCGATCGGAACACTCCTTGCCTTTGCGATGGTTTGCATCAGCATAATAATCCTGAGAATAAAGAGGCCTGATATGAAACGTCCCTTTAAAACGCCTGTTGTATACTTTGTGGCAACTGCCGGAGCCCTGGGATGTTTCTACCTGATGACATCACTGCCGGTGACCACTTGGGAGAGGCTGGGAATATGGACCGTCATAGGATTTTTTATTTATTTCCTTTACGGCATGAGGCACAGTTCACTGAATAAAAAGGGCGCAGATATACGTGAAAAATAAAAAAGCCGCACTTTCATGCAGCTTTTTCTGAGCGGGAGACGGGACTCGAACCCGCGACCCCGACCTTGGCAAGGTCGTGCTCTACCAACTGAGCTACTCCCGCAATATGTTTTTTCCCACTCGACTCCGCGACCCTAATCCGCCGGTTGGCGGATCGTGCTCTACCAACTGAGCTACTCCCGCAGATTCAGGGTCAAAAATAAGAATCTTTTTTTTATCTGCAAACTTGCGCTTCTCTAAACTTTTTATTTGCTATTTTCAGCACCAGAAAAATTAATACTCACTATGAAAAGAACCGGACTTATTTTAGGAATCATTTTTACAACAACTTTGTTCTCATGTATGAATAAAAAAATTGAAACAGGTTCAACTATCCCATTTGAGAAATATAAGCTCTCAAACGGACTGACAGTAATTCTTAATGAAGACAAGTCAGATCCAATCGTTGCAGTCACAATTGCCTACCATGTAGGGTCCAGCCGCGAGGTCCCCGGAAGAACAGGCTTTGCTCACCTCTTTGAACATATGATGTTCCAGGAATCGGAAAACCTTGGAAGAGGAGCGTTTGTTGACAACATCAGCAATGCGGGAGGAGATTTTAACGGAGGTACAGGACAGGATATGACCAGCTATTATGAAGTGGTCCCAAAAAATGCCCTGGAGATGGTCCTCTGGATGGAATCAGACAGAATGGGATATCTGGAAAACACCGTAACAAAGGCCAATCTTGCCAACCAGCAGAATGTAGTTCAAAATGAGAAGAGGCAGGGAGTCGACAATACACCTTATGGATTCAATGACTATATATTACTTAAGAATCTGTATCCGAAAGGACATCCTTACAGCTGGGATGTGATAGGCGAAATGGAAGACCTGGCAAACGCTACCGTAGATGATGTCAAGGCATTCCACAGTAAATTTTACACCCCGAATAATGCGTTCCTGTCAATCTCCGGTGATTTTGAAAAGGAAGAAGTGAAAGCGCTCATCGAAAAATATTTTGGGGAAATACCCGGAGGGGAGCAGACAGACAAGAGAAATCCCAATCCGCCGGTTTTAACCTCAACCAGCAGGTTTTTTCATGAAGACAACTTTGCGAGAGCCCCGCAGCTCACAATGGTTTTCCCGACAGTCGAGCAATATTCCAAAGACTCCTACGCGCTCGATTTCCTTGGAGATCTCCTGGCGAACAGCAAGAAGGCTCCACTTTATACTATTCTTGTAAAAGACAAGAAGCTGACATCAAGAGTCTCCGCCAGAAACGGTTCCCAGGAACTGGCAGGTTCATTCAGGATATCGGTAACAGCCAATCCCGGTGTTAATCTTACAGAGGTCGAAAAGGCAGTTTTTGAAGGATTTGACAAATTTGAAAAAGAATGGTTCAGCGAAGAGGACCTGATGAGGATCAAGGCAGGCTATGAAACAAGATTCTATAGCAGGCTGGCAAGTGCAAGAGGTAAATCCTCTGCCTTTGCCCGTAACGAAATGTTTACAGGCGACCCCGAGTTCTTTACAAAAGAACTTGCTGCATACCAGGCTGTTACAATGCAGGATGTCAAAGATGTTTTCATAAAATACGTGAAGGGAAAGAACTTCGTAGAAACAAGCTTTGTACCCAAAGGTGAAGCAAACCTGATCGTTGAAGGATCAGTGAATGCAGGTATCGTTGAAGAGGATGTAACCAGTGCTGCTGAAGTAAAAACAGACCAGGCTGCTGAAGAGCAAATCGTAAAAACAGCCTCAAAAATTGACCGGTCAGTGATGCCTCAGTCAGGACCGGATCCTGAAGTGGTTGTACCCCGGCCATGGTCAGCTTCGCTTGGCAATGGGATGACGATAACCGGGATAACCCAGAATGAGTTGCCGCTGGTCCAGTATTCGATAGTCATTGACGGCGGACATATGATTGACAAGATAGAAAAAGCCGGCGTTGCCAACCTTGTTGCCGCAATGATGAATGAGGGCACGAAAAACAAAACACCGGAACAACTGGAGGATGCGATAGGTCTGCTTGGGGCGTCCATCAGAGTCTCTTCCGGTAATGAGGATATTTCAATATACGTAAGCACGCTGGCCCGCAATTTTGAGAAGACAATCGCCCTGGTCGAAGAAATCCTCCTCGAGCCAAGATGGGATATGGAACAGTTTGCTCTTTCAAAGGACAGGATAATAAATTCCATCAAAAGAAATGCCGCCAGCCCTGATTATCTTGCTTCCTCAACCCTTAATAAGCTGATGTTCGGTAACAGTATACTTGCAATTGATGCTTCAGGCACAGAAACTTCCGTAGGATCAATTACCATCAATGATCTGAAAGAATATTACTCCAGATACTTCTCTCCGTCAATTGCCAGGTTCATTATAGCCGGGGATGTTGACAAAGAAAGAGTCCTTGCAGCTCTCGGGCGACTTAACAGTAAATGGCCTGCCAGGGAAGTAGAAATTCCTGAGATTTCAGTTCCGGCACCGCTGCAAAAGTCGGAGATATATTTCGTTGATGTTCCTGGCGCCAAGCAGTCGGTTATTTATATCGGCTGCCCGTCTCTTAAAAGGACGGATCCTGATTTTTTCCCGGCTGTGGTTGCAAACTATAAGCTTGGTGCACATGATGCAAGTATCTCAGGCTTGTGGATGAAAATTATCAGGGAGGAGAAGGGATTTACATATGGAGCCTACTCATCATTCAACGGATTCCGCAATTACGGGTATTTCTATGCATACTCAAGAGTTCGTACAAATGCAACCCTTGAATCGATAGGGATCTTCAGGACCGAAATGGAGAAATATATGAATACAATGCCGCAGGAGTATATCGATTTTACAAAAGAATCGATGCTGAAAGGCTATGCGTTGCGTTTCGAAACTCTCTCCGGCCTGATGGATATGCTTAATACGATGACATCTTATAACCTGCCGGAAGACTTTATCAGCCGGGAAGAGAGCTATATCAAGAATCTGACGACTGACAGACAATTGGAAGTGGCGAAGAAATATATTGATCCTTCCAGGATGTACTTTGTTGTTGTCGGTGATGCAAAAACTCAGCTTAAGGAGCTTGAGAAGGCGGGGTTGGGCAAGCCGATACTTGTAAAGCAAAATAACTGACTTTAACGGAGGGTGTCTCAGAAGGACACCCTTCTTTCTTTATCAGGATTATGTTCATTTCTTTTGCTCCTCCAAAAGAAATGAACCAAAGAAAAGGAGGCCGGAAAAGACAACTGCTCCTGTTTTTCGCCATTTGCGCAAAGCCATTTCCCGCTCCAAAAAACAAGGAGCAGTTCGCACCTTTTCCGGTTCGCCCTCGCGCAAAAAGGGCTGTGCATGTTACCGAATAAGAGTCTGAGGAAAATTATGATTATACTGGTGAAAATGAAAAAAGCCATCTTACATATTTTAAGCCGGTCTCCTTTTTATTAATATTTAAATTAGTAATTTTGCTTCTCCATTTTGGCAGGCAGGACTTGCAAGACCTGCACGATAGCATGACTGCACGATCGCATGATTGCATGACAATTTTTAGCCCGGATGGTGGAATTCCCGCTGCGCGGGACAGGGTCCGACACGCAGGGCTTGGTTTTTTGAAAGAGGAGGTTTAAATCACCATCGATTGCACGATTGCATGATTGCACGATATATTAGCCCGGATGGTGGAATTCCCGCTGCGCGGGACAGGGTCCGACACGCAGGGCTTGGTTTTTTGAAAGAGGAGGTTTAAATCACCATCGATTGCACGATTGCATGATTGCACGATATATTAGCCCGGATGGTGGAATGGTAGACACGCAGGACTTAAAATCCTGTGGCCATAACGGCTGTGCGGGTTCAAGTCCCGCTCCGGGTACTGTGCCCTCCGAAGCCTTGGCGAAGGAGGGCTGAAAAAGAGTGAGAGTGAGAGCGAGTGCGAGCACACTCGTCTTTTTTTCCACAAAACTCACACTCTCACACCCACACTAAAAACTATAATTCGTATTTATTTCCCCATAAGTGTTTCATCTTAAGGAAATGACGATTATATTTATGGAAGAATAAACCTGGCATCTAAAACTTTCAAGTTAATTTTATATACCATGACAAAATTTTCTATCAGAAAGAAGTCTGACATAACAAAGCATTACCCTTTGCTCATATGCTTGATTCTATTCAGTTTTTTATCTTCATGTTTAAACAAAAGATCAGCTTCCGATTCTAAAAATCGCATTTCAAGTCCGGGCGTTTATTCCGGCTATAGTGAGGCTATTTACGCTGATGATTATGAAATGAGTTCTCAGTATGTAGAGATGAGAGATGGCAATAAGCTCGCGATAGATATTTACCGTCCTAAGGATAAAATAACAGGAGAAGTAATAAAAACACCGCTTCCTGTTATATGGATGCATACCCCGTATAACCGCAGGTATAATGACAACAGGAAAGGAGCACTGACAGTTGATAACTACGCAGGTACCGCGAGCAGACTGATAAAATATGGCTATGTGGCTGCGACTGTTGATTTTAGAGGGCTTTTCGCATCCAACGGACATAATGAGGGATATAACCGGGGTGAATGGATAAGCTCAGCCCGAAATGATGCCTACGATATCACTGAATGGCTTGCCAGACAGCCATGGAGTAATGGAAAAATAGGTATGTGGGGTTGTTCGGCCACAGGCGGTAGTCAGATGCAGGCTGCCACAACAGCTCCCCCGCATCTGAAAGCTATATTCCCAATGAGCTTTGAGTTCGATGTATATGATTTCCGTGTACCCGGGGGTATTACCGGAGCCAGGGGGGGCGTTATGCCAAGGAGACCGGGAGGTCCATCTCCACAGGAAATGAGGGATGTATTAGCAGCACCGGTAGATGCCGATACTGACAGCATAATGCTTAAAAATGCTAAAGCTGAACATATGGGAAACATTGAAAGCGAAGGTGATCTGCCCTTCCGTGATAGTTATTCTGAGTACCTTACTGATGAAGATTCAAAACAATGGTGGATAAAAAGCAGCCCTTCAACATATAAGGACCAGATCAACGCTTCCCGTATAGCTATGTATATGGCCGTTAACTGGGATGAAGGGTCAACCAAACCCGGTCCTTTTTTTGCAATTAATAACTTCAAAATACCGGCTAAACTGATTATAGGCCCGGGAGTGCACTGCGATTGGGCTACCTCAATGAAACTTACAGGATTTGACATTACTATAGAGGAACGCCGGTTCTTCGATTACTGGCTTAAGGACATCGATAACGGAATAATGGACGAAGACCCCGTGTATTATTACACATATAATGCTCCGGAGGGGTCTGAGTGGCGTTCAGCCAAAAAGTGGCCTCTGCCGGAAGAGAAAAGAGTCGAATATTATCTTGGCGAAGGTTCACTCAGTACTACAAAGCCGACAGGAACAAATGAAAAAGACCAAACCATTGTTACTTATAATGTCAGACCAGGTGATGCAACTGCCGGAAAACTAATTTATGAAACTGCTCCACTAAGCGAAGATGTCCAGGTCACCGGTCATCCGACAATCAACCTTTGGGTATCATCAACAGCTGCTGATGGAGATTTCATCGCCACGATTCAGGATGTAGCACCCGATAGTACTATTTCATCATACAACGTTTATGGACAGCTAAGAGCATCAATGAGAAAACTGGCCGAACCACCTTATAACTACCTGGGATTACCATGGCATAGTTTCATGCAGGCAGACGTAATGCCGTTGGAGCCAGGAGAACCTGCTGAACTTGTATTTCCGATTCTGCCGATATCAATGATTTTCAAGGCAGGTCATAAAATACAGCTTGTTATCAGTTTCTCAGGAAGGGGAACCCCCCGGCTCGACCCGGCACCGGAAGTGACCATTTATCGTGATGCAACTCATAAATCATATTTAACATTGCCGATTATTGAACAGTAATACAATTTTATCACCATTAGGAAATTCTGTCTTAAAAAATTTAACAATCTCTTTTTCCTCAAGACTCACACTTTGTCCTCCGAAGTTTTAACGGAGGAGGACTCACTCTCACACTTTTTGCCGGGGTTGCAACTTTTAAATTCTGAAAATTGGATTTTTTGGCAGAGTTGCAACCAGGGATTGGTTCAAATCAACTTCTTTCTTTTCTTCTGACCTTCTCAAACCCTCACTAATTCGAAGGATGAGTTGTATTGGTTCTGTGAAGACTGGGCTGTTACTTTCCCATTTACCATAGTCAGTCTCTCAGTATAGATGGTATTATCATGTTTAACAGTTGTAAGATGGATATTATTTGATATTTCTGTGTTTTTATGGTCCGTTATTTTCTAAATATCAGGCTGCTTAAGGTCCATTATTTATAAATAGTTTATATTTGCATAAACTGAAGCCAATGGAATATATTGAAAGACATATTGACAAATCCCTGATAGAATGGAAAAACAAGACTTCAAGAAAGCCCCTGCTGGTCAGGGGTGCAAGACAGGTTGGAAAATCATCAACTGTAAGAAATCTTGGAAGAACTTTTGAGTATTTTATTGAGGTGGATTTTATTTCAAATAAATCAATTCACAGGTTATTTGAAGATGATATTAATCCCTCAAGGATTTATGAGGAATTATCTCTGATCTATAACACCCCCATTGTTCCCAATAAGACTTTGGTATTTTTTGATGAGATACAGTCTTGTATTCCGGCAATAAACTCACTCAGATATTTTTATGAAAAAACTCCTGATATACATCTGATTGCTGCAGGGTCACTTTTAGAATTTGCACTAAAAGAATTACCCTCTTTTGGAGTTGGCAGGATAAGGTCCATATATCTTTATCCGTTTTCATTCAGCGAATTTCTTTCAGGATTTAAAGAAAGGGGACTAGTCGAACTTCTTGAAAAATTTGAAATTGATAAACCCTTGTCTGAAACTCTTCATACAAAGCTAAAACAATATCTGATAAGATTTATTACTATTGGCGGGATGCCGGAAGTCGTAGCGTCATACACAAGCGGCAAGTCACTGATTGAATGTCAGGAAGTTTTAGAGGAATTGACAAATTCATTTTATGATGATTTCGCAAAATATAAATCAAGAGTTCCTTCGAAGAGATTAAGGGAGGTATTCTCTTCTGTTATAATGCAAACTGGTTCTAAATTTGTTCTTTCACAGATTGAATCACAATCAAATTACCTTCAATTGAAAGAGAGTCTGGAACTTTTAGAGCAGGCCGGAATTATTTTCCCGGTTGTTCATTCATCATCAAATGGGATACCTCTTGGTGCTCAGACAAATATTAAATTCAGGAAATATCTGATTTTTGACACCGGAATTTACCAGCGGTTTTTAAATCTTGACCTGTCTGAATTGTTGCTGAATACAGAAATCTCCTTGGTCAATAAAGGAGCAATTGCTGAACTATATGCAGGACTGGAGTTGATAAAAGCCAAGCCGGATAACCAGGCTCCTTCACTTTACTACTGGCAACGAGAAAAAAAAGGAAGTCAGGCTGAGGTTGATTATGTAATTGAACTTGGTGATAAGATCATACCAATCGAGGTTAAATCGGGTATAAAAGGGAAAATGCAGAGCCTTCGGATTTTTCTGGAAGAGAAAGGCAGTAAATTTGGAGTCAGAACCTCTTTAGAGAATTTTTCATGGATACAGAAAATAAGAATCATTCCCCTTTATGCAATCGGAAAAATCTTTAAAGCAAACAAAAATACTCCCTTAATCTGAATCAATCCGAACTACGACATAGTTACAACTTTTGTCCGTTCTGTTTTCCTTGCACTCGCACTCGCACTCACACTCGCACTCGCACTCACACTCACACTCACACTCACACTTTCTGACAGGGGGTTGCAACTTTTAAATTTGAAAAATCGGGTTTTTTGTAAGAGTTGCAACCAGGTACTGTATATGAATTCTTTATTTACTATTCTTTCTTGTAATTTATTACATACAAGCGCCCTTTTCGATATCGCAGAATAAAGGATTGTTTTTCGGTAAAATAAAATATCCGTTTCCGGCTTCCCTTTTGGTGATTAGCTGCTTTTCCAGAAGCGAGTTTTGCATTTTCTCAAATTCAACATCTGAAAGATCAAATGCCATTTTAATTTCTATGGGAGCCAGCGCTCTGTATTTATTAATAAATGCCATTACATTTTCCTCACTTGACGTCACTTTGACTTCCTTTATCTCACCAGTAGTCATCTGGTTTATTACTGCCCTGAAATTATCGTAACTCTGAAAGCCGCGCAATAAGGTCGATCTTTCTCCATATTTTATTAAAAAGGTTGGAAATCCGCGGGCCCTGAATTGTGAGGTAGTATATAAATCTTCTTCAAACGCAGCTTTAGCCTTTCCGCTTGTGAAGTCATCCAGAAATTGGGAAATATCCAACCCCGCTTCGGATGCGAGTTCTATTAAGACTTCCGTCAGGTTTGTCTGTCGTGCCTCGGCCGCAGATGCTTCACGAATCCGACGAAGAAAATGGTTTGCTTTTGCCTCATCCTGCATTTGAGCAGCTTTATAAGCAATATTTTGAGGATATGTGGAAGGTTGCTCCTTCGTGAAGAGTTTAAAGCCTTCAACTTTTACAGGCATTCCATGACGATCAGACGCCTCTACCCAGTGTTTTGCAATATTATTATTGGAACGCTCCGGATCGCCTCCTATTCCGTTGTAGCTATCATTAAATGCTGTAATATCCCTGACCAGCCCACCCATAATGTAACTAATTCTCACACGACTTCCGAAACGGTTCTCCAAAGTCCGTAAAACAGGTTCGCTACCCCAGCACCAGGTACATACAGGGTCGGTAAATTCAATTATTTCAAGAACTTTTGTATCCATACTCTTACTGAACTATTATCCTTTTCAAAGTTTTCTTTTATAATTCGTTTCAATAAAAGAAACCTGTTCCAGGAGCGACGGAGCGAGTGTTGATGTCTGTGTTTCTGGAATCAGGATCGACTGTAACCAATTATTTAGTAGACAACAATCGAAATGAATGGATTGTTTATCGGGTTGCAACTTTTGTCCGTTCGGGATACTGAAAGAAGAGATTATATCCGGCTTTAAGTGGTCAATTTGTACCGGCTAGAGATGGTCAGGGTCACCGACTTTTGCAGGTTATCAGCATAAAGTAATTTTTAAATCCGAGCAATAAAGATTATATTTAGGAAATTTAGTTTCTAAACCTAAAATCAAAAGACAATGCAAAGTGTATTAGCTATTATTATTCAGCTCATCAGCGGGGCTCTTGGTGGAAACGCCGCTGGCGCATTAATGAAAAAACTTTCACTTGGGACAGTCCTTAACTCTATTCTGGGTATTGTGGGCGGCGGCCTGGGAGGTCAGTTATTGGGCTTATTAGGAATTGGAACTGGTAGTGGAGGAACTGATCTGGCAAGTATCCTGGGAAGTATCCTTGGTGGAGGAGTAGGTGGCGGCGCTCTCATGGCTATCGTTGGCCTGATCAAGAAAGCATTAGGCAAATAAAAACTGGCAGACAAATTTTTTAGACCGGATTTAGTCTTTTAAAACAGACAATGAAAATCAGGTTATTACTGCAAAATATCTTATATCGATCAGGAGCTGTTAGTAGAGTGGAGCAGGTAGGAATAAACATACTCCTGCTCTGCTATTTTATTGGGGTAGTCGGGTCGAAAAAAAGATTGTAATTTTTATCAGTTCAGGGTCCACAAAACTCGCTCTGTCGGACTTACATTTCAAACTGCTATTTAGTTCTGCAGCGGTCGAAGAAGTCAAATACATCAGGTAAAACCAGGGGCACCATTCCCCCATGGTCAGCATCCACTTCCTTATATTCGAGCTTAAATCTCTGTTCCTTCATCCATTTGCTCATCTGCCGGCTTCCTTCCAGAGAAGGTTTTGCACCAGTACCCTCCGTCATAAAAACAGGCATATTTCGGATGCGGTCCCATGGATAAAGGTCTTTTTCAACAAACGGTCCAGACATCGGAGCCAAAGCTGACCAGTATTCAGGATATTTCGCTCCCAGATACCAAGTGCCTCCGCTTCCCATTGAGTGCCCCGCGAGGAACATACCGGAGCGGTCAACCGGATATTCGTTCAGAACTATCTCTATCACATTAATAACATCTTTCTCGCTGAGCTCAAGAATTTGTTCTTTCTCCTTTGTAACAGCGGCCATAATTTTTGCCGCTTCTTCGGGTTGGCCAAACACAGCAGGCAAACGAAGACATGTTCCGTAGGCGCCGGAGCGGCTGTAACCCAGGGGAGAAACCAACAGGTAACCATGCTTTTCAGCAAGATTCAGGAGTTGCCCGGCATTTGCTTCAAGATATGAATTTTCGTCAGACCCACCCCCATGTAAAAACACGACCAGGGGCAATTTTGATTTTCCATCCCATGTGGATGGCACATATATACGGTAGGGTATCTCGACGCCTGTACCCGGGAATTTATATGCCCTTCGCTGGTCCCCTGTCGCCCTCCTCTGCTGTGAAGCAGTCGAAGCAAGCGATTTCGCGAATTGCTGTGATTCGCTCATCTGGGACTGCGGATCAAGCGCTGTGCCGTAAAGAATCACGCGATTTCCCTTTGTGACAGGTGAAGAAACAGGTTGCGCCGAAGCATTATCAATAGCTGTCGTACAAAGAATCGACATTAGGGAAGCGGCAGCAACCAATTTATTTTTTATTTTGATCATTGTTGATAGGTTAATTGTTAACAGTGTTATTTTTTTTCATTTAATTACATTAATACCGATTTTAAAAACCCTTCGCAGAAAGCCATTGGAGAAGAGACTCACTCCATGTATCGCTGCTGATTCCTTGCTTATCAATACCAAAACCACCTTTACCTGTTCCATAAATATGCAACTCAGCCGGAATGCCTGCTTTTTTCCATTCAAGAAACAGAGCCAGACATCCTGCCGCCACGTTAACATGCTCTGCATTGGTACAAATAAACATTGGAGGTGCATTAGCAGGCACTATTACATCAATAAGCGAAGGGCCATAAGCAGTAGCTATAAAATCAGGCATACTTTCCTTATCTGTGCTGTGTATAACGGCAGCTATGGCAACTCCGCCTCCGGCAGAAAAACCCAAAAAGCCGATCTTATCAGGATTGATTTTCCATTCCGGAGCACGTCTTCTGATAATGCGGACAGCTTCCTGGGCATCAGCAGCGGACCTGTAAACTGCTTCAGTTGATTCAAGGCTATTTGATGGATTAGCATTGGCAAGTTTGAGTTTCCCGAATTCCGTTACATTGATATTAAAGGAAAAGCCCATGGGCTTTTGGTTATTATTACCCGGGGCAGCGGATGGAGGGGTTCCGTTCCATAAGCGATATTTCAGTCCAATAGCAGCTATACCCTTTCCATTGAGAAACTTAACCATTTTTATCACATCATTGTTCCATCCTAAAGATCGCATACCACCTCCGGGACATAAGACTACTGCAGTACCGGTGGCAATTTCAGGATCTGGTAGATATACTGTGATCGAAGGATCAACAACATTAGAAATGCCCATTATTTCTCCTGACGGGGAATAGGTTACTTTTTCTTCAATTTTTGTATCTGGTGAACCAGGAGCCTTGCCTTCATATAATCTAATAACCTGCTGTGCAGGTATGCTAACCGGGATAAGTGTTAAGGCCAGATAAAAGAATAGTTTTTTCATGTAATGAATTTTAGAAAGACTAATATTAAATTGTTTTAAAAATCAATCTTTTTTCATTAGTGTCCGCTCAACATAAAAGATAGTTCTCAATGATTTTCCGGATAACCCTTATCACTTTAGTACGACTTCCTTTTTCATTTTTATATCCCGCGATGAAGACCCGACCAGAATTTCAAGTTTACATAGGTCATTGTCCCATGAATGTGTCTTCTCGTTCCAGTACATAAGATCCTTTACCGGGATTAAAAGTTTAATTGTTTTGTTTTCAGCGGGAGTAAGAGGGATCCTTGAAAATGCCTTGAGTTCCTTTTCCGGCCACTCAACAGTTGAGTTAATGCGGTGTACATATACCTGCACTACTTCTTCGGCTGCCATTTCACCGGTGTTTTTCAGATTAACTGAAACAGTGATTACATCATTTTTGCCATACTTCTTCCTGCTGGTTTTTAGCTTGCTGTACTCAAAAGCGGTATAAGTGAGACCATGTCCAAAAGGATACTTAACAGTGATGTTTTTTGTGTCGTACCAACGATATCCTACGAGCGATCCTTCGGAATAAAATGCTGAATTCGGGTCTGTTTTTTGAGATTTATCCAACTCCTGCCCTTCTTTCCCGGCTGCATCGGTTTTTGAAACAAGATTGGCAAATACATCTGAGCTTCTGTTTCCCTGCGGATAATTATGCAAGGAATAGGCTGGTGAATCTTCCAGTTTAACAGGCAGGGTAAACGGCAGCCGGCCACTGGGAGAGATGATACCCAGAAGCAAATCAGCCAGGGCATTGCCTCCCTCGGATCCGTTGAACCAGGAAATAAGCAGTGCTCTTGAAAGTGGTTCAATAACATTAAGATCATTTGGAGCTCCGCTTGCAAGAACAGTTACGATATTCTTATTCACCTTTGCAATGCTGGTTATCAGTTTATCCTGACCGAAAGGTAAAAAGATGTCTTGCCTGTCGGTCCCCTCAGTTTCAACTGACCGGTTGTTGCCGCCAATAAAAATGACTAAACTGGCTTTGGCCGCAGCTTCAACAGCTTCTTCCGTAAGCTTCTGAAGGGTCAATTCCTTCTGAAGAGCCTCTTTTTCAATCTCTTCAGGGGTCCTCTTCCTGAATCTGTTGGAAGAAACAGACTGAACCGGATCATATCCCTGGGCATAAATGATTTGTGCTTTGTCCCCGATACGATCTTTCAGGCCCTCCAGTGGAGTAATCTCATATAATGTTTTCACCCCTGCACCTAACCCTCCTGTCGCCATTTTCTGCGAAGCATTCGCTCCGATAACAGCGATTATTGGTTTATTCGCCAGCTTTAAAGGGAGCACACCATCGTTTTTAAGCAGAACGATCGACTTGATTGCAACATTATACGCTATTTTCTGCTGGGCAGGCTGTGAAGTAATTTCTTTGTTTGCTTCATTCTCGGGAACAGGCTTTATTGCAAGCCTGACACGTAAAATTTCACGAACTCTCTGGTTGATTATATCTTCGGAGACCAGACTTGCTTTGACTGAATCGAGCAGAGCTTGCCCGAAATACTTTTTATCAGGCATTTCAACATTCAGTCCGTTTTTTATTGCATTAACTGTACTGTGTGTGCCTCCCCAGTCAGAGATAACCATTCCAGCAAATCCCCATTCTTTGCGGAGGATCTGGTTCAGCAGCATGT
>CAZXAM010000004.1:91377-128114 GCA_964638545.1 uncultured Rikenellaceae bacterium | reverse complement strand
GTAATCACTGAAGACGGGTCACATACGATATTCGTTCCTGAGCTGGACGAACACTATCATTCGATAAAAGGAGCAGTTCAGGAATCAGAACATATTTTCATCAAATATGGTCTGGATTCCTGTAAAGCTGATCCTGTCAGGATATTTGAAGTAGGATTCGGAACAGGGCTGAATGCATTGCTGACAGCCGTACACTGTATAAATGGAACCAGGGATGTGATCTACACTTCCATTGAAAGATATCCCCTGGAAAACCATCTGACAGGGAAGCTTAATTACCCGAAATTTGCCGGAGAAAACGGAATCCGGCTTTTCAGCCTTATTAGTGATTCTCCATGGGAAACAAAGCAAAATATCTGCCGGAACTTCAGCCTTCTTAAGCACTGCGGAGACCTTTCGACAGAAGAAATAACCGGAGAATACGATCTGATATATTTCGATGCATTTGGTCCCGACAAACAACCTGAAATGTGGACTCTTGAAATATTCAGGAAGCTATATGATATAACTGTCAGGGGAGGAATGCTGGTAACCTACTCGTCAAAAGGTGAGGTAAAAAGGAAACTTAAAGAGGTGGGATTCAAAGTTACAAGGCTTCCCGGGCCTCCCGGTAAACATCATGTAATACGCGCAATTAAAATCTGAAAAATTATCTTAAACACTTTTTTACTGGTTTCAAAGCATTATCTTTGCGGGAAATTTAATTTAAAACTATTTTATATGAAAATCAAGGGATTTATCGCTTTGACTGCAGTAATAGCTTTATTAGTTAGTTCCTGCAGCATGAACTCGTTAAAAAGTGCGAAACTTAAAACAGAAAATGATACGCTTTCGTATGCAATTGCTTCAAATATCTATAGCCAATTAGCCGCTGACAGCATTTCTCTCAATCCGGCAATAGTTGCCAAAGCATTTATTGACTCAAAAAACGGTAAAGTTCTCATGACTGAGGAAGAGGTCAACGCTTTCATGCAGGCATATGTTGCAAAAAGGCAGCAGGCCCAGGCAGAACAAGAGGCTGAAATCAATAGAGCCATGTTTAAAGATTATATTGCAGAAAACGAAAAATTCCTTGCTGACAATAAGGTGAAGCCAGGCATTAATACCACCCCCAGTGGTATTCAGTACGAAGTAATAAAAATGGGAACGGGTGAAAAACCCACTGCAGAAAGTACTGTTAAGGTTCATTATACAGGAAGCCTGATAGATGGAACAGTATTTGATACATCGGTTGGAAAAGATCCTCTTGAATTCCCTCTTGCAGGTGTTATCCCGGGTTGGACAGAAGCAGTACAGCTTATGCCTGTAGGATCAAAATTCAGGATCTGGCTGCCTGCAGAAATGGCATATGGTTCAAGCGGAGCAGGAGAAACTATCAAGCCTTTCTCTACGCTTATATTTGAAGTTGAACTTCTCGACATTGTCAAATAGATGAGGAGTGCCGAAATACATACAGCCAAAGGCCTCATGAAAGTGAGCTTCTATGAAAAGGATGCTCCTGCCACGGTTGAAAACTTTGTGTCCCTTGCGCTGAAAGGCTACTATGACGGATTGGCCTTTCACCGGGTCATACCTGATTTTGTTATCCAGGGAGGATGTCCGTTTTCAAAGGACATGTCTGACCCCAGAGTAGGGACCGGAGGCCCCGGGTACAAAATCAAATGTGAACTAGATGGAGAAAATCAGTATCACGACCGTGGTGTCCTGTCGATGGCTCATGCAGGAAGAAACACGGGCGGATCTCAGTTCTTTATCTGCCACAGCAGGACGAACACCAAACACCTGGACCGTCAGCACACATGCTTTGGAAAAGTCTATGAAGGAATTGATGTAATTGACCAAATACGCCAGGGCGACAAAATTGAAAAGATCCTAATCAAAGAAGAATAAAATAATGGCATTCGAAATTGTTGGCAGAATAATTGATATCCTTCCTGTTAACCAGGTAAGCGATAAATTCAGGAAACGGGAGTTTGTCATCGAAAAAAAGGAAACAGGAGGAAGCGCCGTCTTTGTGGACTACATCAAATTCCAGCTTGTTCAGGATAAATGCGACCTCATAAATGAATCATTCCTTAACGAAGATGTTAAGATCTGGTTCAACCTGAAAGGCAACAGATGGGAACGCGACGGGAAGGTAAATTATTTCACTAACCTCGATGCCTGGAAGATAGAAAGAATGACAGCACAGGGGCGTGATCAGAATGTGCCATCCAATCAGGTTCTGGAGGATCTTCCCCCCGATAACGAGGAGCTGAGCGATCTTCCCTTCTGAAAAGAAAGAAAGAGACTGATTCAAAATTCAGTCTCTTTTTTTATCTTGGTAATCTATTCATTAAGAATACCGCTGGCAAAGATTTGAAAACCCGCTCCGGATTAAGTGGTTAAACATAAAATAGTTGAGCATGAAATATCTTTTATACGCCGCCTTATTCCTGACGTCGATAATTGTACAGGCTCAGTTCCCCGTTGAACAGGTTTTAACTAATTCCAGGCAGGTGCAACTGCCCTATAACAGGATAATACAACCTGCAGGGAAACTTGTAAGTTTCGGCCTTGAAAACCTTGAAAACCATGCTCTCGACGCCGCGCTATCGCCAAACGGTGAAGTGCTTGCCGTGATGGAAAGGTATAGCATTATCTTCATCGATACGTACAGCAACAATGTTCTGAGCAGGCTTCCCAACAACGGACAGCCTGGCCTCAGAGGGGCGATGAATACATATTCAGGTATAACATGGTCATATACAGAAGGATACCAGACAGTTTACTGGAGCGCTGTGAATCCCGACACAAGACGTTCTTTTGTTGTTTCAGCGGTTTGGGATGGATCAAAAATCATGTTTTCAAGAATATTTGAATATAAGGCGGTTAAAGATGCCGAAATGGCTCTTCCGAATGAGATTCTTATTACGCAGGAATCTCTGAGAAAATATATCTACGTCGTTCTGAATGGCAATAACAATATCATAAAACAGGATCTGGTCACGGGAGACACAATCTGGATTGCTGACCCGGGAGTTGCTCCATACGGAATTACGATGGCATCCGGAAAGCTCTTTGTAACTAACTGGGCGGGCCGGCATCCTGAAAAAGATGATAAAGATGTTGCAGGGATCCCCTGGGGCCTGGCCAGAGTTGACAATACAGATGCAGGAGGAGCTACACGCGAAGGAAGCGTTACGGTAATTGATCCGGTCGATGGACGTATTATAAAAGACATAATCGTGGGGCTCCATCCCAATGATATAATTAGCAGCCGGAACGGGAGATTTATTTATGTTGCCAATGCAAACAGCGATAATGTAACAGTAATCAACGCCAGGAATGAAATGGTAACAGAGACAATAAGTGTAAGGCTGCAACCTGAGATCAATCCTTTTTTCGGTGATTCGCCAAACGGACTCTGCCTTTCACCTGACCAGAAGACTCTTTATGTAGCTAACGGGATGGACAATGCCCTGGCAGTTGTAAGCCTTGGCAAAAGCGCCACAGCTAAATCGCGTCTGGCAGAAAGCAGTGTAAGGGGCTTTATACCTACAGGAGCATATCCCTCTGCAATCAGCATCCTCAATCCGGGAACAATCTATGTCTGTAACCTCGAAGCTGAGGGGGCGAGACTGGGCAGCCAAGACAAGGATACGACAAAGCTCATATATAATTCACATTATATGATGGCCTCTGTATCGGCGATACCTGTCCCGACAAAAAAACAATTACGGGCATATACAGATACTGTCATTGCCGTTAACGATCTTGCCAGGGCAACATTGGCAAGAGAAAAACCAAGATCCGGCGTTCCGCCAAAACCAGTTCCTGAAAGGATAGGAGAACCATCGGTGTTTAAGCATGTCGTGTATATCATCAAGGAAAACCGGACTTACGACCAGGTATTCGGAGACATGAAACAGGGAAGAGGCAATCCAGGTCTTTGCATTTACGGAGATGAAGTAACACCAAATACTCATAAGCTTGCTGAAGAATTCATTCTTCTCGACAATTTTCATGTGTCGGGAAAATGTTCAGCTGAAGGCCATCAATGGACAGATGCTTCGATTGTCACTGACTATATTGAAAAAAATATGAGAGCCTGGTTCAGAAGCTATGCTCATGTTCAGACCGATGCCCTGGTATACGCCCCTACAGGTTTTATATGGGATAATGCCATGAAACATGGCCGGTCTGTGAGAATTTATGGTGAAGCCTCTGTTCCCATTATCGACAACAAGCTCAAGTGGTCTGAAATTTATGGTAAATACATCAGGGGGGAGAAGGTGGATTTTTATAATCACACTACTATCGAACCGGTAAAGAATATATTAAGCCAGACATATCCATCCTACGGCAATCATGAATTCAGCGACGTGATGCGCGCTGATGCCCTGATTAAAGAGCTTAAGGAATATGAGGCTATGGAAGGAGACAAACTGCCTGATCTGATGGTAATCGCACTTCCCAACGACCATACTGCAGGAACCCGGCCCGGTTATCCTACTCCCAGGGCAATGGTGGCAGACAATGATCTTGCCTTAGGACGGATAGTAGAGGCATTCTCAAAAAGCCGTTTCTGGGAAAATACTGTCATCTTTATAGTTGAAGATGATTCACAGGGAGGATGGGATCACATTTCAGCATATCGCACAGTAAGCCTTGTAATTAGTCCTTACTCCAGGCTGAAGAGCGTTAACCATACACATTATACACAGCCATCTATGATCAGAACTATCGAGCAGATCCTTGGCATGCCTCCGATGAATATCCAGGATGCTATAGCAAATCCAATGGCGGATTGCTTCGGGAACGTACCTGATATGACTCCGTATACAGCTGTGCCAAACAAAATACCGATTGATGAAATGAATCCGCAGCTTGTTTCCCTGAGTGGAAAAGCCCTCCATTATGCAAAGAAGAGCATGCTGCCCGAGTTTGATGGTGTGGATGCCGGGAATGATGACCTTCTCAACAGGATATTGTGGTTTGCCGCCAAAGGCAACACCCCATATCCTGCCAGGTATGCTGGAGCTGAAAAGGATGAAAGGGAAGATGATGAAGAAACGTTCTGAAAACAATCCGCTTCTGAGGGAATGGGACACCCTTTTTGGAACACCTCCTTTTAATTTATTTGAGATTGCGCATTTCAAACCTGCGATTGAAGCGACTATCAAAACTGCAACAGCTGAAATAGAGGCCATTGCAGAAAACCAGGCGAAACCGGATTTCGAAAATACGATTGCCGCTCTCGACAGAGCCGGCGGAAAGCTCGGAGATGTCACATCAATTCTATTCAACCTGAACAGTGCTGAGACAAGCAAGGAACTGCAGTCTATTGCTCAGGATGTATCTCCTCTACTGACCCGCTTCTCAAATGATATAACAATGAATGAGAAGCTATTCAGAAAAGTCAAAGAACTATATGACTCCAGGGAAAAGCTAAACCTGAACACTGAAGAGCTTATGCTCCTTGAAAAGAACTACAGGAATTTCATGCTTGGCGGAGCCGGTCTGAATGATGATAGAAAGCGTAAATTCAGGGAGATATCGGAAGAATTGTCAAAACTTTCTGTGAAGTTTGAAGAAAACGTTCTTGACGACACAAATGCATTCGAACTTCATATTACGGACAGGGATGAGCTTGAAGGACTTCCTGATGGATTAATTGAGATGGCTTCGATGGAAGCCGCGGACAGAAAAAAAGAGGGATGGATGTTCACATTGCATTTCCCAAGCTATATGCCTTTTATGAAGTATTCTGCCAGGAGAGAGCTCAGAGAAAAAATGTACAGGGCATATTCATCAAGGGCGTATCACAGCGACAGCCACGATAACACTGAATTGGCTTTGAGGATCAGCTGTCTTCGGCTTGATCTGGCCAGGATACTTGGCTTTAACAATTTTGCTGAACTCGTACTTGGAGACAGGATGGCTGACACGACCGGAAAAGTATATACATTTCTTGAAGAACTCCATGATGCATCAAGGCCAGCAGCCCTTCGCGATTACGAATCCTTGTCGGAATTTGCATCAGAGATTGGTCACACTGGAAAGATGGAGCGATGGGACTGGGCTTATTATTCCGAGAAACTTCAGAAAGCTAAATTTGATATTGACGATGAAGTGCTTAAACCATATTTTGTCCTTGAGAACGCTGAAAAAGCAATTTTTGACCTGGCAGGTTCCTTATATGGAATAAAATTCATTCCGAAAAAGGAGATCTCGGTTTATCATAAAGAAGTAAAAACCTGGGAGGTTCAGGACAATGACGATAGTTTCCTTGCAGTTCTGTATATAGACTATTTTCCTCGTCCCGGAAAAATAGGAGGTGCATGGATGACGAGTTTCAGGGAACAGAGAGTTGAGGATGGCAATGATATAAGGCCGCTGATTTCCATTGTTACCAATTTCACCAGGCCCACGGAAACAAAACCTTCCCTCCTCTCATTCAACGAGGTGACAACATTCCTGCATGAATTCGGCCATGCGCTGCATGGAATGCTTTCAAGATGCACCTTTGAGAGCTTATCAGGAACAAGCGTTGCACGAGATTTTGTCGAGCTCCCTTCCCAGTTTATGGAAAACTTCGCTTATGAGAAGGAATGGATCGCAAAATGGGCCTTTCATTATCAGACGGGAGAAAGAATAAGCGATGAACTGATCGAAAAAATCAAGGCATCGTCAACTTTCAACGAAGGGTATGCCTGCAACAGGCAGCTGGGATTCGGATTTCTCGACATGGCATGGCATACAATTACCAATCCGGTGCGGGACGGCATTGGTGAATTTGAATCAGCCGCGATGGAAAAGACGGAGCTTTTCCCAAAAGTTGAAGGCTCCAATATGAGTGTTTCTTTCGGCCACATCTTCGGAGGCGGATATGCGGCAGGTTATTATGGATACAAATGGGCAGAAGTTCTTGATGCTGATGCATTTAAATACTTCAGGGAAACCGGTGTTCATAACAAAATGACAGCAGACTCATTCAGAAAGAACATCCTCGAAAAAGGCGGCACTGATAAACCGATGAATCTATATCTCAAATTTCGGGGCATGGAGCCGTCTATCGATGCATTCCTGGAGAGGAGCGGATTAAAATAAAAGTTTCTCACGCACTCATCCCCCAGCTCCCTGAAACAACTTAACCCTTCCCCCTACCCCTTCCCTTAAGACTAAGGGAAGGGGAGTAATTAACTGAAATACAAAAGATTCACTCCTCCCCTTAGCCTTAAGGGGAGGAGAAGGAGGTGGGGTTAAGAGACAACGGAAAAGAAGGGGGTGAGTGCATGTTAAAATAAACAAAGCTATATTTACATTCTTATTTAATTAATCATTATGATCCTCTTTTTCAAAACCGGAAACAAGAATATTATTGCAGTCGGCATATCAGCGAAACTGCCGCAAAAAGAGACCAACAAGCTAATCTGGCTTTTTAACAACGCGGAACTGGTTGAAAAAGAAGGTATCAACGGTAATTATATAGGTCCCAGGAAAGAGATGATCACTCCGTGGAGCACTAACGCAGTTGAGATTACCCAGAATATGGGGATCGTCGGGATAACAAGAATAGAGGAATTCCATCATTGTTTATCAAAAGCCGGATGGGATCCAATGCTTCAAGCTTTCTACAAAGGACTAGACCAGCATATCTTCACAATCGAAAGAGAACCCGATCCTGTAATATTCATCGATGATATACGCGCATACAATGCCTCCGAAGGACTCGCCCTGAATGATGATGAAATAGAATACCTGGAAAAACTTGCTGCCAGGACCGGAAGAAAACTGACAGACAGCGAAGTGTTCGGATTTTCGCAGGTTAATTCCGAACACTGCCGTCATAAGATTTTCAACGGCACGTTTGTGATCGATGGAAAAGAGATGGCTCCTACTCTGTTCGGACTTATTAAGCAGACAACTGAAGAAAACCCAAACAAAGTCGTCTCAGCCTATAAGGATAATTGTGCATTCCTGCAAGGTCCGTATGCAGAACAGTTCGCCCCTGCAACACATGACAAACCTGATTATTTCAATGTAAAAGCCTTTGAATCTGTTCTTTCGATTAAGGCAGAGACTCATAATTTTCCAACCACAGTAGAACCTTTTAACGGGGCTTCAACCGGTACCGGAGGCGAAATAAGAGACCGGATAGCAGGCGGAAAAGGAGCCTTCCCTGTAGCCGGCACTGCAGTATATATGACTTCATACCCCCGTCCCGATGGGGGAAGACCCTGGGAAAAAGCGACTAAAGAACGACCCTGGTTATACCAGACTCCGGAGGATATCCTCATAAAAGCATCGAACGGTGCCAGCGACTTCGGAAATAAATTCGGACAACCCCTCATTTGCGGTTCCCTGCTGACATTCGAGCATTTTGAGAACATGAAAAGATTTGGTTACGACAAAGTAATTATGCTCGCAGGAGGCATTGGCATCGGGAAGAAAAAAGACAGTGAGAAGGATGTGCCGGAAAAAGGCGACCTTATCGTTCTTCTGGGAGGAGACAATTACAGGATCGGTATGGGAGGAGGAGCTGTCTCGTCGGTGGATACCGGGAAATACGACAGTGCGATCGAACTTAATGCGGTACAGAGAGCGAACCCTGAAATGCAGAAGAGAGTGTACAATGCAATCAGGGCTCTTGGCGAGATGGATCATAATCCTGTAATCTCGATACACGACCACGGAGCCGGCGGTCACTTAAATTGCCTTTCGGAGCTGGTTGAAGCTACCGGCGGAAAAATTGATATCAGCAAGCTTCCTGTCGGAGATCCGACACTTTCTGCAAAAGAAATTATAGGCAATGAGTCTCAGGAAAGAATGGGACTTGTAATGAAAAAAGTGTCGGTCGATTCATTCCTGAAGATAGCCCGGAGGGAAAGAGCTCCCATTTATGTAATCGGAGAGATTACGGGAGATCAACAGTTCACCCTTGTGAATCCCGTCACAGGCGAGAAGCCTATCGACATTAAGCTTGAAGCCCTGTTCGGCAAGCCTCCGAAAACGATCATGAAAGATACAACCGTAAAATCGGTCTGGAAAAAAGCCGGATACAGTCAGGACAAGATCCATGAATATGCCGAACTTGTCCTTCAGCTGGAGGAGGTTGCATGCAAAGACTGGCTTACCAATAAAGTTGACCGCTCAGTTACCGGAAGAATAGCTAAACAGCAGTGTGCCGGACCTCTTCAGCTGCCACTCAATAACCTTGGAGCTATCACTCTGGATTACCGGGGAAAAGCAGGAATGGCTACATCAATAGGACATGCTCCTGCCGCAGGGTTGATAGATCCGGCTGCAGGATCCATCCTCTCAATATCCGAAGCACTTACCAATATAATCTGGGCTCCCCTTGCCGACAGCCTTAAAAGTGTCTCTCTTTCAGCAAACTGGATGTGGCCCTGCAGAAATAAAGGTGAGGATGCCAGACTATATAAAGCTGTCGAAGCTGCAGGTAATTTTGCATCACAGCTTGGCATTAATATTCCGACAGGAAAGGACAGCCTGTCGATGACACAAAAGTACAAGGACCAGGTCGTATATTCACCGGGGACAGTTATAATCTCAGCTGCAGCCGAGGTAAAAAATATAAGGAAAATAGTGGAACCGGTTATTGTAAATGATCCCTATACAAGCATTCTTTACATTGATATGAGCCGTGATGAAAGAAAAACAGGCGGCAGCGCCCTTTCACAGGTTCTCAATAGTCTTGGAGATTCAGCTCCCACCGTAAAGGATGCCGGGTATTTCGCAGATGCATTCAACGCGATCCAATCAATGATTGCGAAAAACATGATCCTTGCCGGGCATGATATTTCTGCCGGAGGTATGTTGACTGCCCTTCTCGAAATGTGTTTCTCAAACACATCGGGTGGATTGACAATAGATCTTTCCGCTGTAAATGAAATGGACACTGTGAAGCTCCTGTTCAGTCAGAATCCCGGAATACTCATCCAGGTCCGTGATGAGGAAGAGGCTGCAGAGCTTTTGCTGGAGAACGGTATATCTTATTTGTCAATAGGACATCCGGTAACCGAACGGACATTGTTCCTTACTAACGGGAGCAACAGGGAAAAATTCGACATTGATGAACTGCGCGATATATGGTTCAGGAGTTCATACCTCCTCGATCGCAAGCAATCCGGAGAGGAGATGGCCAAGGCAAGGTATGATAATTATATTAGGCACGATCTCAACCTGAAAATGACAGGCTTCAAAGGAACATTCAAATCACTGGGAATATCCCCCGACAGACAAAAGAAGAGCGGAATCAGAGCGGCGATAATAAGGGAAAAAGGAGTTAACGGCGACAGGGAAATGGCTTATGCCTTATACCTGGCAGGTTTCGATGTAAAAGATGTTCACATGACTGACCTTATATCAGGAAGGGAGGACCTCACTGACCTGAACATGATAGTCTTTGTCGGCGGTTTTTCTAACTCCGATGTTCTTGGTTCTGCAAAAGGCTGGGCGGGAGCCTTCATGTACAACAATAAAGCAAAAATGGCTCTGCAAAAATTTTACAGCCGTACCGATACACTATCGCTCGGAGTTTGCAATGGCTGTCAGCTTATGGCCGAGATGGGCCTCATTTACCCTGAGCATAAGCAGATGCCGAAACTGCTTCGCAACAAATCAGGGAAATTCGAATCTCAGTTCCTCGGCGTGTCTATAAAAAAGAATAACTCAGTAATGCTGGGAAATATGGAAGGCATGGAACTCGGAATCTGGGTAGCGCATGGAGATGGACAATTCAGCCTTCCGTATCCGGAAAAGGATTATAACATTCCAATGAAATACTCTGCACATACTTATCCGGCAAATCCAAACGGTTCGGATTATGATGTCGCTGGATTATGTTCCGCTGATGGCAGGCATCTTGTAATGATGCCTCACCTGGAAAGAGCATTCTTCCCCTGGCAATGCGGATATTATCCGTCCGACAAGAAGAACGACGAAGTTACTCCCTGGATAAAAGCATTCGTGAACGCGCGGGAATGGATTGAGGAGAAAAAAAGCAGAAGTAAGACTAATAAATAATAGGCTCCCTGACCCTCACAGCAGGTTCAGATTTGCTCTTAACAAGATTAGGCAGCACAATTGCTTCAGCAACAATCTCTGCTATATCGGCAACTTTGGTTTCAGTGGCTGCAGCCAGTGTCTTTTTACACAAGGGACATGAGGTGGCCAGGATATCCGGATTACCAGCAGTCAGCGCAGCAGCTGCATCCTTTGCAATCTTATGTTTCTGCTGATGGCTGATCTTCATATTGCCGAGGCTTCCTCCGCAGCATAGTGAATTTTCGTCATCAACAGCGGTTTTCTGCAACCTGGAAACATAACGCAGAACTTCTTTCGGTTCATCATATACTCCTGATCCCCTTCCAAGGTCGCATGGAGTATGGTATGCAACATTCTTCCTGAGAAATTTTAGTTTTATTGAACCTTCATCGATCATATTCTTAATGAATTGTGTATGATGAAGCACTTCAATATCGAGATAATAACTTTCCCTGAATACTTTATAGCATATCGGACAGGAGGTCACCAGCGTCTTTGCGCCCGATTTCAATATAAGCTTTGAGTTATAATTAATCAGTTCCCTGGCTTCCCTGTCCTGACCGGCAAGCATAAGAGGGCGGCCGCAGCAGACTCCTCCGGCTTCATCGATAAATTTGTACTTAACGCCTGAAGCATTAAGTATTTTAATCATTGCGTTCTTTATGGCAGGTGTCAGGTGAGACATGCATCCTGCAAAATAGAGCACATCAGTTTTTACCGATACAGGCGCAGGCAGAAAATTGAAGGATGGCTTTCCATTCACTTTGACAGGCTGAGATGACTGTCTTTCAGGAAAATACCTTTTCAGAAGGCTTTTTTCCCTTGGAATGGTCTCCCCTGCCCTTCTTTGTATCATCCTGATCGGAGTCAGCTCAATCCCGACAGGACATTTCACATCGCAGCGTCCACACATCAGGCAGTTGAATGCCTTCTCGCTTACATCAATATTATTACGAATTCCCTTGAGGAGATAGGCTGACTGGATCGTTGTTATGTCAACTGAGAAGTTAAGCTGGCATGCATCAATACATAATCCGCACGATGAACACGAATATATCTGCATTTCGGTAAATGCTCCCGGCTTATCGCCTGTAGATATCCCGGAATTTCTGGCAAAAATCAGGAAAAGTTCAGTTGGTATATGCATATACCTTGTAAGCGGAAGGAGGACAAAGAATGTCCCCAAAGATAATGAATAGAGCCACCAGAAAGGGTAAGCCATTTCGTGAGCCGGGAGAAATGATGCCAGCCAGGATCCGAGCGATCCTGTCAGAAAGCTGCCGGTACCATAGGCACCGCTTGTAAAACTTTCAGCCAAAAGCCTGCTGGGAAATATCATCCATAACGATGTCAGCGCTACCTTATCCAGGGGCCGTAGTTTTGTTGTTTTCTTCATGCCTACGACGGGAGAGAAGAATCTTTTGATCATTGCCAGTATAAGGCCCGAAAGAATTACTGCCAGCAGGAAATCCATAAGGAATGACCAGGCAGCCTCGAAACCTGTTCTTCCATGGTCGGGATTAAAAAACTTGAAAAAGATCGCCTTATATGGAGGATTAAGGTGGCTTGACCCGAAAATGTCGGCTTCAAGAGTCCCGAAAAATATAAGCAGGAACCATCCGAATGCCAGGCTCATATGCATGTAGCCAAGCCTGAAGTTTGTCTTGAGTATTTTCCTGTGTATCAGGCTTTCAAGGAAGATCTCACGGATACTGCGACCGAATGACCGGCCGAAAAAACCTCTCTGAAGTCTAAGCTTATCCTGTCGTGAAAGATCCCTGAACCACATTACGCTCCTGGCAACTGCATAGAGAATAATGAAGTAGAGTCCGATGTTGAATGGTATGATAAATGGATCAAACCGCATTTTTCAATTTGTTTTGAAAAGCTTCCTTTGCCAGGGTTACCACATTTCTGGTATTGACTCCCCGGGGACAGAGAAGTGTGCATTTACCGCAGAGCATGCATTTTTTTATATTATTTCTGACTTTGTCGTTTTCTCCCCGCTTGATCAGTATCTGAAGCTCCCTGAGACTGAAAGAGGTGAAGCTTCCTGTGGTGCAGGTGGCAGAACAGCATCCGCATTCTATGCAGGCACGAAAACTGGGTTCCCGCTCACTGATGTACTCAGAAATGCTTTTATCATTGGCATCATAATCAATATGCCTCTCTTTCAATAAGGTAAATCCGAATTTTTCCATATTCAGCTTTTAGCTTTACCGAGGTAATCGATCACATCTGCAGCTGCAGCTCTGGCATGGGAAATTGTTTCTGTGATATTCATAGGCGCTGTGCAGGTACCGGCATAAAACAGGCCTTCCACATTGCCTTTATTGCTTCCAAAATGATGATCAGCCGGAGCAAAGAACCTGTTCTCGCCTGTTTTGAGTCCAGCTGATTCGGCGAGTTTTCTGCCTCCCTCCGACATTTCCATCCCTGCCATCAGGACCAGTAAATCGAGCTCCATTTTCAGAGGCCTGCCAGCCAGGGTGTCTTCGACTTTGACAACCAGTTTGCTGTTAATATTTTCAGAAACCTCCGACACCTTGCCTCTTATATAACTGATATTGTACTTTTCCTGGGATTCCCTGTATAGCTCTTCATAATATGCGCCGCCCATTCTCATATCCATATAGAAGCAGAACACCCGTGATGTTTCAAGTTTTTCCCTTACCTCCATAGCCTGTTTTACAGCTGTTACACAGCAAAGTTTTGAGCAATAGAGGTTACCTGCTTTCTCATCCCGGGATCCCACACAATGAACAAATCCTATTTTCTGCGGTACCTGACCGTCATGTCTCAGGATTTTACCCTTCCTGAACATTTCCTCGAGATCGGCTGAAGTAATGACATTGTCGTAGATACCATAACCATATTCCTCTTTACGCTCGCTCCTGAAAAGGTCAAAGCCGGTAGCAAGAATAACAGCATCTGCATAAATTTCAAGTCCATCTCCTGTCTGCAGAACAAAGGATTCTGATTTCTTTTGAATCTTTTCAATGTAAGTTTTTGTCAGAAGTGTAATGTTCCTGTGGTTAATCTTCTGTTCAAGATAATCGATCACCTCCGAGCTGTTGCGCCTGTCGGGAAAAAGATGATACCAGTTTTTGACATGGCCTCCAATCTCCGGATCTTTTTCTACGATTGTAACCTGGCAGCCGGCGTTTGCGAGCTGACCAGCGGCTTCCATCCCTGCAGCGCCGCTTCCGATCACTATTATCTTACCTTCAACATTATGCATTTATCAGTTTCTTTGGAACAGGCATCTGTTTTCCATCCTTGGTCCTGAATTTATCATCAGGATCGAATTCCACTCCCATTTTTCTAAAAAGAGGTTCAGACTGAACCATATGGTATTGCAGTCCAAGATCCCATGGATTATATCCAAGCACCAGCCCTGCAAGTTCTTCGTAAGTAAGCACCGGTATTGATTCACCGTTTTCACCATACACGGTGCCATCCATTTCCTTCGCGGTATATTGCCATTTATCCATGAACATATTGCATCCCGGACAGTTGGTCAGGACAAGGTCAGGATTGAATGGCTGCATGGAATTGAATTTTTTCACGGTATTGGAAAGAGAATACCCTCTGTTAGCCTGTACAAGGTATTGCCTGAAGCCAAAACCGCAGCAATGTCTTCTTTCAGGGTAATCGATAACTTTTCCACCCCATGATTCTATCATTCCGCTCAGAACATTTGGAAATTCTGCTCCTCCGACACCATGCTTTGGGAACATCTTTGCATAATGGCAGCCGATATGTTCCACACAATTCAGGGGCTCTCCTGTTTTTCTGTTAACAAGAGGGTATTTCGCTTTTGCGGAGATCTCATTCCTGAATTTATAGATTATATCGCTTGTATGCGCTACATTCTCCGGTACATCAAACTCCCGGCCGGTAGCCTTGAACAGATCCTCCCTTGTCTGATCAAGTTCAGCGGGAAAATGCTTCCAGGTCTCAAGTATCTCGGTATAAATACCAAACGATGTGACACATGAAATAGCAATATTTTTATATCCTGTTTCTTTCATCAGGGCAAAATGGCGGGCTACAACAGCCATGATAGTTCTCAGGGGGACTATATCACCATGGTACCCTATCCCTGTACATGATGTATGTGAAGGATTCTCGAATACATCTTTTCCCAGAACATTCCTCATGAAATTAAGAAAGAACTGTTCGGATCCGGGGAAAAAGCTTTGCCGGATACATGATCTGACATAAAAGAAATGATCATCGGCAATCTCTTTCTGGTAATCAGACCATATTCTTTTTTTCCCTTCTTCTTTCATAATGAGATGGCTTCATTAAAGAGTATGCTTCTTGCTGTTTGCCTTAAATACCTCGTTAAAATATTCATTATCAATGCCTTCATCTTTATATTCCAGACCCATTTCTTCTGCCTTGTCCTTCGAATATTTTTCGATAGTATTGAATAGCTCAGTACCTCCGGTGACTTCAAAGATCCTTCTGAGCTCCTCCTTGGTGTCTTCCGGGATCTTTCTCAATGGTCCTTCCCCCAGCTCATCAATATTTCCACCCAGCCGTTCATAAATGTCTTTTGTATTATCGATGATGTAATCCCAGATAGGTCCCTGTTCCTTATGCATCTCCGGACTAACAGCATAAGTTGCGACACAATATCCATACTTGAAAATATTCTCGCCGACAGTTCTCTTGATCGCAAACTGTTGTCTTCCCTTCTCAGATTCAGTGAAAAATCCCAGTTTCTGTGAAAGGGATCTCAGCGACATAACAATAAAAGCCGGAGTGTTGCCTCTCGGGCACCTGGTCTTGCACGACATGCATTCTCCGCAATACCAGATTGTTTCAGATTTCAGAAGTTTTTCAATCTCTTCATTATCACCCGATTGTACCATGTCGACAATTTTCCTTGGATCGTAATCATAAAATTCGGCAGCAGGACAAATAGCAGTGCAGACTCCACAATTCATGCACGCATTCAGACCCTCTTCAAATCTGATATCCGTCATGAGCATATCATAGTATTTCTCCATTTACTGCCTGTTAGCTATTGTTAATAAATTCACACAAAAATACCAATCACCGATAACAGTAGTAAGACACTTAAGACCTATTTATGTGTGGTATTTATACTTATCAGGCGTCTGGCGTCAGGGATCGGGCGAGAGAGCGAAATAGGACGATTGCACGGTTGCACGATTATTTAGGACAATTGCACGGCTTGGGCCGTTTCCTGATATTCAGCTTCTGATTGATTTTATAAGTGAGGTATGCCGATCCTGCACCGATAACTGCTCCTGCAAGCACGTCAGAAGGATAATGAACACCCAGATGCATCCGTGAATATGCTACCGTTACAGCCCAACCATAAGAGGGTGCAATTACATACCATTTGGGATAGGCAAGGCTTACAGATGTTGCTGTTTCAAAAGCGCTTGAGGTATGACCCGAAGGAAAAGAAGGACCGCCGGCATCAATTTTACGCTGGATATCTGAATAGGTTTCAAAAGGTCTCTTGCGATTTATAGAATATTTAAGGCCAAACTTTAATCCTTCGTTGAGCGCTTCGCCGGCTGCCATTACTATTGCGTTCCTAAGCATATCCTGGTCATCCCTTATCAACCCGGCGACAGCTAAACCGACAGGAATGCCGGCAGCTATATACGCTTCTGAATTGGATGTGAACCTGAAGAATCCATCTGAGTTCAGCGGTTCAGGAGAATATATTGACCTCAGCAGCCTGATATCCAGATCCTGAGAATTCCCTATAAAAGGGGAAAAAAAGATCAGAATAAAAAATACTTTCTTCCTCACTGTTTTTCTGTTTAATATTATGAGGAGCTATAACACTTCTCTATTTCAGCCGGACTTTAATTGCGATAAGCTTTTTAACTTCGCTTACATCAGACATATCATTCACAATGACAGTTATTGCGCGGATCTTACCAAATCTCTGACCGATCAGGTACTGTTGCTTTGCTGTATCGGAGAGGTCACTTGCGACTATGACAGGTTCAGCCTTGCCTCCCAGATAGAAAGTGATCCTGAAACCGCCCTCCGCAATACTGCTCCAGAAGATCGTTTTCTTCTTATGAACCATTTTAAAAAGCCATTGCTTCCCGTCGTTGTAATAATTCCAACTGCCTTCCATTTCCTTATAATTATCGGAAATATGAGCCATTATCGTCTGCCAGAGCTTTTTTTTATCACCGATTCTCGAGAATATAAGCTTCTCATCCGGCTTAACATTCGGGTCAGAAAATCCGGGGTTTTCTTTTGTTGCCATATTCTTAAACGATTATGAGATTATACTGAAATTACTTTTGCATTAAAATCATTTATAGTTGTTTTCTGCACTTTTGTATCATTGATCTCCTTAAGCGCTGTAACGCTTCCGTACCTCCAGACCTTCAACGCTGATTTAATAAAAAACAGGAGCTGAGACATCACGAAAAGCAGGAATACACTTCCTCCTGTTCGTGGTATCCAACCGGAAAGCAGTTTCATCACTACAAACGAAAAAAGTGCCATTACGAGAGAAAGCACAAGCATCATGGTGAACGAAGAAAGGAAAGTTCCGAATGTTCTGCTTAATCCGAATCCAAGGGCCTTGAATGCAGACTGTCTTTCCTGTGTTACATGCCATGCTCTTGCGTAATCAGCTGCAAGAATGAACAGTTGTGAAACCAGAATAAAGAGAGAGAGAAAGATGACAGCTGTAAAGACCGGCAGTTTCCCGGTTGCTGAGGCCCCGTTCAGTCCAAACACCAGGGGAAGACCGATAATCAATACAGAGATAAAATATAACGTTACACTAATGAGCACTGAAATAATGAGGAAAGACCAGAAATTCCTTGATGAAGCCTTGAAAAATTCTGAGAATGAGAATTTTTCACCGGCATATTTCAGGCTGTTGAAAATTCCTCCGTTTAAAAATGCGCCGAGCAATATTCCGGTCACAATCAACAGCAATAATCCAATTGGAAATGACGACAACAGATTTCTGAATCCGGAGCCTATATCTCCAAGTACTTCTAAATCAATACCATCCCTGAGTCTTTCAGTGATCATGCTGCTGCCAAATGCTGATTTTAAAAATCCTTTAATAGGCAGGGCGATAAGTGAGACGGTCAGCAATGACCCGAACCAGATCAGAAGTATTCCTTTCCACGCTTTCAGTGTCTTGCAGAAGCCGGTTGCCAGGGCTTTAAATATCTTCATGGGGAATTGATTTATAATAAAAAGGCGCTGATGAAAAACTGCAGAAATGAAATAAGCTTGTTGGTAATGCGTCGCACAGGCACCAGGTCGGGTTTAAGGCTGAGTGAGTTATTTATGAAGTTCACATCCATCCTGATTTTATACTCAGGATCAATTTTCACCCAGATTATCTCACTGCTGCTCAGGACTTCAAGCATTTTATAACGGTCCCTGCCATCCCAGTTAAAGAGAGTTTCATGTCCGTCATCAAAATGCACAAGAACTTCAACCGGCAGCATTACTTCTCCGATTCGTATAAGGTTTACAGTACATATGTACAATGAGTCAGGCGGATTTACAATACTTACCGTAGTATCTCCTTCAGATGCAATTGTTTTTGAGGTATCCTGTTTAAAACTCCTGAAAGATGCTACTTTGTAATCACAGATTCCGGTGCCGTAAAGCGTCTGATCGAAAAACCAGTTCATATCAGGTCCGAATTTTTCTCCATGTTTTTTCTTCACGACATCGTTTACAACATTAATAAAATCTTTAGGGGCAGGATGTTTGAAAGCCCACAGTTTGTAGTATTCTCTGAAGACGTCATTCATGGTCTCTTCCCCGATAATTCCCATTAAAGTGAAGAGCCAGGTTGAAGCCTTCATATAGGACATCATTGAATATGTCCCGAGTGGATAGTTCCAGGAATTTTCCTTATTGCTGACAACCTGGCGGTTAGGCGAATAAACATAAGATGAACGTGCCGTTGTCTTATCAGCAATCTTGAGATAAGGAAGATCTATCATTCCTGATTTTTCTCCCCAGTAATGATCCATTATCCTCGCTTCCCAGAATGAATTGATCCCTTCATCCATCCATGGATCCTCGAATTCGTTTGAAGCAAGGATTCCCATGAAATAAGCATGCCCGAACTCATGTACGGTTACCATCTCCGGATAATGGATAAAATCCGGCATGTAATCAGCCGACTGGGAAGTGAATAGCGTAGTATATTCCATACCACCGCAATGAGCAGAGCCTGCAGGGGGATCGATAAAAGTAAGGTGCGACCATGGGAATGGTCCGACATTCTCATTGAGATATTCCAGGGTGTTTGTAACAGCAGCAAATTGTCTTTTTACTTGTTCCAATCTTTCTTTGGGGAGGAGCAAAGTTATTTTAACATGCTTCCATTGATCTGTAAAAACTTGATATCCAGGCCATGCTGTCCAGGCAAAATCAACTATATCCTCAGCCCTGAAGCTCAGGGTTTTAAATGATTTATTATCATCACATTCAGATTCATTCATAAGCATCCCTCCTGATCCGACAACATATTCATCAGGAACGGTGATGTTTACCTCATATAAGCTTGGATCTGCATAGAATTCGGATTCAGCATGGAACTGATGACAATTCCATCCGCCGTTGATTACTTGTCTCATACCCGGTGTTTCATAGACGCCGAATTTTGGGAACCACTGCGCTGCAAAGAAGAAATCATCATTAAATCCCGATCTCATCAATGCTGAAGAAAGAACTGAAGAAAAAGCGGGGAGTTTGGTTTCAAAACTGACATTAATAAATAGCGTGTCTCCCGGAAGTATACCCTCAGGGAGATTCACCATCAAGACTGTATTATCGTCAGGATTACCATCATCAGGACTTATATAATGCATATGGCGGACCAGATCAGTGTCATTTCTATCGGACATCGATATTATTTTTATCCAGCCATAATCGGATTCTTTTACGCCCGATGAAATTTTAGATTCTTTTAAAAAGGTTGTTCTATAGCTGCTAAATGCGTTCATATACAAATGTAACTGAGCTTCACCCACTTTTTCGTTTGAAGTGTTGATCCAGAAAGCTTCCATCTTCCCAGCAATAGTTTTTTTTACTGGATCAAGCCTTGCATCTATCTTATAGCCAGTTACACGTGCACTCAGAGGCTCCTTGTTTATTATCTGCGCCTTAGAAATGCAGGTAATAAACAAAATTGAAAGTAGAATTGACAGGGTTTTCTTCATCAGGCCGGGTTATTAAAAGGTTCCCGCAGATCTCGAAGATAACCGCCGATTTTTACAATCTGCGAATATCGTCGGAATCTGCGGGAATACATGGAATATTTCTTGCGCCCTAATTTGGAAGCCTGGTCAGAACGAGAGGTATAGTGCCTTCAGGGTAGACCGCCCTGCCTGTCATTTTTGCGGGGCTTTCCATTTTCAGGGTTACCTCAATCTGCTGACCTTCAAGTGAAACGACGAAAGAGACAGAATCACCTTCAACTTTTATCTTTTCACCAGGAAACTTATATTCAAAATTGGTGAACATTATGCCGGCTGAATACTTGTTTTCAGCAACACTGAAAACCATTGTGCCTGAAGTATATCCTTCGGGAGCGGTGGCAGCTTCAAACTTCCATTTACCTACAGGGTCTGATTTCTGAGGAGAAACATTCTGGGCAATTGAATTTGCGCAGAGAGCAATAACCATGACCAGTGATAAAAAACCTTTTTTCATAATTAAAGAAATTTAGATTCAGTATAAAATTAGTATTTTTAATAGAACCTCTACCAATAAATATGCCATAATAGGAAAATGAAGAGGCAGGATCAATATTTAAGGAGATCCGAAGGCTGATTGATATTGGTAAAAGCCTTTAAATTTGCTTCAGACTCCTCTATATGAAAATAGCCGGTATTCATTTGTAAAAGAAAATCCTTCACTGCCCTGGTTTTTCCTTCCGATAAAAACCTTTCCAGTTTTTCCATAACTGATTTCCTGTAAATTGAATGCAGCGGCTCAACCAGTTCCCCTGCTTTTGGAATCAGAATATCGGATTGACCGGTACCGAAAGCTTCAATCTGCTCCACGATAATCTTCCGGTCAAGGAATGGCATATCACCGGCAAACACGAAGATTGCATCTGCACTTGTAATTTTTAATGCTGAATGAATACCTCCCAACGGACCGGCATTTTTAATCTGATCGACTGTTATTCTGCAACTGGTGAACTCACCGAATTCATCCGGTGTGTTTGTAACGATGATGATCTCTCCAAACAGGCTGCTGATAGTATTGATTATCCGGGAGATTATCTTCTCACCGTCAATCTTCAGGCAGGCTTTTGTGATCCCGCCGAATCTTTTGTTTGAGCCTCCGGCCAGGATAACACCGGAAATCATCCTCGTCATTTTGCTGTCAGCAGCCGCCTGATGCTTTCTTCTTTTTGGCAACTGCCTTAATGACTGGTTTGGCTGCAGGGCTCACCTGCAACTGCTCATTCTGGACTGCAGATCCTCCACCCAGAGCCTGCCCTGCCCCTTTGCGAAAGTCATACTTCGCGAATTCCTCATCAGAACTTGTGGAAGAAGGCTTCTCAGGATTCAATATTGAATCGAACCAGTAATTAAGTCCGCCCTCAAGAACATAATTATTAGTGTATCCAAGTTGCCTGGTTATCATCCATGCTTCATTGGCTTGAAGTGTCCCGTTTGAATAGAATACATTCATTCTCAGATCCTGGTTCAGAATATCGGTATGCTGATCTGAAAGCAAGTCTGCCAACGGAATATTTATGGCTCCGGGAAGGCTGAATTTTTCAAATTCCTCCTGGCTTCTCACATCAATGAGCTGGAGCAGGGGATCCTTGTTCACAACCATGTCTGCAACTGCTTCAGGCGATACAAATTGCGTCCTTGTATTCGCCTCAGCAAGAAGCTGGTCGGCTGTCAGCTTATAAGGTTTTGTTGTGTTCTGCGGAACCGCAGCAATTATCAGTCCCAAAGGAATAATAAATAAAGCAAGCCAAATTCGTGGTTTCATAATGGTATATTTTCAAGTTTTCAAGTTTTCAAATTTTAAAATTTTAAAATTCTCAAATTTTCAAATTCTAATATTCTTCGCGGGGGAATTTCTTCTCGGCCCATTCTCCCACCGTGAACATAGCAAGAGCAATAATAATAAGAATAAGGGCAAAAACGCCGTCACTCATCCCAAGAGATTCACTGATCTTTGGTGCGCCAAGGTTTTTAGCCAGGTATAGTTCATCCCACAGGTTATATCCAAGTCCGAAGATCAGCACACCAAGGAACAAACCTACAACAAAAACAATCCCGTCGATCTTTCCTATTGCTGCTCCGCAAAAGCTTGTGCCGGGACAAAAGCCTCCGATGATGAAACCTGCACCCATAATAACTCCTCCCACTATAGCAGATGTGAGATAAGTTGGATTAATGTAAACGAGGCTAAGGTCTACCCATCCGAAGAGGCTGAAAAACAACAATCCGAGCATACAGGTTATAGCTCCTGTAAAGAACACCTTGAGAACAACGGTATCGTATCCGTAAAATACACCCGCGAGTTTCCTGCTTGATGAAAATCCGCTGCTCTCCAGTACAAATCCAAAACCAATCCCGATAATGAATGCCAGGAAGAGATTGGTATTTTCTGATATTATTTCGTTAATTGCTAATGGTCCCATGTTTTATATTATTTAATCGTGCAATCGTGCAATCATGCAATCGGTTATTATATCCAATTTTTTCTGAAGAAAAATGCAAGGGCGAATGCAGTTCCGAAGATAGCCATCATAGTTATGAATCCTCCAAGCGAGAGCACAGCCATTCCGCTCAGTGCAGACCCGCTCGTGCAGCCTCTTCCGAGCTGAGAGCCGAAGCCGAACAAGGCTCCTCCTGTCAATGCCAGTAGCAATCTTTTTCTCGATGTGATCTTTGGCGAATGCTCAACCTTGAATTTAAGGCGCCCGGCTATAGCCCCCGAAAGGAAACCTCCGACCAGCACTCCAAGCATCTCAAAGACGAGCCATGTCTTCATAGGGTTTCCTCCATGAGACTCCCGGAATTCCCTGACAAATCCTGATTTCTCCGAGGCAGCAGGAGCAACAGTTGTCATTGTAGCCACTATTGTGCTCTTGATTGCACCGCTTGCTCCGAGTCCGCGTCCTGCAATGAAATTTGCGGAAAGGAGTACCAGACCAAGCAATACCCCTCCGATATACGGATTAAGGTACTTAGTCTTCCTGATCGATTTTGTTTCAGTCATAGATATATCTGTTAAAATTGCATTTAATCGTTTTAAGGCGTCGGGCGTCGGGCCACCTTGGTTAAAACTTCGGCGGCTAAAAGCGTCGGGCTAATCTTCCTGTCGCCGGTAGCCGGTCGCCTTTAATAAAGCCACCTGCTCATCTGTCCTGCATATACTATTATAAATCTGAGAACCAGGCTTCCGAAAATTACCATTACTGCAGGAATTATCCGCGGAATATGGAATTTTCTCAGCTCCATAATTTCAAGAACAGCAGGGATTAGCAAACCAAGGAGAATTACAAATACCCAGAATGTTGTTGTATAAGGTCCTCCCAGGAAAAGCCGGGCTGCCTCGATCTGAACCTGTGTGCTGGCAAGAAATCCCATGAACATGTGGATGATCAGGAATAGCTCTATGCCAATCATTACCAGATCAATACGGGCAAACTGCATTCGTTCTTCGCTGTTCTTCGACATTATCAGGGTTGCTGCGGTACCCGCAGATAATCCTGAAGCAAGAAACAAAGGACCAAGTATTGATGTGTTCCACAGTGGTCTTGCATTGAATGCAGAAAGCAGAATGCCTGTATAAATTCCCAGGATTATCCCATAGATTAGCATCACCCACGCAAGCGCTTTTTTATACTTGTTGAAAAATGTTTCAAGACCGATCAGCCATCTATACTTCCAGTCCCACCCTGGGAAAATTTCCCGTATATGAAGAGCGCACCATATAAATGAAACCGGTGTGATTACCATCAGGGTCCACGCTCCCCACGACATCGGCGACTGCAACTTGATATTTGTATAGAGCTGCCAGAAAAAAAGTTTATGCCTAAGGTCCAGGAACAGCGCAAGCAAGCCCAAAACGAGAAGGACCGGAGCCAGGAATGGAGTAATGCGGACAGCAGTTTTGTAATCTTTCTCCCTGCCCCTGATATAGTAAAGCGCTGCTATAATGAGTATGCCTGCAGCCATACCTCCCAGGAACAGATAGAGAGGTATCTGCCAGTGCCATATATGCAGGGTGGGATCAACCGCAGGGTTCATCCTTCCGCTGACAATTATCTCTTCATTCATATATCTCTTTATATTAGAACTAGATTAAAAAATAGAGTTTAGGATCCGTACCGGCTTCAGGAATGAGAGTCTTGTGTTTTCTCTTCTTCAGCACAACGGAAACATTGCTGTTAGGATCATCAAGGTCTCCGAAATAGAGGCATTTTGTCGGACAGACGTCGACGCACGAAGGCTGCATTCCGTTTTTTATCCTGTGGATACAAAACGTGCATTTGTCGACATAACCCTTGGGATGAGGGTACCTGGCATCATAGGGACAGGATGCGATACAGGCTCCGCACCCGATGCATTCCGTAGGTTTTACCAGGACAATTCCTCCCTCCACTATATGGCTCGCCCCGGTGGGGCAGCAACGAACGCAGGGGGCATTGGCGCAATGGTTGCATCGCTCTGATCTGATTTCCATTTCCAGCTGCGGATATGTGCCGTCAGTCACCTCCACAACCCATTCGCGGCAATAGCCGATCGGAACATTGTTCTCTGTCTGGCATGCTACGACGCAATCGCTGCATCCCACACATTTCCTTGTATCAACTGCCATCGCGTATCTCATGATGCCACCTCCGTTTCTGCGTTGTCAAGGATAAATGTGACGAAGTTGCCTCTCATACCGGTGCCACCCATAATGGGATCCAACATGACATTGGTTATTAATTTGGTATCACTGGCGCCTCTGCCGTATGCACGGCTGAGCTTTTTGTCGGCATGTCCGAAGCCATGCACCATATAAACAGAATCCCATCTTACCCTTTCTGTTATTCGTACTTTGATAGGGAACTGGCTTCTGACTCCGTCCTGGTTCTCAAGAAATATCTCCTGACTGTTTTTAAGACCCCAATACTTTGCAACTTTAGGATTTACCCAGAGAAAATTTTCATCCATGAGATCAAAAAGATTCGGATTATTGGAAGTCCGGCTGAATGTATGCATCGGCGCTCTTCCGTAAATAAGACGGTAGAAGCCTTCAGGCGGCTCAGGATGAACAGTATATGCTGGCACAGGATCGAAACCCTCATTCAGGAATGAGGTTGAATAGAGTTCGATCTTTCCGGTATTGGTAAAAAATTCAAACTCCTCGTCATCAGAGAAATAAAGGTCGTCAGCAGTTCTCGGAAAAGATTTTACACCAATTTTCTTCATCTCCTCAAGAGAGGACCCAGTCTCTTTCAACTGCCAGTCAAGAAGATCCTCTAAATTCTCATGCGGGAAATATTTTTCAAGACCAAGTTTAATGGCAAGCTGACGGGCCATCCAGTATGCAGGTTTCGAATCATATGCCGGTTCAGCAGCCGGCATTCTCAATGCAATCTGGGGTATGCGGCCAGGACCTGTTCTGATTGAATCATATCTCTCAAGGTATGTGCATTCAGGTAAAATAACATCGGCCCAGCCTGTTATCTCCATAGGCATCGTATCCACTACGGCCAGAAGATCGAGATTCTGGATAGCTTCGATAGTCTGTTTTTGATTTGGTAAAGTTTCAATCAGGTTTGTTCCGTTGACAATCCATCCTTTAAAAGAGCAATCACGGGTTGTTACAGGTATAGTGGCTTCGCAAATTCCGTTGGCAAGAGCAAGATCTGCCAGGTTATACTTTCCGGGAAAAGCATCTCTCCATGTTTTTCGGGGTTCAGGGAATTCAGGGTGAGGATATGTCGGCATTTCAAAAGTCTCTGGCCTGAAAAATCCTCCGCGACGGCCCCAGCTTCCGAGAAGGGCATTCAGAATAGCGATAGCCCTGCTTCTCTGAGTATCGTCTCCATACCATGTAACATGTCGGCCGGGATGGACAATCACTGAAGGTGAAGCATCAGCCATTTCTTTTGCCGTTTTCCTGATTATTTCCGGTTTGATTGTGGTAATGCCATAAGCCCACTCAGGTGTATAGTTTTTTACGGCTTCCTTCAACTGGTCAAAGCCATAGGTATATTTTTCGACGTATTTCTTATCATACAGCTCCTCATTTATGATTAAATGTATCCATGAGAGCAGCAGAGCCATATCGGTTGCAGGTTTGATCGGCAGCCAGTACTTTGATTTGCCTGCAGCAGTTGAGAACCTGGGATCGACAGTAATGATCACTGCTCCCTTATCTATTGCATCCGACATCTCCTGCACTTGACCGTTATGCATGTTTTCACCAATATGAGAGCCGATCAGAACAAGACATTTTGTATCGCGGATATCGGTAGGTTCCGGAGATTCAAGTCCTTCCCCGAATGTTGCTGTAAAGCCCACTTCCCTTGGTCCTCTGCATTGTGCATAGGATGGAGCAGCAACGTTTGTTGATCCAAATGCTTTCAGGAGATCGCCAAAATATTTGCCCCCTGAACCGTGCGTGAAGAGTGCAATACATTCAGGACCGTGCTCTTTTGCAATTTTTTGCATCTTTTCAGAGATATAGGTAAAAGCCTCATCCCATGAAGCTTCCCTGAATACCTGTTTGCCTCTTGCTTCAGTTCTTATGAGGGGAGTCTTCAGCCGGTCCCCGTCATAATACATGCCTATTCCTCCCGTACCGCGCGGGCATAACCTCCCATTGCAATTGAGATCATCCTCGTTGCCTTCAATCTTCCATATAGAGCCATCCGGATTTTTGTAAACCCAACCTGCGCATTTCCAGAAACAAACCTCACAATAAGTCGGAGTCCGTTTCAAATCAATTACCTTATTCCTGATTTCTTCTTCTTCCTCCTTAGACAAAGCTTTTATCACTTTGTAAGTTCCGGCGCCTGCAGCAAGAATGCCGGCTCCGTATAAGGAAATCTTGATGAATTCCCGTCTGTTAGCCATAAAATGTAAATGTAATGTGCTAATGTAGGTAAAAAAGAAATCAGAAGATATCCATGTATATACATATTTATATGTTTCATAATGCATTTACCTCTCCTTCTTCTGTTAAATAATTAACAATCTGGCATATATTACTTGTTTAGAAACATTATAAATTAGCTCATATGACTTATGCATACAATTGTCAATAATTCAATAGTAATCTGTATTTTTGTGGCCTCAAACCCAGTAACAGATCAATGCAGGACCTTGAAAAGTATTTCAGCGCTTTCAGCAGGAATATTGTTGGTACCAATGCTGAAATAAAGACTCCCTACGGACTTAAAAAGCTGGTTTATGCTGACTGGATAGCCAGCGGCAGGTTATATGCTCCTATTGAGAAGAAGATGACAGAAGAGATAGGTCCGGTGATAGGCAACACTCATTCTGAATCTTCAACCACGGGTCTTGCTATGACAACTGCATATCATCAGGCACAGAAGATTGTAAAGAAACATGTGAATGCAGACAGTGAAGATATCCTGCTGTTTACGGGAACAGGGATGACTTCTGCAATTGCCAAACTGCAGAGAATACTTGGTCTGAAAGTCCCCGAACAGGCTTTGCATTACTGTGCATTCCCTTCAGGTGAATATACATCGTGCAAGGATATTCCCAACAAAAAGCGTCCGGTCGTATTCCTGACACACACTGAACACCACTCGAATCATACGTCATGGTTCGAAACACTCGCAGATGTGGTCCTACTGGAGCCCAATGAAGACCTGACCGTAAATCCGGATTCGCTTAGAAAAGAGATCCTAAAATACCTTGACCGTCCTCTTCTGATAGGCTCTTTTTCTGCATGCTCCAATGTAACTGGCTATTTCCCGCCGTATTACGAGCTTGCCGAGATAATGCACGAGCATAAAGGTTTTTGCTTTATTGATTTTGCCGCATCCGCCCCATATGTTGACATCAATATGCACCCGGAAAATAAGATGCAGCAACTGGACGCCATCTTCTTTTCTCCACACAAATTCCTTGGTGGTCCGGGGAGCGCGGGAGTACTGGTTTTCAATAAAAAATTGTATAAGAACACGACCCCTGACACACCCGGAGGCGGGACAGTTAAATGGACGAACAGATGGGGAGGATTCAGTTATATAAGTGATATAGAAGTGAAGGAAGATGGCGGCACACCCGGATTCCTTCAGGGCATAAGGGCTGCCCTGGCTGTAAGGCTGAAAGAGAAAATGAGCACGGATCTCATCCGTAAAAGAGAAGACCAGCTGCTTGAAATTGCTTTAAGAGGGCTCGGCACCATCAAAGAAGTCCACATACTGGCAGAAAATATCAAAGAGAGGCTTGGAGTAATTTCTTTCTACGTTGATGGTATCCACCACAACCTGATCACAAAGATCCTGAATGACAGATTTGGAATCCAGGTAAGAGGAGGATGCTCCTGCGCTGGCACATACGGGCATTTTCTTCTCAATGTCGATATCAGGCAGTCGAAGGAGATCACCGATATGATAGAAGCCGGAGACCTTTCACTGAAACCTGGCTGGATAAGGCTTTCACTGCACCCCACAATGAAGAATTCAGAACTTGATTATATTATCAGTTCTATTGAATCAACCGTCAGAAACGCAGTGGAATGGCAAAAGGACTACATTTACGACAGACACACAAATGAATTCCGTAACAGGCTTGACCCTGATTCAGAGATCTCAGGATACATGAAATTGCTTGACCTTGACTGATCCTCTTATTCTTTCTTCCTTGTATTTATCCTGAAAGGGACATACAGCGGGCAAAAGCTTATAAAACTTGTAATAATAAGCATTGCCGCAATTACAAGGCATACGACCGCCAGAGTGCCGGAGATCACATTAAGCAGATAAAGCACCAGCAGTACAGCGGCCCCCAGGAGTCTAAGGGACCTGTCGAGATTACCCATGTTTTTCTTCATGATTTGTGCTATTTTAAATTATTACTCTGTAACCAACACGCCATAAGGGAATTTGTTCTGGTCAAATTGTCAGCAGCTTGAATCCGAGAACATTGATAAGCTTCCTCCCCGGATGAAAGATCTTATGGGCTGCAGGCCAAACTTTTAACAAGTATCTGTCCTGGGCCTCCCGTATAAGAATTACAAGCTCATCAAGGTAAGCCGGTTCAGCTTCACCTGAATATTTGTACTCAAGTTTTATAATAAGTTGTGCCAGGTCGTTGAACTTCCCCAGGTTTTGAGTCATGGCATCAAGCTTTTTTTCGAGCGACTTGATAACCGAAGGGTTGAGAGGTCTGAAGAACCAGAGCTGATAAAGAAAATCCTTTGATTTCTTTCTGAAAATATGGATGTTCTCAATTTTTGGATTATTCCTGCAGATCAGGAATTTATCCATAGCTAATTTAAATGAACTCTCCAGTTCTTTAAGAAGTATTTCAGGATCAAGGTTATCCATTTTCAGAAACCTGAGCCTGAAACCTGATTTATTCAACATAGTCTCGATTTTATTCAGATCTTCATCTACTTTAGGAGCAGGCTCATCCGGAATAAGAGGCTTTTTCATCATGGCTTGCAGTTTCTCATGTGCCTGAAGCGAAGAAAAAATCCCCGGATGGTTCTTCTTCAGATCCTTAAGCGTCTTCCTGTGAACGGAAGTGTCGCGCCATGCACTTAATACGCGACCGGTTTCACTGAATACCTCATAATTACGTTTGAAAAAATCTTCATCTATCTGACTGGATATCAACCTCATAACAGCTCTGCACTTTTTCATTAAGACGCGGATATCGTGAACCGCTTTGTCATCAGGAAAAGGCTTCATCCTTAAAAGAGACTGTGTTTCCCTTATGTAATTTGCAAGAGCAGGTTTTATTTCCCTGAGTTTCACATTATCGGTCTCCATCGATAGAAATCTTAAAACACTAAAATTAGCACTATTTTCAATATCCCCTGAAAAAGCTAAATTTGTTAAATCAAATACAATATCTATGGCCAAGAATAGTTCCGGGATGAGAATAGGCATCCTGACTGCAGGAGGAGATTGCCCGGGCATTAACGCGGCTATCCGTGGTGTAGGAAAGACAGCTATTGTCAAGTACGGAATGCAACTAATTGGCATCAGCGACGGCTTCACGGGGATGATAACCAAGGAATACCATGAACTTACCGAAAAGGATCTTTCAGGAATACTTACAGTGGGAGGAACTATCCTGGGCACTTCAAGGGAAAAACCTTTCAAGAGCGACGGGAAGAAGAAAAGCGATATCAGAAAACCTGATCTTATCATCGAGCATTATGAACAGATGGGGCTTGACTGCCTGGTATGCATCGGAGGGAACGGAACTCTCAAAACTGCCAACCTGCTTGCCCAGGAAGGGCTGAATGTGGTTGGAATTCCAAAAACAATTGACAATGATGTATGGGGTACTGACCTTACCTTTGGATTCGATTCTGCCGTAAACATTGCAACAGAAGCTATTGACAGGCTTCATTCCACGGCCAACTCACATAAGAGGATCATGCTGATCGAACTGATGGGTCACAACGCAGGCTGGATAGCTCTTTATTCAGGGATAGCAAGCGGCGGAGATGTTATTCTGATTCCCGAGATCCCATACAAAGAGGAGAAAATTGCAGAATATCTGCTGCACCGGGTCGAGGAAAACAAACCGTATTCGATCGTTGTTGTTGCGGAGGGTATAAAGAATCCGGGAAAAGAAAGATCTGTGGCACATTATCTGAGCAACAGGATATATGAAATGACCGGTCTTGAAACCCGGGAAACCGTCCTGGGCTACATCCAGCGGGGAGGAACCCCCTCTCCCATGGATCGCGTGCTGGCAACCCGCTATGGAACTGCGGCAGCCGATATGATTGCAAAAAAGGATTTCGGGAATATGGTTGCGCTGAAAAACAACAAAATAACTTCAGTGCCGCTGGCTGAAGTATCAGGAAAGCTTAAGCTGGTTGATCCTGACAATCCGCTTGTTATACAGGCACGAAACATGGGTACAAGCTTCGGAAATTGAAAATATTATGAAAAAATTAATTTTCGTTCGTCACGGACGAGCTGAGGATCAGGCTCCTGAGATATCAGACTTCGAAAGGTCGCTTACTATCAAAGGAAAAATTATCTCGAAAGAGATGGCAAAGAGGCTGCGGGATAAGGAAAGCAATCCGGGACTTATAATATCGAGTCCTGCTTTCAGAGCACTTGAAACTGCAATAATTTTTGCCGGAGAATTCGGCGTCAGTCCCGAAAATATACTTTTAGACAGCAACCTCTACCACAAGGCAGACCTGAAGCATCTATTGAGGATCCTTGAAAAGGTCAGCGGGGATACTGAAACTATTACGCTGTTCGGCCATAATCCTGCTTTTACCGAGATACCTGACCGGCTTTCAAAAAACGGATGCGAATTTCTGACAAAAACCAGTGTGGTATGCATTTCATTCCAGGTTAAATCATGGGCAGAGATAAAACCGGATTCCGGCAAAAAAGAATATTTTCTAAAACCCGAATGACCGGAATGAGCAAAACCTATACACCAAAGGAAATAAGCTGGCTCTCGTTCAACGAACGGGTTCTCCAGGAAGCCGAAAATAAAAATGTTCCGCTCATCGAACGTTTTAAATTCCTCGGTATCTATTCAAATAATCTCGATGAATACTTCAGGGTGCGTGTCGCCACTCTGAAAAGATTGTCGCAGATCGGATCAAAGTCCAAGGACGTTCTCGGTTATAATCCAAAAGCGACGCTCAGGAAGGTTCATGAGATAGTCCTGGAACAGAACATCAGGTTCGAGAAGATATATTCATCCCTAATCCAGGAACTCGACAGCCATAATATTCATTTTGTGAATGAGAAACAGCTGAAACCTGAGCATACAGAGTTTATCAGGAATTATTTTGTTACGGAGGTAAGAGCCCGGCTCATGCCATTTATAATAGAGAGCAATGCAGAGCTCCCAAACCTTACAGACGATGCGATATACCTGGCTATAATCCTTCAGAAAAAGGGATCAGACAAGAAGAGATTTTCTCTTCTGGAAGTCCCCACAAACGTACTGCCCCGGTTTATTGTACTTCCGGAAATCGGTGATGACAAATATATTATCTATCTCGATGACGTAATACGTTTCGGCCTGAAGGATATTTTCTTCATCTTCGACTTTGACGACTTTTCAGCATATACAATCAAACTTACAAAAGATGCAGAGCTTGAAATAGCCGACGATATATCCGAAAGTTATATCGAAAAGCTCTCCAGGAGTATCCATAAGCGCAAGTGGGGCTCACCGGTGAGGTTTATCTACGACAAAAAGATGCCTGACGAGTTTCTTAAGATCCTCACAAAAAGGCTCAACTTCGGGCCTGACGATGTCATAATTCCGGCTGAACGATATCATAACCTCAAGGATCTGATGAGGTTCCCCAAGCTTGGAAAAAAGAAATTCTATTTTGAACCATTCATACCGGTACTTCATCGCGATATTCAAACGGGAAAAAGCATCCTCTCGACAATTAAAAAGAAAGACGTGATGCTTCATTTTCCGTATCACTCCTTTGATCATTTTATCGATCTCCTGAGGGAAGCATCTATTGATCCCTATGTAACTTCAATTCAGATAACGCTTTACAGGCTTGCCCGAAACTCAAGCGTCATTAACGCCCTGCTCAATGCAGCAAGAAATGCCAAGCATGTGACAACAGTTGTGGAACTACAGGCCAGGTTTGATGAGGAGGCAAACATTCTCTGGGGCAACAAGCTGCAGGAAGAAGGTGTTAAGGTTATCTACGGGGTGCCGGGACTAAAGGTGCATTCCAAGCTTCTGCTCATTACACGTGTCAAGGACGATGCAACCCAGCGCTATGCGGCAATAGGCACAGGCAACTTCAACGAAGACACGGCAAGAGTTTATACCGACCATCTTTTGCTTACTACAAACCTTAAGATCACCAACGAAGTTCAGAAAGTTTTCAATTTCTTTAACGTCAACTACAAGAAAGATAATTATTACCATCTGGTGCTATCGCCGTTCGCTCTCAGAAATAAAATGAACCTTCTTATCGAAAATGAGATAAAAAATGCAAAAGCAGGAAAAAATGCTTACATCTATCTGAAGCTGAACAATATTTCAGATGCTGAAATAATAAATAATCTGTATGAGGCAAGCGCAGCCGGGGTTCATATAAAGCTTATTATCAGGGGTATGATATCGCTTGTACCCGGACTTAAAGATGTCAGTGAAAATATAAAGGCGATCGGTATCGTTGATCGTTTCCTGGAGCACAGCCGCCTGATGATCTTCTGCAACGGAGGCAGCGAAGAGTGCTATATCTCATCAGCCGACCTGATGACCAGGAACATTGAACACCGGATCGAAGTTACGTGCCCGGTGTTTGATAAAAGCCTGAGAAATGAGCTCCGGAAGATGTTTGACATTTTATGGCACGACAACGTGAAAGCCCGTAAGATTGATCCGGAACTTTCCAACAGGTTTGTTAAGCCGGGAGAAATTCCGCTGCAGGCCCAGGTTGAAGTTTACAAATTTCTGGATAAGTGTAAATCAAAATCATCATGAATTACATAACACTTTCAATCGGCACCGCAGTCATACTGATCTTCTCATGGTATTTTTCAATCAGGGAGAAACGGTATCATGGCATTGCAAGGTTTTTCTCGTTTGAAAGCATTTTCATCCTGATAATGCTGAACTGGAGAGTCTGGTTCAAAGATCCCTTTTCAGGGTTCCAGGTCATCTCATGGGTGTTTCTGTTTGCATCAATATATCCCGGCATCGCAGGTTACCTTACTCTTCACAGAAAAGGCAAACCTGAAGATAACCACATCGAAAGGACTACGGTTATTGTTAAGTCAGGTATTTATAAATATATCCGTCATCCACTCTATTGTTCTCTTCTTCTCCTTGGCACCGGAGTTATGTTCAAAGATCCCGGGAAACTACAGCTCGTCTGCGGTGCTGTCAACCTCCTTGCCATCTATTTTACGGCAAGGCTGGAAGAGAAGGAGATGATAAAAAAATTTGGTCCCGGATACATACAGTATATGTACGAGACCAAAATGTTTATCCCATTTTTATTTTAAAGGTACAGGGTACTCGGTGCTCGGTACTCGGTGCTCGGTGCTCGGTGCTCGGTGCTCGGTGCTCGGTTCTCGGTGCTCGGTGCTCGGTGCTCGGTGCTCGGTTCTCTTGATATGGGTATAAATATTAAGACCGAGGACCAAGGACCAAGGACCAAGGACCAAGGACCAAGGACCCAGAACCCATTATAATTTCATCTATTTCGCTGCCAGCCATGCAATAACCTTATCCGCTCCTGGTTTTTCCTTCGAGTAGAGGACATCAACCAGTTTCCCGTTCTCGTCGATCAGGTATTTCTGGAAATTCCATTTTACAGAAGAATCCATTACCCCGTTAAGCTCTTTGGAAGTAAGCCATTTATAGAGAGGGTGCATATCATTTCCTTTAACAGAGATCTTCTCCATCATCGGAAAAGTTACATCATACTTGTCGGTGCAGAACTTCCTTATGTCTTCTGCTGTCCCCGGTTCCTGGTTCATGAAATTGTTTGCCGGGAATCCAATTATAACCAACTTGCTCCCAAACTGCTCATATAACACCTGGAGATCCTCATACTGAGGAGTGTAGCCGCATTTTGATGCAGTGTTTACAATCATCACTTTCTTCCCCTTAAGCGATGCAAAATCAAAATCCTTGCCTTCAAGAGTCTTTACCTTGAAATTGTAGAAGGATGACTGGGAGAATAAAGAGGCCGTTATCATAATAAAAGACAGAAGTGAAAATACTTTTTTAGTTATCATATGTCATGGTTTAATTTAACACAGAAACAAGCACATCGGAAAATTGTTCAACAACTAACTTAATTTCTCACTTCAGTGACAGAACTCTGATCCACGGTCACAGGAAATTTCATTATTTCAGGAGTTGCAATCTCAACTTCTCCTGTCATTCTGATTCTGACAACCTGTTTTAAAAAATAGCTCTTGTCAGTTGCGAAAAAAAGCTCGCCTGTACCGGTTATCGGACCTTTCATCTTTATATCCATCCCCTGGTTTTGTGTTTTTACATCTCTGGAACCTGAGAATACGGAAGAAATCCTGGCGCAATTTATTCCATTCAGCTTCTCAAAACCTTCAAATTTATTATCAGACCTTACGATCATATAAATAGCATTTGACGTCGTTTTGCTCGATACTGTATCGGTCGATTGCCATTTATATCCGGGTGCGATGGCTTCAGCGGGCACATCGGGGAAGAAGTCAGTGAATGACTCTTTAAGAGAGTTGGATACACCCTCATAATTTAAATATTTTATCTGATCTGCTTCTGTCAGGTCTGTCTCTTTTCCTGTGGGACTTATCTTCATTCTGAAAGATTTCCCGTCAGCTTCCTTTATTTCACCCCCCATACGGCCGGCTGGAGTATCAACTGTCTGCACGAGAGTGTCAACTTTAATCTCAAGGACAAGATCATTGTTCTCCTTCCCGGGACCTTTTACCGAACAACCGAGTATTACATTTACATCAATGGACATCATCTGGCCGTTGATGTCCATATTCTGTAATATTCTACTGGTTGACAAATACTTAACCGAATTATTAACAGGATAGCCGTAAGCAAGTCTGACAGAACCTGAGCTCTGCGATACTGCAGGTTCAGTATTTATAAGCAGAACGACTGCTGCAAGGATCATGAAAATTAAAAAAGCTTTGTTAATTAGATTGTTCATTTCATTCTTTTTAGATGGATAAGTAAAGTTAAACTATTAAAGTTAACCGGATTGTTATTTTCTATTACCTGCAAGTATGATTTTTGGCACGGGAGCATTTTTCATATTGGTTCCGAGAAAAAAGCCCGTATGCGGAGGCTGATTATAAGCCACATTCTGCCATGCAATTGAAAGCCTGTATTGCGGATCGTGCATCAACGTGCGAAGGCGATGATTTGTTGGTATTGTTGTCGTATATACTCTCAGGTACTTGTTATCAGGAGTTCGGTATATCACCTCTTCGCGCCAGTCTCCAAACAGGTCAGCGCTGACAACAGGTGTGTTCTTTGAACCGGCGGCAGCAACGGAGCCCTCTGCTGTGAAGAGTCGCCCTGACATATATTTATCAATCCGGTTCCCATCAAGAAGCTCTCTGCTAAGATCTCCATCCCACCAGATGAGCCATTGCGTAGATGAAGGCATTTCGCCTATCTTTTCCCCTTTAAGATTCAGAAGTCCGCCGGAGCCGCTGAACCACATTTCGGCACCAGGGTTTGAGGGGTAAATATCAGCTGCAACACCCCGCCCGACATCGATGTTCATCGATCCTCTGTAAAGCACTTCACCGGTTCGGGCATCAAAGAGGGCGGCACCCGGACCTGTAGTTTTGTCTTCTATCTCATGAATGCCAAACACCTCCAAACCCGGACGATTCACATCCAGGTCGCCAACATGAAGAGCATCGCCATGACGGAAACCTGTCGAAAAGAGTCCCTGTCCATTATCGTCAACCACCATTGAACCATAAACAATTTCATCTTTGC
>CAZXAM010000004.1:52727-91277 GCA_964638545.1 uncultured Rikenellaceae bacterium | reverse complement strand
TTACCTCCATGACCATTCCAACCATTCAGAGGGTACCTGTTTGGTACGTAATCTGTAGTGGCAAGAGCTTGGCCTGTTCTGCCGCTGAAAATCGTAAAATACTCCGGTCCGTCGAGGATCTTGCCATAAAATATCCCGCTGTTCGGGTCAAGGTTACGGTAATCTTTTGCGGAATCGCCTATTACTTTGCCCAGTCCGTCAATTGTTCCGTCAGCTGTTTTGCAGGCAAACTCCGATATGCCATCTCCGTCGAGGTCGTAAACCATGAACTGGGTATAATGAGAACCTTCACGGATGTTACGGCCCAGGTTTATCTCCCATAGAAAAGTGCCGTCCATTTTATAAGCCTTGAAGACCGGTATTCCAGAAATGCCTGTTGAAGGATTATCGATTCCCCTGCCCGACTGATGAATCACTATATCATATTCACCGTCGCCGTCAAGATCTCCGACGGAACCATCGTTTATCGAATATCCATTTGGAGTTTTAATCGGAATTGAAAAATACTGCTGAACCGGAGTTCCGGTTTTAAGAGTAAACGGTTTGCTCCTTTTCTGCTTTTTTCCCTTTAGTATTGGTTCAACGAAATAAGAAATATCTGTTTTAGAGTTTACACCGGCATCGATGAAATTTGTACAGTCTGCAATTGGTTTCTTATTTATTCGGAGAGGTTTCCCTGTTGCGCTCTGCCGGTATAAATTGAATACAATGTCATCAGGTTCTGTCCCCAGCATCCTCCAGCTGATAAAAACAGAATCTCCGGGCATACGTACTGCGATTACCCCTCTGCCGAGGTTTTCCATGTGTCTCAGAGTGGTTTGAAGATAGCCGGGAACAGGATCATCCATTTTTATAAATGCAAATCCCAGAATAAATACAGGGACCGCAAAAAGACATATATATATAAACTTTCGATTCATAACGATAAATCGATATTTTAATGAATGAAAGCTAACAATTATTTCAGGATCTTCTTAAAGACACGACAGGAATTTTCATATCGTCTGAGGAACTTACGAATACAGACTTTTCTTTATCTTTGCCGTTCACGGGACGTTAGCTCAGCAGGTTCAGTCCGCCAGTCGGCGGATGACACGCAAGAGGTCACTGGTTCGAATCCAGTACGTCCCACGGGGCAGAATAAAAGCATTCGCAGTACTTTATTTAAAAAGAGTACCCCCTTCATCTCTATGATGTTTCATAGAAATGTCATCATCAGTTTTTTCCTTTATTCCCAGAAAGAATTTAAGAGTTTCCAAAGCAATTTTTCGATTTGTTCTTTTATCCTCGGGATTCTTTGGCATATTTCTCCTTGCCCAATAATATCGTATCCCAATTATAATAAGCATCACAACTACTATGCCCATCCAGACAACAAAGGGCCATTCTCCTGAGATTTCTCCCATTGCTCAAGATTTAATATTCAAAGTTACACCTTCCGGAAGCCAAAGTCAATTTTATTTCAGGATCATAACTATTAACTACTTTAAGTTGCCATTCTGGGGAATTCTGTGTAAAAGCCGAAAGGACTGACCAAATTTAGCCGGCTATTATTGCATTTTATTATTCTCAAAGGATTAATTTGGTTGTAATAGGGTCATTCCATTCATGCTCAATGTGGTAAGAGTGATCTATTTTCCAGATTCAAAGTGCAACAATGGGCAGGTTGTTATCCAATAATCTAAAGCCCTGCAAGGGCGTGATATGAATAAACCCCGGCGAAACCGCGGGCTGAAGACCATAAATTGATGTAAAGCCCTGCAGGGGCTTAATATATTATGTGATTTTATTATAAATCAATGTGTTGAAAGTAAATATATAATTTACTCCACTATTATCTATGATAATTGAAAAACTCATTCTATTTTTGCGACTCTGAAAAGACCACCTTCGCCACATCCTTCGCTAAAGCTATGGATGTCGAAGAAGGCTTCGGCGGTCGGCCAACCTTCGTTAAAACTACGGTTGGTAAAACGGGGTGTAGCGCAGCCCGGTTAGCGCATCTGGTTTGGGACCAGAGGGTCGCAGGTTCGAATCCTGCCACCCCGACAAAAGAAAAAATCCTTCCGCGAAAGCGGCAGGATTTTATTTTTCTGAGCGAAGCGAAGAATCTCCTTCCTGATCAGGAAATTATCTTATGTTCCTGCTTCCTGGCTTAGAAGTTATTTCAACCGTACATATTTCTCAATATTGTAAATTTGCGGAAGTTCCCACTTTTCATCTACAGGATCTTTTTGAATTATTGTATCATTCACGAGTTCAATCAAAACTCTTCTTTTCGTACCTATCCTGCTCTTGTTATTATGAAAGATAGTTGTCTGTTCACATCTGTTCCCATCAAGTTTATAAGTTCCGGCTCCAAAATTATCAAGACTAAAATTATTTGTAGCCCCCATAGTATCGGTGCAACCAACAAATGTATAGTACTCATGGGACCAGGTTTTAATTTGAGTCATGTTATCGTGCCTTGATGAATAAACAAGGTTCCAGGTGCCTTCTATTGGATATTTTTTCTCCTGCGTGCAGCTTCCGATTATCAGTGCTATGGTCAGATAAATTAAAGTAGTTCGTTTCATAGTATCAGGTTTTAGTAATTAGTTTATAGCGAAATAGTCAATCTGTAATTTCCCTCTTACTGTTGTAATAAAATTGGCACTGCTTCCCCATACTGGTTTTCAAAGGATACTGTGACATTGTTATTTTTAACCAGCCTGCCCTGATCTTTGTGGAACAGAAATTCAAGCATTCTGCCAACCTCCCCGGGCTCTATGGCTACTCTCGATTCAGCCCACTTGTCCTCTCCTGAGATTTGTGCAGCCAGCCCCTGCTTGTATGCTGATACAATAAGTATATTACCATCGTTATCCAAGTCAAAGTTCTTTTGCTTTATCCAGATAGTCCCGGAGTCGGTATGCAGGTAAAGATGAGATACGCTCCTGAGATCATTCCACAACCTGAAGGTATACTCATAGGTAAATGCACTGATGCCCTCAACAGGGATGTTGCTTTCAGGATCAGTGCTCATGAAATACATGTACAGGTTGCCGTCATCCCCGCTGATCCCTTCGCAGACCACCTTGAAAAGATATGCATTGCTTTTGATGTTGTATTCACCGTTTGCGGTACTAAAAGGACCGAAAGAATAATACTTGTCATCAAACATCTGCTCAATGCCGAAATCCTTTACAGCAAGCAGAATACCATCCGTGTAATTTCCGGTATTAAGTACTCCTGAAGATCCTCTGTTCTGACGCGGATTATCTCCATAACCGCCATATACGGAGAATCGGGTCGTCGTGTTGAATTCACCCTGCATTTCATCATTGCTGCCTCCGCAATCGGGATCAAAAACACGTATGTAGAACTGCTGTGACATAGCCGCAGGGATGCTGAAATACCATACCTGGAAAAAATCGTCATCACCAAAGGATGTCGGGGCATCTTTTCCAAAAGTGACGAGGAATGTGATATTCTCAAAAACTCCTGGAACCGGGCCAGCGCCCCCGGTTATTTGCTGGTCACTCACTTTCTGCTGCTGAATACTAGTGCCCAGCTGCTTTATATCCGACTGCTTAAAGCTTAAAAAGACCGTAAAGACCATTATCAGAACCATAGCTGCCAATAATTTCATACTGATCGTAATGCCTTTTGACCTCCTCATGCTCATCATTAAAAGTCTATTTTTTGTAAAAGAATGGTTTGAACCACTGGTTAGTGGCATGCTGCTCCTGCATGTTGCAAACTTCAGCAGTTTTTCGGCGTAGTTTTCAATATCTGACTTTCCCGATATGATGGGATCGTCAGCCAGGTATTCATGGTTCATCCTTATCGCCCAGTCATAGAGAAGACAGAGGGGATTGAACCAGTATATGATCCTGATGAATTCGACAGACAGAATATCTAAGGAATGAAGCTGCCTTGCATGCTGTACCTCATGTCTGATCATTTCTTCATCGATTCTTCCATTGCGGTAGTCGTCTCTGTTCAGGAAAACACTTTTCAGGAAACAGAAGGGACCTGTCGCATCACCGGTTAAAACTATCCTGTATCCATCGAAGCTGATTTTCTCCGACATTTTGCTCCTTCCAAGGACCTTGAACAGATTCTTTAAAAAGCGGATAAGAAAAAGTATCACTCCTGCAGAATAGAGAACGATCAGAATCGCATAAATGACGCTTATACCCGCATTCTCTTCAGCTGCTGACTGACTTGAAGCCGGGCCGCCGGCGGTTTCATTTCCAATGGAGAATGCGGCGGGTATGAAAGCATTAAGTGAAGGAATGATATCAGTTATCCGGGTATTGTCCTGCAAATTGACAGGAATGCTGATATATGGCAATATCAGTGAAAAGAATAAAGATGCAAGCAGGAAAAACCTGTTAAAGACAAAGAGCTTTTCCTTCCTTAACAGCAACCAGTAAATAACGAAAAAGATTATAAGGCCCAGGCTTGATTTGACGATATATGCTATCATTTTTTTGTCTTTTTTGACGTAATCTTCTTATCAACAATATCTCTGAGTTCCCTGAGTTCTTTTGAGCTCATGTTAGTCTCATTTGCAAAGAAGGATGCAAATTGTGCAGTTGAATTGTTGAAAAAGTCCCTGATCAGACCGTTGATATGATCCGAGAAATATGCTGACTTCTTTACAAGCGGATAATACTCACGTGAGTTCCCGCATTGCCTGTAGCTGACAAAATCCTTGTCAATCATCCTCTTCAGCAGGGTAATGATGGTGGTCGGAGCCGGCCTGGGTTCAGGGAATTCATTCAGCAGATCACGTAAAAAAGCCTTCTCCATTTTCCAGAGCAGATTCATGATCTGTTCTTCGGCGTTTGTAAGATACATTTCCTCTACATTTATTTATTAATCTCTACGAATGTAGATTATTTTTTCAATAAATCAAAAGAAAAAACAGGACTTTTCTGTTTAACGGAATTTCTAAAATGTACTTTGTGATTTATTCCTGATGCGTCGTATCAACCTTGATCCTCATCTCGCACTGCATCAGCACATTCCCTGACTGTAGAACCTTTCCGGTGATGATCGTATAACCCAGCAGTTCACTGTCGACCACTATCTCAGAAGCGATCTCAGTATTCACCGCAGGCAGTGAACTGACTACCAAATTCTTGATAGATCCAATATAACCAAGATTTACCGGTTTACCTGCTTCCCTCTGCAGGTAGCCTGTCCAGGCAGCTGCCGTCTGGGCAATGAACTCTATCATCCCGGCCTCCTGAAGGTAACCTTCCTGACAGAACAGGTTGGTTTCACTGATAAAGAGCTTCCCTCCTGCCGACTTTTCCCCTGCATAAACAAGGGTATCTATCATTACCATTGGCGGGCGCTGGGGAATCAGATCAATTATTGTGTAGCCGGAGGGATTCATTGGATTGTAACTTAACTTAAAGGTATAATTTTCTATAAGCACCATTTCGAATTTCGAAATTCGAATTTCGAAATACTATTTTACAAGGTATTCCCACAGAGGTCCCTTCTTATTCCTCTGCCTCATCCTCTTCATCACATCTCCGAGGTCGTCGTCGGGAAAGATCCATGCTTTGCCGGTGCTCAGCGCTCTGGGTTTTAAAATGTTCAGGTCAACGTGCTTCGATACATAATAAACCGGCTCAAGTACAGGGTCGTCAGCGCTAACGATCTTCTCTTCAACAGCAATCTCATGAAGCCTTGTTCCCGGGTAAATGCGCATTCCGATGAAAGGGAAAAAGACTGTCCTCGATATCTTTTTAGAGTTCTCAAAGGTTTCAATCAGGGTATCATCCGTTTCCCCATAACCTCCGAGTATCAGAAAATGGGCAAAGTCAATATCGAGCTCCGTGCAGTATGCCGATATCCTCAAGATGTCCTCTACCTTAAAAGGCTTCCTATACTTCCCGAGCAATGTATCAGATATCGTGTCGGTGCCGAATTCGATATGCTTAAGCCCCGATTGTTTCAACTTCTCAAGAAGCTGTCTGTCAATGTTCGTAAAGTTAAAATAGCCTCCCCACCGGATATCCAGCCTGGCAGCAATGAGACGTTCTGCCAGCTCATAATTGAAGTCGTTGCTGATGTTAAATATAGAGTCGGTGAAGAATACATAATCGATTTTCTTCCCTGTGTAAAGATCTGTTAATGTTTTCACAATCTGTCCCGGGTCGAGGGTTCTCACCCTGCTTCCTTCAATGATAGGATAAGTACAGTATATGCAGTTATAAGGACAGCCCCGCTTTGTCTGGATGTTCAGCATCCCGCTTTCCTGCCAGTAATGATCAGCCAGGGCTCCGTTAAATTCGAGCACCGGCACAGGAAGTAGCTTATCCCTCCTGTTTACCAGCACAACACCGTCTTTTCTGTACACCAATCCCCCGATATTGCCTGGATCCTCTTTATTTTCGATCCGTACTATCAGCTGGCGGAGAGATTCTTCGCCCTCTCCATATATTCCGAAATCCGGGTCCAGCGTTTCGAAAAGAAGCTTCGGGTAAATTGAAAATCCGGATCCTCCAATAATTATTTTCGCTTTGGTGTTTTCGCGTGTCAGAGCTATTATATTTCTGTAATGGTTTATAAAACTCTCCTTCCTGTAAATATTGACATCATCGATATTGCGGAATGATATGCCAGCGTAATCCGGGGATAGTTCTTTCAATAAACTGTTATATTCCTCATAAGAATGCAGCATAAAATCGAAGATGAAGATCTCAAGACCGGGCATGGTGTTTGAAAGGTAGGAGCTCAGATAAGAAATTCCCAGAGGATATACGGGATAGGGTTCCGTATGCCTGTTGGCAGAAACTAGCAGAAGCTTCCTACTCTCCATCCTTTTCCCAGAAATTATAATAATTGAACCATTGCTCAGGATATCTCCTGATTATCTTCTCCAACTCACAAATATACTCTTTAATGATCTTCAGGATTGTTGCATCTCTTTTTTGCTGCTGGCCTTCCTGCCGGTAACAGACCGGAGGGGAGGCAAAGAAATGATAGTCTCTGTTACTCTCTTTCATTGCAAAGACAAAAGAGACCGGTATATTAAATTTCATAGCCATATAAAAAGGTCCGGTCGGGAAAAAAGCCTCTTCGCCCAGGAATTCTGACCTCATTTTCTTGCTTCCGCTTAGGAACCTGTCGCCGTGGATGCATACTATCTGCTTATCCCTGAATGCATTATTGATTTCGTATATATGTGAATTATCTTCCTTAATTACTATGATCTTATAGTTTCTGTCTGCGACGGTCGCAAGGTAATCTTTTATTTTTTCGTGCTCAGCATCGAACATGATCACATTTACATCGGTATCAAGCCTTTCGAGCATATAGCCTGCCATTTCGAAATTTCCAATATGGGCGCTTATCAACAGTCCGCCGGTTTTTTCACTGACCATTTTCCTGAGATGCTCCTCGCCTTCAAAAGTAAAATTGAATTTTGCATCGAAACCGGCCATCAATGCTATTTTATCGAGGAGAACCTGGCCGAACCTGTAATAGTTTCGGTACACATAATTCACAGATCTGAAAAATCCATAACCAAATCTTTGCCTGTAAAATTTAAAGATTGTTGAAAAAGACTTTGGATTAAAGAGGAAGAAGTAAAAAGCGACAAATCTTAGGAGGAAGTAAGCGGCCGGAAGGCCCGAGTATCTCAGAACGGTGACAAATATTTTATAACCTGTTAGTCCTCCTCTTGTTTTGCCTTTCCAGGTTGCCACATCCGGTTATTTCTTCTGAAAGCACGTATAAATGTAATCGTAAAGGTTCTGGAGTGTCCTTATTGATGTCATCTCTTCGCCTTTAAGAGTCAGCCCGAATTCTTTCTGGACGATAACGGCAATATCAACGAAGTCAAGACTTTCGAGTCCAAGGTCGTCCTTAAGGTGAGCATTTGGATTTATTCTTCCTTCTTCAATCTCAAACTCTTCAATCAGCAGATTGTCAATAGTCTTAACGATGTCTTCCCTGGTCATAGATATAATTTAATCCGGCCAAAGTTAGTGAAACTTTTTTATTATCAAACAAGAGTTTGTTCCACCAAATCCAAATGAGTTTGACAGGAAAACATCTATGTTCTTCTGAACGACGACCGGGGTTATGTTAAGCCTGGCAGAGTATTCGTCAGGCTCATTGAAGTTAATATTAGGAGCAACGAAGGAGTTTTGCATCATGAGTATGGAGTAGACAACTTCGCTGGCGCCTGCCATCCACATTTCGTGCCCGGTCATTGATTTTGTTGAAGAAATTACCGGTTTGGTTTTGCCAAAGACCGTATCAATGGCTTTTGCTTCATTCTGATCTCCTATAGGTGTTGATGTGGCATGTGCATTAATGTAGTCGATCTTCCCGGGAGCAATGCCGGCATCTTTCAAAGCCATTGATATTGCGCGGACCGGACCATCAACATCTGGTACAGAAATATGCACGCCATCGGATGAAAAGCCATATCCAACAACCTCTGCAAATATCGGAGCTCCCCTTTTGATGGCAGAATCGAGGTCCTCCAGGATGACAGTGGCTGCTCCTCCGCTCGGAACAAGCCCGTCCCTCGTTCTGTCAAACGGCCTTGAAGCTTTTTCGGGTTCTGACTCATGTTTTGAGAAAGCCCCCAGTGCATCAAAGCTTCCGACACAGAAAAGATTCACTTCCTGGGCGCCTCCGCAAATTATAGTTTTCTGGTAACCATGTCTTATCATGAAATATCCCATCCCTATGGCATGTGATCCGCTCGCGCATGCTCCGCTTATGGTGAAGTTAATTCCCTTAAGCTGAAATACCACAGACAGGTTCATGGTGACGGATGAATTCATCGATTGAAAGACAGAACCGGAACCCACCATTGTCGTATCCTTGGTTTTGCGAATTATATCGACACAGTCGATAACCGCCGGCGTTGAGCTGTCATTGCCAAATAGGATCCCTATCTCGTTTCTGCTGATGTACTCCGGAGTAATGTTTGCCAGCTTAAGGGCTTCAGAGGTGGACATATATGAAAACTCCGCATGCTGAGGCATGCAAACACGTGACCGGCGGTCGAGTATCCCTTTAAGCTGAGGACGTTCCAGCTTCCCCGTTAATCCGGACTGGAAGCCGTATTCCTTTCTCTCTTTATCGAGGACAATACCTGATTTCCCCTCCCTGAGGGAAGCTGTCACTTCATCGATGTTCTTTCCTATTGAAGAATAAATCCCTATTCCGGTAATTACAACCCTGCTCATAGTGCTGTTTGAATTCTTATTTAGGTGTATATCCCTCCGTTCACCGAGATCACCTCTCCTGTAATATAAGATGATTTCTCAGATGCAAGGAAGCATGCAAGTTCTGCCACTTCCTCAGGCTTTCCGAACCGGTTAAGGGGGATCATGCTTTTCAGCTCATTTTCATTAAGATCTTTTGTCATATCGGTTTTGATAAAACCGGGCGCGATGGCATTTACAGTAACATTTTTCTTCCCAATCTCCTGGGCAAGAGCCTTGGTCGCTCCTATCACAGCCGCCTTAGCTGCCGAATAGTTTACCTGGCCAGGTAAACCCTTAATTCCCGACAATGATACAATATTTATAATCCGACCATATCTGTTTACAAGCATATTCTTTAACAGTGCCCTTGTAACAAAGAAAAAGCCGCCCAGATTGGTATCCAGTACGTCCTTCCAGTGACTATCCTCCATCCACATCAGAAGAATGTCTTTCCTAATCCCTGCATTATTTATAAGAACCTCGATGTACTCATCCTTATGAGCTTCTGACCATTTGTTTATAGCTTCCTCAACTTGCTTATTGTCGGCTACGTCAAATTTCATAAGGTCGCAACTGCCTCCAGCTGCCCTGATCAGATCACAGGTATGCGTGGCTTCTTCCGTGTTTGACTTATAATTGACAAGGATATGGTATCCAAGTGAAACAAGTTTCACTGATATGGCTCGTCCGATGCCCCTTGAACCTCCTGTTACAAGAGCGTATTTCATTATAAGTCAGACTTAATAGGATTTGTCAGGATAAAACATCAATAAACCAGGTGCAAAGGTAATCTTTAATTTCTTTTATTTCCAAGTATTTTACAGTAACCTCCTCTGAGCAAATGCAAATCTTTCGCCGCCTGGAACTATCCGCTGAATATCATTTAATGCGGGTTTCCGTTCACCAATTATCAACATCAATGAAAGAATTTCATTACAGAAAACAATTGCTGCTTCAAAATCCGGTGCAAATTTAAAAAAAACAAAATACCGGCACATTTGGTTCTAAATATACGTCGTTTTTTTAAACAAAATTTTATTTATCTTGCAATTCCCAAACTAATCATAAAAATGAAACCAAACACCGAAAAATCCAGGATGCATGCTTTCCACACAAAGTATGTTCTTCTGATCATCACTATCCTTTGTCTGTCAGGCACATCGCTAAAGGCTCAGGATGATGCAAAATTCGCCGTTGGTCCGGGATTAAGCATCAATGTCGGCTATTTTAATCCCGAAGGGCCCAATGCATACATTACTGAGGCCTTAAGTAATTATACAATACTTTTTGGCCTAACCGACATGTTGCTATATTATGAGGTCTCCGGGTTCCTTAATTTCAAATCTAAATGGTTTGATGTGTCTCCCACTTTTGTATATGCCATCTCTCCTAAAATAATTGCCGGAGCCGAGGACTTTTACTTTACCAGGATGTCGCCAGGATGCCTTGCCAATTTTTTCATACCAGTAGGTTTCAAAGGCAAAAACGCCATTTTTATAGGAGGAGGTGTTCAGTACCATATGATGAAGTTCGAAGGGTTCGAGGGCAATCATCTGGGATACAGGGCACAGGTCGGTTTTGACTTTCAGTTCGGCAACTTCAACCTGCAACCGGTTATCGCATTCAATCTAGCAAATGTTCCCAATGGCATGATGGTGAACGAAGCCACGTACGATCTGAATTATACCGGAGGACAGATCGGGGTGAATATGTCATTCCATAAACCTGTAATGCACAGGTAATCAACCTGTATTGGCAAACGAGCAGTATTTCGGGTTATTATAAAATTTTGATAGGCATGAAGGGATGAAATACTGTGTTATTATTCCCACATACAATAACGAAAAAACTCTCGAATCAGTTATATCCGGAGTTCTTGCTGTGACGAGGGATATCATCATTGTGAATGATGGATCAACTGACAGCACGCAGGAAATACTTGAAAAATTCAGGGATCTAAAGATAATTGACTATTTCCCCAACAGGGGCAAGGGTTATGCTATCAGAATGGCTTTCAAGGCTGCAACAGAGTCAGGCTTCAACTATGCGATAACGATTGACTCCGATGGTCAGCATTTTCCTTCAGATATCGATTACTTTCTGAAGAAATGTGAGGCAAATCCCGAAGCGCTGATAGTTGGATCCAGGATCCTGGATCCGTTAAAAGTTTCAAAAGGGAGCCGTTTTGCCAACCGTTTCTCAAACTTCTGGTTCAGGGTACTGACAGGCATCAGACTTAGTGATACACAAACAGGATTCAGACTCTATCCCCTGGATCTAATCAGGAATATGAAGTTCTATACAAGCAAATATGAATTTGAGCTTGAGATTCTCGTAAGAGCAGCATGGAAAAGAATAATGGTGACAAGCGTTCCGATTCAGGTCTTCTATCCGCCTAAAAAAGAGAGGATAAGCCATTTCAGGCCTTTCACTGATTTTGTAAGGATAAGCCTTCTGAATTTCATCCTTTTCCTGATTGCCTTTCTTTATGTGAAGCCATTCTCTTTCATCAGATATCTTACAAGGGAAAACATCAGGGAATTCATTAACAAGCACATTCTTCTGGCTAAGGAAACCAATCTGCAGATCTCCCTTGCTGTCGCACTCGGTATTTTCACAGGTATACTTCCTATATGGGGATTCCAGCTTATACTGGCATTGGTGCTGGCTCACCTGTTCAGACTGAGCAAGTTTATTACAGGTGTGGCTGCCAACATAAGTATCCCTCCCAACATTCCAATACTGCTGTTCCTGAGCTATATAACGGGCGGTATTGTGCTGGGAACCGGAAGCAGCATTAAGTTCAGCACAAATCTTACAGTCAAATCATTTGAAACAAACCTGTTGCAATATCTGGTGGGAAGCGTTGTACTGTCAGTGGTTGCAGGCATCGCGGCAGGTCTGGTTACGTTTTTCATCCTGCAGATATTCAGAAGAAAACGGATATTAAAGAGCGAAGTATGAGTGAGTTTTTTCTGATGCTTTTTGATTTTTTCAGGAAAAAAAGGCTCCTGTTCTTTTCCCTTATTACTGCAATTGTGGTTGCAGCAGCATTCCTGGCCTCACGCCTGAAATTTGAAGAAGACATAACAAAGATGATCTCAGGAGTAGAAAACAAGGCTGATGTAACCAGGATCATCGAACAGTCTAAAATACTCGACAGGATCGTGATCAACATATCGCTTGCAGATTCCTCTGCGATCCCTGATCCGGAAGAGCTTGTGAGAAATGCAGAAAAGCTTGCAGACTCCCTTTCAAGTCCTCTCTTTGAGCCTTATATCAGCAATATTACTTTCAGGGTATCGGAAAATATTGTCGATGACATATTTGATATAGCCGCAAGAAACCTCCCTATCTTCCTTGAAGAGAGTGATTATCCCCTTATTGAAAAGCTGATCACGCCTGAAAAAGTCAGCGAATCGCTGGCTGGCACCTATGGCACTCTCCTCTCACCTGCCAGTTTCGCGATGAAAAAAATGATCATCCGAGATCCCATTGGATTAACAGGGGCTGCAACCAAAAAATTCGCAGCTTTCCAGAACGATACAACCTATATAATAATAGATGGAGCCATATTCTCGAGAGACAAGAAACACCTTTTGATGTTCATTACGACCTCCTTCCCTTCAAATGCCACATCAAAAAACACAGGTTTAATAAAAAATCTCGATAAGGTGGTTGAAAAGATCGAGGAGGAAAGCAGCAAAAAGATCGATATTGAATATTTCGGATCTGCAGCGGTGGCTGTAGGAAATGCAGACCGGCTGAAAAGAGATATTGCCCTTACATTATCAATAACGATAATCCTTCTGACTCTGATCATTACTTTTTCGGTCAGGAAGAAAGCCCTTTTCCCCTTTATCTTCCTTCCTGCGGTTGTTGGAGGTTTGGTTGCCCTGGCAGTCATTTATCTAATTCAGGCAAAAATATCTATCATTTCCCTGAGCATAGGTACCGTCATTCTTGCTATTACTGTCGATTACGCCCTCCACATAACGACCCACTACAAACACAGGCATTCAATCATCACGACTATAAAGGATGTTTCGTTCCCGATCATTGTTTGCGGCTTTGCCACGGCATTTGAATTCATCAGCCTTGTGTTCGTATCGTCTGAATCACTTCACGAACTGGGTATCCTGGCTGCAATAAGCGTCATTACTGCCTCTTTCTTCACCATGGTGGTACTGCCTCATATTCTCGACATTACAAGATCGCCAAAGGATGAGACTGAGGAAAAGAATGCACTCGAACGCGTTCTGGACAGGATAACACAGTACGATTTCCATCGGAACAAACTATTGATCTTATTCATGGTAATTGTGACGGTAGTGACGATTATCTATGCCCGCAGGGTGGGCTTTGAAAGCGATATGATGAAGATGAACTATACATCAAAAGAGCTTTCCAGGGCTGAAGAGAACCTGAACAGGATCAACAACTATAAGCTGAACTCCATTTATGCTGTAGCCAGGGGAATAAACCTTCAGGAGGCTTTGCTTAACAATGAGCACCTGATGATCGCGGGCAGCGAGATGCAGAAAAATGGCATAATTGCCAGCTTCAGTTCTCCGGGCGCAATGCTTTTTTCCGATTCGCTTCAGCTTGAAAGAATTGCCAGGTGGAATTCCTTCTGGACGGCGGAAAGAAAAAATTCATTCTTTGATCATTTCGAGAAAGCTGCTGCATCAACCGGATTCAAAAAAGGTTCCTTCGCCGATTTTAGTCAAATCATAACAAGAGAATATACGATCATTGATTCAACAGATTTCAACCTCCTCAGGAATTATTTTTATGCTAACAACATAAGCTCTGCAGATGGTTTTTCAACGATTGTATCCGAAATCAAGGTTAGCAGTCAGAATAAGGAGTCTGTCGAGAAGCAGTTAAATTCTCTCAGGGGTATCGTTGTCATGGACAGGAAATCCCTGCTTTCGGGGATGGTCAGCACACTGGGCAAAGATTTTAATTTTATTGCCAATGTCAGCCTCTCCCTTGTACTTGTGATCCTGATAATTGCTTTTGGAAGGATTGAGCTGGGCTTCATTACTTTCATCCCTATTCTCCTGAGCTGGGTATGGACGATGGGGATCATGGCAATAACAGGCATAAAATTCAACATCTTCAACATTATCATATCGTCATTCATTACAGGACTGGGAATAGATTACAGCATCTATATCATGCAGGGGATGGTTCAGGGAATAAAGGGCAATGACAAGAACCTGCTTTCGTATAAAACCTGCATTCTCATCTCGGTTATGATATCAATATCCGGAACCGGGGTTCTGATCCTGGCAAAGCATCCTGCCCTGAAATCGATTGCCCTTATATCAATTATCGGATTGCTTTCAGTTGTTATCATCTCATATACTTTTGAAATAATATTCTTCAAATGGCTGATAATCAAAAAAGGTAAAAGCAGGGTTCTGCCGGTGACTCTCACCGATATTCTCGTAACAGCTGTCACTCTTTCGGGCGGGGTAGTCCTGAGCATTATACTAAACTTGGCGCTGTTCATAACTGTGCCCCTGCTGATACCGAAAAAGAAAAAGAAAAAGTTCCTTCATCTGTTACTCTGCAAATCTCTGAGAGTGTCAGGCATGTTGATGGTGACAATAAGGAAACAGACCATCAACCCTGACAGGGAGGATTTTTCAAAGCCATCAGTAATAATTGCCAACCATCAATCTCACATCGATCTTCCGCTTCTGCTCAGCCTGACCCCAAAGATGCTGGTGCTTACTACCAAATGGGTATGGAACAATCCCATTTATTGCTTGTATATCAGGTATCTGTCATTTTTACCTGTGACCAATGGCTATGAACCGCTAGTTGATAAATTAAGGAAAGAGGTCGACGATGGCTATTCGATCCTTGTCTTCCCCGAAGGAACCCGCTCACCGGATTCCAGAATCCAAAGGTTCCACAAGGGCGCTTTCCTTCTGGCAGAGAAACTCAACCTGGACATTCTGCCGGTGATAATTCACGGTACAGGCGACTGCATGAATAAAGGGGAGAACCATATCAGGACAGGCAGTGCCACGGTCAGAATCTTTCCAAGAGTGAAAGCAGGAGACACGAGTGCCGGGATCGATTATCACGAACGAACAAAAACATTGCTGAATTTCTTCAGGTCAGAATATCAGAAAATGAAATCTGAAATAGAGAGTCCTGTCTATTTCAGGAAAAAGCTTGTACGAAATTACATCTACAAGGGGCCGGTACTTGAATGGTACTGCCGGATCAAGCTGTCGCTGGAGAACAACTATAAGGCAATTCACGATTTAATACCGCGCAATGCAGAAATCACGGATATCGGATGCGGTTACGGAATGATTTCCTATATGCTAAGCTTCACTTCTGAGGAAAGGAAGATCCTGGGATTGGATTATGACAACGATAAAATTGAGCTTGCCAATAACTGTATTTCCAAAAATGACAGGATAAGCTTTGTGGCTGCCGACGCTGTCAATTACAATTACCCCATATCCGACGTCTTTCTGCTGAGCGATGTTCTTCATTACATGCCTGAAGATAAGCAGGACCAGCTTCTTTCATCATGTGCCGGTAAACTTAAGCAGGGAGGTATCATCATCATAAGAGATGCTGACAAAGATTTGGAAAAGAGACATTTCTGGACACGTTACACTGAGTTCTTCTCGACACGCTTCGGATATAACAAGTCTCTTGATAAGAAACTCTTTTTCTTTTCAGGCAGGAAGATACATGATTTTGCTGCCAGGAATTCAATGACTGTGGAAGTCTCCGATAGCTCCAAGGTCACATCGAACAGGCTCTATATACTGAAGCTCAGAACCTGAATACACCGCTCACTTTGATTGCTGAGCGACGGACATCTGCATTTTCAGAATAAGCCATTCTGTGAACAAGATCGACGCGTAAGAACCTGAAAATATTTTCTATTCCAAACGACAGCTCAACATAAGGCTTATCGTAGCTGAGTGTTTTGAAGGTCTCCGGCGGAATGCTTACGGGCATCTTAAAGAGAATCCCCTTCGGATTTTCCACAGGGTCGTAAAATCCGTTTCTTTCTTCATCGAAGCGTCCGAAAGCGGCGCAGCCTGAGAGAACTGTCCTCCACTGAAGCTTTTTTATCAAGGGTATCTTATTAAGGATTATTCCGTTCATGTGCCACGATGCAAAAAGTTCGAGTGATTCATCAAGGACAAACTCACCATAGTTCATCAGGTTATATGTCCTGCCGGTCCTGAATACTGATTCATTGCCTGCAAGAGTTATCAGAAGCGGCCATGGCAGCTTGTCAGGTATCTTTGTAAACCTTAAATCATATTCAATACTCCCAAGCCCTCCTGCTTTGAAGTTCTGTGAAATTCCCGCGACAAATTTCTCATAATCATAATCGCCATTGAGGAAATTTTCGTACCCCCTGAAATACTCTACACTGAAAACTGGATACTTGTTGAAATTAACCGGGAAACGCCTTACCCCGTCAATAACATATACTGCCCGGGGCTGGTACCTGAGTATCAATCCCGCTTCACTTGTCGAAAAGTAAGTCGAAATGCGAGTCCTGAGCTGGTCGGTGTACCAGGCAGGATAGATACCTTTGCCAACAGGCATGAATCTTCTGCTGGTGAACACCAGCATTCCTGTCATTCCCCTGAAGATATCCGATTCGATCCAGCCTCTGGCCACCTGCGATCTGTTCATCATGTCGGAGCCTCCGAATGAAGTGGCAAATGTAAGGAAACTGCTGCCTGAGTAAAACTCATCTAACGCTCCTGTTCTTTCCACATCGTCACGGTACTGAAGGCCGAGCTTTGCCCAGCGTTCCCTTGAGAGAAATATCTCAGACTGCAGTGAGCCCTTTACTTTTTTGTCGCGGGTGCCGTATGCCAGGTAACCTTCAAGGATCACCCTGCTGCTGAATTCTGAGTTGGTTCTTCCGCCTAACCTGAACCGGCTCCCTTCGACATTGTTATGGGAATAGAGCATGATCCAGGGACCTCCCTCAAACCATCCGAAGTTGTAGTAGCCTTTTACTGACGCTTCAACCAGTTTCGCTGAAACTCTCACCTTAAGGTTCTTTTTCAGCGAATCGATCCGGAGAACAGCCAGGCTGTCAATATGTTCCAAAGAAGCTGCACGGTTCGTGACCCAGAATTCCTCTCCCGGTTCAGGGGCGAGATTATTCAGCCTGAGTTCAGAGCTGTAAAAGCCGGTTTCAAACGGTTTGTTTACAACTATATCCCTGATACGCGAGAAATTCGTAACGAAAATATTCACCGCGTCGGCCATGAATCTGGTTCTTACAGGAAACCAGGCTCCGCCTTCACCAGGTTCGTAATCCTGCTGTATTTTGATCCTCTGAATAAAGTTCAGCTCTGCTTTCCGGTCAACTTCCACCGATATTCTCTTAAGAGCAAAAGTCGTGTCATTTATCCAGATTGATCCTCGGAACACCGGATCCTCCTCCCTCTTAGGCAACACGCGTATTTCATAACAGTAAAACCTGTCATCAAGAACAACCGTATCGGTGATATAATACTTATAATAAAGGAGTCCGAATCTCGAAAGAGGCGAAATGAAACTCTTGTCAGTGATCCTGACTATATTATCCGGAAAGTAAAAATTTTCCTGTTTAGTAACCAGCTGGGCAACAAGGTCCGTGTTTTCAAAAGCTATACCATCAGATCTTGTCGCTTTGATATTTATGAATTCGCTTCTGGGGGATTTCAGGTAATATTTGTCACTTACCGATTCTGTAATATATGAAGGGAGTGCCGGGATGCCCTGGTCACCGGTATTAACCGAGTATTCATCAAATTCCCTTGCAAACAGGCCCGTTCTTTTTTTCTCATCGCTCTTTTCTCCGAATTTCCTGAGGTAGACCGTTGACCTTGAGTAATTCTCATATTGATAGGCCGATAACTTTTCGATACTATTCGAGTCGCTGTGCTCCCAGACTTTTCTCAGGATAAGGTGGGCTGGATTTTCCCCCGGAGTTATCCTTACCTCGCTCAGTGTGTATAGGGCCGGATGAAGCTGAATGTCGAGATCTTGTGAAATCCCTTTTTGTATTCCTACAGTCCTTGTTTCGTATCCTATAAAAGAAATAACCAGAGAATCGCTTGAAGTATTGGCCGTAAGGTTATAATTACCTTCAAAATCTGTCTTGACCCCTATCGCGGTCCCCTTGAAAATCACATTTGCAAATATCACCGGCTCAAAAGTGCCGGCATCGGTAACCTTGCCTTTTACAGTTGTTTGCGCAAGAGACAAAAGAGGAAACATCTGCAAAATAAAACATGCCAGGGCATAAATCATTAATCTATATCTGCCGGAGTATAACAACAATCGGGAGGCTTCTTATTAACGACACAGCTGTCATTACAAAGTTAGTATCTGAAGAATTATACGCAAACAAATATTTTGATTTATGTCCCATGTTTAGTAATTTCGGGAAACAATTAAAACAATCCGCCTATGAAAAAACTATTTATTGCGATGTTAATTCCTATGCTCGCATGCGGCATGATGCTGAATGCGCAGAAAATTGTCGTACAGAAGGGTTCCCCCGGTGCCGTAAAAGGCCAGAAAATGCTGGCAACATTTGATTACAGCAATATGTCTGTTGGAAAATTCGACAAGGAAGATGATTATATTGCCAAAAAGACAGAAGACTATAATAAAGGTGAAGCCGGAAAGGGAGATAAATGGGCTGTTTCCTGGAAAGGCGACAGAGAGCGTCGTTATGAACCAAAATTTGAGGAACTGTTCAATAAGTATGGCGAAAAAGCAGGAGTCACAGCATTCAGGTCAGCAACTGATGCCAAGTATGAGGTAAACATTCATACAATCTTTACTGAACCTGGTTTCAATGTCGGAGTTATGCGGAAACCTGCTTACATTGATGCCATAGTAACTTTCAAGGACAAGTCATCAGGCGCAGAGGTTGCCGTCCTTAAGGTCGATAACTGCCCGGGTATGGATGCCATGGGTTATGATTTTGACACCGGCGTCAGGATAGAGGAATCTTATGCCAAGCTTGGAAAAGCGCTCGCCGCATTCATAGCCAAACAGAAATAAAACCTGCCGGTAAAGATCTGAATAGCAGCTCAGTTCAAGATCTAAGCTGAACGGTTTGCATTGATCAGGGGATTTGCATAGATACCCAAAAAAAGCTCTTCAATTGCTTTTCGGTCTCCTTCAATTCCCCTGATTTCATTTTCCATATATTTCAGAAATTTGTTCTTTTCTTCATCTGTATAGAAAGAGCTGAACCTGTCTGTAGCGTTCATTACATCAAAGGCGACATAATTCCCCGGCCAGAGCATGTAATGTTTGTACAACTCCTTATCGATCAATTCAGAAAGACGCTGCAGCTTGTTATTGAGAGTATCCTTTTCATCAATCTCATCAATATAGTCGTTTACCGGCCTTGTTACAGCAAGATGTATCCGGCCTTTTGATTGTGTAATTCCTGTAATTATGCTTATAAGGTCTTCATCAGGCCTTTTCTGATAAGAACCGGTTTGTTTTGTGACCATCAGTTCCCTGATCTTGAATGCACAGCATGGTTCATATTCATATGAAATCGCCAGAGGGGCAATATTCAGCTCCCTGAAAGAATCTGTAAAACTATTTACGCCGCTCATATTTAACATCTTAAGCAGTCCTGTTTCCGTCTTGTCAATCCCGTTCTTTGTCCTCCCGGGCCTTTGGGCGATCCAGATGGAAGTATTTTTTCCCTTGATTGTATATCTTATATACGCGGAGAGCTTCTGTGAATTGGCTATGAGCTCAGCTTTGTTTCCTCCCCTTTCCACTTTGAACATACGGTTGATCTTGCCCAGGTCAGTTATGAACTGGTTGATCATCAGGTTACTGCCAAATGTTATTTCTGATGTTTCATGACCATGGTCAAAAAGCAGAACCTGAAGGATCGCCGAATCTAGAACAATATCACGATGATTCCCGATAAAGAGGTAAGGATTTCCCGGCTTCAGGTTCTCAAAACCATCGGTTGTCAGCCCATCGGATGTTTTATTTACAATTGAGTTTACCAGGGGGTGCATAAAACTGCGCTGAAAGCCAACGGCGCTCCTGGTATCAGCAAGTTCCTTCTTTATCTGTTCGTGCTTCTCCTGCGGAAAAAGAAATCCGAGAATCTTGTCGAACAGTGGATTCGCCAATATCCTTTGAAGGGCAGGATTTATCTCATCATCCGAATAAGGACGTATATCTTCAAAATCTTCTACCCTGAACATCACTTATTTCTTTTATCCAAAAGTAACAGTTTTTCTTAACTTTACCATCTTTGTACCCTGCTGATCTCAGGAGAATGAAATTTGATGTTGTAATTATTGGAAGCGGTCTTGGAGGCCTTATATGCGGGAATATTTTAAGCAGGGAAGGCTTTAAGGTATGTTTGCTTGAGAAGAACGGCAAGCTTGGAGGGTCGCTCCAGACATTCGGAAGAAAGGGATGCATTTTCAATACAGGTCTGAACTATACCGAGAGCCTCGATAAAGGACAAATTCTGAACCAGTATTTCCGTTACCTGGAGTTGACTGACCATCTGAAATTGCAGAAGCTCGATGAAAACGGATTCGATATCATCAGCCTGCCTTCCGGAAAATACCCTCTGGCAATGGGGCACGATAATTTCAGGGAAACCTTGTCGTCATATTTCCCCGCCGAAAAGGAAGGTCTTAAAAGATATATTGAAACGATCAGGGATATATGTTCATCAATTTCACTCTATAACCTTTCTGACAAACCATACAATATTCTTGAGTGTAAATCGCTCGGGCAAGGCGCTGCACAATATATAAGATCCGAAATAAAAGACATAAAGCTTCAGAATGTAATCGCCGGCAATAACCTTATGTATGCCGGGAATAACAGGAAAACTCCGCTTATGGTTCATGCATTGATCAATAACTCTTTCATTGACAGCGCCTGGAGAGTAGCCGACGGAAGCCATGTCATGATCAACAAACTGGCTGAGGCCATAACAGACAACGGAGGGACGATACTCAGAAACACCAGGGCAGTTAAGTTCCGGACTGAGGCAGCTTCCCTTAAAACGGTAATAACTGGTAACGGGGAAGAGATTGAAGGCAGATACTTCATATCCGGAACTCACCCGGATCAGCTGCTCACAATGACTTACCCTCTTAAGGTTTCAGGAGGCTTTTCATTAAGAATCAATAACATCGAGGACACTATAGGTATTTTCACTCTTTATCTGGTTTTCAAAAAGGACTCTTTCCCATACCTGAATTACAACTTCTATCATTATAATGAAGAAAATGTATGGGTCGCTGGTGATTATGACAGTTCAAAATGGCCGCAGATGTTTGCCCTTATGTGCACTGCATCCTCAAAATCAGATTCATATGCACAAAGCGCTTCCATACTTACATACATGGAATACAGCGAGCTTCTGGAATGGAAAGATACTCAAACGGGTAAAAGGGGAAATGATTATCTCGAATTCAAGAAGAAAAAAAGCGAAAAGCTGATAGCATCACTTGAAAAGCATTTTCCCGGCATAGCCAGCTGTATAGAAGCATATTATTCATCAACACCCCTTACCTGGCGTGATTACACGGGAACCAGGGCGGGATCTGCGTTCGGCCTGCTTAAGGATTTCAACAAGCCTATGGAATCGATCATCCTGCCACGAACAAAAATTCCAAACCTTTTTCTGACCGGGCAAAATACCAATATGCATGGTATACTGGGAGTTACAATCAGCTCTGTGATCACATGCAGTGAAATACTCGACCTCAGATATCTGCTTAAAAAAATCAGGAACGCATAAGAAATGATTCATAAAGATCGGGCGTGAAATACGATGTGGTGATAATAGGCAGCGGCCTTGGAGGTCTTCAGTGCGGCTATATTCTCAGCCGTGAAGGATACAATGTATGTATCCTGGAGAAAAACGGTCAGCTGGGAGGCTGCCTTCAGACATTCAGGCGCAACAATACCATCTTCGATACCGGTATGCATTATATCGGAAGCATGGATAATGGTCAGATATTAAGTAACTTATTCAATTATTTCAGGCTTACAGACAGTCTTAAGCTGAAAAGAATGGATGAAGACGGCTACGATATCGTCAGGTATAAAGACAGGGAATATAAATTTGCAATGGGTTACGACAGGTTCACTGATACAATGCTTAAGCATTTCCCGGAAGAACACACTGCGCTCATGAAGTATGTTAGCAAGCTGCAACAGGTCAGCCAGTCTGTCGACATTTTCAGTTTGCGCGAGAAGTCTTATTCACATACCGGATACCTTGATTTTTTCAGTGCCGGATTTGATGATTTTCTGAGTTCGATAACACGGAATGAGACTCTTAAAAGTGTATTGATCGGATTATCACCGCTTTACGCTGGAATTAAGGAAAGTGCTCCATTGTACCTGCCAATGATAATCCATTCATCATTTATCAACAGCGCGTATCGTTTTATTGACGGAGGGTCACAGATCAGCGACCTTCTTGCCGGATCAATTTCAGAAAATGGGGGGACGATTCTGAAAAGGGCTGAGGTGACTGATTTCATCTTTGACTCGGGAAAGGTCAAAGCCGTGAAAGTCAATGACTCTGAAATAATCGAAGGAGATATCTTTATTTCGAATATCCACCCAAGAACACTCCTTCATATTGCCGGGAGTGCTCCTCTCAGGCCTGCTTACAGGAACAGGATAGAAAGCATTGAGGAAACCACCGGAGCATTTACTCTTTACCTTTCAATGAAGAAAGACTCATTCGAATATATAAACAGCAATTTTTATGTTTACAAAACCGGCAAGGTTTGGGATGCCATTAAATACACCGGCGATATGTGGCCTTCGGGCTACATGATCCACTTCTCTCCGTCATCAGCGAGTAAAAAATACACCGATTCGGTAATAGTCAATACATATATGAAATGGGAAGATGTATCGGCATGGGAAAATACAACGGTTGAAAAGCGGGGTGAAGCTTATAAGGAATTTAAAAGATTGAAAGCTGAGAAGCTTCTCGAAGTTCTTGAAACTGACTTCCCCGGTATACGAAGCAAAACTGAAAAATATTATTCTTCAACCCCGCTTACATACCGCGATTACATAGGAACGCCGACAGGTTCATTTTACGGGATGCTTAAAGATTACAGGGATCCGCTCAGGAGCATGGTTATGCCGCGGACAACCATTCCAAACCTTCTGCTTACCGGACAAAATATTAATGTTCACGGAGTTATAGGTGTGACAATCTGCTCTGTACTCACGTGCAGTGAATTGCTTGGAAGTCAATACCTCGTTGAAAAAATGCGAAAAGCGTGAATGATGAGAACTATCAGTAAAATATTTAAATGGATCTCAATCTCTGTGGCTGCCATAATTATAGGCATGCTTATATGGTTACTGCTTGTGGCAGTTGACCATCCGCCGGAAGTGGCCGACAAATCAGCCCTTGAAATTGAAAGGACACAGCCAGGCGGGAATATATATATTGTTGGTAACAACTGGTTAAGGAAGAGCGAAAGCGGTCTATGGGAAATGTACATCGAAGGTGATCCCTTCGAAAGAGGAGTAGCTTTCGGAAAATTAACCAAAGAGCTTCTCCTGTTCCAGGAAAACGCATTCTTTGAACAGATTCGGGAACTTGTTCCTTCCGACGGCTATCTTAAATTCCTTAAATACTTCCTTGCCTGGTTTAACAGAAACCTCGATAAGAATATCCCCGATGAATATAAACTGGAGATCTATGGCACATCATTCGCCTGTTCACCGGAATTCGATTTCATCGGATCAGGATACCAGCGTCAGCTGAACTATCATGCAGCCCACGATATAGGGCATGCCCTGCAGGGGCTCAGCATGACAGGATGCACTTCCTTTTCTGTCTGGGACGGTAAGAGTTCCGATTCCACTCTGCTAGTGGGACGTAATTTTGATTTCTTCGCGGGAGAAAAGTTCGCGGAGAATAAGATCGTATGCTTTTATAATCCGTCACAGGGATATAAGTTCATGATGATCAGCTGGGCCGACATGACGGGAGTGGTTTCCGGAATGAATGAAAAAGGACTTACAGTAACTATAAATGCTGCAAAATCGTCTGTGCCGCTGCAGTCTGCAACACCTGTCTCCATTGTAGCCAGGGAGATACTGCAGTATGCCTCAAATATCAATGAGGCATATCAGATTGCAGGCAGACGCAAAATGTTTGTATCAGAATCCATACTGGTCGGATCTTCAGCCGACGGATCATCTGTAATCATTGAAAAATCTCCCCGGAAGCAGGATGTTGTCCGTCCAAACGGAGACCAGATAGTTTGCGCAAATCATTTTCAGGGAGAAGCCTTTAAAAATGATAAAGCGAACATTGAGAATATCCTTGGCACAGACAGCAAATACAGGTATGACAGAATGATTGAGTTGCTAGCTTCAGACAGCACTATCGATGAAAATGATGCAGTGGCAATACTGAGAAACAGGCTGGGAAGGAAAAATGAAGAATTGGGAATGGGCAATCCGCTGGCTGTCAACCAACTGATCGCACATCATGCTGTTGTTTTCAAACCTGAGGAGAAGACAGCGTGGATTTCAACGGCGCCTTTTCAACTTGGCAGATTTGTTTCCTATGATCTCAATAAAGTCTTCGCACTTACGGTGAATGATATAGTGAAGGGGAATGAGATATACACACCAGAGCTTATGATAGGCGCTGATCCATTTCTCTCATCTGAAGATTACATCAATTTTAACAGATATCGTGCAATGACTGATACGCTGAAAAAGCATGCGGGTGAAAAGAGGAGCCTTGCAAACGGGTTTGAAAAGGAATACCAGTCATCTAATCCTTTTCTTTACCTGACCTATTCCCGGCTTGGCGATTATTTTAAAAGAATGGAGAACTATGAAAAGGCATACAGCTATTACAGCAAGGCTCTTGATATGAAGGTTGCAGGCGAGGATATCAGGAAGGAAATTGAATTGCTTAGGGAAGAATCATTAAAGAAATCCGGAAATGCCAAAAAAGGAAATTGAAAAACTAGAGACTGGTGAGATAAAAACATACCAGGAAAAATCCCTTGCAGGACTTCTTCAATATATTTCGGGCTATTCACCCTTTTACAAGGATCATTTAAGGATAAACGGAATTAATCCTGACAAGATCAGGAAACTCGCTGACCTTTCCTTAATACCTCCTACAAAAAAGGAAGATCTGCAAAAGAGAGGCTCCGATTTCATCTGTGTCGATCCGGTAAGGATTATCGATTATATGACGACATCTGGCACCTCCGGCGATCCTGTGACTTATGCTCTTACTGAAAATGATCTCAGAAGGCTTGCTTATAATGAGTACCTGGGATTCAGGTGTGCCGATTGCACATCCAGGGAAGTTTTCCAGCTGATGACGACGATCGACAGGCGTTTCATGGCCGGAATGGCATACTACCTGGGTTCAAGAAGACTTAAGGCAGCGATGGTGCGTGTGGGCAACGGGATCCCCGAATTGCAGTGGGATACTATAAGACGATTTTCACCAACGGCCCTGATAGCGGTCCCTTCATTCCTTGTTACAATTATCGATTACGCTGAGAAGAATGGCATAGATTACCGGGCATCAAGTGTCAACAAGGCGGTCTGCATTGGCGATGCTTTGAGAAATACAGATTTCACTTTTAACACACTCGGCAGGAAGATCGCTGATAAATGGCCTGAAATGAAATTATATTCTACATACGCATCCACGGAAATGGCTGCTTCATTCACCGAATGCAGATTTGGCATGGGAGGCCACCATCATCCGGAGCTTCTTATTGCAGAATTCCTTGATGAAAACGACAACCTGGTACCGGAAGGAGAAGCAGGTGAGCTTACCGTGACTACTCTGGGCGTAGAAGGAATGCCTCTTCTTCGTTTTAAAACCGGGGATATCTGCCATGGTCATTACGAACCATGCAAATGCGGCAGAAAGACTATGCGGGTTGGTCCGGTAATTGGACGCAGGAACCAGATGATTAAATATAAGGGGACAACACTCTACCCGCCCGTGCTGTATGATATTCTTGAAAATATTGAAGGAGTCAGGAACTACATAGTGGAACTTTATACAAATACCATTGGCACCGACGAGATACTTATCAGAATAGATTGTGAAGCTCCTTCCGAAAACTTTGAAAAAGCTATCAAGGATCATTTCAGGGCAAAACTTCGGGTTGCTCCGTCAATTACATTTGAATCAGCAGATTACATTAACAAGCTCCAATACCCGAACATGAGCAGGAAACCTGTAAAGATCATTGACAGGAGGTAATGGATTCTATGCATTATGATATTTGTCAAGTTTGATGAATAAAATTTATAAAATATGTATTATTATTGTTTTAAAATAGAAGCAATATGAAAAAGCTAATCTTGTCAACTATTGTACTTTTGATGTTTTCCGGGCTTAACCTCCTGGCTAACAAAACCAGTGTTGAAATTAAAGCTCCGGCAACTGTTAAAAAAGGCTCCGAGGTGACCGTTGTAATTAACGTCACCCATAAGGGAAACACAAAAATGCACCACACTGACTGGGTGACTCTGAAACTTAACGGTAAGGAGATCAAAAAATGGGCTTACACAAAAGAGAGCTTGCCTTCATCCGAAAACTTTACTCTCGAGTATAAAATGACAGTAACTGAAGACGGAAAACTCGAAGCCCAGGGAAATTGCAATATTCACGGCAGCGCCGGAGCGATAACTTTTTCATTGAAAACAACTCAACCCTGAAAATATGTACGAACTTATCCTTCCTCTTGGCATAATAAACTTCATCCTTGTCCTGGTGCAGATTCTTGGCGGCATGAAAGTCATCAAAGTCTCCTATAAGACTCATAAATACCTTGGCATTGCCCTGGGTGTTTTTGTCCTTATTCACGGAGCCATAGCATTTATATTCTCATAGACGCAGGAACAGGTATTTCGGAAATAATAATATGAGTATGGATTTAATTACCAAAACCCTGGTCCGGGTTCGCTTTAGTGATGTTGATTCAATGGGTGTGGTATGGCATGGCCACTATATAAGGTATTTCGAAGATGGCAGGGAGGATTTCGGTAACAGGTACAATATCAATTACCTCGATTTTCATTCCAGGGGATACCTGATACCGATAGTAAATATTGAATGTGATTACAAGAGGCCTCTTTATTACGGCGATACAGCTTTGGTTGAAACCAAGTTTATCGATAACGAGGCTGCAAAGATAAGGTATGAATATACCATCTTCAATGAGCGGACAAATGAGGTTGCAGCTACAGGCTTTAGCACTCAGGTATTCCTGAATCTGAATCACGAACTGCTCCTGGCATTTCCTCCTTTCTACCTTGAATGGAAGAAGAAACATGGTCTCCTGACAGGATTAATTTAATCAAATCGTTTGTGAGGGACGTCTATCTATCTGCAGATAACATAATTACACCGATTGGATTCACGACGGAGGAGAATGCCGCCGCCATGCTGGAAGGAAGGTCAGGCATCAGGCGCATCGGTGATGAAAAATTATCGCCTGTTCCTTTTTATGCTTCGTTGCTTGATAAAAAGATCCTGGAGGAAAGATTCTCATCTTTCGATGATCCTGAAAAATTCACCCGTTTCGAACAGCTGGCTTTGTGTTCTTTAAAAGATGCCATCTCACAAATCAATACTGACCTTTCTGGTTCACGCACCATCTTCATCCTTTCAACAACAAAAGGCAATATTAACCTGCTCGAAGCTGATCCGGGCAATGAAAGATTATTCCTTTGGCATACTGCAAATCTGCTTGGCAGCTATTTTAATTTCAGAAATGAGCCGTTGGTCATTTCCGATGCATGCATATCAGGAATACAAGCAGTTATCACAGGTGTCAGGCTGATAAAAACAGGACTTTACGATAATGTCGTGATAAACGGCACGGATATTATTTCAGAGTTTATAGTATCAGGTTTCAACTCATTTAAATCACTTAGCAACGGTCCCTGCCGTCCGTTCGATAAAAATCGCGACGGGCTCTCGCTTGGCGAAGGCTCAGGAACCGTGATTCTTACAGCAGATCCCAGCACAGCCGGAGAATGCAGGATCATAGCCGGTGAAGGATTTTCAACAAATGATGCCAACCATATATCAGGTCCGTCCCGTACCGGCGAAGGATTATTCCTCGCAATAAGCAAAGTGATGAATAGATATCACACTGCAATCGACTTCATTTCAGCCCATGGTACAGCAACGCCCTACAACGATGAAATGGAATCTTTAGCAATTACCAGGGCAGGTTTGCAGGATGTACCCGTTAACAGCTTCAAGGGTTACTGGGGACATACTCTGGGGGCAGCAGGAGTGATCGAATCAATAATGGGAATATATTCGATCAGGAATGGGATCCTTTTTAGTACAAAAGGCTTCAGTGAAGCGGGAGTTTCAAATCCTTTGAACATTATCAGCAAACCAGTGCACGGGGAGATAACCAATTGCCTGAAGATAGCTTCCGGATTCGGAGGCTGCAATGCTGCTATTTTGTATAAGAAAGAATGAGAGAGTCATGCATCATAACAAGCTTTTGCACTGTCAGGGATAATAAACTAATCCTCGACGGAAAGTTATTGTATGAAAGTGCAGGCGGAAATTTCACGGAATTTGCATCCCTGTTGTATAAGCATTCAGGCATCAGCTATCCTAAATTTCACAAAATGGATAACCTTTGCAAACTTGGATTCATGACATCAGAGTTACTTCTCAAAGACAAGGATATTTCAGTAAGATATCCGGGTGTTGAAACAGGTATCATCCTTATGAACTCCTCTTCCTCACTCGACACTGACCGAAATCACCAGAACACTATAATGGACAGGAATGAATATTTTCCCAGCCCTTCGGTTTTTGTGTACACACTGCCAAATGTTGTTATCGGAGAAATCTGCATCAGACACAAGATCTTTGGGGAAGGCAATTTTTTCATTTCTGATAAATTCAATCCCCGTTTTGTGTTTGATTATGTATCTCTGCTGTTTGCCAACAAACTGGTTCAGTGCTGCATAACCGGATGGGTTGAGGTGAACGGAAGCAGTTTCGGATCGGTTCTCTATTTAGTCGAGAAAAGCGGAAAAACTCAATCCGGAATTGCTAATTTTGAGCCAGCTGAAATTGAGAAAATTTATAACTGTAAATAATATATGGAACAGCTTGTATATAAACTGAAGGAAGAAATAATCACAGCCTTGAACCTTTCTGAAATGAAACCTGAAAACATCGACGAGAAAGCTCCTCTTTTTGTTGACGGACTGGGTTTGGATTCGATAGATGCCCTCGAACTGACTGTCCTTCTGGAAAAAAAATACGGATTGAAAATAAAAACCGCCGAAGAGGGTAAGAAGGTTCTTTATTCAGTGAGATCCATGGCTGAATTCATCCGTGAGAATAACAAGGGATGACCGCACGTGGCAAAAAAAGTTTACATAACCGGCACCGGAATTATTTCGTCCATTGGATTTAATTCGCTGGAAACGCTCTCGTCCCTGGAATCTTCCATGAGCGGGATAGGATGGCTTAAACATATTGATTCCATATATAGTGACCAGATTCCTTTTGCCGAAGTCAGGGCATCCAACTCTGAGCTAAGGGACCTGGCAAAGGTTCCGCTAAACGGCATTTTCTCGCGGACATCTCTACTTGGAATCATCGCGGCCAGGGAAGCGATCGATAATTCCGGCATTGAAAATATTGCCGGGTGCAGAACCGGGCTTGTCTCTGCAACAACAGTAGGAGGCATGGACAGAACAGAGATCTTCTTCAGAAAATTCCTGAAAGACAAAAGTCGCGGCCGCCTGAGAGATGTCATCACACACGATAATGGAGAAAGTACTGAGAAGATAGCTGCAGCCTGCAGGATTAAGGATTTCGTGACGACCATAAGCACTGCCTGTTCATCGTCAGCAAATTCATTACTGCTTGGGGCCAGACTAATAGAAAATGGGATCCTCGACAGAGTCATCGCTGGCGGAACTGACGCGCTTACCCTTTTTACAATTAACGGCTTCAACAGCCTGATGATACTTGACAAGGGCGGATGCAAACCTTTTGATGACGCCAGGAATGGTCTCACACTCGGTGAAGGAGCAGGATTCCTCGTCCTTGAATCGGAGGATCTTATAAGAAAAACAGGCAAGAGTGTTTCTGTCGCCATATCCGGATATGGGAATGCATGTGACGCCTTTCATCAGACAGCATCATCTCCCGATGGTGACGGAGCTTTCATCTCGATGAAGAAAGCTCTCAACAAGGCAGGCCTCACACCTGAAAACATTGATTACATCAATGCCCATGGCACTGGTACTAAGAATAACGATCTTTCCGAAGGAAAAGCCATTGAACGATTGTTTGCCGGTTTTGTTCCTCCCGTCAGTTCAACAAAAGCATTCACAGGACATACACTTGGAGCTGCAGGTGCAATAGAAGCTGTCTTCAGCGTCCTGGCTGTCGAAAAGCAATGCATCTGGCCAAACCTGAACTTCAGGAAGAAAATGAGTGAACTTGATTTTATGCCGTTAACAGAGTTAATCAGGAATGTACCTGTCGGAAATGTACTTTCAAATTCCTTTGGGTTTGGGGGCAACAATACAAGCCTGGTCTTTTCAAAGAGCTGATATGGAGGTATTTATTAACAGTCTGAACGTAATTTCACCGCAAAACACTTTTGCAGAAGGGCTGTTGTTGGCAAACCCGGTCTGTTTATCAGGTGTTAGAAGTCTCAGGTGCATTGAGCCTCAGTATTCTGCCTATATCGATCCAATGGTTTCGAGAAGAATGAGCAGGATCATTAAGATGGGAGTCTGTTCTGCATTAAAATGCCTCCGGGATGCCGGGATCGACACTCCTGATGCTATAATCACGGGCACAGGTATGGGATGCGTTGAAGACACGGGCAAATTCCTGGGTTCCATATTCGAAAACGAAGAAAAGCTTCTAAATCCTACACCTTTCATACAATCCACTCACAACACTGTCGGCGCTTCAATCGCGCTTCTGCTGAAATGCCATAATTATAATAACACTTACGGCCATAGGGGCTTTTCATTCGAGAGCGCGCTTACAGATGCGATGATGCTGATCAATGAAGGAGAGGCGAACGATGTTCTTGTGGGAGGGATAGATGAGCTTACTCCCGATCTGTTTGCCATAACCGACAGGCTTGGTTTATGGAAAAAGGAACCGGTCGACAATTGCTGCCTGAAGGATTACAGGAACACGGGAAGCATTGCCGGTGAAGGAAGCGCTTTCTTCGCTCTCAGCAGCAGAAAAACGGAGAAGAGCATTGCCAGAATCGGCAGTGTTATGATCTTCTTTAAGCCCGAAAACCAGGAAGAGATTGAAAAGAAGCTAGAGACTATCGTAAAACCTGATCTGGTAATGCTTGGTGTCAACGGCGATCAGTCAGGCGATACGATATACCACGATTTAAGGAATGGAATCTTCAGGAATATTCCTGCAGCTTATTACAAGCACCTTTGCGGAGAATATGACACCTCTGTTGCTTTTGCCCTGGCAATGTCGGCAGGTATAATAAGAGAACAACATGTTCCGGATTGCATGAAGCTTGACGACCTGCAGACCAGAGAAATTCATAACATATTGATATACAATAATATAAGGAACGTCAATCACTCGGCCATCCTGGTTTCGTCATGCTGAAATATCAGAAAATATTTGTCACTTTCATTTGTGTCCTGCTAATGCTGTCCATAGCTGATATTTTCATTCGCATTTCACTTTTCTGGTATGGTGGCATCATTATTGCTTTTGCAGGATATATGAGTTATGGATCGGCAAATATAAGATCAGGGCTCTATTGCCAGGCTCGCTGTTCAGCCAATACGGAAAAAAGGTCTGTAGCGCTCTCATTCGATGACGGTCCCGACAGAAGTGTTACTCCTCTTCTGCTTGATCTGTTAAGAAGGGAAAATATAAAAGCCTCCTTTTTCTGTATTGGAAGAAAAGCTGAGCTGGAACCGGAACTCATCAGGCAGATTGACGATGAAGGTCATATAATAGGAGGACACAGCTATTCGCACCATTTCTTCTTTGATTTTTTCAGTACCGGACGAATTCTGGAGGAGATGCAAAAAACGGAAGACGTGATTAGAAAAGCCGTTAACAGGAAGATCAGGATGTTCAGGCCCCCGTATGGGGTGACAAATCCTCCCCTGGCCAGGGCGCTCCGGCATAAAAGATATCACATTATAGGGTGGAGCCTCAGGTCAAAGGACACTGTCATAAAGGATGAAACAAAATTGCTTGAAAGGTTAATCAGAAAAGTGAAACCGGGAGATATAATTCTTTTTCACGATTCGAAGAGAATCACAGTTAATGTACTTGAAAAATTCATCAAATTTGCCGGTGAAAATGATATCCGCTTTGAAAGACTTGATAAACACCTTGGAATTGAAGCATATGAATAAACTTAATATATTTCTCGCCGGAATTTTCCTAATCATTTCTGGAGGTGCTGTAACAGCCCAGGACCTCACTGTCCCTATGAAAGACATCCCGGCATTCAAGTCGAGGCTTGAAGAGATGTCCAGGTCAGTGCAATCTATTTCTTGCGATTTTGTGCAGGAAAAAAGCCTTGTGGTTTTGTCAGAAAAGATAATTTCAAAAGGAGTATTTTTCTTCCGGAAGGAAAACAATATCAGATGGGAATACATCCAGCCCTACAAATATCTGATAATCATAAGCAACGGACAGCTTCTTACCCGCGATGACAAAAATCAGAGGATCTACGACATCGAATCCAATAAAATGTTTGGCGAGATGAACAGGTTCATCAGCGGATGCATTCAGGGTGATATTCTCAGGAACGAAAAGGATTATGCGGCTGAATATTTTGAGAACAGCAGTCATTATTTTGTCAGGCTCGTACCAAGGTCAGAAAAAATGAAGGAAATGCTTAACGAGATACAGATATGGTTCGATAAAAAAGATCTCACTGTAGCAGGATTAAAAATGATCGAATCAGGCCAGGACTACACCAAAATTGATTTCATTAACAAGAAACTGAATACTGATATACCTCTTGAAAAATTTAGCTTTAAGTAGCTTTTTCATTCTTCTGCTCAGCGGATGTTCCTTGTCTCTTTTTAATAATTACAAGACTACTCCGATGGCTGCCGGCAGCAAACCTGTCTCTTATTCCTGGTTCAGCGGGGATACAGGAAGATACCTGTTTCAAAGCTCCATAGATATTTTCAGGAACAACTACAGCGGATTGCTTTTTATTAAACCGCTCGAAACCAGTCACCGGATCCTGTTCATTACCGAAATGGGAATCAAGATCTTTGATATGGAGATCTTCAGAAATGAGAACCTGAAAGTACATTATTGTCTTGATGCCATGAACAGGAAGTCAGTCACCAATACTCTTGGAAAAGACTTATCTCTGATGATTTTCAACTTGTCGGAGAATGATAAGTTAAAGATGATGAAAGAGAAGGGCACGGGGAAGACGGTTATAAGGGCCAGGGATCATAACGGGACAAGATACTGTTACATAAATGATAAAACCGGCAAAGTTGAAGAGTTGATAAGCACCGGGGCCCTTACTAACAAGCTGAATATCAAATTTTACAGTGAATCGGGACTGGAGCCTGATTCAATTAATTTATCTCATTATAATCTGAAACTTAACATTCATCTTGTCAAGCTCAATGAAAACTGAACCAAGGTTCCTGAATGATCTCTATATTATCAAGACTTCTCATTCAGTAAGTGTTAATAAATTAACAGTACAGATTGAGATCAACTCCGGGCATCAGATATTCAAAGGTCACTTCCCAGGAAATCCTGTTTTGCCGGGTGCTGCAACCCTGCAAATACTGAAGGAGGTAGTTGCAGAACATATCGGACATCAGATCATTCTTTCCAGGGCTGCAAACATCAAATACCTTTCATTCATCAATCCGGATAAGATCAAAATCATCGATCTAGATATTGACCTGAACAAGAGCGGAACGGAACTATTATCGTGCAATGCAATTTTTCATTGTAAGGATACCATATTTTGCAGTTTCAAGGGAGAATTTAAAACAACAAAATATTAACCACGGAGTTTCACTGCTTTTAATCGGAGTTTCACGGAGTAAAGCAGGATTACTCCGTGTAGAACTCCCCGACAGATCGGGGCAGGCCGTGCAACTCCGTGGTTAAAAAGATAGTCTTATATAGTACAATAAAACTGGACTAATATAGTTATTAAGTAAATATTTGAACTCTAATTTTGTGGTCATATCTTAAGGAATTAAGCAGAACCATTAATGATTAAGAGTATGAAAAAGAACATTCTGATAATTGCACTGGTCCTTGCAGCCGCCGTTTACGGCTGCTCAAAATTTGATACCAGCTTCTCTCTTAAGGGATCTGTTGAAAACAGCGTGGCGAAGATTAACACCGCAGCTTCTGACCTCTCAGTATCACAAGGTTATCAGCTCCTTTCTGGCTCAGCGTCTCCCGGGAAGGGAGAGACAGGCTATACCGACAGCATAGATCTTGGCATGGTCGCAGGGATTTATGATTTTGATCCCTCGCAGGTTCTTTACACCTGGTACCCTTGTCCTCAAAGGTTTTTTAAAAAGACCGGGGTGAGTGAGAAAATGGTGGTAAAAATGCCGCAGAGGATGGTCTATCAGCCCAGATTCTTGTTTAACTACATCTATAAGGATACAGTCAGAAATAATAATTTCACAATAACAGCATCTGATTACCATTACTACTATTCAAAGTACAGCAAGTTCGACTACAAACTCCTGGCAGGCTTCACCCTTGACCAGGAGGAAATAGGGTCACTCGATATAGTATCAAATGCGGCTGATTATGGTTGGCTGAATAACAACTATTTATCTTCATTCAACTTTGCCGAAGGATATAAGATAGAAGTCGCCATGCAAAGAGGTGATGACACAACAGCTGCCTCATTCTCACTTGTATCAGGCGATGAAATTCTCCTGCGTGAAAAACGGGTGTACACAGGAGACAGATGTCATAACGACTTTGAAAAAACATACACTCTCACTATCGGGAATGTCAAAATAGTAAGGTCAACTGCCGTTGATTCAATACAGGTATTCCTCAGAGGCGTCCTTCAGAAGAAAGCAGCTGCACGGATAACAGACGATAACGACACTGAGGGAACAATCTGCCACAGAAGAGATATCATTCTCACATTTGATGACGGGACAACGGCTAACCTCAGTGAAATGATCAAACCCGGGATGGATGTCGTGAAATCGCTGGTTGACTCACTAAGGAGCATGTACTTTGCCAGGTATGTGGTCGACTATATAGCTGCGAATATATATTACCACGAGTTTAAGATGCCTCACAGCGATTAGAATATTTCTTTATCCGAACCGGTGTGGGAGGAAACAATCACCTTAATCTGGCTTAAATCTGTGTTTTGAGAAAAACAGATCCGCTCCGGCATCAACAGTGACTGATGCCTGACGCCTCCTAGTCTATCTTAACCTTTACCACCATTTTTCTTACCGGCGAATTCTCTCCATCCTTCAGCCCAGGGCGATGAAGATCGTCAGGGAAAAAGATAAAGAACCTGTCGGGCTGAGCCTGATGATTGACACCCTGGCCGACTGTCATGAACATGATGTCCTTTTCGACGCTGTAGGGTTCAAGTATTTCCTTCTGTTGCGATATAGGGGTAATGCCTATAAGTTCCCTGCCGCTCACCACATACTGTATGTCGAGATAATTGCGGTGGGCTTCATACCTTGCATTTTCCTCATCCTTTGACATATACTCACTTAGAAGCGCATAGAGGTTGTTGCCGTCCAGATCATATCTCTTCAGCTCCATATTCGTCATGTCGCTCTCCTTGAGGAATGTAAAAGCCTTATCCCATCTCTCCTTTTGCTGAAAATATGAGATGGCAAATGCCTTGCGGTTGATTGAAGCATCGGGTTTGGCTTTCCATCCATTCAGCCATTCACTCTTTTCAAACCATTTATTAATTTGCTTGTCACTCCAGGTTGAAGGATCATTGGAGGTCTTGCAACCCAGAAAACTGAGGAAACCTGTAAATACCATAATTCTGATTAATAAGTTTTTCATTTTTGCATATTCAGATTAAAACGTCGTAAATTACAAAAAAGGCCTGATCTTTTCATAACAATCTTTCCAGAAAGTGTCGGTGATACCCTTATCAATAACAGGAATTTGCCTTACACGATTATTAATGCTGTAAATAACATTGCCTGAAACATCTTTCTGTGTAATGATTTCCCCTAGCACGCCTGCCACTTTCGAAGGTTTTCTCATAAAAGGTGCGGCGATCCAGTAAAGTGTTGAAAAGAATCTGCTCTGCATGCGGTATATTCCCGAACCAAATGTGCCAGGATCGAAACTGAAACATACAATGCGCTTGTCCTTATGCAGTTGCGACAGATGTTGTGAGATCAGCACAAGATAAAGTTTTGAATCGGAATAAGCCTTCAGAGCACGGTATCGTCTCCCCTTTCCGGAGTCAATACTTGCAAGCCTGTACACAGGCGACGTTATTGATGCGATCCTGAGAGGTCTGTCATCCTCCAGCTTTTTTAAAATAATCTCATCCGCAAGAAGATGTGCCAGAAAATTTACCTGGAATGTGTACTCCATTCCGTCACTGGTAAGGGTCAGTTTAGGCGGACTCAGAATTCCGGCATTATTGATCACTAAATCAAACTGATGAGCTTCAGCTATCTGACGGAAGACTTCAGCAGTGGTTTTAAGGTCACTGAAATCTACCTTATACATTGAGAATCTTTTGCCAGACTCAGGAAGAGGAAGGTCTCTCCTGCCGGTAGTGACAACATAATATCCTTTTTTCAGGAATACTTTCACCAGCTCATGCCCCAGTCCTGATGTACCGCCTGTAATGAGGATTTTTGGTATTTGTGAAGATGAAACCTGCATATTCAGCTTTAAGAAACTCCGTCAAACATAGCAAAAAGAACAGGCTTTGCAAAAAGCCCTCATCCGGTTTAATTTTAACATTTTTAAGCTGACGCCCTCTTGCATAAGACCTGAGAATCAAATAAATTTACCTGAGTCAAAATGAATAAATATGAAAAAAATCAATCTTTTCTTCAGCATCATGCTGGCAATGCTTATGATGTCAGCAAACCTGTTTTCACAGGACTGGCCCCAGTTCAGGGGGATAGACCGAGACAGTAAAGTAACAGGCTTTAAGGCTCCATCCGCATGGCCAACTGCACTATCACAGCAGTGGAAAGTAAAAGTAGGCACAGGTGATGCCACTCCCGTTCTTGTCGGAAAGAAAATTTATCTTCATACACGACAGGAAGGCGATGAGGTTATCCTATGCCTCGATGCTGCAACAGGCAGGTACCTGTGGGCAGACAAATACCCGGCTCCACCTGTTACAGGTCCTGCCGGATCTCACCCAGGACCCAGAAGCACGCCTGCATTTGCCGATGGTAAAATTGTAACGTATGGAACATCAGGCATACTATCGTGCCTCGATGCTGCTACAGGAAAAGTTATCTGGCGAAAAGAAAATCCTGCAAACGCCATTCCTCAATTTTTCACCGGAATGTCGCCGCTAATTGTTGATGGTGTATGCATTGCTCATGTCGGGACAAAAGACAATGGTAATATCCTGGCGCTGGATCTTAAAACAGGAACAGAGAAATGGAACATTCAGGGCGATGGACCTTCATATGCATCACCATCACTGATGACGCTTTCAGGAAAAAAACACATAATTATACAATCTGAGAAAAACCTGATGGCTCTTGATTTTAATGACGGGAAGATACTCTGGCAGATAGCCACCGTTCCGGCACAGAGGTTTTATAATTCAGTAAGTCCTTACATCGATGGCAATAAAATCTACTACACGGGTCAGGGTACAGGAATAAAAGCCGTTGAAATTATTAAGGAAGGTGATAAATATGTTGCAAAAGAACTCTGGAGCACTTCTGAAGTTGGAGCAAAATGGAACACTCCTGTACTTAAAAATGGATATCTCTACGGCTTCACAGACCAGAGAAGGATCTATTGTATAAATGCGTCAAACGGCCAGACAGCATGGATCGATGCAGTAACTCACAGCGATTTTGCAACTATCCAGGATTGCGGACAGGTAATGGTCGGATTTCCGCAGACCGGAAATCTGATCTTTTTCAAACCCGATCCTTCTGCATATTCCGAGGTTGCAAAATACAAGGTTACCGAAACACCGGTTTATGCTTTCCCGGTGCTTGCCGGCAACCTTATTTATATAAAGGATGC
>CAZXAM010000004.1:0-52627 GCA_964638545.1 uncultured Rikenellaceae bacterium | reverse complement strand
ACCACACCTTCTCCACAAGAAGGATATTCCTCAGCTCATTGGTACTGAGGTTTTCGCGTATTGTTCCTGACTCAGCAACAGATATCTTGCCGGTTTCCTCTGAAACTACGACAATAATGGCATCAGTGTGTTCAGACATCCCGATGGCTGCCCGGTGCCTCATTCCCAAATTGGATGGAAGCCTGAACTGATCAGTAACCGGGAGAGGACATCTGGCAGCAAGAATAAGTCTGTTTTCAATCAGAACGGCGCCGTCGTGGAGAGGAGCATTTTTAAAAAAAATCGATTCGAGCAGACTTGCGCTTATCTGGGCGTTAACTATCTGACCCTCTTCCGTATAAGCTGAGAGACTGCTTTGACGGCCTATCACGATAAGAGCCCCTGTTTTCTTGGCCGACATGGAACCAGAAGCCATCACAATCTCTTCGACAATCGCCGGTCCTCTGATATCTCCTTCTGTATTTACGAAGAATTTTTTAAACGAAAACCTCGTATTTCTGATATACCTGTTTCCGATCATGAGAAGAAACCTTCTTACCTCCTGCTGGAATACCACGATCAGCGCAATAGCTCCTACTCCGATAATTTGACCTAAAAGTGAGCTGACAAGCTCCATATTGAGGGCTTTAACGATCAGCCAGAAAAGATAAATGAGGAATACAGCTATGAAAATGCTCATTGCCGCAGTGCCTTTAATTATCCTGTAAAGCTGGAACAACAGGAAGGCAACAAGAAAAATATCAATTATGTCAAGAACAGTAACCGGGACCAGCATTTTTTGTTTTTTATTAAGATTTCGGTTTTATTTCCCCTGTTGTATTCTTCATTTTGCAAATAAGCTTTACAGCCTGCACAGCTTCCTTTACATCATGTACCCTCAGGATATCGGCTCCTCCAAGCAGCGCTGCTGTATTAAGCACGGATGTTCCGTTAAGTGCTTCATCAGGAGTTATTTCAAGGGTCTTCCATATCATCGACTTTCGTGAAATACCAGCTAAAAGGGGTAACCCTGCAACGGAGAAATCACTGAAACGTCTCAATATCTCAAAGTTATGCATTATTGTTTTGCCAAAACCGAAACCGGGATCAAGAATTATATCCTTTATACCCGCTTCCTGCAGAGCGACTATCTTTTTGCCAAACCATTTCAGGATATCAGCAACAACATCATCGTAAACCGGATTATTCTGCATATTACCCGGCATTCCCTGCATATGCATCATGATATAGGGGACATTAAGCTCTCTGACAGTGTTGAACATTTCCTGGTCAGCCTCTCCCCCGGAGATGTCATTAATGATCTGTGCTCCGCATTCTGACACAGCTTTGAATGCTAATCCTGCCCTGAAGGTATCGACAGAAATAACTGCATCGGGGATTTCCCTTTTTATTATCCTGATTGCGTCAAGCACTCTCCTGCCCTCCTCATCCGGCAACACCTCTGGTGCATAAGGACGAGTCGAATAACCTCCGACATCAAGGATGGCTGCCCCGTCATTAATCATGGATATGGCTTTCCCGATAATTTCTTTTTCTCCATTAACCCTGCTGTCTTTATAGAATGAGTCAGGTGTCACATTGATGATTCCCATAACCCTGGGGATCGACAGGTCGAGAAGCAATCCTCCGGTGTTGATATATTTTGGCTTGCCGTTCAAAAGTGGAAATTTTCTGCCCGAAAATAGTAATTATTTGTCATACCTTTCCCTTCCTGTTGCTACATTTGCATCGAGATCAAAATCAGATTGATGAAGCTTTTTGTTGTTGAAGGAATAGATGGTGCGGGAAAATCGACTCAATTAAGGCTGCTGAGGGAATACTTTTCTAAAAGAGGCTTCAGCTGCGAATACCTTCATTTTCCGAGAACGGAGGAACCTTTCTTCGGTGAGCTTATCGCGCGGTTCCTGAGAGGTGAATTCGGATCCCTGAACGATGTAGATCCATGGCTTGTGGCAATGCTATATGCCGGCGACAGAAAGGATGCCTCAGGAATAATAAACGGCTGGCTGAAATGCGGTAACATGGTTTTACTTGACAGATATACCTATTCGAATATAGCCTACCAGTGTGCAAAACTCGAAGATCCCTCAGAGCAGGAAAACCTGATGAACTGGATATTGGACCTGGAATTCAGGCATTTCGGCATTCCCATACCAAACCTTAACATCTTCCTCGATGTTCCCTTTTCCTTTACCAAGAAGAAACTCATTGCATCAAGAACCGGAAATGACCGTCAGTACCTTAACGGAAACAGGGACATCCACGAAGAGTCTCTTCCCTTTCAGAAGAGGGTCAGGGACATGTACGTCAGGGTCGCAGAATCTGATGAAAGGATGTGCATTGTAAATTGCAGCGATAATGAAGGCAATATGCTTCCCCAGGAAAAGATATTTGAAATGATAATAAAAACTCTTGCAGAAAAGAACCAGTTATAATGATGAAGATAATTCTATATGCCTGCAGGATCCTCGTCGGTCTGACATTTCTCTTTTCCGGCACTGTCAAGGCAATTGATCCGTTGGGATCGGTATACAAGTTCCATGATTATTTTTCAGCCTTTAACCTTGGATTCTTTAATGATCTAAGTCTCATTCTTACAATTATTTTATGCTCGCTTGAATTTCTTGCCGGTTTTTCCGTTTTGTTCAATATAAGATTCCGGTTCGGAATCTGGACAGTAATGCTGTTGATGATGTTGTTCACACCTTTGACACTGGTACTTGCATTGACAAATCCGGTTTCGGATTGCGGATGCTTTGGCGATGCAGTACACCTTACCAACTGGCAGACATTCTTCAAGAACATTATACTGCTGGTACCCTCGATATGGCTTTTTATAAACCGGAAAGCTGTAACAACAGAAACCGGAACTGCAAGAGGCTGGGCATTACTGTCGCTAGCTGAAATATTCTTTCTTGTTTTCCTTTTCTACAATCTGCGTTTTCTTCCTGTCATTGATTTTCTTCCATATAAGACCGGCACTTATATACCAGATAAAATGATCCTGCCCGAAGGGAAGATGCCCGATAAATATGAAACCAGGTTCATTTATGAGAAAAACGGAGAAAAGAAGGAATTCAGCCTCGATAATTATCCGGCAAATGACACAACCTGGCAATTCATTGATCAGAAAACTACGCTGGTATCAAAAGGCTACCAGCCGCCAATACATGATTTTATACTGACATCTGCCGGAAATGAGGATATGACCGATGAAATACTCTCTTCCGAAGGCTGCACCTTGCTCATGATTTCGAAGAAGCTTGAAGAAGCGGACCCGGAAGCTCTGGCTGAAGGCTACGAAGCAGGACATTCCTGTAAAAACAATTCATTTGACTTTTATATTCTTACAGCCTCTAACTCAGACCAGATCAGCAGCATCTACCCGTCACTTCCTGTCCTTCTGGTCGATGAAACAACGCTTAAGACCATTGTCAGGTCAAATCCAGGCTATATGCTGCTAAAGAAAGGAACTATTATAAATAAATGGTCCTGGGCGAACCTGCCGGATAAAGAAGAGCTTATCAGAATAATGACTTTAACCAATCAGAACAATTAATTCAAATAGAAATGAGAAGAAAGATCGTAGCCGGAAATTGGAAAATGAATATGAACCTCGGAGAGGGACTTAACTTTGCCAGATCAGTCAGTCAGTACTTTACGGAAAATCCCTCCCGTAAAGCCGAAGTTGTACTTTGTCCGCCCTTTATCCACCTGGAGGGTATTTCAGCGATTTTAAAAAATGGGCAGGTAGCGCTTGGAGCCCAGAACTGCGCTTCAGAGGCTTCAGGAGCTTTTACGGGAGAAGTTTCAGCCGACATGATTAAAAGCACCGGGGCTCAATATGTTATTATCGGACATTCTGAAAGAAGAACTTATTTTAACGAAACCGACGCCATTCTAAGCAAAAAAACTGAGCTGGCAGTCGCCCGGGGACTTAAAGTAATATTCTGCTGCGGAGAAATAAAGGAAGAAAGAGAATCCGGGAAACACTTTGAAGTTGTCAGGCGGCAGCTGCAGGATGGATTGTTCCGGACAGCGTTAAGCGATATGCCAAAAATCGTGATCGCCTATGAACCCGTCTGGGCAATAGGCACCGGCCTCACCGCAACGCCTGAGCAAGCCCAGGAAATGCATTCTTTTATCAGAGAACTGGTGAATGAAAAATATGGAAAAAAATGCGCTGAGCAGATGACAATATTGTACGGAGGAAGCTGCAAACCATCAAACGCTGCAGAGATATTTTCAAAACCTGATGTAGACGGAGGACTGATTGGCGGTGCATCATTAAAGAAAGAAGACTTTATAGCCATTATCGAAGCTGTATGAAAAAGGCTGTTACAGGTTTACTGATCCTCACTCTCCTGCCCGGAATTATTTTTTCCCAGGTAAAAACTGCTTTTTCAGGTGAACCTGAGAAATTCAGAGCTGAGCTGACTGCAGTCATGGGGCCCAACCTGAACGAAAGCCAGAAGGCGAATCTGAATTCCTTTCTGGCAAAATGGGACAGCGCGGCATTCAGCCAGGAGATAAAATACAGGATCATTGACCTGACAAGCCAGATGCAGGGAAGGGCCATGAGGCCAGTTCCACACTTCAACAACTTTATCAGCGCTTTAAACACTTTCATTGATAATAATATCGAGCCGGGAAAACTAACAATCTGGATGACCGGCATGAGTGAAACTTTATTCAATCCAAGGAATAACAACGAAAATGTCGACATGTTGTCAAGGAACATAATCCTGATGATAAAGGACAATGTACTTGCCCAAACCTCATCATTCGGATGGAAGGTTAAGAATTCCAGGCTCGAATTCAAACACGATACTGTCTTCTTCGTTGAAATTAAAAATGCTACCCTTACCTGCTTCACACAAAAAGACAGCACAGAAATATATAATGTATCCGGAGTCTACTTTCCTGATAATCAAACCTTCTACGGCACAAAAGGAAAAATAACATGGGAAAAGGCCGGCTATCCAGCCGATGAGCTGTTTGCCGAGTCTGACAGCTATACGATAAACACCGGCAAAAATAATTTCAGGATCGATTCTGCCTTTCTGACGCACAAGACATATTTCAAAACTCCTGTTAAGGGAGTGGTAGTCGATCAGGTAATCAGCATCAGAAATAAAGAAAATGCCAATTTCCCGAGGTTTACTACCTATGACGAGCAGTTCAGGCTTGAGAATATTTACAAGGGAGTGAATTTTGAAGGAGGAATTGCAATTGAAGGAGCTTCAGTGAAGGGAACCGGAACAAAATCACTGCCTGCAAAAGTGACCTTGTACAGGAATGACACACTCTATCTCAAACTGAGTTCAGTCGCATTTACCTTATCAAGGACAGGTATGTCGAGCGGAGAAACGTCGATGACCCTTTACCTGGATAAGGATTCAATATTTCACACAAACCTGGGATTCTCATACCTGGCAGACCGAAGGTTGGTTAACATGTTCCGTGCTAACAATCCTGTATCCAAAAGCCCTTATTTTGACTCATTCCACAGTCTCGACATGTATCTCGAGCTTCTTTCGTGGGATATGAACGACTCAAAGATTATTCTTACACGACCAAGAGGCGCTGCACTGGGAATTGCTGAATTTGAATCCACCTCCTTCTTCGACATTGATTATTACACGAAGCTGGCCGGAATTGATCAGTATCACCCGCTTAACCGCCTGAGGAAATTTGCTGACTGGTACTATTCAGATACTTTCCCCGTAGAGGACTTTGCAAAATGGATGAATAAGCCCCTCGAGTCAGCTACAGCGCTCTGTATCGATTTGGCAAACAAAGGATTCCTCTTCTACGACCGTAAATCTAATCAGGTTACCCTCAAGAAGAAAGTCGATGACTTTCTGACAGCCAGGGCAAAGAAGAAGGATTATGATGTGCTTTACTTTACCAGCGAGACCAAAGCTCCCGTTGATAACGCTGTTCTTGATCTTAAGAACTATTTGATTACGGTAAACGGAGTAAAATCTGTCTTTCTGAGCGATTCCCAGAATGTAGCTATCTACCCATATAATCAGCAGCTTGTAATCGGGAAAAACCGGGATCTGAAGTTTGACGGTGTTGTGGAGGCTGGTCTGTTCACAATATTCGGACATAATTTCACATTCAGCTACGATACATTCAAGCTCAGGCTCGAAAAGATAGATTCAATAAGAATATCTGTTGAGACAAACAAAAAGGATGAATACGGAAATCCACTGATCAGGGATGTCGATAATCTTATCCAGCTCACGACTGCTGAACTGTATATCGACGACCCGAATAACAAGTCGGGACTCAGAAGCCTGAAGCAGTATCCGATTATAAATGCCGTGACCTACTCCTATATCTTTTATGATCAGATACCAGGGCTCGAAGGAATTTACAAAAAAGAGGACTTTTTCTTCAAGGTTGATGCATTTTCATACGAAAATATCGACCATTATACCAACGAGGATATGAACCTTTCAGGTGAGTTTCACGGTGGAAAGATTCTGGCACCAGTCAAACAAAACCTTACGATCCAGGAGAACAACTCTCTTGGTTTCAATATGACAATTCCTCCGGAGGGTATTGATGTATACGGAACAAAAGGAAGGCTTTTCGATAAGATAAATATGAGCAACAAAGGCCTTACTGGCAGCGGAACTCTCAAGCATCTGACCTCATCTGCAACTTCCGATGAATTCAGGTTCTTCCCCGACTCAATGGTTACCGAGGCAAAAACATTTAAGATTGCTGAAGACGGTTCAGGCTTCTTTCCTGATCTTGAAGCGGAAGATGTCAGAATCAAGTGGTTCACAGAAAAGGATGAGTGGCTGGCTTACAATAAGCCTGACAAGAATTTCAGAATGTTTGGCAACGGTACCTCACTGAACGGAAACCTTAAGCTGACTCCAAGAACCCTTGATGGATCAGGTGTTGTCGGGACCACAGACTCCAGAATAACTTCAAACTATTTCAGGTTTACATCGAATTCAATAAAGGCCGATACATCCACCTATAATCTTAAGTCCCCTTCCACCAGCGGGTATGCATTTATTGCAGAAAATGCCAGAACCGATGTTAATTTCGATCTCCGGAAGACGACTTTCCATCTCAATACCGATACCTCTCTCGTCAAGTTCCCTGAAATACAGTACATATGCACGATGACTGATTTCGTCTATAATATGGAAACGAAAGTCCTCGATATGGAGCAGAAAGGGAAATCGGACACACCGCTTCTCTCTCCGCAAAAGCTTATTCAGCTCGATATGAATAAGCTCGACAAACCTACCTTCTTTGCTACAAATGTGATTGGCGATACATTAGCCTTCTCATCGTGGAAGGGCAGATATCACCTTGATGGAGAGTACATTGAAGCTGAAAACATAAACTATATACGTATAGCCGATGCACTGATCCAGCCTGACAGCGGGAAGATCAGGATTAACAGAAGAGCCAGGATCAACCAGATGCAAAATGCAATTGTTGCTGTGAACAACCGGCATCTCCTTCACTCTGCAAAAATTAATATAGAATCAACGAAAAGATATTCCGGGAGCGCCGTCTACGATTATACTGATGAAAACGGCGACCTGCAACCCATAACATTCCCAGAACTCATGGTTGATACACTGGTAACAAGCGCCAGGGGTTATGTTCCCGTAAGCCAGAAATTCATGCTGAACCAGGCTTTCTCTTTCTCGGGTGATGTCAATCTTTACGCCGCAAAAGACCTCTTGAAATTCACGGGTTCTGCAGGAATAGTGCATGACTGCAAAAACCTGAAATCCTACTCGTTGAAATTCAGTTCCATCATCGATCCAAAGAATGTAATGATCCCTGTAAGTGAAAAACCGAGGGATATCAACGATAATATGGTATTCTCTGGTTCATTTTTGAATCTCGATTCGGCTCACATTTACCCTGCTTTCCTTTCTGCTCAGAAATCGTGGACAGACATTGGAATTGTTAAATCATCAGGTTACCTGTATTACGAAAAAGCCAAAACCCGATATGTAATAGCTTCTCTCGAAAAGATTGCTGATCCGTCAAGGAATGGCAGTCTTATAGCCCTTGACAGGAATTTCTGTGTTCTGTCTGGAGAAGGGAAGCTTGATCTTGGAACTGATTTTAATCTGGCAGGAATGTCAGGAGCCGGAAAAATAATTCAAAGGATCGATTCGGGAGATGTGGATATTAACGCTATACTGGCATTCGACTTTTTCTTTTCGCCTGAAGCACTCAAAATAATGAGTGATGACATCCGGCTTATGACATCACTCAAGCCGGTGAACCTGAATTCCGAATTTTACAAAAAAGGAATGCAGGACATGCTGGGAGTAGATGCAGCCAGACAAATCAGCGATGAGATCAATCTTTTAGGCATGTCGAGAAACATGCCTAAGGAATTTAATTTTGAGATTGTGCTCAATGACGTGAATCTTTACTGGAACGAGTCCACTTCTTCGTTCCGGTCGAAAGGAAAGATCGGCATTGGATTTATCGGGGATCAACCTGTAAACCTTTATGTCGACGGTTTTATTGAGATACAAAAGAGAAGATCAGGTGACTTGTTTGATATTTACCTGAAAGCGGATGAATCCAATTACTATTATTTTTCCTATATACAGGGCAACATGATGACGCAATCGGGCAATAAAAACTACAATGCTCTGATCGCCAGTACAAAGCCTAATGACAGAAAGCACCCTGATTCAAACCAAAGAAGGCAATATGTTTATATGCTATCCGTCGAAGACAGGCTGGCCAGGTTTCTTGAAAGAATGACCGGTGGAAACAATGATAATAATGAAGAGGTCAGTCTGGATGGTCTTGTAAGATGAGCTTGCCCCTCTCTCCCATCTCAATAAGTTCGAGATCATAAATCCTTTTGCCGTCAATGCAGAGCCTGATTGCAGTCATGTACTTGTGAAAACCATGATAACCTGCAGCTCCCGGATTGATATGCAGAAAACCGGCCCTGGCATCTTTCCTGACCACCGCAATGTGAGTATGGCCGCAGACAAAAATATTGGGCGGATTATTATACAATTCCGCCCTTAACTTTTTATCATAATGTCCGGGAGAGCCGCCAATATGAGTGATCCATACGTTAAGACCTTCAGCGCTGAAAATAAGGTTCTCGTGGAAAGCCCTTCTGACCTTTGCATCGTCGATGTTTCCATAAACAGCCTTCAGCGGCTTGAATGCGGAAAGAGTATCTGCCGTTTCCAGGTTCCCTATGTCACCGGCATGCCATATCTCATCCACATCCTTGAAAAATCCATATAGACGAGGATGTATCCAGCCATGAGTATCCGAGATAAGACCTATTTTCAACTTTTATAAACTTAACTTAAATTCCTTGGTGAATCTTGGTGCCCTGGTGCCTTAGTGGCTGGCGAGAATGCCACCAAGACACCAAGTCTCCAAGATGCATAAAGATCCTTAAAGTATATAAATTTCAGTAATTTTATGACAAATATTTTATTATGCAGGTTTTTTACGCCCCGGATATTTCAGGTGAACAATATACTCTTGATAAAAATGAATCAAAACATATTGTCAGGGTTCTCAGAATGAAGGAAGGAACGCCGGTGAACCTGATCGATGGCAGAGGCAACCTTTATGAAGGTATAATCAGCGATCCTGATCCGTCAGGAAGCGTAATAAAAATAGTTTCTGTCATTCATGAATTCGAGAAAAGGGATTATAAGCTTCATATTGCTATATCGCCTCTCAAGAACCCTGAACGTTTCGAATGGTTTGTAGAGAAAGCGGTGGAAATAGGTATCGACGAAATAACTCCGGTCATCTGTAAAAACACTGAAAAACCAGGGATAAAAAGCGAGAGGATCAACAACCTGATCATTTCGGCAATGAAACAGTCTCTTAAGGCAAAAAAGCCCTTGCTGAATGATCCGTTAAGTTTCGGGGACTTTATCGGCAAACCATACCATGGAAGGCTGATGATTGCGCACTGCCATGAGTCTGAGAGCGTAAGAAAAAGGATATCAGATGTTTACAAAAAGGGGGAGGATGCTGTAATAATGATCGGGCCCGAAGGAGATTTCTCCAGGGAAGAGACAGGTGAAGCTGCCGGAAGGCATTTTATTCAAATACATCTTGGGTCGAGCAGACTGAGAACAGAAACGGCAGGCGTTGCTGCCTGCCATTCCATTTATTTTATCAACCAGTGACACTTGCGTCGTTATTGTTGTTTTCCGGTCTTGTTTTCCATCTGCCTGATTTTCGAAGAGCCTGGTCGAGAATGTATTCAATCTGCCCGTTTGTGCTGCGAAATTCATCAGCAGCCCATTTCTCCAACGCTTTCAGCTTCTCCGGTGCAATCCTGAGAACAAATGGCTTTTTTTCACTCATGCTAGGAATGTAATGTGCCGGCGTTTACGATTGGCGTCGCATCCTTATCGCCGCAAAGGACAACCATCAGATTGCTTACCATTGCTGCCTTCTTTTCTTCATCAAGGTCAACAATTTTCTTATTGGAAAGTTGTTCAAGCGCCATTTCAACCATTGAAACTGCGCCTTCAACAATCTTAAACCGTGCCGAAACTACGGCTGCAGCCTGCTGCCTTCTAAGCATCGCATTTGCAATCTCTTCGGCATAAGCAATGTAGTTGATCCTGGCTTCGATAACCTCTATGCCTGCTATTTTGAGCCTGTCGCGGATCTCCTTCTCCAGTTCGTCGTTTATTTCCTCTCCACCGCTGCGAAGGGCAATTACCGACTCATGATCCTCAAAGTTGTCATAAGGATATAGACCAGCCAGTTTTCTAAGGGCGGCATCACTTTGGACAAGTACAAAATGCTGATAATCATCAACATCAAATACAGCTTTATAAGTATTGAGCACTCTCCAGACAAGAACAAAGCCAATCTTTATGGGATTCCCCACCTTATCGTTTACCTTGATCGGCTCACTGTCGAAGTTGCGGGCCCGAAGTGATATATGCCGGGTGACATAAAATGGATTTACCCAGAAAAATCCGTTCTCTTTCACTGTTCCCTTGTAAGCGCCAAAAAGAACCATAACAAGCGAGCTGTTAGGATTTACCACCTTAAAGCCCATGATGGCGAAGACAAATAATATCCCAAGTAAAACACCAAGCCAGATTATGTTAAAAACAAATCCGGCGATCGCTCCGGCAAATAATAAGAATGCCATCAGCAGACCAAAATAACCCGATATGGGTTTTTTCTCAAATTCCTGTTTCATGGTTTTTATATTAATATGATATCATAAAGATACTATATTGAATTTTAATAAACAAGAAAAAACACAGAAAAATTTTTCTGTGTTTTTTAAGAGAATCATCCTGATTCACGAAACTGCTCTTCTGACCGCTTTTTTAACTCGGTTTGTAAGCTTTTTCCCGGGAACCGGTTTCACCATGTTAAGCATACCAATCACATCGCGGTACCTTGCATAGAACCCAAATGCGTCTTCAAACAGGTCTATCTTGTCAGTCTTGATGTCATGGTATGAGATAAAAGGAGTAGAATTTAAACCCATAGGCGTCATTGATTTTTATTTTAAAACGCCCGGGTTAAAATATTATTGCAGGGTAAGACTGATTTTATTCTCCTGCATTATTTTTCTCATGTTTATGAGAGCGTACCTCATCCTGCCCAGGGCTGTATTTATGCTGACATCCGTTATATCTGCTATTTCCTTGAAGCTTAATCCGGCATAATGCCTGAGGATGACAACCTCGCGCTGGTCGTCCGGCAGCATGCTTATCATTTTTCGGACATCCTTCTGAATTTGCCTTTTGATCATGGTATCCTCAATGTTGGCATCGGCAAGCTTCTTCGAGTTGAACAAATCCGACTCGTAGTCGTCATTCGACACCGTATTCATCTGCTTGATCCTTCTGAAATGGTCAATTATAAGGTTATGCGCAATGCGCATTACCCAGGAAATGAACTTGCCATTGTCCTGGTATTTTCCGGCTTTAACCGATTGAATAACCTTCATGAAGGTATCCTGGAATAGATCTTCGGCAAGAGCCTGATCGCGTATATACATGCTTATATACGCAAAAACCTTGTTCTTATGACGGTGGATTATTTTATCAAAGCAGGACTTCTCACCTTTTATGAACTTCTGTATCAGTTCATAATCGGAAATCTGTTTATTCATGGCTCACTCTTATTTAGTTACAAAGAGTAGAGTTGTTTAATAGGCAGTCCTCCTGTTTTAGATTTCAATTGTAACACAAATGAAAGAATTTTTTTTAATTTATAAGTATTACTTTTGGATTTTAACAAAATATTTACACTAAATATAAAAATTCATTGATGAACGGGAGCATTGAAATAAGAGGGGCAAGGGTTCATAATCTAAGGAATATCAGCTTATTAATACCAAGAAACAAGCTTATTGTAATCACCGGTGTATCAGGTTCGGGAAAATCATCTCTTGCATTCGATACGATTTATGCTGAAGGGCAGAGAAGGTATGTTGAAAGCCTATCGGCTTATGCCCGACAGTTCCTGGGGCGGATGAATAAGCCTGAGGTTGATTTCATCAGCGGCATACCGCCTGCCATTGCCATCGAACAGAAGGTAAACTCACGTAATCCGCGATCTACTGTCGGAACATCGACTGAAATATACGACTACCTCAGGCTTCTTTTCGCCAGGATTGGACGTACATATTCCCCCGTTTCAGGCAAAGAGGTGAAGAAACACAGTGTCGACGATATAGTTGATTTCCTGGCATCGCTCCCCGAAGGAACTAAAGTAATAATCACATCTTCAGGCGAAATTCCGGAAAAACTGAAGATCAGGGACTATTTTTCTTTTCTCTCCAAACAGGGATTCGACAGGGTTGAAATTAATGGAACGGTAATCAGGACCGATGAGATAACAAACATAGAATCCCTGGTTCCGGGACAAAGTATAAACATTGTTATCGACAGGCTGGTAATAAGCCACTCTTCCGAAAGCTTCAGCAGAGCTGCCGATTCAGCCCAGACTGCCTTTCATGCCGGTCAGGGTTACTGCCAGGTTGTAATACCCGGCGACAATGGCTTCAGGAGGGAAAACTTCTCGAATAAATTCGAGGAAGACGGAATCATTTTCGAGGAACCATCAGAACATCTTTTCAGCTTTAATAATCCGATCGGCGCTTGTCCGGTCTGCGAGGGATACGGGAAGATAATCGGAGTGGATGAAAATCTTGTTATTCCGAACCAGAACCTGTCAGTGTACCAGGATGCCATCGTATGCTGGAAAGGCGAGAGCATGCAAAAATGGAAGGAGAGGTTGATCGCAAACGCTGACAAATTTGGATTTCCCATTCATAAGTCGTATTTCCAGCTTACCCCGGAACAAAAACAGATCCTGTGGAACGGAAATAAATATTTCTTTGGGATCAACCGGTTCTTCGAACACCTTGAAGAAAAGAAATATAAGATCCAGTACAGGGTACTGCTGAGCCGTTACCGAGGCAAGACGACCTGCCCGGAATGCAAAGGCTCCAGGCTCCGTAAAGAGGCAGGATATGTAAGGATTGCCGGAAAAAACATCCAGGCGCTGGTCTCAATGCCTGTCGGCGATCTCTACGAATTTTTCGCAGGTTTATCGCTCGATCTGTCAGATTTAAAAATTTCGGAAAGGCTTCTGAAGGAAATTAATATCAGACTGAGATTCCTTATTGATGTAGGCCTGCCCTACCTGACTCTTGACAGGCTCTCATCTACTCTTTCAGGGGGTGAATCGCAAAGGATAAACCTTTCTACAGCCCTGGGGAGCAGTCTCGTTGGCTCAATGTACATCCTCGATGAACCGAGTATCGGGCTTCATCCCCGCGACACTAATCTCCTCATCAAAGTCTTAAAGGAACTTCGCGATCTTGGTAACACCGTTATTGTAGTTGAACATGAAGAGGAGATCATCAAGGCTGCAGATGAAATTATTGACATGGGGCCTGAGGCCGGAAGGCTCGGTGGTGAAGTAGTATACCAGGGGGGGCTTGACCTGACAGCTTCAAATAAATCGCTGACAGCTGCCTACCTGAGCGGTAGGATGACGGTGCCAGTTCCTTTGAAAAGAAGAAAATGGAATAGTTTCATTGAAGTAAAAGGCGCCAGGGAAAACAACCTCAGGAATATTGATGTGCGGTTCCCCCTGCATGCCATAACTGCTGTTACAGGTGTTAGCGGATCAGGTAAATCAAGCCTGGTTGAGGGGATTCTGTTCAGGTATTTATCAGGCCGGATCACCGGAAGCAACCTTAAACCGGGGCAGTTCAGGGATATCTCAGGTGACATTGCGGGACTGACCGGAATAGAAATGGTGGATCAGAATCCAATCGGAAAATCTACGCGGTCAAACCCCGTGACATATCTTAAGGCATTCGATGAAATACGCAAGCTTTATGCAGAACAACAGGCTTCCGTTCAGAATAACTACAAGCCATCACACTTTTCGTTCAATGTGGAGGGAGGCAGGTGCGAGGAGTGCCAGGGCGAAGGGATAATAAAGGTGGAAATGCAATTCATGGCCGATGTTGAGCTGACCTGTGAAACCTGCAAGGGAATGAGATTCAGGAAAGACATTCTGGAAGTCAGGTACCATGGAAAGAATATCTACGAAATGCTCGAGATGACCATCGATGATGCGATTGAATTTTTCGAAAGCCACCCCGGGAAGAATGAAAAAAGGATAGTCGAGAAGCTTAAACCATTATCTGATGTCGGACTGGGTTATATTAAAATGGGTCAGTCGTCGAGTACACTGTCGGGTGGCGAAAGTCAGAGGGTCAAGCTTGCTTTTTATCTCAGCCAGGAAAAAAGTGCAGGGCATATTCTTTTCATCTTTGATGAGCCTACCACAGGTCTTCATTTTCATGATATCAATAAGCTTCTGAATTCTCTTAACGCTCTTGTCGATCACGGACATTCTGTAATACTTATTGAACATAACCAGGAGATCATTAAGAGCTGCGATTGGATAATAGACCTTGGTCCCGAAGGCGGAGAAAAGGGTGGTTCAGTGATTTTTGAAGGAAAACCTGAAGATCTTGTGAAATGCAAGGGATCGTACACAGGACGGTACCTTGCCCCGAGATTAAAAAATATGTAGGGATGCTGCATGCAACATCCCTACATAAATATCTGTTGCAGAATCTGTTATTTTTTAACCTTGAATCCGAACATAATAGCCACACACCCGCTGGCAGGCGTTTCGCCGGCTTTACTAAATGAGGTAACTTTTACAACGATCTTCAGTTGCTGGCTCGACTGGAGCTTGAAATCCCAGGTGGTGGCATTTTCGTGTTCTTTATTTGAATAGAGCACATTCTTATTAATATCCATAACCTTAAATTCAACTCCCTGGAGCGAATTCTCGCCTTTGATCGCGACCCTGTATTCCATATCGGAATAAAATGTCTTGTAGAGTTCGGCTTCCTCACCTTCTACCAGTACGGCAGCATGATAATTGCCGTCGTGCGTATAATTCTGAAGTTCAGGAAGGCATTTGTTCTTGGCAAATAGCTTGCACTGCCCGTCAGCAGGTCCGCAGAAAGCAAAGGCAAATATTGCAAGAAATGGGATTGTCCTGATAAGTTTCATGGCTCGTTAGTTTACAAATGAATTTCTTATTTCAGCAACTACCTTTGACAGTTCAATGAATGTTTCGGGTGTCAGGTCGGTCTTGACTTCCGATTTCAGTACAGTAGTATTTGATGCCTGGTCATATTCAGGTCTTACGGCGCTGGACGAGATGTTAATCTTGTCAAATACAGTCTTGATTTTCTGTACCTGCAAAATAAGCTCATCGATCGAAGGATCCCCCTTGCTCTGGTTGAGAAGGTCAACGAGAATATTAATTGATAATTTCTGGTCGATGATTTTCCCTACAAGCTTATTGCCGTTGATATCGTTATGGTCGACAAGCTGTGTTGAAATATAGAGCCCCTCTACCCATCCGCCTACAAGCACCGTTGTGGCGGTCGATGTCTGTCCATTATCTTCGAGCTCAGAACTTGAATTCATGAAAGTTTGAGAAACAACCTCCATTATGACTTCCTTGTTGTTGATGTTTTCTTCCAGTCTGTTGACATCCTCCTGCTTAATGGCTTCCAGTATCCCAAGACCGTCAGCCATCTTCTTTGCCGCATTCATGTAGTCGATCAGAAGCTGTGTTTGTTCATACAGGCTTGCAAAGCTGAGATCGCACGTGTAAACGCCTAAGTTCAATGCCTGGCTTTTCCTGGTTACGTAAGAATCTTTCTTTGATACAGGGTTGAGCAGCTTTTCTTTGAAAGTAGCTCCTGTCTGTTTGATCAGATAAGCTGATTCAAGCGGAGAAGGCAAAGCGTTGAAGATCTTCTTGGCCTGGTCGATATTCTGTTTTATTTCGGTAATGTTCTCCGGCACCTTAACCTCCTGGTCCTCCACAGGTGGTTTTTTACCGCTCTTGCAGCTTGTAAAGAGACTTATTGCCAAAATAAATGCCAAAACCGTAACAAAGCTGATTCTGTACTTTTTATCCATAGTATTTGTATTAATAGTCAAACCTAATTAACGACTAAATTACTATAATATTTTTATTTTTCAAAAAGGCTTCAGGTTATTGACTCAATTTCTAACTTTGCCATAAATTGGATTAATGTGAAAAAATCTGAGAAAAGAACAAATGAGCTATCTGCAATCCTGAAAAAGGGTACTGGCAATGCTATCATCCAGGCTGTCACGTCGTTGAGGGATGATGAACCGTTTGATGGCGCAATAGGTATGCTTGTCTCTTATTACGACAAATGCCCTGATAAACAAATTTTAAAGACAATTGAGGCTTTTTTCAACGATATAAAAGATAAATCAGCAAGACCGGAGATAATAAATGAGATAAAGAAACCTTGGAAACCGGCAACCATTGGCATGCTTGTGTCGTCATGCTGGCAATCCGGACTAGACTATTCTGGTTACATAATGGATATGGCCAGGATCTTTCTGGACGCAGACTACTCAACAGCTATTGAATGCATGACAGTGATTGAAGAATCTGTGCCTAACAGCACAAAGGCCCTGAAAGATGAAACAATAACTGTCCTGATGGAAAATCCAAATGCATTCATGAATGAGAAAAATGCACTGGTGCACGAGCTGATTTCAATACTGCAAAGATAGCCTTCAGTCTGCAGACGAAAAATACTTCATGAACTGGGTCCTCTCGAATACAACAGGTTTCCTGTAATTCCTGTAATTGAGCTTACCCCTGAATTCACTTATCGAAGCAAACCCTTTCTGGTCCATCCAGGTTTCTATCTGGCTGTTCATATTTTTCAGAAATGGAATGCCTTTGTCGTATAACACCGAGCAGACCTGCACCGAATTTGCTCCTGCCAGGAGATACCTGACAGCGTCGGCTCCGCTATGCACTCCTGTTGAAGCTGAGATATCAATTTTTATATCCTGGGCGCTTGCCATTCCAATCCATCGCAGAACCATTCTTCTCTCCGAATCAGTGCTGAATATCGACGCCGGAACCACCTCCAGGGTATTTATGTCAATGTCGGGTTCATAAAACCTGTTGAACATCACAACTCCCTCAACTTTCCTCATGTAAAACTGATCAATCATATGAAGGATGTTGGAGAAACGGTAACCGATCTTAATTGCAATGGGAATTGAGATCGTCTTCTTAAGCTTTTCGATAAGTTTAAAATACACCTTCTCCGAATCGGATGATTGTATTTTCCTGTCCGTTGGCAGAAAGAAAACATTTACTTCGAGAGCATCGGCACCTGCATCCTGAATATTCCTGGCAAAATCAGTCCACCCTTCCGATGTGTAGCAGTTTATGCTTGGAATGACCGGAATGGTTATCAGCTCCTTGGCTTTCCTTATAAGCGTCAGGTATTCATCCACCGAATGGGACTTAATATAAAATGACGCGTAATCGTCAGCTTCAGGGTAGCTGTGTGATGGATTAAGGTTATGAACATACTGATTTATCTGCTCCTCAAACAGTGATTTCAATACAACTGCTCCGGCACCGCTGTCCTCAGCCTCCTTAAGAAATCCAAGTGTTGACGTCAGCCTGCTGCTGCTTACAATAAGGGGACTCCTTAATTCCAGTCCCAGGTACTTTACAGATAATTTTCCCATATCCTGTTTTTTTTTAATCACTAGTTAAATTCTGGATCCAAATATAACACTTCCTATTCTTACCATTGTACTTCCTTCTTCTATGGCTATCCGGTAATCGCCAGACATGCCCATTGATATCTCGGAGAAGGTTGAAATATCCCTGAAATATTTTTCCTTCAATAATTGGAAATATCCTGCCAGCTTACTGAATTCATTCCTTACCAGGCTCATGTCATCGGTAAGCGTTGCCATCCCCATCACTCCCCGGAGCCTGACATAATCAAGCCGGCTGTGGCTCCCTGATTCCATGATCTCAACAGCCTCATCAATGGAGAATCCGAATTTAGTCTCCTCCAGAGCAATATGGAACTGCAAAAGGCAATCGACAACACGTTTTATTTTTTTAGTCTCATTATCAATACTCTTCAACAGTTTAAATGAATCAACCGATTGTATCGTGTTTATGAAAGGAACAATATATTTTACCTTGTTTGTCTGAAGGTGACCGATAAAATGCCATTCGATATCCTCAGGAAGTTCATCCTTTTTTGACAACAATTCCTGGACGCGGTTTTCGCCGAATATCCTGTGACCTGCATTATAGGCTTCAGTGATATCTTCAGCGGACCTTGTTTTGGAGACTGCTACCAGCCTGACAGATGGCGGGATCTGTTTCTTCAGCGAAATAATATTGGATGCAATATCAGGCATGAAATCTAATCCAGCAAATGGATCACCAGCCCGCTTCTGAGCTTTGGTTCGAACCATGTTGTTTTTGGAGGCATGATATTTCCCGAATCGGCTATATTGATAAGCTGCTTCATCGATACCGGGAACATTGCAAATGCTACTTTCATTTCGCCGCTGTCGACTCGCTTCTTCAATTCACCTAAACCCCTTATTCCTCCAACAAAATCGATGCGTTTCGATGTCCTCAGATCCTGAATATCAAGTATCGGTTGAAGAATCTGCCGGGTAAGGATAGTAACATCAAGGATCCCGATCGGATCACTGTCATCGTACGTGCCTTTTTTTGCTTTCAGTTTGTACCATCTGCCGTCGAGATACATTGAGAATTCATGCAATTTGCCCGGCTTGTAGATCTTCTGCCCTTTTTCCTTTACCTCAAAACCTGACTCTAGCCTGGCAAGAAATTCTTCCTTTGTAAGTCCATTCAGGTCTCTTATAGTACGGTTATAGTCTATTATTCTCAACTGGTTGTCAGGAAATATCACAGCAAGGAAATAATTATACTCCTCTGTTCCTTTGTGTCCGGGGTTGTTTTCGCGTTTTTCCTTGCCTACAAGAGCAGCAGCTGCAGTCCTGTGATGTCCGTCTGCGACATACATGAACGGCACCTTCTCGGAGAAGATCTTTTCAATCCGTGTGTTGACTTCCGGGTCTCTGACAATCCAGAAATGGTGGCCAAAGCCGTCTTCAGCCGTGAAATCATACTCCGGTTTCTCCTTTTTAACAATCTTCTTTACAATTGAATCTATTTCTTTTACCGAAGGATAAGCAAAGAATACAGGCTCTATATTAGCATTATTGACCCGCACGTGCACCATCCTGTCCTGTTCCTTGTCGGGCCTTGTAAGCTCATGCTTTTTGATCACACCCCTGAGGTAGTCATCAACCGAGGCGCAACCGACGATCCCATACTGGGTTCTTCCGTCCATCGTCTGGGCATAGATGTAGAATGAAGGTTTATCATCCTGAAGAAGCCATCCTTTTTTTTGCCACAGGGAAAAATTATCTGTGGACTTTTTGTAAACAGTCTCAGAGTGAGTATCAGTGTCAGAGGGGAGATCAATCTCTGCTCTTGTTATATGAAGCAGTGAACACTCTTTTCCCTTAGCCATTTCAATAGCTTCAGCGGTATTCATCACATCATAAGGGAGACATGCCAGGTCCTTGGCAATTTCACGGGGAGGTCTCACTCCCCTGAAAGGTTTAACGACTGCCATCCAATAATATTTTAGTTTCTATTTGTTTACTCTGAATTTTTCGTTTCCTGTTTTGAAATAATCGACAATCTGCTTCGCTGCAGCGACTCCGGCATTGATGTTCGCTTCCTCAGTCTGAGCACCCATCTTTTTTGCTGTAAAGATGAACCGGCCCCTGTATCTTTCTTCGAAAACATTTTTGCAGTCAGGCTCTACATCGGATAAATATCTGAAATCAGGTCTCTCTTCAAATATCTTTAAAAGAGCTTCCTCATCAACTACCTCTTTTCTTGCAGTATTTACAAGAACAGCATCTTTCGGCATTTTCTTCAGCAGTTCGTAGCCGATTGATTTATTTGTCTTCTCAGTGGCCGGCATGTGAAGGGATATATACTGGCATTTCGAATAAAGTTCACTCGTGTCACTGCATGGAATGACGCCAGCCTTTTTCATATCATCTTCTTTTACAAAAGGATCGAAAGCATAAACATGCATTCCGAATCCTTTTGCGATCTCGGCCATGTACTTTCCAACATTACCGAATGCGTGGAGACCAATGTTTTTACCTCTCAGCTCTGAGCCCGATCTCCCTTCAAATCCTCCTCTTGCCTGATAAAGCATCATCTCAAATGCAAGTTCCGCTACCGCATTGGAGTTCTGGCCGGGAGTGTTCATAGCGACCACGTTATTCCTGGTGCATGCTGCCAGGTCAAGGTTATCATAACCGGCTCCGGCACGTACAACAACTCTGAGTTTTTTTGCTGCGTCGAGCACCCGGGCTGTTACAAGATCGCTTCGAACAATCAATGCATCTGCATCAGCGACTGCTGAAAGCAACTCCTCCATATCCTTGTATTTCTCCAGAAGAACCAGCCGGTGACCTCCGGCATCTGTTACTTCCCTGATAAGGTCTATGGCAACCGGAGCAAATGGTTTCTCTGTTGCAACAAGTATTTTCATAACAATACTCTTAATGGTTCTTTTCAAATTCTTTCATCGTATCCACAAGAGCCTGAACACTTTCCTTCGGAAGCGCATTATATGTCGATGCCCTGAATCCTCCTACGGAACGATGTCCTGCAATACCAACCATACCTTTTGATTTTGCAAAGTCGGCAAATGGTTGTTCTAGCTCCTTGTATTGCTCAGCCATTACAAAGCAGATGTTCATCAACGACCTGTCCTCCGGATCCTTTACAGTCGGGACAAAAAGCTTGTTCCTGTCTATTTCATCATACAGCATCTGAGCTTTTTCGATATTTCTCTTCTGTATTGCACTGACACCACCCAGATCCTTCAGCCACTTAAGAGTCTGCTGAGCCGCGAACACGGCAAATACCGGAGGGGTATTGAACATTGATTCAGCTTTTATATGAGTCCTGTAATCGAGCATGGTAGGTATCGGCCGGGTTACTTTGCCGAGTATTTCCTCCTTAACGATCACCAGGGTGACTCCTGCGGGTGCCAGATTCTTTTGTGCCCCGGCATATATAAGAGAATATTTCGAAACGTCAACCGGTCTGCTGAAGATATCCGAAGACATGTCTGCTATAAGCGGGATCCGAACGACCGGATCTTTCTTCAGTTCTGTCCCGTAGATTGTGTTATTGGTGGTTATGTGAAAATAGCTGGCATCTGATGGTACAGAGTATGATTTTGGCAGATAGCTGAAGTTTTTGTCCTTTGAAGAGGCAACTTCAACTGCTTCACCGAAAAGTTTAGCTTCCTTGTGAGCTTTTGTCGCCCATTCTCCCGTAACAAGGTAAGCTGATTTCTTTTCCATCAGGTTCATTGGCACCATCGCGAACTGCAAGCTTGCGCCTCCTCCAAGGAACAGGATCTGGTATCCGGATGGAATCTCCAGCAACTCCCTGCAAAGAGACATTGTGTCGTTCATGCAGGCAATGAATTCCTTGCTTCGGTGAGAGATTTCCAGAAGAGAGAGTCCTGTGCCTGCAAAATCTTTTATTCCTTCAATTGACTTGTCAATAGTATACTGCGGCAGTATTGAAGGACCTGCAAAAAAGTTGTGTTTTTTCATGATGATGTGTTATTGGTTATTATTTGATACCGATTTTATCTCCAAATTTAAAATAAATACTCTCCTGTTGCGCTTAATCTTTTGAGGATGAATTTCACTATTATGAAATTTTACCAACAAGATGTCCTTCTTTCATTACAGGGATCTTGTCAGTGAAATCGGGTGTAAGGCAGAATAAGAGACAATCGTCAAGCCCCTTGTTTCGTAGTCTTGAGCGTTGTGCAGCTTTCTCAAGGTATCCTGGCAGATCGTTCTTCGCCAGAAGCCAGAGGTCAAGGGCCGCAAGCGTCGAATCGCAGATCGTTTCATAAAGTCCGCTGTTTAAAATTCTTTCCGCCATAGCACCGGCGCATACCGTATCCTCAAGGTTAAACCTGTTCTTCCATCCGGCACAAAACAAAACCACATCCCTGTCTTGTTTTACTATCCATCCTGTTATTGCACTGATATTAAGGAAAGAGCCAATGACAATCTCTCCGGCCAATGCCGCCATCCTGATTATCCCTGTCCCGTTGGTTGTGCTGTAAACGATCTTTTTACCCTCTACTTTTTCGGGCGTGAAGTTAAAAGGTGAATTGCCGAAATCAGCAAAATCCAGTACAAATCCATCGCGTTCGGCAGCAACCAGGTATCCCCTTTCCTTGTATTCCCTGGCCTCATTCACATCTGCAACAGGGATTATTTCTGCAGCCCCGTTCTCAAAAGCTGTGCATATAGCTGATGAAGCCCGCAGAACGTCGATAATGATAACTACCGACCCTGAATGCTGGTCGGTTTCATATAAGGCCGGCGAAAAACATGTCTCAAGCTTCCTCTTACCCATTATAGAAAGGCAGGTTAACAATTTTTGCCTTAAGATCCTTATTCCTGATGCGGATGAATATCTCCGTGTCGGCTTTCCAGAATCCCCGGGCTAAATAACCCATTCCGATTCCCATCTTCAGTGCGGGAGCCATTGTTCCTGAAGTTACCTCTCCGATTATGTTGCCTGCATTATCAACAATCTCGTAATGCTGGCGCGGAATGCCGCGGTCGATCATCACAAATCCCCTGAGCTTCCTTTCCACCCCTTCATTCTTCTGCTTCAGCAACAAGTCCTTATCGATAAATTCCTTAGAATCTGTAAATTTTGTTATCCATCCCAATCCTGCTTCTATTGGTGATGTTGTATCGTTGATGTCATTCCCATACAGACAATATCCCATCTCAAGCCTAAGTGTATCGCGTGCTCCAAGACCCACAGGCTTGATCCCAAATTCTTCTCCTGCCCTGAAAACTTCATTCCACAGAGCCGGACCATCTTCATTGTTTACGTAAATCTCGCATCCGCCTGATCCGGTGTATCCTGTGGTGGAAAAGATTACGTTCTTTAATCCGGCAAATTCAATCTCCCTGAAGGTGTAATATTCCATATCCATTACAGGCGTACCCGTCAGCTTTTGCATAGCTTCGAGTGCTCTCGGGCCCTGAACGGCAAGCTGGGCAACAGAATCGGAGGCGTTAACAAGATCCCTGCCGATAGTGATGCCGAACCTTGCAGCATTGTTTACGCACCAGACCCAGTCCTTCCCGATATTTGCAGCATTTACCACAAGAAGGAACTTTTCCTGGTTGAACCTGTAAACAAGAAGGTCGTCGACGATCCCTCCTTTCCCATTGGGAAAGCATGAATACTGGACTTTGCCATCAATGAGAGCTGTCACATCGTTTGAGGTTATATACTGCAGATAATCAATGGCAGACGGGCCAGTAACCCAGAATTCTCCCATGTGTGAAACATCGAAGACACCAACTCTTTCCCTTACCGTCATATGTTCTTCATTGATCCCTGTGTATTCGACAGGCATATTATATCCCGCAAATGGGATCATCCGTGCACCAGCTTCCTGATGAAAATGTGTAAATGGCGTATTCTTCATAGTATTAAAATTCAAGTATTTTAAATTCCACCCTTCTGTTCAGTGTCCTTCCCTCAGCGGTTGCATTATCTGCAATTGGCTGAAGAGAGCCAAATCCCCTGAACTCAAGCCTTGCAGGAACAATTCCTTTCTTAATAAGATAATCAACTACAGCTTTAGCCCTTGCTTCTGAAAGTTTGAAATTAAAAGGTTCACTGCCGGTCTTATCGGTATGGCCTGATATTTCTATCCGCATCCCGGAATTATCAGTCAGAATATCGTAAAGACGGTCCAGTTCTTTAAAGGAGGCTGATGTAAGTACCGATTTGCCTGTTTGGAAAAGAATATTGTTCAATATCACCTTTTTGCCGACTTTAATCCGCACAAGTGAGATATCCAGGTTGTAGGATTCTCCGGTAAAATCCGGTGAAATATTTACCCTCTTCATGTCGGAAAGGAATCCGGTGCCCCTCACGTCAACCATGAAAGATTTCTTTCCCGGAAGCCGGATACTGTAGCTGCCGTCTACATCTGAACTTGCAGTAGTTGCGATAACTGCGTCAGACGTCATGTCGATGATATCGATTTTTGCAAGTATGGGAGCGCCAGTCTCCGAATCTTTTACCTTGCCGGTAAGGGAGAGGATCTCTTCCGCTGGCTTTTCAGGAGCAGGTGGCGGCGGCGGTGGTGCCAGCACCACCTCCTTAATCACAACAACGGTATCTCTCACAATGACAGTATCACGAACAGGTGCCGGCGGCGGCAGAATTATTTCAGCCACTGGAATGGTTACCGGCTCAGGAGGCATGAATTTACCCCTGAAGATATCGAGCCCTCCCCTGCTTCCGGGACGGTTTGAGGCAAAATAAAACAAAGAATCCGCGGTACCGAGCGGAAAATAAAACAACTCGTCCCAGGGCGTATTGACCGGATAGCCGCAATTTACTGCCGGACCCCATATCCCGTTACCATCCCTGATACTGTAGAAAACGTCGAATCCCCCTATCGAATTATGTCCTCTTGAACTGAAGTACAGAGTATCGCCATTCTTCGAGAACCTGGGCGATTCTTCATCCCGGCTGCTGTTAACCATTGATCCTGCATTTACAGGTTTGGACCATTTATCTCCTTCGAGCTTCTTTATGACATAGATGTCTTTCCCGCCTAAACCATCTTTTGAGCGATCTGAAACGAACCAAACTTCCCTGTTATCGGGAGTAAACGTCAAAGATGTTTCGGCGCCCGGGCTGTTTATTTTGAAAGGGACAGCCTCGGGTTTTCTCCAGTTATCCTTTTTCCTTGAAGAGACCATTATATCGCCGCCACCTTCATATCCTGCGTAAATATACAGCTCTTCTCCTGACGGAGAGAGGTAAAGCGGTGTTTCACAAAATCTTGAAGTGAGATTTTTTCCTGCCGGCCGCGTCATCCCCCAGCTATTGTTTATCAGATTTGAGAAGAGAATATTTTCATCGTACTTTTGATCATCATATTTACTGGAATTTGACATAGGTCGGCGAGTGGCAAAATACATTGTCAAACCGTCCGAAGAGAGGACAGCAGCATATTCATCAGCTGCTGTATTGATGCCAAGATCGAGTGGTCTGATTTCAACCCTTAGAGTATCTTTAAGCACTTCAGCAGCAGCCCTGCATTCTTCAACCAGTTGCGCTGCTGTCTTAACCATATTGTCGTCCTTTTTCCCCGGGGATTTAAGGTATTCTGAAAGCTTCTCAGCTGCCTCATCGAATTTGCCTTCATATTGAAGCGCTCGTCCGGCAAAAAACATCAGGTCGCCTGAAAAATCCGGCTTTTGTTCCAGAACTTTCCGGAAAAATTCAGCAGCTTTCTCCTTGTTGTCAGAATAAAGGGCTGATACGCCTGCTTTATAATTTAGATTAGGATAAAGGTTGTTATAAATGTATGCTTTGAGATATTCGTCGTACGCATTTGCATACCAGGCGCCTCCCTTCCTGAAATATGAATCCCCGTCTTTTACATGCTGCCATGCAGATTCAAAACCTGTATTGTCATTTTTAAAATCTTTCCTGCTGATCTTTACATCTGTCTGGGCGTTCAGGTCGATGAAGGTTAAAAGCAACACAAGGGCCAGTGAACATTCAGCATATCTCATAGCATCCTGATTTTCTGCCGATAAAAATAGTACTTATTTCCCTTTTAAAAAAAACCTTTTTCCCATTTATAAAATCAGCGTTATAAAAAAAAATCTATATTTGTTTTATTCTTTGCACCTATTTAAAATAAGATTTCTGTAAGCCTGTATGGAATATAAATTCATCAATACCGAATACATCGATTCGGTATCAGCTGGAGATGACAGCGTGATTATTGAGATCATTGATCTGTTCAGGGAACAAGTTGGTGAAATGTTTGAGGAGATGAAAAACCTTCTTTCTCAGAAGAACTATTACAACCTTGGATTTTTGGCCCACAAGGCAAAATCGTCGGTAGCCATTATGGGGATGTCCGACCTTGCCTCGATGCTGAAAACTTTTGAGCTTGATGCAAAAGAAGCTAAGGAAACTGAGAAGTATGAATCTTATATCAACAGGTTCAGAAGTGATACTTCCTCAGCACTGTTAGAACTCGATGATCTGGTCAGAACAAAACTAAAACAGTCCAGATGATTATCGTCGAAAAAAGGGACCACACCGATATCATCTCATTTAGCATCGACAGGATAAATGCCCTTATTACAGATGAGCTGAGAAATCAGATCAGCAAGGTAATTCAGAATGGTTCGCAGAGAATAATTATCAATCTTAAGAACGTTAAATATATTGACAGTTCAGGATTCGGATGCCTGCTCTCAATTCTCAAGGCAGCAAAAAACAATTATTGCATTGTGAAGTACGCATCTCCGGAACCTGAGGTGGCTGAGGTGCTGAAAACCCTTCATCTCGACACCGTTTTCGAGATATTCGACGATCTCGATCAGTGCGTGAGATCTATGAGATGACCCCCCTTCAGGGGGGTGGGTGGGCCGCTCAGTCTGTTGAAAAACCAAGTTTCCCTTTCTTTACAGATACAGTAACTTTCGAATCCCCGGTTATCTTTCCCGCAATAATCTCTTTAGAGAGTTCATTTACAATCTCTTTCTGTATCAGTCTTTTGACTGGTCTTGCCCCGCTCTGCGGATCATAACCTCGGTCACTGAGCCATTCAACAGCTTCCTCAGTAACAACAAGATTGATATTCTGGTTGCTCAGCGTACGGGTGATAATTCTGAGCTGGATCCTTACAATTTCCTTGATCTGCTCCCGGCTGAGAGGCTTGAACATGACAATCTCATCAATCCTGTTCAGGAATTCAGGTCTGAGTGATCTTCTCAGAAGCATAAAAATATCCTTACCCAGCTGCTCCTGTTCCGCTTTAGGCATATTGTTGTTCCACTTCACCATCCTGTCCCTGATAATGTCGGATCCAAGATTGGATGTCATGATCACAATTACATTCCTGAAGTTGACAGTGCGTCCCTTGCTGTCTGTGAGCCTTCCCTCATCAAGCACCTGCAAGAGAAGGTTGAACAGGTCGGGATGAGCTTTCTCTATCTCGTCGAGAAGAACTACCGAATACGGTTTGTGCCTGACCGCCTCCGTAAGCTGGCCTCCCTCCTCATATCCGATATATCCCGGAGGCGCGCCGATAAGCCTTGAAACAGAATGACGTTCCTGGTATTCAGACATGTCGATCCTGGTCAACAGGTTTTCATCATTGAAGAGAAATTCTGCCAATGCCCGTGCCAGTTCAGTTTTACCAACACCGGTGGTGCCGATAAAGATAAATGAGCCTACCGGCCTTTTCTGGTCCTGGAGTCCTGCCCTCGATCGCCTGACTGCATCAGAGACAGCATTAATTGCCTGGTCCTGGCCTACAACTCTCTTGTGAAGCTCATCCTCAAGACGCAGGAGCTTTTCTTTCTCGCTCTCCAACATCCTGGAAACAGGGATTCCTGTCCATTTTGAGACTATCGCGGCAATATCTTCCGACCTTACTTCTTCCTGTATCAGTGATCCTTTTTCCTTTTTCTTGTCAATCTGTTCCTTCAGATCAGCGATCTCTTTTTCAATCTGGATCATTTTTCCATACCGTATCTCAGCAACCTTACCATAATCGCCCGCCCTTTCTGCCTGTTCTGCTTCAAAGCGAAGGGATTCAACAGCCTCTTTCCTTGACTGGATTTTGCCGATCATCTCTTTTTCCATTTTCCAGGCAGCTTTCAGTTCGTTCCTCTTCACCTGCATATCTGCCAGTTCCTTTGAAATAGCCGACTCCTTGACTTTATCCCCATCCCTCCTGACTGCCTCCTTTTCTATCTCCAGGCGGGTAATAGCCCTTTCGGCTTCATCTATCTCTTCTGGCACAGAGTTCATCTCCAGTCTGAGTCTTGCGGCAGCTTCGTCGATAAGGTCTATTGCCTTATCAGGCAGGAACCTGTCTGTAATATAACGTGTGGAGAGATCAACGGCAGCTACGATCGCTTCATCCCTTATTATCACTTTGTGGTGCGTTTCATATTTTTCGCGTATCCCCCTGAGGATGGAAACCGTATCATCACGATCCGGTTCATCTATCATCACTACCTGAAACCTTCTTTCAAGGGCTTTGTCCTTTTCAAAGTACTTCTGATACTCATTTAATGTTGTTGCCCCAATTGCGCGGAGCTCTCCCCTTGCCAGCGCAGGCTTAAGGATATTGGCTGCATCCATCGAGCCTTCCGATCTCCCTGCTCCGACGAGCGTATGTATCTCATCGATGAAAAGAACCAGTTCACCGTCGGAACCTATCACTTCATTTATGACCGATTTCAGTCTTTCCTCAAATTCTCCTTTATACTTGGCTCCGGCTATCAATGCCCCCATGTCGAGAGAATAAATGACTTTCGATTTCAGGTCTTCCGGAACATCACCCCTCACAATCCTGTGGGCTATTCCTTCTGCAATAGCTGTCTTCCCAACACCTGGCTCTCCTATCATCAGCGGATTATTCTTTGTCCTGCGTTCGAGGATCTGGAGGATCCTGCGTATCTCATCATCTCGTCCGATGACAGGATCCAATTTTCCCATCCGGGCTCTCTCGTTGAGGTTGATTGCATATCTGTTCAACGAATTAAATGTTTCGTCAGAGGTCTGGGTGTCAACAGAAACGCCTTTTCTGAGCTCCCCGACAGCTGATTTTAAAACTTTCATGGTCAGGCCCCTATCCCTGAGTAATTTTGAGCTTTTGTCATCAGATTCCAGTATGCCCATCAACAGGTGCTCTGCAGTAATAAACTTGTCCTTCATGGCCGCTGCATGTTCGGTGGCTTTCCTGAATGCTTCAGATAATGCCGGGGATATGTACTGTTCTCCCCCCGACACTTTCGGGTATGAATCGATGATCCTGTCGTTATCATGTTCCATCGACCTGGCATCTATTCCCGCTTTTCCAAAAAGAAACTCGGTAACACTTTCAGCCTCTGTCAGGATACCTTTTAATAAATGACCGCATTCTACAGCCTGATGGCTTTTGGATGATGCGATGTTAAAAGCCTGCTGAACCGACTCCTGCGCTTTCAGAGTGAAATTATTGAAGTTCATATTTCTGTTTTTAAACTCCCGGTCAAATTTTCTGCCACCCTGAACAAAGGGACTATTTGACAGGAATAATATCTTCTTTTATGTCAAAGTGACAAAGCCATTGCATATCTTTATCGTGCAATACTTAATCCAATGTCTAAAATCCTCTGGAAACCAGGTACAATGATCTACCCGCTGCCTGCAGTTATGGTCAGCTGCGGAGCAGGACCTGATGAATATAACATAATTACGGTATCATGGACAGGCACAATCTGTACCGATCCTGCCATGTGCTACATCTCAGTACGGCCTGCAAGGCACTCATATGGGATTATAAAGAAAAACGGATGCTTCGTTATCAACCTGACCACAAAGTCCCTTGCTTTTGCGACTGACTGGTGCGGAGTGAAATCGGGGAAGGATCATGATAAATTCAGGGAAATGGATCTGACGCCGATACCTGCTGAAATTGTCAGTGCGCCGATGATAAAGGAGTCGCCTGTTAACATCGAATGCACGGTTAAGGAGATCAAGGAACTGGGGTCCCATCATATGTTCATCTCGGAGGTTGTTGCTGTCCATGCCGACAAGCAGTACTTTGATGAAGCAAGCGGAATCTTCAGACTTTCAAAAGCTGAACCGATATCCTATTTGCATGGCAGATATTATGAAACCGGGAAATTGATCGGCAAGTTCGGTTTCTCTGTCGAAAAGAAGAAAAAAAGGAAGAAAAAATGAACAGGGCAATATCCCGGTTTTGTTTAAGTTGCAGCAATAAAATAATTTTATAACTTCAGGTCGTAATATTAACTTCCCATGAGCGAGAAGATCCTGGAAACCCTTATGCATCTTTTCGCAATCATTGCAAATCCCCTGGTCAATGATGCGGAAAGAAGAGGCGTTGTTGAAGCGTTCCTGAAACGCCAGCTCGATCAGGGGCAAGTCAAGAAATATCTCTCCACCTACGACAAGGCTTTCGAAGAAGCAAAACAAAAGCTTGAAAAACGAGGGCTGGAACGCAGAGAAGGCGCAATTGCCGTCAGGATCAGAAAATTATGCAAAGACATCAATGAACAGGGGATGCTTGATCAGGAGCAGCGTATCGTCGCTGTCATTCAAGCGCTCGAATTTTGCAAATCTGGCGACAACGGAGTCAGCCAGATCGAGCTGGGATTTATAAGCGCCCTTGCTGACGGCCTTAATATCTCGGAGGAGGAATACGCAATTATCGAGAAGTTTGTCCTTAACAATATGGAGAACAGCCCTGATTTCCAGAATATACTCATTATCAACGGGGAAAAGGGATCAAAACTTAAAGAGGCAAGGCACATCACCAGGGAGCAGATGAAGGGACGTATTTGGGTGCTTTTCGTACCTTCTGTTCAGCTCTATTTCACTCGATATTCCGGAACAGGCGAACTCTCGATGAGCAGCCAGCTTTTGCAGGAGAACAAAGTCTATCCTTTCGGGCAGGGAGCATCCATCAAAGGTTATAATATAAAACCGATATACTACCTCGATGTCACCGACCAGTTTATGAATGAGGTCTTGAGGGAATCAAGGGTTGTTTACGAAGTGAAAAATATTGAATACAGGTTCAAAAGCGGCCAGGTTGGGATCCACCATATGAGCTTCAGGGAGGAATCGGGAAGAATGGTTGGGATTATGGGTGCCAGCGGTGCAGGCAAATCGACTCTTCTTAGTGTTTTAAACGGCATTAATCCGCCATTCGACGGAGAAGTGCTGATAAACGGGATCAATATTCACGCTGAAAAGGAAAAGATCGAAGGCCTTATAGGATACGTTTCCCAGGATGATCTCCTGATTGAAGAACTAACTGTCTTTGAGAATCTCTATTTCAACGCAAAATTATGCTTCGACAACCTTAATGAGGATGAGATCGTGGAACGGGTCGACAGCACACTTAAAAGCCTTGGACTTTTCGAGATACGCGACATGAAGGTTGGCACTCCACTCAACAAGAAGATAAGCGGTGGTCAGAGAAAAAGGCTGAATATCTCCCTCGAGCTGATAAGAGAGCCTGCTATCATGTTCCTCGATGAACCGACATCAGGACTCTCATCGCGCGACTCGGAAAATATTCTTGTCCTTCTTAAGGAACTCACCCATAAGGGAAAACTGCTTTTTATCGTGATTCACCAGCCTTCTTCGGAAATTTTCAAGATGTTCGACAGGCTTCTGATACTCGACACAGGAGGTTACCTCATATATAATGACAAACCCGTTGAGTCAATAACCTATTTCAAGAAAAAAATTGAACAGGCCGCTTACAGCGAAAGTGAGTGTTATGTTTGCGGAAATGTTAATCCGGAGCAAGTATTCAATATTGTTGAGACAAGGGTGGTTAACGAAAGCGGCCGTCCAACAGATATCCGCAGGATCTCTCCTGCCGACTGGAGCGCACATTACAAAGCGAGCCTCAGCGAGAAAAAGGAAGATCCGATTGAGCCCGGAGGCGCTATCCCTGAGATCAATTTCAAGACTCCGAACAAGTTCAAACAGCTGCTTGTATTCATCAAACGCGATGTCCTGTCCAAAATCTCTGACCTGCAGTACATCCTGATAACACTGCTTGAGGCACCTGTCCTTGCCCTCGCCCTGGCATCGCTCATAAGGTATTTTGACGAGAGCGAACCGAATACGCACTATACACTGATGAAAAATGACAACCTGCCGGTTTATATCTTCATGTCAGTGATCATAGCAATATTCATGGGGCTTACCGTCAGTGCCGAGGAGATCATTAAAGACAGGAAGATACTCAAGAGGGAAGCTTTCCTGAACCTGAGCTGGAACAGTTACCTCCTGTCGAAGGTGTCGGTGCAACTTGGCATTTCTGCAATACAGGCTTTTACTTTTGTCCTTATCGGAAACTCCATAACAGGCATCAGGGGCATGTGGTTCGAATACTGGCTCGTGCTTTTCGCATGCTGGGCAGGGGCCAACATCATGGGACTTATCATTTCCGACAGCTTCAAGGCTGTTGTAACGATTTATATTCTGATCCCTTTCCTTGTCATTCCCCAGATCATCCTGAGCGGAGTGATGGTTAACTTTAACAAGCTTAATCCAAAAATCTCAAATCCTGTTGTAATCCCGTTTTATGGAGAAATGATATCAGCGAGGTGGGGATATGAAGCCCTGGCTGTTAAACAGTACAAAGACAACCTGCACGACAGGATATTCTATGATGTTCTCAAGGAAATGAACAATTCGACCTATAAAGCTGCTTTCTGGGTCGACAGGATGAGAAGGGAACTCGACTTTCTAAATTCTGCCCTGAAAACCGGGGACAGGGACAATGAATTCCTGAAAAGGGCAAAGCTGGTAAGAAATGAGTTCATCAGGGAACAAGCTAACCTTCCGGGAGAGTTTAAAGATGCCGCCTTCAGCAACCTTGATCCTGAAACGCTGACTCCGGAGACCATCAGTTCTGCTGTTGTATACCTGGACAGGCTCAAGAAGCATTACAACAATGAAGCAAATATCCAGCGCTCAAAAAAAGATGCTCTTCTTACCCGTTTGCAGGAAGAAGATAATGCTGCATATTTTGAACTTAAGAACAGGTACTCCAATGAATCCCTTGAAGAGTTTGTCACAGGCGAAAAAAATGAAAAAACGCAGATGACGGTGATTCACGATGGAAGGATTGTACCTTATTACAAACCGATTTTCATGGATCCGTACAGGAACTTCATCAAGGCTCATTTTTATGCGCCTGTAAAAAAGATATTCGGAAAACCGGTCGACACTTTTATCGTCAATGTGGCGGTATTATGGATCATGGCAATACTGTTCTACCTCCTGCTGTATTTCAGGGTACTCAAGAAGGTGCTTGACTCGGGAGAAATGTTCTTCGACAGGAAATCGAAAAACATAGAATAGAAAAAGGGGCTTAAATGCCCCTCTTTTTTATCTGGAATAACCGATCAGAGAAAGAAATCACAAGAAATTCATTCGACTATTTCTATCATCTTGAACGGTACCCTGATTATTGATTCATAATCCTCGCCGGCCTCAAGCATATCCTCGTCATCTTCCTCGTAATACCAGTTAACCTCGACCTCATTTTTAGCCTTATGGATAGCCTCCAGCTTCTTGAACACATCAAGAATGCATTTTGAAGAGCTTGTATTAAAATACTCGAGCCTGATGTTCACGACAGTTTTCGACAGAGGTGATTCTTTATAGCTGTCGAGCCAATCGACAAGTGGTTTATAGAACTCAACAGAGTTTTCAGGAATTGAACGTCCCTTGATCTCAAATACACCTTCGGCAGCATCAAATTTTACTGTGGGAGTCTTCGGTGTTCCTTCAATAATGATCGGTTCCATTTTATTAAGTTTTATAAGTTTACTATCTCAGCAATCAATTATCACTCAGTCTCATCCACCAGTATATTCAGATAGAAGAAAGAGTGTTTGTCATTATATTCCTTAAATACATATTCAAGTTTGTTCCCCGTCTTCCTGGCAATATCCACAAGTCCGAGTCCGCCTCCACCTTTCGCGGAAATCCTTTGGTGATTGAGAATAAACTTGTACAGCTCCTTGATTTCTTCGCGGCTCGATCTGTTGATGCGTTTTATCTTTTCTTCCAGCTTCTCGACATTATCCGCATTAACAAAATTCCCGGTTATGATCTTATATCCGGTATCAACCTTTTGAACAACGAGCATACCGAATTTTTCAGATGTCTGATCCTCAAAATCATCAGGGACCTTATCGACATGGTGATAAAGATTCTGCAAGGTTTCAACCAGGACATTATAAACCTTCTTTCTGAGCTTGGACTGCTCATTTACCTGAACCATCTTATCCTCAACCGTATCAAGCACATGATTGATGACGTCAGAATCGACATTTCCCTTATAAAAAAGGATGACATTGTTTCTGCCCAGGTCCTTAAAATAATTCTCTATATCGAAGGCCATTTAAGCTTTCTTTTGGATACGGTCTCGCTTTCCGGTAACAAATATAATAAAAAAGTGAAGTTACAAAATTATAACTATGCTGTTATGTGGTTTATAAAATTAAGGGCTTTTTTTGATAAATGTACTTAAATGTGGTGATAAATGGCAATTTTATCCGGATTTCACTCTTTCATCTGCTTCCTGCTTCCTTCATACAGTTCATATCCCGCAAGAATGCACTCTATAGAGCCATTGTAAAGCGTATGCTTCGTCTTCATCTTGAGCCCGATATTCTTAAGGTGTTCACTTCCCGACGTTATTATCCATGCCCTGAATCCCGGGAAGTTGTGTTTCAGCGCTGTTCCAATCATCCCGTAAAGGGCTTCTGTTTCTGCAGCCTGCAGCCTCTTTCCGTATGGAGGATTAAAAATCAGCCAACCTCCTGGTTCCTCAGGCTTTAAGTCTCTGAAATCCTTGACCATAGTTTTTAACTGGCCGGTTAATCCTGCATTGTCAATATTGTCAATAGCCTGCTTCACCGCGGCTTCAGAAACATCACAAGCTGTGATACTTACAGGTATCCTTGATATCTTTGCATCACTTTCCAGCCTGACTTTGCGGAACAATCCTTCATCATAAAACTTCCACCTGGTAAATCCGAACGATTTCCGGAATTTGCCGGGAGAAATATTGGCTGCCATGAGCCCTGCCTCCACAGGTATCGTTCCTGAACCGCACATAGGGTCTGTGAGGGGAGTTTTACAGTCCCATCCCGAAAGTTTTATAATTCCGGCTGCCAGCACTTCATTAAGCGGTGCCAGTCCCTGCTCAACGCGGTATCCCCTTTTAAAGAGTGGAACAACCGAGGAATCCAGCGAAATGTCCACCCTGTCGTTGCTTATATGCAGGTTGATCATTACATCAGGATCGGCTGGATCAACAGAAGGTCTTATGCCTGTTTTTCTTCTGAAATGGTCAGCAATGGCGTCCTTGACTATAAGCCCGGGATATCCGGTATGCCCGAAGATCTTTGAACTTACCACAGGTACTACCGAAAATCGTGAATCGACATCCATTATCTCACTCCAGTCGATTTTCAGGGTTTTCCTGTAAAGGTCATCCTTTGATGATATACTGAAGCTGTCAACGGAAACCAGAATTGAAAGCGCGCTTCTGGAGCAATAGTTCACTTTGTACAGCATTTCCATACTGCCGGAAAAGAGCACTGCCCTGTTGGCTGGTTTTATATCGCCGGCGCCAAGCTCCTTAAGCTCCGCGGCCAGTATGTTCTCAAGCCCGTAAAGGGTCTTGGCTGCAAATTTCATAGCTGCTTTCAGATCAAAGTCAAAGTTTCAAAACCCAAAAGTAGTCATTTGACCTCATATCACTATTTCCGGTTTTTTTTCTTTCGGGAATAACAAGATAAAATATTATGCGTTATTTTGCCAGTGAATATAAACTCAAATATCACCTGATGAAAAAGATTAAACTGATATCCGGAATAATTCTGTTGGCTGTATTTTCTTCACTTTTGGTTTCATGCGACAAGGAAAAGCCTCTCAGTGAAGCAATTTTGGGGAAATGGAGTGTGCAGACAGAACAACATATTTTTTACCTCCAGAATGTCAAGAAATTTGAATCCACATATTTTTACGAGGGCGATGAGATAGCATATGAATTTACCGGCGGCGGCAGTATCATCCTTTATGTGGAAGGAGAATCAATGGGCATACTGCCTTATTCTCTAAATGGAAACACCATCACCATCGGAAACGGTAGCGAAGAAATGGAGTGGAAAAATGTATCTGTCGACGAAAATGTACTGACATGGACAGAGACCGGAACGGATATAGTTGATGAAGAAACCTATAACGTGGAAATCATCTTCGCTGCTGCAAGGAACTAGTTCTTACCGTATCCGAGGATTTTATTGTAAGTATTTGTATCATTGATGATCTGCAGAGCCTTTTCAATGACTTTATCCTTCTGGTTTATGATCATGTAATATTCGTTGGATTGCCAGATATTGCTGGCTACCAATGCTTTCAGGATAAGAAGGATCTCCTCCTCAGAATGCCGGTACTGGCTTTCGTTATATTTCACCCCTGCATCTTCACCCTTTTTAATGAATGACCTGATATCATCATTCGAAAACACAAATCTTTTCCGGAAGTCGTTGAAATCCCTGAATTCCTTCTTTATCCTTTCCCTGTTCCTGTCGGAGTATTCAACGGTGAACGACCTGTAAATATCCTTTCTGCCAAGCGAAGTGTAGTATTCTGAAATGAAAGAAGTGTCCGGGGAGACAAAGACATCAGGCACTATCCCCCCGCCGCCATAGACAGTTCTTCCGTTAATAAGCGTCTTGAACCTGAGTGTGTCCGGCATATGTATGCTGTCGGCTGAAAAAATTTCTCCGTTCGAATATCTGTTTACAAAATCACTGATATATTTGTCATAACCTTCCTTATATGAACTCTGTATTGAACGTCCGGTAGGAGTATAATACCTTGCAACTGTAAGTCTTATCATCGAACCATCTGTAAGGGGATATCCATTCTGGACAAGTCCTTTTCCAAAAGTTCGTCTGCCTATAATTATGCCACGGTCCCAATCCTGAACTGCTCCTGCGAATATTTCACTTGCCGATGCTGAATTTTCATCGGTAAGAACCACAAGCTTTGCATCTGATAGATCACCAGATCCTGTTGATTCATAGTTCTGACGGGGTATTTTTCTTCCAATAAGATATACCAAAAGCCGTTCGTCCGCAAAGAAGTGATTAACCATATCGGTTGCAGCCACCATATAACCACCTCCGTTTGATCGCAGATCCACGATTATGTTTTTCATACGCTCTTTCCTGAGCTTTGCCAGCCCCTCACTGAACTCTTTTTCTGTTGTGACTGCAAACTTGTTGAATTTAACATAACCCGTCACATCGTTCAGCATGTATGCAGCATCCATGCTGAAGATCGGGATCTTGTCGCGGATTATTGTGAAATCGAGCAGCTCCTTCTCACCCCGGCGGTGTATGATGAGATTCACCAGTGTGCCCTTAGGGCCTCTTAACCTTGAGTATACGCCTGAAGTAGTAAGACCGATGTCTGTAACTTTTTCACCGTTGATCTTAATGATCCGGTCGCCTGCACGAAGACCTACTTTTTCTGAGGGCCCTCCTGAAATAGGCTCAACAACAATCAGCGTGTCATACAGAACATTGAATTGTATCCCAATGCCTTCGAAATTTCCCTGGAGGGGCTCATTCATCTCCTTCACATCTTTGGCTGATATGTAAGTGGAATGGGGATCAAGTTTTTTTAAAGTCGAGATTATCATATCTTCAGCCAACTGACTCACCTTTACAGAGTCCACGTAGAATGCATCTATCAGGCTGAGTGTCCTTCCCACCTTGAAAGTCTCTTCATTTAAGGTCTGCGCTTCAGCTTTGCTAGAAAACAGGTTCAGAACCAAGATTGTGGTTATAATTGCAATACCGGGATATTTCATATACATATTTTATATAATCAAAACAATAATCGTTCCTAATTGTTCCCTTCCTCCTTACTCCTTAACTTTAAGTACTTTAGGCATTCCCAACCTACTCTACTCCCATTCTATCGTCGAAGGCGGCTTTGAACTTATATCGTATACTACCCTGTTAATTCCCTTCACCTTGTTAATTATCTCATTCGATACCGCCCCCAGGAACTCATGCGGAAGATGCGACCAGTCGGCTGTCATCCCATCAGTTGAGTTAACTGACCTAAGTACAACAGTGAACTCATAAGTTCTTTCGTCGCCCATCACTCCCACCGATTGAACGGGCAGGAGTATCACTCCGGCCTGCCATACTGAATCATAAAGGCCATGCTTTCTGAGGCCATCAATAAATATCGCATCAGCTTCCTTAAGCATCCGGAGCCTTTCTTTTGTTACCGGACCAAGCAGCCTGATGGCTAGTCCGGGTCCTGGAAACGGATGCCTTTTCAATATGATCTCAGGCAGGCCGAGGACTTCACCAACTCTTCTCACTTCATCTTTAAAAAGCAGTCTCAGAGGTTCAATAACCTTAAGCTGCATTTTTTCAGGCAGGCCGCCGACATTATGATGAGACTTTATTGTAGCAGATGGTCCGTTCACCAAAACCGATTCTATCACATCGGGATAGATTGTACCCTGAGCGAGCCACTTTACGTCTTTAACCTTACGAGCCTCTTCTTCAAATACTTCAATGAAGAGGGAACCGATAATTTTCCTCTTCTTTTCAGGATCGCTCACTCCTTCAAGTTTTGAAATGAATCTTTCAGAAGCATCAACCCCGTCAATATTAAGTCCAAGCCGTGTATACGACTCAAGCACTTTCTGATACTCATTCTTTCTCAGAAGCCCGTTGTCAACAAAAATACAGGTCAGGTTTGCTCCGACAGCTCTGCTGAGAAGAAAAGCAGCCACTGAGGAATCAACACCGCCGGAAAGTCCGAGAATGACCTTATCATTACCCAACTGCCTTTTAAGTTCACTGATTGTTGTTTCAGCAAATGAGCCGGGAGTCCAGCTTCCCGAACAACCACAGATCCCTGAAACAAAATTCTTTAAGATCTTTTTACCTTCCGTTGTATGGTAAACCTCAGGGTGAAATTGTATGCCCCAGGTTTTTTCACCCGTGATATGAAAGGCAGCAGCCTCCACATCGGCAGTAGATCCGGTTATCTCGTAATTATCAGGCCATTTTACGATCGTATCTCCGTGGGACATCCAGACCTGTGTTCCCATGGACACATCAGCGAATAAAGGATCGTAAGTATTTACTGAGTTCAGGTTTGCGCGCCCGTACTCCCTGGTATTTGAAGGGAGAACCTCTCCTCCAAAACCGTGAACAAGATATTGAGCGCCATAACAGATCCCCAGCAGCGGAAACCGGCCTTTTATCTCAGACAGGTCAGGAACAGGAGCATTTTTTTCCCTTACGGAAGAAGGGCTTCCTGATAAAACAACTCCCTTAATACTTTCGTCAGGCTCCGGAAAATGATTATACGGGAATATTTCGCAATACACATTCATTTCCCTAATCCTTCGAGCAATAAGCTGGGTATATTGAGATCCGAAATCAAGAATCAGGATCTTCTCCTGCATTTTACCGGTATTTTTGAAAGTGCCCAAATATATGCAATCTTTTGTTACACTGAACCTGTCTCCCTGACATCATAAGTCTTTCCGTCGATTGCAGGGAAAGTCATAGGAAAAACAGCCTTAGCTTCTTCCACAAGAGGGCCGATATCCCTGTACCTGGCGGAGAAGTGACCAATAACCAATGCCTTCACTCCTGCCTTGATAGCCGTCGAAGCTGCATCAACCGTTGTTGAATGACCGGTTATTTTTGCCAGTTTCTTCATGCTTTTGTCAAATGTAGCTTCGTGGTACAGCAGATCTGCACCTTTAATAAAAGATGCAAGCCTCCTGAAAGGTTTTGTGTCACTGCAATAAGCATAGGAAAGGGGCTGGGGTCCGGGTACGGTAATATCTTCATTTTTTATCACTGTGCCGTCAGTTGTAACGAAGTCCCCGCCTTTTTTAATCGCGGGGATCCTGGCTACAGGTATTTCATACTTTTTTATAGCTTCTGTCAGAATTTTCCGATCGGGTGACTTCTCCCTGAAAATGAATCCGTAAGCAGGCACTCTGTGTTCCAGTGGGAAAGAAGTAACTGTGAGGTATTTGTCATCAAGGATTTTCACAGGGTCCTTTCCGGAAAGAGGTATGAAATCAATATCAAAATTCAGATGAATGTCAAAGTCGAGAAGATGTGACCGGAGCATTTCGTTGTAATTCTCAGGAGCATAGAGGTGGACAGGTGAGCTTCTGCCCATAAGGCTGAATGTTGAGAGAAGTCCGTAAAGTCCAAAAACATGGTCGCCGTGGAGGTGGCTGATGAAGATATGATTGATCTTTCCGAACCTTATACGGTTCTTGCGGAGTTGCATTTGTGTTCCTTCTCCACAGTCTATTAAATACAACCGCTCATGCGCGTTAAGCACATGAGCGGAAGGAAATCTTTCTGATGTTGGCAATGCAGAACTGGTGCCAAGTATTGTCAATTGCATCGGCATTCTGCACCGTAGACTACATCAGGATATCATTTTTTCTGCATCAGCAACCGTGCCGGTAATTGTAAGAACGGTGTCAAGCTGAGAAATGGTGATAAGGCGTTCAACTGCTTCATTGAGACCGCAAAGAACAAAGGTACCACCTGCATTTTTACATAATCTGTTAGCTACCAGGATAGCGCTCAGACCTGACGAGTCGCAGTACTGACATTTTTCAAGGTCAAGGATGATGTTTTTTTCACCCTTGCCTGAAACCAGCACAAGTTCAGATTTCAGCGCAGGAGCTATGTGTGTATCTAGCTTTTCCGACTGGATCTGGATTACCGTGCCGTTATTCCGGGATTCGATGTTAAAATCCATAGCGTTATATTTTGACTGCCTCTAATTTAAATATTATTTCTCTTTTTTGGAAGCTTTATTTTCTTTTTCTTCCATTTCTTCTTTCAGGGCTGCCAGTTGTGTTATATCACCAAGAGTTGTCTTTTCAACATTTGTCTTAGCCTTTCTTGCTGATTTCTTTGGTGTTTCGCCTTCAGCTTTCTTTGCCGGAGCTTCTGCAGCTTTCTTTTCGTCTTCAAAAGTCCTGCTGTGAGAAACTATTATTTTTTTGGCCGATTTATTGAATTCGATAACCTTGAACATCAGTTTTTCATCGACTTTGGTTACTGAACCATCTTCCTTAACAAGATGCTTGGGTGTGGCAAATCCTTCAACGCCGTAAGGCAAGGCCACAACAGCTCCCTTGTCGAATACCTCCACGACAGTTCCTTCATGCACTGAATCGACTGCAAAGAGTCCCTCGAAGACGTCCCAGGGATTCTCCTCAAGCTGTTTGTGTCCGAGGCTCAATCTCCTGTTTTCCTTATCAATCTCAAGAACAACAACTTCTATTTCAGAGTCTATCGATGTAAATTCGGCAGGATGCTTGATCTTTTTGGTCCATGACAGGTCGGAAATATGTATCAGCCCGTCAACTCCTTCTTCTATTTCAACAAAGACACCAAAGTTTGTGAAATTCCTGACCCTGGCCTTATGTTTTGAGCCAACAGTGTATTTCTCATCGATATTCTGCCATGGATCGGGCTTAAGCTGCTTGATCCCAAGCGACATTTTTCTCTCGGTCCTGTCGAGAGTAAGGATAACTGCTTCCACTTCGTCGCCCACTTTCATGAATTCCTGGGCGCTGCGGAGGTGCTGCGACCACGACATCTCTGAAACATGGATAAGACCCTCAACACCGGGAGCTATCTCAACAAAAGCACCATAATCGGCCATGACAACTACCTTGCCCTTAACCTTATCGCCGATCTTCATGTCGGGATCAACTGAATCCCACGGATGAGATGTCAGCTGTTTCAGACCGAGAGCTATCCTCTTCTTGTCGTCGTCAAAATCGAGGATTACAACATTGAGTTTCTGATCGAGGCGAACGATCTCTTCGGGGTGATTTACCCTGCCCCATGACAAATCTGTGATGTGGATAAGGCCGTCAACACCTCCCAGATCTATGAATACACCATATGATGTTATATTCTTAACGGTTCCTTCAAGAACCTGTCCTTTTTCAAGTTTTGCAATTATCTCTTTCTTCTGCTGTTCTAGTTCAGCTTCTATCAGAGCCTTATGGGAAACCACAACGTTTTTGAATTCCTGGTTGATCTTTACTACCTTGAACTCCATCGTTTTGCCAACAAACACGTCATAATCGCGTATTGGCTTGACATCGATCTGTGAACCCGGAAGGAAGGCTTCAATACCGAAAACATCGACGATCATGCCGCCTTTTGTACGGCACTTGATATAACCAGTGATGATCTCATCCTTCTCAAGGGATGCATTCACCCTGTCCCAGGAATTGATTGCGCGTGCCTTTTTGTGCGATAGAAGAAGCTGTCCCTTCTTGTCTTCCTGACTTTCAACATAAACTTCAACGGTATCGCCAACTTTAAGATTTGGATTGTACCTGAATTCGTTGAGACTGACAACACCTTCCGATTTGTAGCCGATGTTAATGACAACTTCGCGTGGAGTCATCTGAATTACTGTTCCCTGTACAACTTCATCAACTGCCACAGTTGAAAGAGTTTCGTCGTACATGGCTTCGTATTCTTTGTGCTTTGGAGAGCTTTTAAGCTCATCCTTTTCATAGCTGGTCCAGTCAAATTCCTCATTCGACTGTACACTCTCAGCCAAAATTTCTTTCTTTGCTTTCCGTGGCTTTTTTTCTTCTGTTTCAGAAATAACCACAATTTCCTTTACCTCTTCAGCTGCTTCAGCTTTCTTCAGGTTTTCGGTTTCTTCTTCGGGAAGCATTACTTCCTCAAGGGCTTCCTCGATAAGCTTTTCTTTTGATTCTTTTACAATCCTAGCTTTCTTTACAGGCTTCACGCCTTCTTCCTCTTTTGCAACAACCTCTTTCTTGGTTGTTTTCTTTTTGTTTTCAGTCATAATCGTAATTTAAACAAACTAATAATTAATAAGTTAGACATTATATTGAGAAAATGGTCCGCAAAGATACCCAAATATTTGAAATAAACCATAATTAAAGAGTAGATTTTCATAAGATTATGATCGGTTACCGGCTCGCGGTTACCGGCTACCGGTTACATATGGAAAACGCCGGTCGCCGGTCGCCGGTTGCCGGTTGCCGGTTGCCCCTTTAATACATTTCTTATTTTGATGTCTTCTGTTATCTTTGCATATTACTCAACCAAAAACAAGAATTCTTAATGAAAATCGCCGTTGTAGGAACAGGTTATGTCGGACTGGTCACCGGTACTTGCTTCGCTGAAAGCGGAGTTTTCGTGACATGCATTGACAGGGATAAAGGCAAGATCAACAAACTTAATGAAGGGAAAGTTCCTATTTACGAACCAGGTCTCGAGGACATGATGAGGAGAAACATGGAGAAAAAGAGACTCTTCTTTACTTCCGACCTGAAAAAAGGGATTGTTGGAGCCGAAGTGATATTCATTGCTGTCGGAACACCTCCCGGAGAGGACGGAAGAGCGGACCTCAGCCATGTGATAAGCGTTGCTGAAGAGATAGGCAGTGCAATAAAGATTCACACTCTGGTTGTAACCAAAAGCACTGTGCCTGTCGGTACTTCGGAAAAAGTAAAAAAAGCAATTGCAAACCAGCTTGCGAAACGAAGATCAGGGGTTACTTTCGATGTTGCTTCCAATCCTGAATTCCTGAAAGAGGGAGCAGCTGTCGACGATTTTCTGAAGCCTGAAAGGATCGTGGTGGGAGTCAGCAATGAAAAGAGTGCAGAGATTATGAAAAGGCTTTACATGCCTTTCGTTCTGAACAATCATCCAATACTTTTCATGGACATCGCATCGGCGGAGATAACAAAATATGCTGCCAATGCCATGCTCGCAACACGTATAAGCTTCATAAACGAAATTGCTAATCTTTGCGATATCCTCGGAGCCGATATTAATCAGGTCAGAAGAGGTATCGGCAGCGATTCGAGGATTGGCAGTAAATTCCTTTATCCGGGGATCGGCTATGGCGGCTCCTGTTTCCCTAAAGATGTCAAAGCCATTATCAAAACTGCCCACGATCACGGTTATGAACTAAACGTCATAAAGGCTGTCGAGAAGGCAAATGAATTCCAGAAGAGCGTCATCTTTAATAAAATGGTGAAGCTTTTTAAGAACAGGTTCAAAGACAAAACAGTAGGCATTTGGGGTTTATCTTTCAAACCCAAAACTGACGACATAAGGGAATCATCCTCGATCTTTCTTATCGGTAAGCTTATTGAAGCAGGCGCAAAAGTTAGAGCATACGACCCGGCTGCTATGGATGAAGCCAGAAAACTGCTTGGAAAAAAGATCGTTTTTGCTTCTGATCCCTATGAAGCCTTAAAGGGTGCCGATGCCATGGCCCTGATGACAGAATGGTCGGAGTTCCATCTTCCCGACTTCAGAAAGATGGCAGGTCTCATGAAAGGAAAAGTGATTTTCGACGGCCGGAATATTTACAATCCCGAAGATGTTAAGAAACTGGGGTTTAAGTACTTTGGGATAGGAAGAAATTAAAAGAAACACCCCGCCCCCCCTCAGGGGGGATGTATCAAAAGAATCCCCCTTTGAAGGGGGGATACATACAGAAAAATCCCCCTTTGAAGGGGGCTAGGGGGATGTAAAAGAATATAAAATTATACTCAAGCATTTATGAAAGGAATAATTCTCGCAGGCGGATCAGGTACAAGGCTCTACCCCATCACACATGCCATTTCGAAACAGATGCTCCCTGTTTATGACAAGCCAATGATCTACTATCCGCTCTCGGTGCTGATGCTGGCCGGAATAAGGGATATACTGGTGATCTCAACTCCACGTGATCTTCCGGGCTTTCGTGAACTTCTCGGGACTGGCGAGCCTTTAGGAATTAAATTCAGTTATATAGAACAGCCCTCGCCCGACGGCCTGGCACAGGCGTTTATTCTTGGTGAACAATTTATCGGAAAGGAGAATGTCTGCATGATACTCGGCGACAATATCTTTTACGGCCATGGTTTCGGAGATGTTCTGATGCAGACTGCTCAGCTGAAAAAAGGGGCATGTGTCTTCGGATATTATGTAACAGATCCTGAACGATATGGTGTTGTTGAATTTGACAGGAATCACAAAGCTATCTCCCTGGAGGAAAAACCCGCAAAGCCCAAATCAAACTTTGCAGTAACCGGTTTGTACTTCTACGACAACACTGTATCATCGAAAGCAAAATCCCTGAGACCCTCGCAACGAGGTGAACTCGAAATAACAGACCTTAACAGGCTCTATCTTGAAGAGGGATCACTTGACGTGAAACTGATGGGAAGAGGAATGGCATGGCTCGATACCGGAACGTACGAAAGCCTTCTCCAGGCAGCCAATTTTATTGCAACTCTCGAGCAGAGACAGGGACTTAAGGCGTCTTGCATAGAAGAAATAGCATTTAAAAGAGGATTCATAAATAAAGAACAGCTTCTCGCTCTCGCTGAACCTTTCAGGAAAAGCCAGTACGGCAAGTATCTTATAAGAATAGCAACTGAAGAAATAGATGTTTTTGAAGGAAAATAAGGAAGATGGAAATAATAAAGACTGATTTCACAGGACTGGTTGTAATAAAACCTGATGTTTTTAACGATCAGAGAGGCTACTTTTTCGAAAGTTTTAACAAAGCAGCATATAAGAATGCAGGAATTGATTTCCATCCCGTTCAGGATAATGAGTCAAGATCGTCAAAAGGAGTGATTCGGGGGCTTCACTACCAGCTGAAGCCTCATGACCAGGCTAAACTTATCAGGGTCATCGAAGGAAAGATCTTTGATGTAGCCCTTGATATCCGTAAGAGCTCCCCGACATTTGGAAAATGGTTCGGCATCGAGCTCGATTCGGAAAGCAAAACGCAATTGTTCATCCCGAAAGGCTTTGCTCACGGATTCTCTGTGTTAAGTGAAATTGCAGTGATACTTTACAAAGTTGATAACATTTATAACAAATTATCAGAGAGAGGGATATCCTTGAACGATCCTGATTTGTCGATCAACTGGAGACTTGGAAACAGTTCCCCTGTGATCAGTGAAAAGGACTTAAAGAATCCGCCGCTGCTCAGGGCTGATAATAACTTTTAATTACCCATAGTATGGCAGTAATACTTATCACCGGGGCAAACGGTCAGCTTGGGAACGAGATCAGAAGCGTTTCCGGGAACTTTTACGGATATGATTTTATCTTCACCGACGTTGCCGAGCTGGACATTACCGAAAGCAGTTCCACAACAGATTTTATCTCTAAGAACAAACCTGACTGGATAGTAAACTGCGCAGCTTATAACTCTGTCGACAAGGCCGAAAAAGAACCGGAAAATGCATTTCTCATAAATTCTACAGCTGTCAGGAATATTGCTGAAGCTATTAAAGGATCTGACTGCAGGTTCATTCATGTATCCACTGATTATGTTCTTGACGGCAGGGCCTGCATTCCTTATAATGAAAATATATTACCTGTACCCGAGACTGCTTATGGAAAATCGAAGCTTGCAGGTGAAAAGGCAGCCCTGATGCATAATAATTCGATGATAATCAGGACTTCATGGCTCTACTCCCGGCATGGCTCCAATTTCGTAAAAACTATCATTTCAAAAGCAAGGAAAAATGATAGCCTGCAGGTTGTATTTGACCAGACAGGAACTCCTACCTGGGCAGCTGATCTAGCTGAAGCAATAATGAAAATAATTTCGTCAGTGATAAGGAACCAGGTAGCCTTCAATGCAGGCATTTATCATTATTCAAATGAAGGAGTCTGCAGCTGGTACGATTTTGCTGAGGCAATCCTGGAGGAGGAAGGACTGAACTGCAGGTTGCAGCCTATCCTTTCAAAGGAATTCGCCGCAGCTGCCAAACGTCCCTGCTACTCGGTTCTTGACAAAAGCAAGATTAAGGAAACATATAACCTGGAGATACCGCACTGGAGAAAAAGTCTGATAAAGTGCTTGCAGCAAATGAAATAAATGACCCCTTCCCCCGCCGAAGCGGGGCAGTCTCTCCCCCTTGGGGGAGGGTTAGGGTGGGGGTCTTTTGAACGTTAAGGAGGGTTAGAGTGGGGGTCATATGAAAAGTTTAAGATAACAAAATACTAATCAATATGTTACCAATTGAAGATATCCGTAAAAGGGCCCGGGCCTGGCTCGGGAAAGAATTCAACGAAGAAACCCGCAAAGAGGTCAGCGAAATGCTCGAAAAAGATGAAAAGAAGCTTATCGATGCTTTCTATCAGGATCTTGAATTTGGCACTGGCGGATTGAGAGGCATTATGGGTGCCGGCACCAATCGTATGAACATTTATACCCTTGGCATGGCCACTCAGGGATTGTCGAACTACATCATCAAACAGTGCGGGAAAACCGGTATCAGGGTTGCCATTGCGCATGATTGCCGTAACAACAGCAGGCTCTTTGCTGAAACTACCGCAAATATTTTTTCAGCAAACGGCTTTGAAGTCTTCCTTTTTGAATCACTCAGACCTACGCCAGAGCTCTCTTTTGCCATACGCCATTACAAGTGCCAGAGCGGAGTAGTGATCACGGCATCACACAATCCTCCGGAATATAACGGTTACAAGGCCTACTGGGACGATGGCGGACAGGTTGTTGCCCCTCATGATGAAGGCATAATTGATGAAGTCCGCAAGATCAGATCTGTCAGCGAGATCAAATTCAGCGGCAGGAAGGATAATATAAAAATTATCGGAAAAGAGACCGACAAGCTCTTTCTCGAAGAAGTCCTGAAAATGAGTCTGAATCCGGAAATAATAAAGAAGTACAGCAATATCGGTATTGTTTACACTCCGATTCATGGCACTGGCGTAACCATGATCCCGCCTGCTCTGAAGCTTTTTGGTTTCACTAACATCATAAGTGTCCCGGAGCAGGATATTGTCGATGGTAATTTTCCTACAGTGAAATCGCCAAACCCTGAAGAACCCGGAGCCCTGAAAATGGCTATAGAAAAAGCTGTTGCTACAGGGGCAGATCTGGTGATGGCTTCAGATCCTGATGCCGACAGGCTGGGAATCGCATGCAGGAACAAGAAGGGAGATTTTATTCTTCTCAATGGGAACCAGACATGCCTCATTCTTATATATTATATTATATCTCAGTACAGGGAGTTGAAGAAACTCAAAGGCAACGAGTACATCATAAAGACAATCGTTACAACCGACCTTCTTGACAGGATCGCTGAAAAGAATAATGTTGAATGTTACAATGTGCTGACAGGTTTTAAATTCTTTGCCGATTTGATGAGAAAGCTCGAGGACACTAAGAAATATATAGGAGGAGGTGAAGAGAGCTATGGTTTCCTCCCGGGTGATTATGTCCGTGACAAAGACGCGGTGGCATCCTGCGCATTGGTTGCAGAGATAGCAGCCTGGGCGAAAGGTAAAGGCAAAACTCTGTACGAAATACTGATTGATATTTACCTTGAGTATGGTTTATACAAGGAGAAGCTTATCAACATAGTCCGCAAAGGCGCTGAGGGAGCAAATGAGATAAAGACAATGATGAAGGACTACAGAAACAATCCTCCCAAAACCATTAACAATAGTAAAGTGATCAGGATGAACGATTATGAATCGCTGGTTTCAACAGATTGCCTGACCGGAAAGAAATCACAGATAGATCTGATCAAATCAGATGTACTCCAGTTCTTCCTGGAGGACGGAAGCAAAATATCCGTAAGGCCGTCGGGCACAGAGCCGAAGATCAAATTTTATTTCAGTGTGAATACAAAGCTGGAATCAGCAATGAAATTCGAAGAAACTGAAAAAGTGCTGGATCAAAGAATCCAGGCTATAATAACAGATATGAAGCTGTCATAATATATTTCTAACCACGGTGTTACACGGAGTTAAGCACTGAGTTACACTGTTTGAATTCCACGAAACTCAGTGAAACTCCGTATGATACTCTGTGTTACACCGTAGTAAAACATGTTACATTATGAAATCCTACCGTAAAGAACTCTGGTTTGAGATCCCTGCACGCAGGGCATTTGTGAACATAACCGGGCAGGTTGAAAAATGCCTTCAGGAATCCGGGATCAAAGAGGGTCTGATCCTCGTGAATGCAATGCACATTTCAGCAAGTGTTTTTATAAATGATGATGAATCCGGCCTTCATCACGACTTCGAGGTATGGCTCGAAAAGCTTGCTCCCGAAAAACCCTACAACCAATACAGGCACAATGGCTTTGAGGACAATGCCGATGCCCACATAAAGCGAACTCTCATGGGCAGGGAAGTTATGTGTGCAGTCACTAACGGGAAGCTCGACTTCGGGCCCTGGGAACAGATTTTTTACGGCGAATTCGACGGTAAACGCCGTAAACGCGTGCTGGTTAAAATAATAGGGGAATAATATCAGGCGTCAGGCGTCAGGCGTCAGGCGTCGGGCACCGGTTTTAAGGCGCCAAGCATCTTCTTCAGCTAAAGAACTCTTCACTGAAATTCACAAGGTAAACCCGGTCGGTTGATCGTGTAAGCGCAGTATAGAACCATCTTAAGTAATCGATCGAAATCTCGTTCCTGTTAAACATTCCCTGGTCAATGAATACCCTCTCCCACTGTCCTCCCTGCGCCTTATGGCATGTCACCGCGTAGGCAAACTTTATCTGCAAAGCATTGAAGTAAGGATCATTTCTGACAGCTTCATATTGTTTTCTTCGTATCCTGATATCGAGATAATCATCAAGCACGTTTTTGAACAGTTCCTTATTTTTTTCTGCAGGCAGTGAGGGTGTATCGAGATGAAGAACATCAAGCAGGACTTTTGATTCAACCTCAAAATCATAATCCGGGAACCAGAGCGTCATCTCGGCAAACCTGAAGCCGTACCTCTCCTCATGTTTGCTGATCTTCTTTACCTCTGCAATATCGCCGTTGGCTATGAAACCCGGACCCTCTTCATCTTCTTCTACAAGGAAATAATTATTCTTGACAACCATCACCATGTCGCCAGCGCTGATCTCCTCTTCCCTGAAAAAGATCCTGTTGCGAATGCCCTGGTTATAGCGGTTGGCCTGCTTGTTTGAATTGACAACTATTATCGTTCCCTCAAGGCCGCAGGTACCATATGAGGAGGATATCTCGTCGATAAGCTCCTGTCCCCCGAGTCTGATAACATCTTTAAAATTTGTGCAATCGATCGATGGTTTCACAGCGGCATTTTCAGCTATCTGGAGCCTCACACGCGTCGCATTCATAAGGACTCCCGATGTTTCGCTCTGGCGGACAACCTGCCGGAGTTCTGTCGAGATAAGCCCGAAACCGTACTCAGCAAGCACTTTAGGATCGAGCGCAGGGCTCAGGGCAGAGCCGACAGGAGGAAGCTGGGCGCTGTCGCCAACCAGTATTAGCTTGCACTCAGTGCCGGAATAGACATACTCCAGAAGATCGTCGAGCAGCTTTCCGCTTCCGAACAGAGCAATATCCGATGAAATATTGGATATCATTGAAGCTTCATCCACAATGAAATATGTATCCTTATGCTTGTTCTTATCCAGGGCAAAGCTGCCCATGCCATCCTTTGACGATTTCTGGCGGTAGATTTTCTTATGGATTGTAAATGCCTGCCTTCCGGAATACGAACCAAGCACTTTTGCAGCCCTGCCCGTCGGAGCAAGCAGTACTGACCTCATTCTCAGCAGCTCGAGGGTTTTTACGACCGAGCTGATGACGCTTGTTTTTCCCGTTCCGGCATAACCTGTAAGAAGGAAGATTACATCGTTGGTGTTCTCGCAGATATAGGAGGCAATTTTCTTAAGAGCCGCCGACTGGTCATCGGTAGGCGTATTGCCAAGGTTCTTGCAAAGGTTGTTATATATAATTGTTTCTCTCATTGAAAGTTTTAACCGCAAAGAGCGCAAAGCCCTCCTTCGCTACCGCTCCGGAGGGTAAAAACGCAAAGAACGCGAAGAAGCTATTCAGGTAGTTTCTTTGCGGCCTTTGCGAAACACCTTTGCGACCTTTGCGGTTTAATTTTTTCTGAATCGACTCAAAGGTAATACTTAGGTACATAAAGTAGCTTTCTGTCCGGTGTGAGTTTATAACATATTGCTATATTTGTTTACAAATTGTTTAACCTGATGCCGTTCCTGGAACTATTTGACGAAACACTCGATATAAATTCAACTGAGAATTATGGGCTTTCGGTACAGTTGAGTCCTGATGGACTTGCCTTTGCAATCCTCGACACCATCCGGAACAAATATATCCTTCTGAGGTCGACTGAACCTGAAGACAACAAGTACTTTTCAGCGGAAAAAATGAGTGAAATCATATCCAGGGATGATTTCCTGGCCAGAAAGTACAGGAAAGTGAATGTCGTGATGCCCTCTCCGAAATTCACGATCGTGCCTGCTCCCCTCTTCGATCCCGGGAAAAAGGATGATTATTTCTCCTTTAACCTCAACAGGGATGATAACGATGTAATTATAGCCAATAAGATTGCTGATCCGGATGCATATGCTGTATTCTCAGTAACCAGATCAATATCAGGAGTTGTTTCGCATTTCTGGCCTGCAATTTACCCTGTTCATCACACCAAACCCCTGCTGCACCAGCTTGCATATCTCAGCAGGAGTATTGAAGGTTTTTACATTCATGTTCATATTGAAAAGGAATTCTTCAATATTCTTGTCTATGAACAAAGAGTGCTGAAATTCAGTAACACATTCAACTACAGGAATATATCGGACATCCTCTATTATGTCCTGAACGTTTACAAGACCATGGGCATAAACCGTGATGAACCGCTTCATTTCAGCGGCCAGACAGGTAAATACGACGATATATGGTCGGGATTTGCAATGTATATCAGGAACCTGAAATTCACTGATCCTTCAGGCAGTTTCACTTTCAGCTATGTTTTCAATGAGCTCGGGCTGCACAGGTTCATAAACTTATTCTCTGTCGCCAATTGCGAATTATAGGAGGAAAATATAAAGGCAGGAGGATCACACCTCCATCAGGCTTTAAAGCCAGGCCTACAACCGACTTTGCCCGGGAAGGGCTTTTCAATGTACTGAGCAACAGGGTCAATTTTGATGAGATCATCGTACTTGACCTATTCTCGGGGACTGGCAGCATAAGCTACGAATTTGCCTCCCGGGGAGCCAGGGAGGTGCATCTTATTGAAAGAGACATGAAACATATTGCCGGTATCAGACGTATAATAAAGGATACAGGCATTCCGAACATCAGGACGATCCATATTGATGTTAAAGCTTATCTGAAAACCTGTAAGGTAAAGTATGATATTGTCTTTGCTGATCCTCCCTATGAACTAGGATGGTTAAAGGATATTCCTGATCTGGTAACAGGCTCAGGTGTAATAAAGGAAGGCGGATTTTTTATACTCGAGCATCCGAGGGATATGAGTTTCTCAGATAACAAATCATTTTTCGAACACCGTAACTACGGAGGGGTTAATTTTTCATTTTTCAGAACAACCCTATAATATT
>CAZXAM010000003.1:124827-128436 GCA_964638545.1 uncultured Rikenellaceae bacterium | reverse complement strand
ATTCTTTGTCTTTGCCATTCACTTTTGCCGACCTGAGCAGAAGGAGATTGTTCAGAACTATGTCAGTGACATTCTTTGTAACTCCTTTTTTGTCTTCATAGGTTCTGTATACAATTCTTCCTTCCACCAGGACCTCCTGCCCTTTTTTGAGGAATTTTGATGCAGTATCGGCAAGACCGTTCCATGCAACTATGTTGTGCCATGTGGTCTCTTCAATCTTCTGGCCATCTCCGTTTTTGTAACTTTCGTTTGTTGCCATCGTAAAATGTGCAACTTTCTTTCCGCCGTCAAGCGTTTTGATCTCAGGATCCTGACCAAGATTCCCGATAAGCTGTACCCTGTTTCTAAGTGCGTTCATGATTTTAAGTTTTAGTGAGACATAAATTTAAATTTCATGTCAAACTTAAACCTGTTTGAAAAGGTGTCTCGGATAATAATTGCTTACATCCGTTAAAATGTCATTTATACTCATTTCTATCCGTTTGAAAACGTTTTTATGTTTCTGTTTCAGTTACATATTACAATTTGAATTTTTTATATCTTTATGGAAACTTTAGTGCTGTGGAAAAGAAATGTCTCGACTGTGGAGAGCCGATCCACGGGCGAACCGATAAAAAATTCTGTTCCGATCAGTGCAGGAACAATTACAACAACAGGCTTAACCGCGATACAAATAATTTTGTAAGGAATGTGCACGGCTTGCTCAGGAAGAACCGCCGTATACTTGCTGACTTATTTGGTGATGGGAGGACCAGGGTTCACCGTGATGCCCTCTTTGCCCTCGGATACAACTTCAGCTTCTTTACGCATATTATAGAATCATCTTCCGGCCAGAAGGTCCATTATTGTTTCGAATACGGATACTGCGATGCAGGAAATGATTTTGTTGAGTTAAAACAAAACAGTCAATATCTCGATTACCAATAAAAACGGGAACCCATTTCTGAAGTCCCCGCTTTCACGTAATAAAACAAAGTATCAATCTTTAATTCTTCATAATATCGGGGTTATTTAATTTCACCGTTTGCAGCTTCCCAGAGCTGAAGATATCCAAGCTTGATTATATCTGTCATTTTGGTCCAGTTTACCAGACTGATTTCATCACCGGGCTGATGGTACTCGGGATGCATTGCAGCCATCCATGCGATAACAGGTATCTTGTTTTTAGTAAATGCGGTATAATCGCTTCCTCCTGTCGGAGCATCCTGGCTTTTGATATTAAGATCCAGGTTAAGCTTGTACTTCTCTGCTGCCGATTTGGAAATTTCTTCCAGTTTCGGATATGCTTTTGTATATGTAATTCCTGCCATATTCCTTGCTATATCATTTGCAGCATCCCTGGCTATCATATCGAAGTTCATGTAAAACTTATAATTTGAGATCTTCCCAGCGGAAGGATAAAGAGTGAAATACTCTGACCCGAGCAGACCTTTCTCCTCACCTGTCCATGCGCAGAAGACAATACTCCTTTTTGGTTTTACACCGCTGGCAATAAAAGCTTTGGCAATTGTCATTACAGCGACGGTCCCTGAAGCATTATCGTCGGCTCCGTTCCAGATCTTGCCGTTATCCATTCCCATATGATCCATATGTGCGCCAACTGCAACAAACTCATCAGGATTTTCTCCTTCGATCACAGCTATCACGTTTCTGACATTCACCCGGCGGGTATTGACGCTCACACTCAAACCCACAGTCATACCCGGTATAACAACAGGCTTGAATTTTACAATGCCTGCAGCAGCCTCTTTCTCATACCTGGCAAGGTCGAGTCCTCCTTCCCTGACGAGCAAATTGGAGATCCTCTCTGTAACGGTAATGTTAACAGGATTCGATGTTATTCGACTTCCTTCAAGGCTCATGGATGTCCAGTTGGTGCGCGGACCGTTCTCTGAAGGAGAAGGATTATTGCTGAACTTGTAAACTCCCCAGTTCTTTGTAACATCCCTGTTAATCATGGGAAGATCAATGACTCCAAGTACCCCCATGGTTGCCAGCACTGTGGATTTGTTTCTTTGTATCTCTGTCTGCGCGCGAGTATTCTCTCCAACAAGCTTCTTATACATGGGAGATGTATTATCCGCATAACCTGGGAATCCGTTTAATCTGATGATCAATTTTCCTTTAACATCGACACCGGCAAAATCGTCTATGCCGTTTGCCTTGTCCTGTATTCCATAACCAACAAAAACAACAGGTACTTCAAACTTTGCTTCCATTGTTGCCCTGCCTGTTGAAAAATCAACACCTTCCCTGAAAATGTATTCCTGTCCGCCCTTCTTTATAGTAAAGGTAGAACCGCCCGAAGGCAGACTCTCAATCAGTGTGAAGTTCTGGAAATAGCTTTTTGGGGGCGCGGGAGGCGGGGGAGGAGGAGTGGCCGAAGATGAGATTATAACGTATCTCTCTCTTCCTCCCGATGCAACGTCGCCGCCGGGAGCTGCTCCGAATACTCTGAACATGCTGGCAACATAATCGGCGGCAAGGAATGATCCTTTTTCGCCTGTTGCCCTGCCTTCCATCCAGTCGGAGGAGAGAAATTCCAGTTGTCCTCTTACGGCTTCGACTGTAATTGCTTCAAGCCCTTTTTCCTTCGGGCCTGCCTGTCCTGTAACAGAAAACAAAAAGACAAGAGAAAACAGAACGGTTGTAAAAATGATTTTTTTCATCAAAGTGGTTTTATTTCTGGAGTTTAATACTACGAAAATATTTGCAGAAATGTAATTGATAAGTTGGACTCTTACCTCAGTTTAACAATTGCATAAAATATTATGACATCCGGAACTCTTTGTTCATTCCCTTATCAATCCTTTTTTATTTCCGATGTAAAATATTTCAGTTATTCAGCCGTTTTTTCATTGCTGCTGTCAATAAAAAGATGATCAGCCTGCAACCTTTTAACATGTTATTCCGTTATATATAAATAGTATTAATGCCATTTTTTTATTAACCAATTGATCTGTTGAAACTTAAAACTTAAATTATGAAAAGACTATTAGTATTGTTATTATCGGTATTCATCGTTTTACCAGCCATTTCACAGGTAAAATTCGGATTGAAGGTAGGAGCAAGCACCACGTCAATTTCCATGGATGATGCCAAAACAATTTCATCCGGGAGTACTTCATATCTTATCGGTAAAGCAGAATCAGCCGGTTATGGATTTCATGGGGGCGCATTTCTGAGGTTTAATATCTCGAAGCTCTATATACAGCCTGAACTGCTCTTTGCTACCAGATCCAATAATTATACATTCCAGAATGTGAGTTCTCTTGCAGATTCTGCAACAGTTAAGCAAGCCTTTAATAAGCTTGACATCCCCGTTATGATCGGTGTTAAATTCGGCCCGGTAAGAATTAATGCAGGCCCTGTTGGCTCAGTAAAGATTACAGCAAAGGAACTTATTGCTAATCCTGATGTCAAGGCTACATATGCCGCAATGACTTTTGGATATCAGGCTGGTGTCGGCCTGGATCTGTTCAAGAAAATGACGGTAGACCTGAGATACGAGGGAGGTCTTTCAAAATACCAGAACAAGCTCGAGGACGTTGCACTCGACGACAGGCCTAATGCTTTTCTGCTGAGCATCGGGTATATGTTCTAGGAAAT
>CAZXAM010000003.1:107482-124727 GCA_964638545.1 uncultured Rikenellaceae bacterium | reverse complement strand
CTTTTTTTATTTCCATAAAAGCATCCTCGCAGCAACCAGAAGAAGAAGGACTCCAAATATCTTCTTAAGAGTCGGCTGCGGTATATTCAAAGCCAGCTTTGAACCGAAATAGGACCCGATGATGAATGTAACAGCTAGTATCAGAGCGACCTTCCAGTCAACCTGTCCTTCCTTCCAGTAATTATAGGTCGCAATTATGCCAATAGGCGGCAGCATTACCGCCAGACTTGTGCCCTGAGCCATCTGCTGACTGAAACCCAGGAAGAAAACAAGGGCGGGGATCATTATTATGGCGCCTCCTATCCCTAGCATCCCTGCAGTAACTCCGGTGATTACACCGATCACAATTATGATTATCAAAGTGGATACTGACATATTCATAGCATTTGGATTGATTAATCAGATAATCATCAAAAGTATGAATTAATGGGAAATATTTAAATTTGTTACTCGTTTCAATCTTATGAAGAATAGAAAGCTGATTTACTTCCTTGCTGTATTTGTTCTCGCTATTGTTCTATGTATTTTATTAATATACAAGACTATATTCGGGCTTAACCTGAAAACAGGCGGTGAAAGAGTAACACTTTTTATTCCTGAAGGTTCTACTTACAGCCAGGCCATGGATACAATCAAGGCTCATTTTGAGATACCCCATCCCGGAGCGTTTTCATGGATAGCCCGGAAAAAGAACTACCCTGCTCTCGTCAAACCCGGAAGATATATTATAGAGTCGGACATAAGCTATCCAGGGATTATAAACCTGCTGAGGTCAGGAAGACAGGTTCCGGTAAATGTTACGTTCAATAATATCCGGACACTGAATGAGCTTGCCGGAAAGATTGGAAAGCAGATAGATGCCGACTCCGTTCATATCATCAATTTCCTTTCAGATCCGGTAAATTATACGAAGGATGGATTTACCAGGGAAACGGTCATATCCGTTTTTATCCCAAACACTTACCAGCTGTTCTGGAACACTGATGCTGAAGGTTTTTATCGGAGAATGCTGAAGGAATACCATAAATTCTGGAATGAGGAACGGAAGGCAAAAGCAGATTCGCGGAATCTATCAGAAATTGAAGTTTCGGTTCTTGCTTCAATAATCGATGAGGAAGCAGCCATGACTGATGAGAAACCTCGCATTGCGGGGGTTTACATGAACAGGCTCAGAAGAGGGATCCCTCTGCAGGCTGATCCGACGGTGAAATTCGCATTAAATGACTTTTCCATCACCCGTGTTCTGAAAAGGCACCTTGATGTCGACTCTCCGTATAATACCTATATTCATCGCGGACTTCCTCCCGGTCCGATAGGTTGCCCCTCAATAAGCGGCATCGATGCGGTTCTGAACGCTGAAAAACACGATTACCTGTATTTTGCTGCGAAAGCAGATTTCTCAGGGTATCATAATTTCTCACGCACCCTCACGGAGCATAACAGGTATGCTGCAGGATACCAGAGAGAGCTGAATAAGAGGAGGATATACAGATAGTTCAGAGAACTTCAACTTCTCTTTCCAGTTCGATCCCGAACTTCCTGACAACCGATTTCCTGATCTCTTCAGTGAGCTTAAGGATTTCCTTTCCTGACGCTTTTCCGTGGTTCACTATGACGAGAGCCTGCTTTTCATGGACACCGGCATCGCCTTGCCTCTTTCCTTTCCAACCGCATTGCTCAATGAGCCAGCCTGCAGAAAGCTTCTTCATACCCGAAGGATCATCATAGACAGGCATGGATGGAAAAGCAATGACCAGCTTATCTGCAGATGACTTGCTGACAACAGGATTCTTGAAGAAACTTCCTGCGCTTCCAATTACCTTAGGATCAGGAAGTTTAGTCTCTCTGATCTTAAGTACGGCACTCCGGATGTTTTTTAAGGTTGGACCCCCAAGCTTTGTGACTTCCTCCTTCAGATACCCATAACCGAGATTCGGATTATGATTTAGATTCAGCCGGAAGTAAACTCTTGTAATCATAGACTTGCCTTTCAGTGATGTCTTGAATACACTGCTACGATAGCAAAAATTACAATCCTTGTTATCGTACAACTTTACTTTTCCGTCAATTGTGGAAATAGTTCTGACCTTCAGGATGCAATCTTTTGCTTCCATCCCATAGGCACCTATATTTTGGACAGGAACAGCACCGACATTTCCCGGTATGCCCGAAAGATTTTCAATTCCGCTGAATCCTTTTTCTACGCACCACTCAACAAATCTGTCCCATTTTACCCCGGCTCCAACTGAAACCGTTACATGCTCTCTCGTCTCTTCTTCAATTTTAATTCTCTTAAAACGAGGGCAAACAATTGTTCCCTCGAAATCTTTGGTGAGGAGGAGATTGCTGCCTCCTCCGACAATAAGCAGAGGCTTCTTCCAGCTTAGCTCTCTTATAAAAAGAGCTCTCGCTTCCTTTTCGCTGTCGATATGGATTATTGTTCCGGCAAGATATTCAAGTCCGAAGGTGTTGTATGGTTTCAGGCTGACGTTTCTGAAAATACGCATTTCGTTTTTTCGTAAAAGTAACGAAAAACGAAATATGTCGGAATGTCCTGCCAGTCCTGTTAGTCTTGCACGATTGCACGATTGCATGATTGCACGATTGCATGATTGCATGATTGCATGATTGCACGACTTTTTACTACTTTTGTCCCATGTCATCTTCACTCCGGAATCCAAGAGTAGCCTTTTCAGTTACAAACTGTATCTGTTTCGACCAGAGGGTGATGAAGATTGCAGGCACCCTGGTGAAGCTTGATTGCAGGATAACCATTATTGGAAGAAGGCTTGGGAAATGCTGTGATGAAGAAATTGTCCCCTTTCGTACTAAAAGGTTCCGGATGATCTACCGGCGGGGATTCCTCTTTTATAAATTTTATAACCTTCGTCTCTTTTTCTACCTGCTCTTTCACAAGTATGACATCCTTGTGGCAAATGACCTCGATACGCTTCTTCCGAATTATCTGGTTGCAAGGCTGAAAAAAATCCCTCTTGCATACGACTCTCACGAATATTTCACAGGTGTCCCTGAACTGAACGGACGTCCTTTCGTCAGGAATATCTGGAAAAAGCTGGAATCTGCAATATTTCCCCATCTGAAATATGTTATGACTGTTAGTGATTCAGTGGCAGAACAATATTTTAAAGATTATGGTATCAGGCCTGATGTTGTAAGGAATTGCTCACCTGATTCATCCTCAACTGCATCTCTTACCAGGCATGAACTGGGAATTCCTGAAAACTGTTTTCTCTTGGTTTTTCAGGGCGGAGGCATAAATATTGACAAAGGGGGAGAGGAACTGATCGAAGCTGTTAAATTATTGGAAAATGTTTTTTTATTAATCCTGGGATCTGGTGATGTTCTGCCTGCCTTAAAAGAAAAAACTGAAGATCTTGGACTTTCTGACAAGGTCAGATTCCTTCCGAAAATGCCGTGGAAGGAAATGATCAGATACACAAGATCCGCCGATGCGGGCCTGTCTCTGGAGAAGGATACGAATCTTAACTACAGGTTCAGCCTTCCCAACAAGCTGTTCGATTATATTTCTGCAGGCATCCCTGTGATTGCGGGTGATCTTCCCGAAATCAGCAAGATTATTACCGATAATGAATGCGGAATAATTATACAGGCAATAACACCTGAGGAAATCGGAAAAGCCATTGTCAGGATACGGGATGACTCTGTCTTGTTGAACAAATTGAAGCAGAACGTTGTTAATGCATCCGGAATCCTGAACTGGGAAAAGGAATCCGCAAAAGCAACAGCATTTTACAAAAGAATTTTATATGAATCATATGGACTTGTTAAAGAGGTTTAAACTGATCCTGATATTCGGAGCGCTAGGGGCAGTGGGCGGATTATTGTACTGGAAATTTATCGGATGCCAGTCAGGCACCTGTCCGATAAAATCGGTCTGGTACTGGAGCACACTCTATGGTGCATTGATAGGAATGCTGGGAGGCAGCATCATACGGGATATTGTTATCAGAAGAAAGGATAAAAGTAATACGGGAGGGGCTTTACCGGATAAATAAAAATGTGTTAATTTGCGGCGGATTATTAAATCAAATCTATGAGAAGCAACCGCCGTGATTTCCTGAAAACTGCAACATTTGCCGGTGCCGGGGCTCTATCGGGCTCGATGATAACGGGATGCACGCAAATACAGCCTGTCCCGAATATGGCTGAAATCCTCGAAGCTGTAAAAAAATCACACACACAGAAATTCAATATGTGCGGCTATAATGCGCCTGCTCTTCCTGTTGTGCGCATTGGAATCATTGGCCTTGGCGACAGAGGCAGCGGTGCCGTCGAACGCCTTTCATACATTGAAGGAGTTGAGATCAGGGCTCTCGGCGACAAAAGAGAGGTAGCTGTAAAAGGGGCTCAGAAATATCTTGAGAGCATAGGAAGACCTGCAGCACAGGAATTCTTCGGTTCAGAGGATGCATGGAAGAAACTTGCGGAACTTCCTGACCTGGATCTCATTTATATATGCACACCCTGGGTTCTTCATACACCCAATTCAGTTTATGCGATGGAAAATGGCAAGCATGTAGCGTGCGAAGTGCCCATTGCACGTACCATTGATGAGGCATGGCAGCTTGTTGAGACTTCCGAACGGACCAGGAAGCATTGCATGATGCTGGAAAACTGCTGCTATGACTTTTTTGAACTGCTGACGCTTAACATGGCACGGCAGGGTATGTTCGGCGACATCATTCATGGAGAAGGAGCATATATTCATAATCTGATGGGTTTGAATTTTGAGAAAGCTGACGATTCGACTCCATCAGGCGGTGGGTATACCGACATGTGGAGACTCAGGGAGAATGCTGCAAGGAACGGGAATCTATACCCCACCCATGGACTTGGTCCGATATGCCAGATCCTGAATATTAACCGCGGCGACAGGATGAATTACCTCTCATCCCTCTCCACGAACGATTTCACGATGGCTGCTAAAGAAAAGGAGCTTGTCGCATCTGACCCATTCTATAATGAGTGGAAGGATTCAAAATTCCGTGGCAATTTCAACACTACAATCATAAGTACCGTACTGGGAAAATCCATAATGGTACAGCACGACGTATCTTCTGAACAACCCTATTCAAGGATACATCTTGTAAAAGGTACAAAGGGCTCTGCTGTTAAATATCCAAAACAGCTTATAGCCCTTGGAGAGAGCTGGCTCAACGATGAACAAATGGCCAATATGTGGGCTGAACATACGCCGGAGATCATTAAAAGAGTGGGGGAGATGGCAAAAAGAGTCGGTGGACATGGGGGTATGGACTTTATAATGGACTGGCGTTTAATTGATTGCCTGAGAAATGGGCTGCCGCTCGATCAGGATGTCTACGATGCCGCTGCCTGGAGCTCGATAGCTCCGCTTAGTGAATGGTCAGTGGCAAACAGGTCGCAGTCGATCGATGTTCCCGATTTTACAGGAGGCTCATGGAAGACAAACAAACCCCATGGAATTAACCTGGAAACAGGTGGCAGCACAGCTGTTCTGGAAGTTAAGGAGGTAAACGCCGGGCTCCAGCTTAATGTGATATAGGTCTCGTGATGTTGATTATTTACAAGTGATGAGTTCATCCTGGCTCCTGATTCTGTTTTTTCTTACTTTTTTCGTATTTGCGGTACCCAAGAGTCTCAAGTATTATTTTACTCTTCTTCTGCTTGCCGCCGGAATAATTCTGACTTCTCTCTGGAGTATCAGTGCACTGGTTGACACAAACCACCTGCTTATTGTCAACTTGGATCTTCCTCTGATTCAAAAAAGTGAGGAATTGACTGTCGACAGGCTGTCTGCATTTTTCATTGTAATAGTGAATATTACAGCCCTGGTAGGTTTTCTTTATGCCAGGGGATACCTGAAACCATATTACACATCAAGGAATTCCCTCCGCTTTTCGATTCATTTTTTCGCCTATCTGTGGCTCTATCTGTCAATGATCCTCGTCGTAATGCTCCGCAACGGACTATCATTCCTGATTGTGTGGGAGATTATGGCTCTGTCGTCATTTTTCCTTGTGATCTTCGACGCCGAAGACAGGACGATAATGAAGACAGGCATTAACTACCTGATACAAATGCATGTCGGGATGTTCTTCATACTGGTTGCATTTCTTGTCGTCGGCAAGAATACCGGAGAGATGAGCTTCGACGCTCTGGGGACATATTTTTCCTTTCACCCAAACTACCTGGTTTTCATTCTTTTCTTTATCGGCTTTGGAGTAAAGGCCGGATTTATACCCCTTCATACCTGGCTTCCTATGGCGCATCCTGCAGCACCTTCGCATGTGTCGGGTGTAATGTCGGGCGTGATGATTAAAATGGGAATCTATGGCATACTTAGAGTTCTCATTTATGTGCAGTCCGATATTCTTGCTATCGGTTTGACTATCCTGATAATATCATTAATCTCTGGCGTGCTTGGTGTTATGATGGCAATAATGCAGCACGATATTAAGAGGCTTCTTGCATATCACAGCATTGAGAATATCGGAATTATTGGAATCGGAATCGGATTGGGAATGATTGGCCTTGCGACAAGCAACCAGGCGTTAAGCCTTCTCGGATTCAGCGGTGCATTGCTGCACGTAATGAACCATTCTCTGTTCAAATCGCTGCTCTTCTTCAACGCAGGTTCGGTCTACCAGGCTGCCCATACACGTGATATTGAGCAGCTGGGAGGATTGATGAAAAAAATGCCATATACTGCAATGCTGTTTCTGATTGGCTCACTTGCCATATGCGGCCTGCCACCATTCAACGGATTCATCTCTGAATATCTTATTTACGCCGGAATGTTCAAAAGCCTGCCTGCAGCAAGCATCTATCAGGCAATTCTTATCCTGGGAGTAATAGTAGCTCTTTCGATGATTGGCGGACTGGCAATATTTTGTTTTACAAAAGCCTTCGGAATTGCTTTCCTTGGACAACCGCGTTCAGAAAAAGCATCCATGGCCGGTGAAGTCAGCAGGGATATGATTTTTCCTCAATATCTGACACTGGTTTTTATTATTCTGATCGGATTTGCCCCCGTGCTGTTCGTAAAGCCGGTTTTCGGGATAATCTCATCTGCTTTCAACCTTTCTGATATTTCGGCTCTTTCTGTGCCTGCTGTCGACAGCCTTACGCAGATAAGCATTATAAGCGGCGTATTCGTCCTTATAGTTGTCGCTTTGCTTGTCTACAGGTATTTTCATATCCGGTCAAAACAGGTAACCTCCGGACCGACATGGGGTTGCGGCTATACTGCGGGAACACCGAAGCAGCAATATACAGCAACTTCATTTACATATAATTATAATCACCTCGCAAAGCCTCTGCTTCAGACAAAGAAGATCATGAATGATATAGGTGAGAATGAATTGTTCCCGGCTCCACGCTCTTTTGAAACGAAAAATGAAGATGTTTTCAAGAAATTCCTGATTGATAAACCCGTTGATCTTTTTTCCCGGTTCCTTAAAAGGATTGCAGTAATGCAGACCGGACTTATCCAGCACTATATCTTATATGCCTTCATTTTCATGCTGATTATTTTTCTTCTGACATACCTAAACCTGATCTGATGGCGGGATTTATACTGATATTGATAGCAGCATTTTTCTTCCCCGGCATTATCCTGAGGACTAAGAGCATTGCCTCAGGACGTAAGGGACCGGGCGTTCTTCAGCCTGTGAAGGATATTATAGCATTAACGAAAAAGGGAAGTGTTTTCAGCAGGACTACCGGAGTTATCTTTCAGATCGCACCGGTTATAACACTGTCAACGGTGCTTTGTGCGATGCTGGTGATCCCTTTTGCAAATCAGAAGGCTATTATCTCATTTGAAGGTGATTTTATTTTCTTCTCCTACCTTCTGGCTTTCGGAAAATTCTTTGCAATCATTGCGGCTATGGACACAGGCAGCAGCTTTGAAGGTATGGGAGCTAACCGTGAAGCATTTTTCTCGATGCTCGTCGAACCTGCCTTTTTTATACTGCTGGCAACCTTCGCGATGTTCACCGGATATACATCTTTCTCGGATATTTATAGCAACTTCTTTATTACAGGAAGCCATTATGCCTTGATATTCAGTATAATAGGATTCTATTTGTTTGTTCAGATCGCCCTGGTGGAGAACAGCAGGGTCCCTGTTGATGATCCAAAAACGCACCTGGAGCTTACAATGATACACGAAGTCATGATCCTCGACAACAGCGGATTCGATAAAGCGCTCATCCATTTGGGATCCTGGCTTAAATTCGCCATATATGGTGCTCTGATCTGCAATTTTATTGTACCTGCCGGATGGAATTTTTTCCTCCAGATTACTCTATTCACAGGCGTGCAGTCAGTTTTTGCAATAATTATAGGGCTCGTGGAATCGTTCAGGGCCAGAAACAAAATGAACCTGAATCCGAAATATATACTGACAATATCTGCCATAGCATGGATAGCTTTTATGATAGTTCTGATTCTTACTGATAAACTGGTTTAGTATTAACGATGATAAATTACCTTATAGTCCTGTTTGCAATAACGCTGATCTATTTCGCAGCAGCCGAAAGACTGATTATTTACAGCAGGCTTATTGGGTTGCAGGGAGTCCTGTTGTGCGGTATAGCTGTGTTTGAGCTCCGGGAGGTGAATACGGCAAATCTTATTTTTATTGTGGCAGAAACATTGCTTTTTAAAGCAATACTTATACCATACCTTCTGCGCAGGGTGATCAGCAAGTCGGGCGTGACCAAAGTCCACAGCCTGGCAATGCCCGGATTCTACCTGCTTTTATTTTCGATATTTGCCCTGCTGTTAAGCGTTATCCTGGCAAATGCGCTGATCAATCCTTTCGTTAATACTATTTACATGGTAATAGCATTATTCACCCTGTTTACAGGATTACTGCTTATCGTTACTCACAGGCTTATAATATCGCATTTAATAGGATTCCTGATTACCGAAAATGCAGTATTCATTTTTTCAATAGCAGTGGGGAATGAGATGCCTATGCTTATTAATATTGGAATACTTCTTGACCTGTTCGTGGGTGTCCTGATCCTTGGATTCTTTGGAATGCGGCTCAAAGCGCACACTAACGAGCTGACAATGTTAAAAGATTAAAGAATGACGCTTTTACTGTTTTTTATCATTTCAGCGCTGATGAGCATAATGATCGTTCTGCTCAGGAACAAAACTGTTACCAAAGCGATTACAGCCGGTTTTGCTCTGTTGCATATATGGTTTACGGTCTACTGCTGGCTGAACCTTAACAAAACCGAACTTACATATTTTACTTATACAAGCGTCGGAGTTCTTCTTCTCTCAGCTCTATCCGTACTGACCATACCGACGGTTCTTCATGGCTTCATCTATGCCTCAAAGGACGATACCAAAAAGTACAACATCTATCATTCAGCCCTGATTGCACTCATGATGTTCATGACGGGTGCCTACCTGGCTAACGGCATGACGGTTCTATGGATTTTTGTCGAAGCCACAACACTTGCAGTTGCTGCCCTCATATATCACGACAGGTCAGAGATCGCTCTGGAGGCAACGTGGAAATATGTTTTTATCTGCTCTACAGGAATTGCCCTTGCCTATCTGGGAGTGCTGTTCCTTGGTTTTATCTATGGGCGCGAAGATGCTTCCAACCTCTCATTCACCTCTTTGTCAGGATTAATAAATCAGGCAAATCCGATGTACCTGAAGATAGCATTTGTGTTTGTCCTTACAGGTTTCAGCACCAAAATGGGTCTGTTCCCGATGCATACTGTCACAATTGATGCCCATTCTGTGGCGCCTCCTCCGATAAGTGCACTGATCTCCACAACTTTAATGAATGTTGGCTTTCTCGCTATTTTCAGGGTCTATTCCCTGTTCTCGTCATCGGCTATTCTTCCATTCATGAATAATGTCCTGATCATTTCAGGAATGCTCTCATTGCTCGTAGCCGCAGGTTACATGCTGAAGGCAAAGCACCTTAAACGTATGCTGGCATATTCGAGCCTTGAAAATATGGGATTGGTGGCTATTGCAATTGGAGTTGGAGGGATAGGGTATTATGCAGCTTTTCTTCTTTTGATCCTCCATACATTCACAAAATCGAGTCTGTTCTACCAGATGGGCCAGCTTTCCAGAATTCTTCACACTTTCAGACTGGACGACTGCGGCCGCTATATGAAACTGTATCCTGCAGGAGCTCTGGTTCTTTTGCTGGGAATGGTAAGCATCCTTGCAATACCTCCATCCGGCTTGTTCATTTCGGAGTTTATGATACTGAAAGGGCTCGTCGCAAATGACCAGTGGTTTGTCCTTGTTGCATCAGTAATCCTGCTTTGTTTTGTGATCTATGCCATGAGCACCAGAATGATGCATTTAATATTTTCGGATCCCCGCAAAGAAAATGCAACTTCACTGCCTGATAATGTAAACCCTGCAGAAACCATTACGCAGTTTGTACTTCTGGGACTGGTTATTGTCATGTGTTTTTACCAGCCTTCATTTCTCGTGGATCTGATAAATCAAAGCATTGCTGTTTTACCCGGATAAAGATGAGTCAGAAATCATATATGGAACTTAGGAATAATTCTGTGCCTGTCGGCATCAGCTCAATACCTGTATTGAAGTACGATGCTTTTTACGAGCTGGTTCACGATCTGATCACTGATCGGTCAAAGCATTGCCTGGCTTATTACTGCGTTGATTCAAAAGATCTTCTCAGATTCTTTTGTTGCATCGCAGATGATTCTGATCATGAGATACTGGTGATCTCACACGAGATGAAGAAAGATAAACCGGTTCTTGTTTCCCTGGCATACGTAAGCCCTCAGTTTCATATTTTCGAGCGTGAGATACATGAGAATTTCGGTGTCCGGTTCGAAGGTCATCCCTGGTTGAAACCGTTAAGATATCCTCATGAACGTCCGGATAAGTCAAAGATAATTGACAATTATCCATTCTATTCGATTGAAAGTGAAGAACTGCATGAAGTGGGAGTAGGGCCAATACATGCAGGAGTTATCGAACCCGGACATTTCAGGTTTATCTGCAACGGTGAGAAGGTACTGCACCTTGAGATTCAGCTCGGCTATCAGCATCGCGGAATTGAAAAGCTGATGCTGGTAAAGAAGAATCCCCTGCAAAGATGTATCCTTTGCGAGAATATAGCAGGCGATACAACTATAGGACATTCGCTGGCTCATTCTCAGCTTATTGAGTCTTTGTCAGGCATTGAGGTAAGCGAAACCCTGCAGATCGAACGATGCATTTCACTCGAAATGGAAAGACTTGCCATTGCCATCGGTGATACTGCAGCATTATGCGGCGATGTAGCTTATCAGCTGGGACAGGTTGTCTGCGAAGCTTTGAGGACTACTGTTATAAATTCCCTTCAGCTCTGGTGTGGTAACCGCTTCGGAAAAGGATTAGTGCGCCCGGGAGGGACAAATTATCCTTTGTCAGTCAAAGTGGCTGATGAAATATTGAAAGTGCTTGATGACAGCGGCAGAAGATTTTGTGAAATATCTGACCGTATATACTCCTTGCAAAGCGTTCTGACAAGATTTGAGGACAGGGGACAGGTTACACAGCTGCAGATGCTTGAAATCGGAGCTGTTGGAATGGCAGCCCGCAGTTGTGATATTGCCAGGGATATAAGAAAAACCCATCCTTTCCAGTTCTACAGGAATTATCCGGTCGATACTGTCACTGTCCCGACAGGCGATGTGTTTGCACGGGCGATGCTTAGAAATCTTGAAGCAAGGAAGTCGATAAAGATAATTTCGGATCTGATAAGAATATGGAGAGATAAAAATAACACCGGACAAAAGCCTGTTTATGATTATAAACTGAAGACGGACAGCTTTGCCGTATCCGTTGTCGAAGGTTGGAGAGGTGAGATCTGCCATATGGCTGTGACAGACGTGGAAGGAAACATTGTTCACTACAAGATCAAGGATCCGTCACTGCACAACTGGATGGCTCTTGCACTGGCAGTCAGGAATCAGGAGATATCCGACTTCCCGGTCTGCAATAAAAGCTTCAACCTTTCCTATTGCGGCAACGACCTCTAGTCATCTTTTAATCCCCTCCCTGGAGGGGCATGGGGTGGGTTTTTTTATTTAATAGTAATAATTGATGCTTAAAGAACTCAAAATATTAAAAAGTCACGGCAGTCAATATGTGAAGAACCTGCGGACGCAGCCCGTATCCCCTTTATTCATGGGACGTCCGGTAATAGCCGGAGATATTAACAGCGAAGAAAGGGAATTAGTCTGTAAGTTATGCCCTGTGAAAGCAATCGACAGTGAATCCGGATCTCTTGATCTTGGAAAGTGCGTGTTTTGCAGGGAATGCTCTTTTGCCCTTCCCGAAAAGATTAAATTCACTAATGATTACCGGATTGCCGTAAACAGGAGAGAGGACCTTATAGTGCACCCGGGATCAGAAAATCCGGTCAGGCTGGATGAGAATCATATACGCAGGGAGATCCGAAGAGTATTCCGGGGAACTTTAAAGCTAAGGCAGGTTTCTGCCGGTGGAGACAATTCCTGCGAAATGGAGCTTGCCGCAACCGGCAATGTGAACTTCGACTTCGGTCGCCATGGCGTTGAATTCGTTGCTTCACCCCGTCATGCTGATGGGATCGTGATCACAGGACCGGTGACTGAGAATATGTCAAAGGCCCTGCAGATTTGCTATGAGGCCATTCCTGAACCAAAGATTATTATTCTTGCCGGAACTGATGCAATCAGCGGGGGAATATTTGCCGAAAGCCCTGCTCTAAACAGAAAATTCATTGATGATCACCAGATCGACCTGTATGTGCCTGGTAATCCATGCCACCCGCTTACTTTTATCAACGGAGTAATGGATCTCCTTGGTATTGCCTGACGCCCGACGCTGGTTGCCTGTCGCCTAGTAACCCGCCGCCTGTCCGTCTTTTCTTGATTCGGAAGCCCCGTAATACACCTTGTTCTTTTCATCCCACATTATGGCCTGGTAGCCTCCATAACCTCCAAGATCCCATTGAACCGTGTGTCCCATCCTCATGAGCTTCTGGATGACTTCAGTCCGGAAACCGCTTTCCAGCATCAGTATGCCTCCGTCTGTCATAAGCCTGCCTGTTGGTTCCGACGATCCGCTGTGATGAATTCTTGGAGCGTCTCCTGCCTCCTGGAGGTTCATGTTAAAATCAATAAGGTTAATAACTATCTGGGCATGTCCCTGTGGCTGCATGTCTCCTCCCATGACCCCGAAACTTATCCATGGCTTTTTATTCTTGGTAATGAAAGCCGGGATGATTGTATGAAAAGGCCTTTTCCCGGGAGCATAAACATTTGCATGTCCTGGATTGAGGCTGAACATTTCTCCCCTGTCCTGAAGGACGAAACCAAGTCCTGTCGGGCACATACCTGAACCCATTCCCCGGTAATTGCTCTGAATAAGCGAAACCATGTTCCCGAATTTATCGGCAACTGTCAGGTAAACTGTATTTCCGGCTTCAATGACACCTGCATCATATAACTTGGCTGACTTCTCAGGATTAATAAGCTTGCGTCTCTCCGCAGCATATTTTTTTGACAGAAGCTGTGAAACCGGGACTTTTGTGAACAAGGGATCAGCGTAGTACCGTGCCCTGTCTTCAAAAGCCAGCTTCTTTGCTTCGGTGAAAGTATGAATATATTCCGCCGAGCCAAACCCCATTGATTCAATATTGTACCCTTCCAGGATGTTCAGGATCTGAAGCGCTGCTATGCCCTGGCCGTTGGGAGGAAGCTCCCATATATCATACCCCCTGTAGTTGGTGCTGACTGGTTCAATCCATTCTGAATGATGCCTGGACATATCATCAAAAGAGAGAAATCCGCCCTGCTTTTTCATAAAAGCATCAATTGACCTGGCAATTGTTCCCCTGTAAAACTCATTGCGCCCTCCCTTGACAATCTTTTCAAGAGTTGCTGCCAGCAACGGGTTTTTGAATATCTCGCCCTTTGCAGGAGCTTTTCCTCCGGGCATGTAAACTTCCTTTATATTGGGGTATTCTTTAAGACGATCTGTTCCAATGGCAAGGTAATATGCTATCACTTCAGTAACCGGGAAACCATCCCTTGCATAGTTTATTGCAGGCTGAAGAATGTCCTTTATTGGCAGCCGTCCAAACATATCGTGCATCTCGAACCACCCGTCAACGCAGCCTGGAACTGAAACTGGGAGAGGACCATAAGCCGGTATGAATTCAATATTATTCTCCTTGAAATACTCCAGCTTCAGCGCCCTGGGAGATTTGCCGCTCCCGTTTAAGCCGTACAGCTTGCCCTTTTCTGCACTCCATATCAGTGCAAAAATGTCACCACCGATTCCTGCTCCGGTAGGTTCAACGACAGCCAGAACTGCATTTGCTGCAATGGCAGCATCTATAGCATTGCCGCCCTTTTTCAGAATATCGAGAGCAACCTGAGTAGCCAGCGGGTGACTTGTCGCTGCCATCCCGTTCCGGGCAATAACCTCCGATCTGGTTGTAAAATCATGTCCCGTGATCCTGTCCTGCGACAGCACGACCAGAGGGAATGAAAATCCCATAAGCAGAGCAAGAAGACCTCTCATTGGATTTTGAGTTATATGGCAAAGGTACAAAAAGAGGCTTAACTATTTAGCCATAGCCCTTGCTTTTAATTCAGGCAGCATTTTCTCAATGGCATACCTGAGAGAGGTTCTGGGCATAGTTCCCTTTTTCTTCATTACATAGTCAAAAACCTCTTTCTGATGAGCCTGGCTCGCAGCTTTCAGCATCCATCCATATCCTTTCTGAACCATGTCATCAGGATCTGAGTGAAGTATGTCGGCAATTTCAAAAATATCATGAAGGAACAATCCTTTCCTGGCAGGTACTATCAGAGAAACAGCCGACGCCCTCTTCACCCAGCGGTTCTTTGATTTTGCCCATTTCTTAAGACCTGAAAGGAGAGGAGGATACATTTCGACAAGGGTTCCAACTGAATGATTGCAGAGAGTATCGCAGGAAGCCCAGTTCGTTACATACTTATTTACCCATAGCTCAAATACAAGAAAGTCATCCGGTTCATATAGCTTTCGTACGTTATATGACCAGTTACAGGCTATAAACGACTCTTCCATAAATCCCGACTCCCAAAGTGCCCTGCAATAATTGAATACCACAGGTTTTGATTTATCAGGTAACGCTTTATAAAACTCCTTGCCGATCAGCTCTGTCTGTGCTGATTTCAATCCATATATTTTTACATTTTCCTTGAAGAATCTCTCCCCCTGGATCCTCGTCTTCTCATCGGCGTTCTTTTTCAGTTCCTTTCTGATCTTTTCAATGATCGTTTCCATTTCTTGGTTTTAAGCGAATGATCCTATTTCATATTCTTCCAGAATTTCTCCTCGGAAGCTTTCAGCTCCTTTCTCTTTTTTCTTTCAGTCAGAAGGAAATAAGCCCCTGTAATCAGTCCGGCAGCAATAATTCCTGAAAGTATATATCTCATCATCTCAGATGTCGCTGCATCCGGAATAACTGTCTGCGAAACGGTTTGGTCAATGATGCCTTCGACCTTGTGCCCGACTTCTATATTGAATATGTTCTTTACGAAGAAGAGTGAGAAAAAAGCCAGTAGGCCAGACATGACAGGTGTAGCGAGCCAGCCAATTGCTATCTCACCAAGCAGCTTGAAATTAATGTTTCTCACGCCTTTGTATAGCCCTATGCCGATCACGCATCCTACTATCACCTGCGAGCTTGAAACAGGCACCATGGGTATTGCGGGAAGCCCCATTCTTACAAATAAGTCCGATAATCCCGAGGAAGAAAATATGAACAGGACAAGCGATTGGGCAAGCACCACAATCATTGCCGCTTCAGAGGAAAGTTCTACGATGTTTGTCCCGATAGTCTCCATTACTTTTTTTGAATACGTAATTATACCGACAGCTATAGCCAGGCCACCAAGCAGAAAAAGCTGTTGCGCAGAAGAAAGCGTAAAAATTCCCAGATTAAGGGGTTGCAGGTTGAAAGCAGGCACAAAGACACCCATCACGTTTGCTATATTGTTCGCACCGAGGCTGTATGCTCCGAAAGCTCCCACAACTATCAGTGAAGTTCGAATAAAAGACTCAAATCTGATCAGGTGAATTTTTGAGACCCTCTTTATCTTTGAAATGAGCATGAAAAGAAGTATCGCAAAAAAAGCTCCTAGAACCGGCCCTGATATCCATGTTGCAACTATTTTTGTCAGGGTGCCAGAATCTGTACTGTTGCCTGTAAAAAGGTTCCATCCGATGATTGCCCCAACTATAACCTGGGTGGTTGACACTGGCAGAGAGAACTTGGTCATCATGTAAACAGTAATTGCTGCGGCAAGTGCAAGTGTAAAGGACCCACCAATGGCATTTACGGCGCCAAGTTTTCCGAGCGTATGCGCAGCGCCGCTCCCCTGGATGACAGCTCCCAGGATTACAAATACTGATGCAATTATCGCGGCCTTTCTGAATGTAACCATCCTGGATCCGACAGCTGACCCGAATACATTCGAGGCATCATTCGCTCCAAGGGACCAGCCCAGGAAAAGGCCGCTTGTCAGGAAGAAGAGGATCATATTTACAGTTACATAACTATTTTAATTGCCATTCCCGACAACAGATCTGCAGCCCTTTGAGCGAGATCGGAAATGTTTTCAATATGGTGCACGATGTATCTTAAATGAGCTTTATGAGCAAGATCCAATCCTGGTATCTCCTGGAAGATCCTTTTTTTTGTCTTTAGTGAAAGCTTGTCAGTTTCACTTTCGAAATAATAGACCTTCAGAAGCTTTTCACGCACTGTATATGGGGCCTTAAAGTATGCTCTTGCCGCAGGGATAAGTTCCTCAGCTGCATTGGCTGATTGCTCGGTCAGTGTAATTATGTCTTTATTCAGCTCTTTGGGGATTTCGGGCATTTCGGTTATGATCTCATTGAGCGACTTTTTGATATTGTCGATGATCTCATCCATCTTGTCGATAAGTGTCGAAACCTCAGATCTGTGCTGGGGCAGGATGGAATGAGTGATCATGTCATTCTCGATCATCCGTTGAAGCCGGTCGGCATTTCCTTCCAGTGTATCAACTTTCTGAAGATGCCTGTTGTACGCTTCAAGGTCCTTGTCCACGTAAGACTTTATTCCTTCCCTGAATACAAGGACCCCGAGTTCTACATTATCGAAGAACTCATCGATCCTTAATATCAG
>CAZXAM010000003.1:92198-107382 GCA_964638545.1 uncultured Rikenellaceae bacterium | reverse complement strand
TCAACCCTGTTAGTCTTCAGATACTGCTTAAGTATCACCTGGATATCACGGTTATCCGGCGCGGGAGCAATACATTCATGAATTGCAGAAAGACCAAATCCCATGTCGTTGATATTGAAATATCCATACCCGGAATACTTCCCGTTGACTATCTTTACAGCGCTTCTTTCTTCTTCATCCCTGCCCTTGTCGATTATAAAGAAATTCCTCCTGGTAAAAACAAATTCTTCTGCAGCCTGCAAGGCCCTTACATTATATTTATCGGGTGGTTCCTTTCCGCAGCATGCGCCTTTGCATATCCCTACATGGTACTGGAAGCAGGGTCCAGCTGTTTCGTACAGACCGGTAAGCTTCTGGCAGAGGTTATAGTATTCGGTGAGGGATACAAGCTTCGATTTTGCCTTCTCCCTGGAAGTGAAAACTGAAAGCGGGATATCATCTGAATCTATCAGCCCGAACCTGTAATTCACATAACCTTCACTATCGGTAAAAGTGTATATGCCCCACTGGAATGAAGATCTTCTCTGTGCCCTGTTGTAGAATGGTTTCTGGTCCTTTATCTCAAATGATTCACGAAGCAGCGCAATCAGCTCGCTGCCCGTCACCTCCCAGTCAATATCGGCAATAAGGTCGCGCATTTCCATGGCTCTGCTCGTTGTGTTGTTTGAAAGATGTGTTGATATCCTCTGCTGAAGATTGCGGCTCTTTCCTATATATATTAGGTCACCTTTCTGATTGTAGAAGTAATATATCCCTGGCAGATCCGGAACAGATTCAATTTTTGAGATATCGAGGCATGGATTGAGCTTCGAGATCCGTGTGTTCCTCATCAGTGTTGATTTGCTTCCGTTTATCTCGGCATCCCTCTTCAGGAGCATTTCGAAAAGCTTCGTCGTGGCCAGGGCATCCCCTGACGCTCTGTGCCTGCCGTTGATGGTGATCCTGAGATCCTTGCATATGTTCCCCAGACTGTAGGACCGATGACCCGGAAAGAGTTTCCTGCTGAGCGCGACCGTATCGAGAACATTTCTTTTATAATTAAATCCCAGCGATTTGAATTCCTGCCTGATGAAAGAATAGTCGAATCTGGCATTATGAGCAACAAAGGTCCTTCCTTCTGTAAACTTTACTATCTCTTTCGCTACCTCATAAAAGCGGGGTGCATTTTCAACCATTTCGTTTGTTATCCCTGTCAGGTTTGTAATGAAATAAGGGATATTCCTTTCCGGATTGATGAGTGAGGAAAATTCTCCGGTGATCTTCTCTCCATCGTGAAGGTAAATGGCAACCTCAGTAATTTTCTCAAGCCTGGCGCTCCCACCGGTCGTCTCAATATCTACTATCGCGTACATATTCTTTTCCGCCGATACGAATATAATGAGAAATGAGGGGAGAGTAGTCAAATGTTTGTATTTTTGTTGTCATAAACCGCAGATGATGAATGAGTGCTTCGGAAAGAAATTTATCCTGAATGGTGAGCTGCAGCCATGTGACCAGTTCGACAATGCGATGGTCTATGAAGGCGATTCAGTTTACGAAGTGATCAGGATGGTCAGGGGAAGCCCTGTATTCTTCAGTGATCATATGGAAAGACTGGCCTCAAGCACAAGGCTGCAAAAGAAAGAATCACTCGCTGATGCTGAAATACTGAAGAGAGACATAATAAACCTGACTAAAGCCGACAGGAAGAAGGAAGCCAATCTGAAAATTGTGTTTAATTACAATAAAGACTCAAGTAATTACCTGGTCTATTTCATTGAACCTATATATCCTACAGAGGAGCAATACCGGAAAGGTGTCAGGGGAATATTGTTTTATGCCGAGCGCAAGGACCCGGCTTCCAAGGTTATCAACCATAAGCTTAGATCGTCGATATACCATAAGCTGATTCTGGAAGGAGGCTATGAAGCACTCCTGGTGAATGATGAAGGCCTGGTTACTGAAGGCAGCAGATCGAATATCTTTTTCCTTAAGGGTGTTAAGCTTGTGACAGCTCCCGACGATATGATCCTTGGAGGGATCACAAGAAAGCATATTCTCGATATTTGTGCTGAACAAAAAATTAACGTAAAAATGTCATGCGTGAAAGCTGACAGGCTATCCGATTATGATGCGGTGTTCATGACAGGGACTTCGCCAATGGTGCTTCCGTTCAACAGCATCGATGACAAGGTTTTTAAGGTTTCGTCACCGCTTATTGTGAAGCTGAGGAATCTTTACATGATGAAGGCAGAAGAGAGCATGACCAGTTTCAGGGAAGGAATGAACATGATTAAATGAATGATAAATTTCAAGAAAAATGGGAAGTATAAGAAAGCTTAAGAAAGACATCGATTCAAAGGTTTACGAAGTGATATCGGATTGCTTCACCTTTTCTTCAATTCATCCTGACAAAAAGCCTGACGATGTATCAGGCATTATTTCCGATGCAGTGAATTTCAGGAACGATCTGATGCACCGGGTTAATAATCCTGATCCATCAGGCGATCCGAAAGGGATAAAAGCACATTACCAGCTTATAAACAGGGATCTTACAGCTGGCATCGACAGCCTGTGCGACAGGCTTAGTTCTGTATCGATGAAGAAAAAGAAGTGAAGTGCCTGAAAATCCTGGTTCCACAGGATGTACATTTGCCCTTCTGATCAAGGTTCTGCATTTTTACGTGGTAACCGCTGCGTTTCACGACAATGGAACCGCACTTTGGGCATTTCGTGTTCTGCCCCTCATGTGATTTGGTATTTCCAAGATAGACATAATGTAAATGCTTTGAAGCAGCTTCAAAGAGCTTCGCCAGAGTATTATCAGGTGTTGAGGGATCTTCCCTTTTGAACATCGGAAAATACCTGCTAAGGTGCAGCGGAACTTCCTTGCCAAGTTCATTGGCTATCCATTCTGCTTCAGCTTCCATCTCAGCTATATCATCATTTTGCCCTGGTATGATGAGCGTGGTTATCTCAAGGTGCCTTGTTGACTTTCCAATCAGTTTCAGGGTCTCCTTGACGGGTTCCAGCTCCGCGCCGGTAAGCTTCCTGTAAAAATCCGGATTGAACGCCTTAAGATCGATGTTGAAGGCATCGGTAAAGGAAATTATCTCCTCGAGCGGTTCTCTGTTCACATACCCGTTGCTGACCATAACAATTCTTAATCCCTTCTTTTTAGCCTTCATGGCAACATCGCGGATGAACTCGAACCATATAACCGGCTCATTATAAGTGAAAGCTATACCTATGTTGTTCAAGGCTGCCTGAGCATCCTTTATCACCTTTTCAGGTTCTGTGTGAGAAGGATAACTTGCAAGCGTTTGCTGCGAAATATTGTAATTCTGGCAGAAATCACAACGCATGTTGCATCCGTACGACCCTGCTGAAAGGATATTTGTCCCGGGGTAAAAATGATAAAGCGGTTTCTTTTCAATTGGATCAAGAGCATATCCTGAGATGACTCCATAGGTAAGAAGATCAATCGAATTGCCTGTGCTTTTCCTGACACCGCAAATACCGGTTTTTCCCTCTGCAATCTTGCAATTATGAGGGCAAAGGAGACATTCAGTCCTCTCGTTTTCTTTTCTGAATAGAGTGGTCATTTGTTAATGGCAGGAACTATAAAGATACGAAAAATCTTATTACCGGCCAATGATAAATTGATACATTTGCTGAGAGCGAATAACATGGATATTTCAGATATGATATGGAAGAAGTGACTACGATTCAGGCAGATAAGATGTTGTCAGCATTTGTCTCCATCCTGAAGAAGACCGGATATTCTGATGACAAAGCCGTTAAGCTGGCTGAAATATTTACAACTAACAGCCTGGAAGGCATTTATACTCATGGGGTAAACAGGTTCTCCCGTTTTATCAGGAATACCCGTGACGGGTATATTAATCCTGACGCAGAACCATCGCTGGCACATGCTTCAGGATGCCTTGAGCAGTGGACAGGAAACCTTGGCCCCGGGCCGCTCAATGCGATTTTTTCTGCGAACAGGGCAACTGAGATATCTGACAAATATGGTATCGGCCTGGTTGCCCTTGCAAATACAAATCACTGGATGCGGGGAGGCCTCTATGGATGGATGACTGCGAAAAGAGGCTATGTCTTTATCGGTTGGACAAACACTATTGCAAACATGCCCGCATGGGGAGCAAGTGATCCGCGACTCGGCAATAATCCTTGTGTTCTTGCTGTTCCGTTTGGAAAGGAAGCTGTTGTCCTTGATTTTGCGATGTCCCTCTATTCCTATGGTAAAATGGAATCTTATGCCAATGAAGGCAAAAAACTTCCATTTCCCGGAGGATTCGACAGCAAGGGTACGCTTACAGATGATCCGGGAAAAATACTTGAATCCTGGAGGTCTCTCTCCATCGGTTACTGGAAAGGAGCAGGGCTCTCTCTGCTTCTCGATATACTGGCTGCAATATTGTCAGCTGGTTCTTCTGTTAAGGACATAACGGCAGGGAAAGTAGAATATAACTGTTCACAGATCTTTATTGCCATAGATATAACGAAACTGAGTAATTACCCTTCAATCGGAAATGCTGTTCAGGATATCATCGATGATCTCCATTCTTCGGTTCCGGTCGACCCTGAAACAAAGGTCAGGTATCCCGGCGAAAACATTTCCAGGATCAGGGAAGCTTCACTGAATAACGGAATTCCGGTTGCCGGCAACGTCTGGAAAGAGATTCTGACCCTGTAAGGATTGCACGATTGCATGATTGCATGATTGCACGATTGCACGATTTCACGACACCCTCATATTTCCTCTTTCTTCTCCTCAAAAGCAATCCCGTTAAGCTCGGCAAATTGAATAACAGCATCCTTCACCGGATTGATAATGCCGGTATTGTTTAATCCAAATCTCAGGATCTTCTTTTTCTTGTTCTTCAATAAAAAGCAGATGCTGAGGGGATAGATCGCTGTTTTCTCAATAACAGTTGATTTAATTTCAGCTTCAGGCAGAAATGAACTATGCTTCAGGATTATTCTGTCCGCTTCAATATCTATGAATTTAGATGTCTTTCCGAACCCGGCGGCTATCTGGTACGCACCGAAGCCGGCCAGGAAAACAACCGTTATCCAGAGAGTCGGATCAGTTTTCAGGGAATCTGTGTGGAAGATTGCCCAGTAAAGACCGATAATTATGCAGAGTATCCCGAAAATAGTCCGGACAACCCTTATGAACCGTGGATTATCCTTAGGATCAAGCTGAAAATACTGCCTTTCCATATTGTTTTTTTAATGTTTTTGTTTGCAGATTTTAATCTTTGAAAGATAGAAAATTAAAATGGCGATATAATAAGTAATCAATCGGATTTACTAATTTTATCAGGTCATAATTACTAAATCTAGCTGAAATGAAAGACTATTCTGAAAACATTACACGCAGGTCCTTCCTGGGAACCACCGGTGCGGTAGCCGCAGGTTTAACGATACTCCCCAGCTCAGTGATCAGCGGTCTCGGGAAAAGAGCACCAAGCGACAAGCTGAATATTGCTGTTGTCGGTATCGGAGGAATGGGCAATTCGAACCTTAAAGCAGTCAAAGGGACTGAAAATATTGTGGCCCTATGCGATGTTGACTGGGCTTATGCTAAAGAGGTTTTTAAGGAGAATCCTGATGCAAAAGCCTACTGGGACTGGCGGAAAATGTACGATGAAATGGGTAAATCAATTGATGCTGTGATTGTCGCTACTGCCGACCATACTCATGCTGTCATAGCTGCAAATGCTATGGTTCTCGGAAAGCACGTATATGTCCAGAAGCCGCTGACACATACCGTTTATGAATCACGTCTCCTGACCAGGCTGGCAGCAAAGCATAAAGTTGCCACTCAGATGGGAAACCAGGGTTCTTCGGCTGAAGGTATAAATCTGATCATCGAATGGCTGAATAACGGAGAAATAGGAGATGTAAGGAAAGTAGAAGCTTTTACTGATCGTCCGATATGGCCGCAGGGCTTGAATGTCCCTAAAGGAGAGTGGGTGCCGGATACATTGAACTGGGACCTCTTCATAGGACCTGCCAAGATGCGTCCGTTTAACAGTCTTTATACTCCATGGAACTGGAGAGGATGGTGGGATTTTGGAACGGGAGCCCTTGGTGATATGGCATGTCATATACTGCATCCGGTGTTCAAGGGGCTTAAACTCAAATATCCTGTCAGGGCCCAGGGAAGTTCAACCATTCTTCTGACCGATTGTGCCCCGAACGTACAAATGGTCTCACTGGTTTATCCTGAAAGAGTAACGCCGAAAAATGCAAAAATGAAACTGCCTCAGGTTGAAGTCACATGGTACGACGGCGGCCTGCAGCCTCCAAAACCTGCCGGCTGGCCTGCAGGAAAAGATATGAATGACGGCGGCGGCGGAGTTATCTTCCATGGAACAAAAGATAAGCTTATCTGCGGTTGTTATGGAAGAAATCCATGGCTGCTCTCAGGCCGGGTGCCTTCTGTCCCTCAGACCGAACGCAGGGTCGAAGGCGGAAAACATGAAATGGACTGGGTAACGGCTTGCAAGCAAAGTCCTGAAAACAGGATCAAGACCAAATCCGACTTTTCGGAAGCAGGTCCATTCAACGAAATGGTTGTTATGGGCGTTCTCGCAGTAAGGCTTCAGGGTCTCAACAAGGAGCTTGAGTGGGATGGCGAAAAAATGGAATTCAGGAATATCAGCGACACAGATAAGGTCAGATTGACAATTTCAGATAATTTCACAATTGTCGACGGTGATCCAAAGTTCGACAGACCTGAGATCACCCTTAATGCAAAAGAATTCGCCGGTGAGATGATCAGACACACCTACCGCAGCGGATGGACGTTGCCGGAAATGCCTGCATAGAATGTTTATCTGCGATTGAGCTGGTTCAGGTTATTGTTTTACCTTGACAACCTTAAGCGCGCTTGAATGTGCAGGGTAATCGATGATGAGATTGTACACTGCTGGCTCAAGCATAAATCCGTCTAGTGTTATTGGATTCTCCCCTTGGAGGATATGGAATTCTTTTTTGTCAATGATTCTCTTTCCGGCGGTGCTGACAAGAGATAAGTGAACTGTTTTTTCCGTCTCAGAAATAATAAGAATGTTGATTTTATCAGTGAATGGGTTAGGAGCTATCAGAACGTTATTTTTCCCATCTCCTCTTTCATTCTCTCCTGCTCTCCTGACCCGGTTCTTCAGAACTGTCTTAAGTGTATCATTGCGCAAATTGTCATCATTGTTCCCGAAACTGAAAACTTTCAGCTCATAGTCACCAAAAGTTGAAAGGTTAGCCTTGGCAGTAAAAGAAACAGTCACCGTATCTCCGCCGTAGATTAAGTTGTCCCTGAAATGCTGTATCACAGGAGGCCCCGAGTTTATTGAATATGCGAGGTTGAATCCTTTGATTGTGTCCGGACCCAGGTTCAGAAGGTTGATGGATACATTTTCGATTCCCATGGCTGGCGACTGCACCGGCGATACTATTCTGGCAGCCATTATATCTCTTGCGATGTACTTTACAGGACTCATGCCGGCGAAATCAATAAGGTCAATCCAGGCACAATCAGCTCCTGCTGAAACTGAGCCGTCTTTCTTGTATATCCACTCGATCATGTTCATTCCTTCTTTTAAACCTACAGCGGTTCTTGTCCATGGAATGTCTCCCGATTTCCTTAATATTTCAACTCCGTTGACCCTGACAAATAAATTATCATACCCTGTTTCAGATGAAACTTTGTAATAAAACCTGACCGAATCGGCGGCAGAGTAATTTGCCTTAATAGCCAGGACTGTGCTCTGATTGTCAATGATCGCTCCCGACTTTGCCGATACAACGCCCTCATATGGTGATGAATGCGTCAGTGTCCAAGGTTTTTCGCTGACGTTTATCCATGGGAATATTCTGAAAGAAGCAGATTCAAATGTCTCCTGGAACCTGCCGATCCTTAATTTGAAACTCTTCTCAGCTATGTAAGGATCGCAATTGATCTCTGCTGTCAGGTTTACTGTTGTTCCCTCAGCCGCAGATGCTGAGATTTTTGCCTGAAGCGGAACCTGTACAACATTCCCTGCTGCAAGTATGCCAGATGCCTTGCTCGGTTCTATAATGCTTATCTCCGGATCGGGACTCGAAATTGATAAAACTCCTGATGCATTGCTGCTTCCGAGGTTTTCCACGTTGAAAAGGAACTCAATATTTTCCCCGGGATCTGCGATGAAATTGCTGTTGCCTGTTTCCGAATCGTCTATCAGATAATGTGTTATTTCAAGATCCGGAGAATGAACAGGAATATCTATCTTGAAAAGTTTTTCGGAGGTTCCTTCTCTCAGCTTCACATCAAAAGTGATGACTGACTTATCCGTAATATCACCGGTAAGCCTGAACCGGAGATCATTATGCAATATGGATTCTTTTCCCGGCAGGATAGTTCCGATATTGGCAAATCCGTCTTCTACAGTTACGAATGAGGACGAAGAGCTTATCTCAGCAGAGACTCCGGTAGCTGATAGCGACCCGAGGTTCCCGATAGTCAGCTTGAGGAAAATGGTTTCATTGTAGTCAGCCTTCCCGTTATTGTTGTCAAGCGAATCATTTATTTCTGTTGCGGACAAATTGATAAATGAGCCGGCGATTGATGAGAAATAAATGGTCTTTATCAGCGGAACCTTGTTCTGTCCGGTAATTACCACAAGGCATGAGTCATTGGTGAGACCCGGCATGTCAAGCGTCACGGCTCCTGTAGGGCTTGTGTGGGATGCATCCCAGAGTGTGTCGAAATGAGAAACGGCAATATAGGAAAAGGGGTCTGCGATGAAAGAATAGGACTTCAGATTATTGGGCAGTGTGTCAGGAAGAGTTATTTTAAAAGAGTCGGGCGTTCCTGTTATGGGTGTAACGCTTGGGTCGCCTACCAGGTTGTAGATCTCCCAGTAATACTTTTTATTGCTGGAGGTGCTTGCGCTTACGGCCAGATTTCCGGCGTAGTTTATCTGACCCATTGAAACATACCAGTCGGAAGGGCTTTCCCCATGCGTGTGAAAAAGCCGGTCAAGTGCTCCGAGCCCGGTGGACTGATAAGTCGGATTTAGCGAAACCGGGCCGACTCCTATCGACCAGTAGTAATCCTCATTCCAGTACGAGTCGGCTGAGCAACCTATAAACCCGATCGCTCCTTTCTGCGATGCCAGTACCAGCTTATTGCCGAAAGAAGCCGTATTGAACCTCGACGTCTGGCAGGCGTTGCTGATTATAAAAGGATACATGTTCTTATTTTTCAGCGAAGGAACATCACCGGTTTCTATGTTCAGGTAAAGCCATCCGGTGCTTGATCCATGACCAGTATAATTAATGAAGGAGAGACCTCTGTTAATAAGCTTTATAATAGTATCCTTTTTCGCATTCGGATATAAAAAATTGAATCCATTAATTTTATTTGAGGGATTTAAGTAATTGGAGACGTTGTAGTTCACCTGCCCGTTCATGTGGGTCTGATGACTTTCATCTACTCCTGCCGTAGCCAATGCATTGGAATAAAACCTGTTGGTATCTGCAAATTCGAACTTCTCGTACTGTATTATCTTGCTTACAACAGCTTTTAGCTCGGTCGTATCGGCTGCAGGAATCCTCCCGATGAACATCTCAGGAATATAATCGCCGTCGCCGTCGAATTCACCGTAATAGAGATCGGTGGCTCTTCCCGTACCGTAATAAGGTATTCTTGAAGTGCTGCCCACGATCATAAGGTACTCAGGCGGCGGATTGTCTTCACTGGAGGAGTTATATATGTCTGCAATGGAATTTTTAATATCCTGATAGTTTTCGCCGGCGAGATCTGCTCCCTTGTAGATAACATCGAGCCTGAATCCTTTTTGTGTTTTCCATTGGATCAAAGGCTGGAGATGCTTTTTAAAGGCTGTATCAGTTAAAATAATCATTCTCACAGGTTTGTCTGAGTACCCTGTTATGAGGTCTTCCGGTTCATAGTTGAGTGTTCCTGTTTCAAGATTGTCGCCTGGCAGAAGAGATTCGGGGATCAGGCTCTTTTGTCTGTGGGAACCTGATCCGGTAAAGGTTACCTCTATTTTCATAGAGGTTATCACATCAATTGCATTTGACCTGGGATTGTATCTGACAGGTAAAACCGACAGTGTGGCCAGCTTTTTTCCCCTTGCAGTCCCGACAGGCTCGATCTTTACCGTATCTGATTCAATATATTTCCGCTTTGCATAAAGATCCCTGTCAATTGCAAACGGAGGTTTGTCTTGCTGTTCTCCATTTTTCTGTCCTTCCTGAACCGGAACGAGATTTCCTTTTATTCTTCTGGCGGAAGGTTTTAGCCTGACTGTTTTTATGTCGGAGATTTTTATTTTATAGGAATAACCGGTAGGTAAGATAATAAGTCTCGATAATACCGGCAGTTCGGGTTTACCAACGACTGATGAGGGAATATGGCCCGGGATCCCTAATCGAAACCATTTACCGTTTTCATCTGCGAAACTTTCAGCGTCAAGTTCTGGAATAGCGTAGTTTATGACAATAGAATTATCAGAAGAGGCTATGCCTGTCTTAAGCATCCCTGATCCAAAATGGTACTTGTGATTTCTTTGCGGCTGACCGGATGCCGTAGCTGCAAAAATCATCAGCAAGACCAATACTCTGGCTTTTTTTGATAACCCTAAATGCATCAGTGTTAATAAATTAACGCTGTACCCTAAATTCCCACGGCAAGTTAAATAAATTTCAATATATAACGAATCGGCCGTCAATAAATTTGATTAATATAATTAGATTCTTATATTTATCTTTGTTTTTATACATGAACGGGGAATAGGCTATGAAAAGACTTTCCGTTATTTTATTGCTTAATACGCTGGTATTGAGTCTCTCTTCCCAAATTGACAAATACGGGACACCGGTATCGAAGAGCTACAGTATGAAAGAGACTCAAACGGCCGAACAAAACTGGGCTATAACGAAAGATAAATTCGGTGTACTGTGGCTCGGCGGTGACGATAATTTTGTCAACAGATATGATGGTACAAAATGGACAAAAATAGTTCTCGATGAGGATAATCCCACTATTGTCAGGGCTCTGGCCGCTGACGTGAATGGAATTGTCTATGTTGGCGGGAATAACCAGTTCGGATACATTGAGCCTGATTCATCCGGAACCAGGACCTACAGATCTCTGAAAAACAGATTTATTTCAGCAAGAGACATAACTGACAAATTTCTGAGTGATACCTCAACTATTAAGCTGCCAAAAGCCTCAGAAATTACCATCGGAGAAATAAAATCGCTCATTATAAAAGATTCTTTGGTTTATTTTCTGAGCGACAGAACTCTGATTATATACAATAAAGAAGGCGACAATCTGTACTATGCTAATCTCAGGGCTCTCGGATTCAGGCAATGGGAAAGAATCTTCCTGATCGGCGACAGAATAATCATGGCTAACAATAACCTTGGCCTTCATCAGCTTAAGGATAATAAAGTGACGCTGCTCCCCGGAGGCGACTTTTTTAAGCTTAAAAGGTGCATGGCCGCCTTTCCATACAGGAGCGACAAAATAGTGGTCACTACTCTTGATAAGGGAATCTTCCTGTATGATTATGCGACCGGGGAGGTTGACAGCAGCCTGTTGGAAAGGAAGCTTTTTGAAAAACTGAAAGATGAATTCTGGACCTATTCCGCGGTGAAGATTGCTTCGGGGGAAATGATATTCGGGACGACCGATGACGGGGCGTATGTCTTCAATGCAGATGGCAAATTCATCGGACACTGGACCAGCGGCAACCTTGAAATGCAGGATAATGTCATTACAGCTATGTATTCTGATCCCGATTCATTTTCGGAACTATGGATCTCTACAACAGGTTCTATAACAAATGTTTATGTGAACCTTCCTTTCACCCAGTTCAACGAAAAAATGGGTTTGATGGGGAGCGTAAGCACTTTCTGTGAGTTCAATAATGCTGTTTATGTGGCTGCTGACCAGGGACTCTTTAAAAGCAGCGTCGATCCAAAAGGGCAGACAGTCCTTACGCTCGTAAATGAAATAAATGCTCAGATATTTCCCCTGATAGTCGGAAAAGTTGAACAGGACAGCTTCCTTCTTGCAGGTTCAACTTTCGGAGACGTGTATCAGGTTAACAGCATGGGAAAATCATCTGTTATCCCGTTTATCAGGGACAACACAAAAACTATCTTTCAGTCAAAATTCAATAAATCAAGATTCTTTATCGGACTCGGCAACGGGAAAATTTATATTCTCGACTACAAAAAAAGCAAATGGAGCAAATTTGGCAGCATCGGGACCATTTCAGGAGTGACCGAAAGGTATGTTGAACTGGCAAATGGAGACGTCGTAATCATTACGTCGTTTCCTGATGAACTGTACAGGATACCTGTAAACGACACAGTTCCTGTTAAATATACTTCTCGGGAGGGAGTGCCACGATCCGGCTTCAATTACCTGGGCGAAGAAAATGGTATTCCGGTACTATCAACTGATGCGGGCTTATATAAACTTGACACTGAAAGAAACATATGGGAACCATGTGATTATCTTACAGGCAATTATTCAAAGAAGCATAAGATTGAAGGTTTCTACCGCAGGAAAAACGGTGACTTGTGGGTGTCGACAAATGAGGATAAGTATTATGACCTATTTTTCAGAAAGATCAATGATTCCCTGGTAATGACAAAGGGAGGAACCCTTAATGCTCTTCCGAATCTTGGTTACCGTTACATTACTGAAATCGACGGAAAAATCTGGATCGCAAAATCGAACAGCATTTACATCGTGGATGACTCCAAGCTTGATAATGATCTGCCTCCGGTTCACACTCTGCTGACAAAAATAGCAATCTCCGTCCATGGAACAGATTCGCTTGTAATGAATGAAACCTTCTTCAGGGAAGGAGCAGGCGGTAAAAGATATCCTGTCATATCCAACGAAGGCCAGAAGTCCCCGGAATTCAGATACAAGCTCAATTCTCCGTCATTTTACTGGACCACTCCGTATATGATACAGGAGGAAGATATTCTTTACAGCTATATGCTCGAAGGTTATGATGATACCTGGTCGAAGTGGGATAAAATCAGCTACAAGGACTTTACTAACCTTCATCATGGAAAGTATACTTTCAGGGTGAAAGCTAAAACAATAACCGGCATTGAATCGAAGGAAGCATCATATCACTTTTCAATCCTGAAACCCTGGTACGTAACCCCTTGGATGATTTTTCTATACCTGATTGCTGCTTCACTGGCGGTAGCGGGGATAATTATGGCATATACCAGGAGACTTAAAAATGAGAACATCCGGCTCGAAGGCATTGTGAAGGAACGTACTGCCGTTGTGGTTAAACAAAAAGAAGAACTCGAATCAAGCATTCATTATGCGAGCCGTATACAGATGGCCCTGCTTCCCTCAGAATCCATTCTCTCTGAAAACATTAAGAACTACTTCGTTCTGTTCAAGCCAAGAGATATAGTAAGCGGTGATTTTTACTGGATGACGAAGAAAAACAACAGGCTCTATATTGTGGCAGCCGATTGTACGGGACATGGAGTGCCCGGAGCCTTCATGAGCCTTCTCGGCATGTCTTTTCTCGATGAAATAATCGATAAGGAAGCTTCACCCCGTGCCGACTTCATCCTTAACCAGCTGAGACTGCATGTTACAGAATCCCTGAAACAGATGGGCGGCGATGATGAAGCAAAGGATGGTATCGATATGGCTCTGCTTGTGCTGGATTTTAATACTCAAAGAATTGAATTCTCCGGCGCATATAATCCTTGCTTCAAAGTCAGGAAACTATCCGACAGCGAAACCTCCGGATTTGAAAACGGGCAGGTTGAAAATCCCGACGGTTCAATGACGAATGGCAAATATATCCTCGAGACAATTTTTGCGAGTAAAATGCCTATCGGCATTTCATCACGGATGAATGAGGATTTTGCCTTCTATGACTGGGCTCTTGAAAAGGGAATATCATACTATATGTTCTCAGATGGATATATAGACCAGTTCGGAGGCGACCAGGGCCGCAAATTCATGAAAAAGAACTTCAAAAGACTTCTCCTTGAGATACAGGATTATCCAATGAGCAGACAGAAGGAAATTCTCGAGAAGAACCTGAAGGATTGGATGGGATCCAGTCCCCAGATAGATGATATATTGGTTCTGGGCATCAGAACCGACTGAGGCACTTAACGAAATACAAGATTTATGAAAAGTAATTTCAGAAGTTATTTTATAGCTTTCTCTTCTATAATCCTGATTACCATGGCAGTTCCCTCATTTTCACAGAATCTTCCTGCGTTCGACACTTTCCATACATCCGCAGGAGAAGTTGAGATGCACTTCATCGGACATGGTTCCCTTATGTTCAAAGTGAACGATTTCATTATCCACGTCGATCCCGTTAGCAGCTCCGGGAATTATGAACAGAAACCTAAAGCCGATCTTGTGCTGGTAACTCATGATCATTATGATCATCTGGATCCCGGACTTATCTCAAAGCTCTCCAAGGATGGAACGATTATGCTGACAACTGAAAAAGTGGCTGCACAGGTTAAACTGGCAAAGACAATGAAAGACGGTGAAAAAAGCATTGCCGGTCCGGTTGCAGTTGAAGCTGTTGCTGCTTACAATATTATCAATATGAGAGGCCAGGGACAACCATTCCATCCAAAGGGATCAGGCCTGGGATTTATTCTGACAATAGGGGATAAGAGAATTTACGTCGCAGGTGATACCGAAAATACACCCGAAATGAAAGCCCTCAGGAATATTGATGTGGCTTTCCTGCCGATGAACCTTCCCTATACCATGACTCCCGAAATGGTTGCCGATGCTGTAAACTCTTTTAAGCCCCGGATCTTATATCCATATCATTTTGGTGACACAAATACTGAAAAGATTGTTGAACTGCTGAAAGGCACAGGAACTGAAGTAAGAATAAGAAACCTAAAATAGTTTAAATGTGAAAGAAATATCACGAAGAGGATTCCTGAAGCAGGGGATCGCAGGTGCGGGAATAGTCGCAGTTTCACCCTCAGTGCTGGCATCAGCAGCCCGGGGGACTTCAGAGGAAAATATTATTTACAGGACCCTGGGAAAAACGGGACTTAAAGTTCCGGTAATCAGCTTTGGAGTGATGCGCTCCGATAATCCGGGTCTTTGCAAAGCTGC
>CAZXAM010000003.1:83961-92098 GCA_964638545.1 uncultured Rikenellaceae bacterium | reverse complement strand
CGGTAATCAGCTTTGGAGTGATGCGCTCCGATAATCCGGGTCTTTGCAAAGCTGCATATGATAAGGGAATAAGGCTTTTTGATACTGCAAACGGATACCAGGGGGGGAACAACGAAACTATGCTAGGGAACCTGTTCAGGAACTACAAAAGAGATTCATTCATTATTACAACAAAAGTAAAAGCCGACACAGACCGCGATGGAAAACCCTCTGACCAGACATCTCCGGAAAAATTCGTTGAGATGTTCAATACGAGTCTCTCAAGGCTGCAGATGGATTATGTTGATATTCTTTATGTCCACGGTGTCGGCACGGTTGAGCTGATCGAATACAAGCCTCTGCTGAATGCGCTCAAAAAGCTTAAAAAGGATGGGAAAGCAAGGTTCATCGGATTTTCCACTCATAGTAATGAACCTCTTGTGATTAATGCCGCAGCAGAGAAAGAAGATTGGGATGTAATACTTACTTCCTATAATTATAAGCATGCAGCTGTCACCGAGCTCACGGCTGCGATAAAGAGAGCCAGCGCAGCCGGAATCGGAATTGTGGCAATGAAGACCCTTGCAGGTGGAGGGTGGCTCGATAAGGAAAGGACAAAGGCGATGAATACAAGTGCAGCCATTAAATGGGTCCTCTCACATCCCGATGTTCATACAACAATACCCGGCATGACAAGCTTCGATCACCTCGAGCTTAACGCAAAGCTTTTGACAGATTTAACCCTGAATGAAACCGAAAAGAACGACCTGCTTGCAGATATGGCCCATCCGGGTCTCTTCTGTTCGGGATGCCAGAACTGCAGATCTTCCTGCCCCCGGCATCTTCCGGTTCCCGACATGATGCGTGCATATATGTATGCTTACGGTTATGCATCACCTTCGATGGCAAAGGATCTGCTTGCTGAGATAAAAGTAAATAACGATCCATGCACTGGCTGTGAATCATGCTCGGTGAGATGCTCAAGGAATTTTAACGTCAGAGAGAAAATTGCAGATGTTTCGCGGCTGGCAGGTGTTCCGGCTGAATTCCTTGCCTGATTGACACAAATCTTTCCATGATGAAAAAAACTATACTGGCATGTCTCTTTCTAACCCTCTTGTCGCCTGGCTCCTTCGCCCAGGAAATTGCATTTCCGGAACTTGACGGCTTCAGGAAGATTACAAAGTACCCGGTTTACCTGCCCGACAACCTCTGGGATTTTATTAACGGAGCTGCCGATAATTACCTTGCTCTTGGATTTGTCGACCTTCATGTTGCTGAATTCAAGAAAGGAAAGGAAGTGATCAAGGCAGAAATATACAGGCACAGGGATAATACTATGGCTTTTGGAATTTACTCCTCTGAGAGATCTTCGGAATACAATTTTATTGACATAGGTTCGCAGGGTTATCTTGTCGATGGCATATTGAATTTCTTCAAGGGAAGCTATTATGTTAAGATCAGAACCAATTCTGAAAAGCCGAAGATACGTAAGGCAGAGGAATCACTTGCAAGAAGGATCGAAGCATCTCTGCCGGGTGAGAAAAGTATGCCTGAAATGCTTTCGCTGTTCCCGAAGGAGGGAAAAATAAATAATTCTGAGACTTTTATAAACGAGAGCGTACTTGGACATCAGTTCCTGAACAGGGCATTCAAGGCAGTTTATCAGGCAGGTTCCGAAACTTTCAGCATATTCCTCATTAAAAGCAGTTCTGCCGAAGAGACTCTTAAAACTGCAGCCACTTATCTTGCCGTCGGTAAAATCGAACCGGACCAGTCAGAAACAAGATACGTTTTTACTGATGGCTATAATGGCACGGTCTTCCTTGCCTGGAAAAACGATCTTCTCGTGATTATGTCGGGACTGGCAAAGGACCAGGCTGATGTTGCTGAGAAATATACTTCTGAGATTCTGAAATAGCTTATCAGGAATACCAGGGTCTCTGCCTGTTTTTGAGATCATTCAGTATCTCTCCGGCGATATTTACGTCATCGACGATCTGGAAATCAAACATCCCTACACAGACGAAATCTGCACCCCCTTCAAAAGCATACCGGATCCCGTCTTTTGGCTGAATGGCCCCGCCTGCCAGTACTTTAAAGGCGATCCATGGTTTCTTTACCTCAGCCATAAACTGGGCTGTCTTGTCCGAAAACAGATCGAACATGTTGTCGTGTATGAGATCATGATCCAGGTATTTGCTTACATCCACGCTGAACTCGACACGTTTTTCAACAGGATGAGCTGACCAGTATTTGTCATGATGAAATGTTTTTACATAATAATCGACGGGAATCCCTTCTCTTTCACATGTCTGAACCACAGTAAGAGCATGTGCTCCGATGCCTGCCAGAAAGCCTTTCTTTTTAATGTACCCGATCGCTGCAGCAAGATCCCTGAGCTTTCCTTCCCTGACGTATCTGTCGGCAACACCACCCTGGATATAAAGGGTTGTTGCTCCGTTTCCTGCAGCTAGGTCAATATCCCCGAACAGGTCATTATCCTTCAGGTAGGTCTGGCAAATTGTTTTCATCTTCCCTCCGTAAAGTTTCAGGTATTTATTAAAAATGGGGAAATTGGAATTTGTGATAAATGAGGCATTGATTCCTGCCATCTCTGCAAGATGGAAAGTCTCAAGTATCTTCTGATCGGTGTTATATGCCTTGAACAGCGTATTGGCATAGATCAGGTCGCGGGCATGGGCATATCCGCTTATCAGATTGCAACCCATGATCATTCTGCTGAGCTCAATGTCGCCGAGCGCCCCTTTGGGCAATTCAGATTTCAGATCCTTCAGATGCTTATAAGTCACTCTTGGCAATGTTGCACTTGAAACTCCATCTATACCCGGTTTCGACATCTGATTCAGAAAAGCTCCGCCCAGTCCTGCAAGAAACGGAACCCCTGCAAGTCCCTTTATCAATTCCCTTCTTCTGTTTGGTTCCGGCTCCTCCGGCACGGCATCTTCAGCAGACGCTGAAACGGGGGCCGCCGGTTTCTTCCTTAAAAGGTACTCCAGCCCGAATAAACGTACTGGCCCGGTGAAGGCCAGAACAAGAAGGCATACGATTTCGATGAGATTTTTGTTGACTAGGAGATAGCTTCCTTCGGCGGCCGCCCCATAGCTGAATCCTCCGAAGGGCGGGTAAGCCACATAATACAGGGTAAGCATTGCAATGCCCGCCCATGAGGCAAGCCTTGTGAAAATGCCCAGAATCAATGCAAGGCCTATAAGTGTCAGTCCCCATTCATTTACAAAGTTGATTGCACGCAAGCTTGCATCACCTGCGGCCAGCCATCTGAAAAAGTCACCGAAAATCCATCTTGATCCTTCAAGATAAGGTCTGGCGCTCCATTCGGGGCTGAAGACCTTGACCAGTCCTTCATACATAAAATGCCAGCCTATGACTATCCTTAAAAGGGTCAGCAAAAGGAGCCCGGTCTTATTTTTAATTGAGATTGAAGCCATTGGACTAATTTTACCCGGTTCGTATCAGGTAAAATTAGCAAATAAATGATTGATCATCAGGCAGGATGTCAATTATCACGATCCATTTTCAATGAGCGCCGAAATAAATGCCTTCATCTCGTCATAGGAATTGACAATGGGAAGATCACTGTTGTCGGCAACAACATTGTTTGGCGGACGGTATAGTATCCCTGCATCGGCTTTTCTAAGCATATTTATGTCGTTGTATGAATCGCCGATGGCAATAACTTTGTAATTAAGATTCTGCATAGCTTCAACCACCCTTGCTTTTCCATTCTCCTGGCGGAGATGGTAATCGGTGATATTGCCGAGGTGATCAACACTAAGGCTGTTGCAGAATAGAGTGGGATGGCCCAGCTTCTCCATCAAAGGATTTGCAAATTCTGAAAATGTATCGGAAACGATAACAAGCTGGGCTCTCTTTTTAATCCATGAAATACATTCGGCAGCTCCCGGCAAAGGTTTAATACTGGCTATGACATGCTGTATGATATGAAGTGTCAGGTTATGACTGCGGAGTATGTCGAGCCTGCGCCTCATAAGAACATTATAGTCGCTGATATCGCGGGTTGTCAGCTTAAGTTCATCAACGCCGGTGTGCCTGGCAACGCTGATCCATATTTCCGGAGTGAAAACTCCCTCAAGGTCGGTACAAATGATATACATCTTATTTTATCTTAAAAGCTCTGGAAGCAATTTTCTGAGCTGCATATAATTATTATCAAGTTCTGTAAGTTCCTCTTTTTTTTCATTTAGCCCTGAAAGCGAAGGCGGCAGATCGGGAGAAAATCCAAGGATATTCCTTATTTCTTCCGGGAATTTTGCCGGATGAGCTGTCTCAAGTGAGATGCAGATCCCGTTTTCCAGGGATTTTAAGACATTTCCTTTTTTGTAACATTCAAGTCCTTTCCATGCTACAGCTCCATGGGGTTCAAGCAACACTCCGAATTTATTGAAGACATCGGCAATTGTTTTTCTCGTATCCGTCTCAGAAATTGATATTCCAAAGAGATCGGACCTCATCTTTTGCAGATCAGGTTCCATGCATAAAGTTCCCTTCTCATCCATTTCTCCGCCGTACATTTCGACTATTCTTGCGAGGTTGCTCGGATGGCCTACATTCATTGCGCTCGAGATGCAATTATGGGAAGGAGAGATGATATTATATATTCCTGTCTTCAGGTATTCCGGGACTTCATCGTTCCTGTTTGTGGAAATAATGAACTGTTCTACAGGCAATCCCATTTTATGGGCAAGCAGACCGCCAGTCAGGTTCCCGAAATTGCCTGAAGGTACGCTGAAGAAAGCTTTTTCCATTCCTTCTGAGGCAAGTCTTGACCACGCATAAAAATAATATACTGACTGAGGAAGGAGACGTCCTATGTTGATCGAATTTGCAGAAGAGAGATTAAGTTCCTTCAGGGAAGGATCGAGGAATGCTGTTTTGGCCAGCAACTGGCAATCATCGAATTTTCCTCCAACAGATATTGCATGCACGTTCCCGTTCAGTGTCGTCATTTGTTTACGCTGCAAGCTACTGACTTCATTGCGTGGGAACAAAACGACCACTTCAATATTGTCGAGACCGTGAAAAGCGTTTGCGACAGCTCCTCCTGTATCTCCCGAGGTTGCTGTCAGTATGGTCAGTTTCCTTCCGGTGCCGGAAAGAAAGAAATTCATCAGCCTGGCCATCGCGCGGGCTGCAAAATCCTTGAACGAAGCTGTCGGACCCTGGTCGAGTCTCAGGATATAGTTGGAGTCATATACTTTTTCAACCGGAATATTGAAGTTGTATGCATCACGGCAAATATCTTGCAGTTTTTTGGAATCAATTTCATCTGCAAGGAAGTGACCCATAACGGCAGATGCGATCTCAAAGTATTCTTTCCTGCCGAACTCCAGCAGTTCATCTCTTCCGATCTGAGGAATGCTGTCAGGCATGTACAATCCCCCGTCGGGAGCCAGTCCGTTCAGGATTGCCTCCCTGAAGCTCACTTCCGGCGCTTTATGGTTTGTTGAATAATATTTTATACTATTTGATTCCAAACTTTTTCTTTTTACCACGGAGTTCCACTGGGTTTTCACGGAGTTTCACTGTTCTGACTCCGTGTTCACTCAGTGCGACTCCGTGTAACTTCGTGGTTAAACATTTACAACTCTCATCAGATCGGCAAATATCCCAGCCGCAGTAACATCCGCTCCGGCGCCGTAACCTTTGATCACCATTGGCAATTCCCTGTATCTTTCGGTTGTGAATAAAACAATATTATTGCTTCCCTCAAGGTAATAGGAGGGATGATCCTGGTCTATTTCCACAAGCTCCACTTTAGCCTTGCCTTCATTGAGAGTTGCAAAAAATCTCCATTTTCTCTTCTTTCTTACAAGCTCTTTTCTTTTTTTCTCAAAATCTTCATCCATCTGCTCAACTTTCCTGTAAAAATTGTTCAGATCACCTTCAAAACATTCTTCCGGCAGGAACCTTTTAACTTCGACATCTTTTTGTTCTAAAGCATATCCTGCTTCCCTGGCCAGAATAAGTATCTTCCTGACGACATCCGTGCAGCTCAGGTCGGTACGCGGATCAGGCTCTGAATACCCTTTTTCCTTTGCCAGGCGAATAGCCTTGCTGAACGGCAGTTCAGTGCTCATCTCGTTGAAAATAAAATTCAGGGTACCTGAAAGCACAGCTTCAATTCTGAAGATTTTGTCTCCGCTTACCACAAGATCGCTTATGGTTTTTATTATTGGAAGCCCTGCACCGACAGTTGTCTCGAACATGAAACGCACGCCTCTTTCATTTGCTATTGTTTTAAGATGCTGGTAATAGCTGTATTCCGATGAGCAGGCTATTTTGTTTGCCGTGACAACTGAAATGTAAGCAGAGAGTGCTTCACCATATACTGAAGCGACTTTTGAATCTGCAGTGCAGTCGATAAATACAGAATTCCTGAGATTCATCTTCTTTATCCGCCTGATAAACTCAAATATATCCGATTTTTCGCCTTCATCCCCGAGTCTTTCACGCCATGCCCCAAGCAATATCCCTTTCCCGTCTATAAACATTTTCCGGGAATTTGTTATCCCGAGAAGATTGACCTTAAGATGATGATCATTAAAAAGCATTTTTGACTGCTTCTGAAGCTGTTTAAGAAGGCTTGTTCCCACAAGTCCCGTTCCTGCCACAAACAGGTTCATCTCCTTGTATGGCGATAGAAAGAATCCATCATGAATGACATTCAGAGCTTTCCTGAGGCTTTCATTCTTTATTACTACAGAAATATTGAGTTCTGATGATCCCTGTGCTGTAGCAATAACACTAATCCCGTTCCTGGCCAGCGACCTGAAAAGAGTGGCAGAAATGCCCGGCGTATTTTTCATTTTTTCGCCCACAATGGCAATGACGGAGAGATTTTTTTCAATCAGGATTTTCAGCTCCTTGTCGCGGACAATCTCCCTCTCAAACTCTTCCGTTATCGATTCCGACGCAAAAGTTGCATGTCCCGGTGAGACTGCAAAGGTTATTGAGTATTCCGACGACGCCTGGGTGATCAATATCACATTAACGTTCCTCTTAGCCAGTGCAGCGAAAAGCCTTGCAGATGTTCCGGTTACGCCAACCATTGCAGGTCCCTGCAATGAGACCAGGTCAATGTGGTCGATGGAGGATATGCCTTTTATCAGGCTTTTCCCCGTGTCAGAGTTGCCGCCGTTTATAAGTGTGCCCTTTGACGACGGGTTAAAGGTATTTTTTACCTGTACAGGAATTCTTGCCTTATACACCGGACGGAGAGTGGGAGTGTAAACCACTTTGGCGCCAAAATGCGACATCTCCATAGCCTCAGAATAGGAAAGGTTCTCTATTGTATATGCTTTTTCAACTTTCTTAGGGTCAGCAGTCATGAATCCGTCAACATCCGTCCATATTTCAAGGATCTCAGCCTCAAGGGCCGCGGCAATGATGGCAGCCGTATAATCTGAACCGCCCCTTCCGAGGGTAGTGGTCTCTCCTGTGGATGTACCGGCTATGTACCCCGGGACAAGTGTCACCTGTGAGGAAGGATCGATTTTTTCTCTTATCAGCCTGTTTGTGCTGGTGAAATCAACAATCCTGTTTTCTGGCTTTCCTTCAGTTCTGATGAACTCCCTGGCATCGGAATAAACAGTCTTGCCCAGGAAACCGTTTATTATCCTTGACGACAATCTTTCGCCCGTGGCCAGTACATTGTCGAGAGAATGGGGGGTTAACTCATGCAAAAGGAATATCCCGGTGCAGGTCTCTGTAAGCTCATTCAGGATGTCATCGACAAATTTAAGAGTCTCATCCCTTTTCATCTTATCGATTATGAGATCTGCGGTGACATCCCTGTGAATGGTCGTCAGTTTACCGAGAAGATCCCACGATTCCGTTGAACCCTTCGCTGCCAGATCTGCAATTTTGTAAAGCTGATCGGTTACACCCTGGAAAGCAGAAACAACTACCACACATGGCACAGGCTGTGATTCGATTATTTGCCCGACCACCCTTATACGGTCAGGTGTGCCGACTGACGATCCTCCGAATTTCAGAACTTTCATTTAATGCAAAATAAAAAAATGCACCCTCAGGATGCATTGTATTAAATACAAAGATAGTAAATAAGATATTATTTACAAAGTATTAAGCAGAC
>CAZXAM010000003.1:79046-83861 GCA_964638545.1 uncultured Rikenellaceae bacterium | reverse complement strand
TGTATTAAATACAAAGATAGTAAATAAGATATTATTTACAAAGTATTAAGCAGACAACTGGAAATAACTAATATTATATGGTAAATCATATAAATCAATAATTATTGTAAAAATATAATTAAGAAAACCGCAAAGACCGCAAAGCAATCCTTCGCAAATGCTGCGGATTGAAAGAACGCTAAGGACGCAAAGATAAATCCTTCAGATGGATCTCTTTGCGTCCTTAGGTTTTACCCCTTTGCGCGCTTTGCGGTTAATATTAAATCTAACTCGAAGCCGCTTTTTCCAGACGTTTCAGTATGGAGAATATAAATGTTGCTGAGAGCAGAAGGCAGAGTATGAATACCAGCCACAGAGCGCTCAGGTTAATTTTGTCCCAGAGAAGTGTTCCTACGAAAAGAAGCTTGTTTCCGGTAGCTGTTGCCAGGAGCCAGCCTCCCTGCATCAGTCCCTGGAACCTTGATGGCGCTACTTTCGACACGAATGAGAGACCCATCGGGCTCAGGAACAGTTCAGCAACTGTGAGGACAAGGTAACTGCTTACCAGCCAGTATGGAGAAACCCTGTCAGAATCAGCTGCCGGCAATCCGTTGAGCGATTCAGGCGACGGTGCACCTATAGAGCCGACTAAGACGACCAGGAATCCGAATGATGCAATGATCAGTCCTATGGCTATCTTCTTTGGCGTGGAGGGCTCAATGCCCTTTTTGTTGAGCCAGGAAAATAAAGCCATGACAGGGAAAGTAAGAGCTACTATGAACAGAGGATTGAACGACTGGAACACTTCCGGCGATATTGAGTTCTGAGAGCTGAACCTGCTGAGTCCAAACCATTTGCTCAGAATTGTTGTTGGGTCAAATCCGTATGAGAAGAACATGATCAGCCAGAGCGAAACTAGCAGGAGAACACCTCCGGATATCTTTGCATTCCTGCTCATGCTCCTGTAGAACAAGATGATTATTCCTGCTATTGCTCCGATAACTGCCAGCATTGAAGGAAGCGTAAAGAACATATTTGTGAATATCCCGACATGTTTAACCGTATAATCCCTTGCGAATAATGTAAGGGTAAGACCATTCTGGTGAAACGACATCCAGAAGAAAATAGCCACAATGAAAACGAGCACCAGCGCTGTTATCCTTCCTTTTTCCTCTTTGCTTGCGCTGAGTGTTATCCAGGTGATAAATGCCGCAAAAAGTCCGAAGGCAAATCCGTTTTCCCAGCCAATCTGCTTAATATAATGAAGTCCGAATGCAGTGACGCCCATTGCAACAAGAGCAGCAATTATAGGAACAGGCTTGAAATCTATTTTCTGAACAGGTGACGCAGTGGTTTTTGCTTCTCCGGATTTCTCCTTGTCTTTGCTTGGAAGATATTTATTGAAGAAAACATAAACAAGAAGCGATAATACCATAGCTCCTGCAGCAACGGCAAAGGCATAATTATATCCCCTTGAGAATGTTTCGAGATAACTGTTGGCAAACGCTGAAAGGTCGGTCACAGGACCGCTTAAGTTCACCTTATCTGCAAGCTGTTGAAACACTGACATATCAGTGAGCGTTCCGTTATTGAACTGATGGCAGAGCGACGGAAGAGACCCGTCGTGGGCAAATCCGTTGGTTTTCAGCCACCAGTCTCGCATACCTTCAGCAGCAAAAGGAGCAAAGAATGCACCGACGTTTATCCCCATATAGAAGATCATGAAAGCCTTATCCCTCAGCTTTGAATATTTGGGATCATCATACATCTGCCCTACAACGGCCTGCAGATTACCCTTGAAAAGCCCGTTGCCAAGAGCTATTGTAAACAACCCAATGACAGTGATAGTCAGCGTCATCCCGGGAATTGCCACAACCACATAACCTGCAAACATGATTATTATGCCGGCAAGGATTACCAGCTTGTATTTCTTTGTCGAGTCGGCAAGGATACCTCCGATCAGGGCAAGGGCATAGATACTGAAATAGAACCAGCTGTAAATACCGCCTGCCTTTTCGGCAGAAAGACCAAACTTGGCCTGAAGGAAAAGAACAAGAATGGCCATCATTGTATAGAAGCCGAACCTCTCACCCATATTTGAGAAGAAGGCTACCAGCAATCCTTTGGGGTGATTCTTAAGCATACGAAATATTTTAGTTAATAATTAGTAATCAGATATTAAATGCGAAGGAAACAAATATATTAATCTTTTTTTATTAATGGCCGAAGAGTTTAATTTTGTGAAGCAATGAATTTTACTTATGAAGATCTTCCTTCGCGACCAGATCAGGCAGATAGACGAGTACACTATTCAAAATGAACCGGTGCAATCGGCCCAACTTATGGAAAGGGCCGCTGCAAGGATGTTTGACTGGTTTATTGAGAGGTTCTCACCATCGGCTCCTGTTATTGTTTTCGCCGGAACGGGCAATAACGGAGGCGACGGCCTTGCCCTGGCAAGAATGCTCTATGGCAAAGGATATAAAGTTGAAGTATATTTTGCCGGGCCAATCGAAAATGCATCACCCGACTGGAATGTAAACAGAAACCGGCTTGAAAAGGAAACCAAGATCATTTTAACTTCAATTTCCGACACAAGTCAGATACCTGCGATTCCTGGTGAATCTGTAATTATAGATGCACTCTTCGGATCGGGACTTTCACGCCCTCTAACGGGAATTGCTGCAGAAATAATCAGAAAGATAAATGCTTCAGGATGCAATGTGATTTCAATTGACATCCCTTCAGGATTGTTCTGCGAAGATAACGCCGGCAATGATGTTGAATGTATCATAAAGGCTTCATATACACTCTCTCTCCAGTTCCCCAAGCTCTCTTTCATGTTCCCTGAAAATGAAAAATTCTCTGGGTCATGGCATGTTCTTCCGATAGGATTGCATAAGGAGGCAATTGAATCAACAGAATCTCCATACCGATATCTCGATCCGGATACAATTCGGCCAATGATCAGGAACAGGAAAAAGTTTGCTCATAAGGGTGATTTTGGCCATGGATTGCTGGCAGGAGGCACATACGGCAGAATGGGAGCGGTGGTGCTTGGTGCCAGGGCAGCACTGAGAACCGGAGCCGGATTGGTCACATGCCACATTCCATCATGCGGAAACCTTATCATCCAGTGTGCAGTTCCCGAAGCAATGGCTATTCCTGACAAATCTCGAAAATACATCAGTTCGATCGGGGATACGGCCCCGTTCAATGCAGTTGGCATAGGACCCGGAATGGGAACAGCCAAGCAAACGCAAAAAGCATTTCATGAATTCCTGGCAAGAAGCAGTAACCCATTGGTGATTGATGCCGATGCCCTGAATATCCTCTCAATAAATAAGTCCTGGCTGAAAGACCTGCCTGAAATGGCGGTCCTTACACCTCATCCCGGAGAATTTGCACGGCTTGCCGGTGAATCAGCAAATAGTTATGAACGCCTGAGAAAGCAGATGGATTTCTCTGCAGAATTTAAATGCATAGTTGTGCTCAAGGGCGCAAATACTTCGATCACCGAGCCAGGAGGAAAAGTCTGGTTCAACAGCACCGGCAATCCCGGGATGGCAACTGCCGGAAGCGGCGATACGCTGACTGGCATCATAGTGTCGCTCCTAGCACAGAAATACAGCCCTGTTGAAGCTGCGCTTGCAGGTGTTTTCATTCATGGGCTGGCAGGCGACATTGCAGCAGAAAGATTATCCTATGAGTCGCTTATCGCAATGGACATAATTGATAGCATTGGTGAGGCATTTAACAGAATAAGGGCCGTATAATTGCGTTTGATTACTATATTGCGAATATTAAAAATAAAAATGTCGGAAAAATGAAGACAGTAAAAAGCATTTCCTTCCTTATTATTATAGCCCTGATGGCAAATTCATGCTTTCTGGTTAAGAAAAAGACACAACCCGGACAAACAGTTGCTCACCTGACAGATACAACGAAACTTACAGGAGGGAGCCTTGTATATGCACTTCCGTTGACTGTCTTCACAGTGACTGTTGGCATGGAAAGGAGAATTGAAATCCCCGGACCTTATGCGAAATTTGCTGAAATGCTTCTTGGACTGGAAAATGCCATCCAGGCTGAGAAAGAAACCTGGAAGATAAACAGCGTTTCCGTTTCGTCGCATCAGGAGGCTGATCCCTCTGAGTTTTATGTGATGGAGGCCATATCTGTCTTGCCAACCAATGTACTGGCCCTTAAGAGGGAAGGCCTTATTCTTGATCTCAATCCTGCAGCCTCTAAAGAGGAAGTAACTAAGATCGGAAGTGATATAAATGCAAGTGATTTCATGCCAACCGACCTTGGATCTGATGAATATTTTTCCATACAAACAGATACGGCTTACAGGTACCGGACTTTGCAAAACCAGACAATCAGGGTCCCTTACACTGTAGAAAAAAACAAAAAACTTTCTGCAGAGGAGCTGGCACAGAGGGTAGCCCGCAGAATCCTGGAGCTTCGCGACGGTAAGTTTCTCATCCTTACCGGTGAAGCAAATGTCTTTCCTCAAAGCAATGCTGCTATAGAAGAAATGAACAGGCTTGAAAGAGATTATACGGAATTATTTACGGGGAAGAGGATTGTCGAACACAGAACCTTCAGGTATCATTTTATCCCGCGTGCAGGACAGACCGGAAAACCCGTCACCCTTTTTATGTTTTCTGAATCAGAAGGGCCGGCTGAAAAGGGATCTCCGGTAAGCATTAATATAGCTCCTGAGCAGAAAACCAAAAACCTTAAGGTTATTTCAGGCCAGGGACCTGATGATTCAGAGCAGAAATTCGACAGACTCTATTACAGGATACCTGATGTGGCGAATGTTAAGAT
>CAZXAM010000003.1:0-78946 GCA_964638545.1 uncultured Rikenellaceae bacterium | reverse complement strand
TTATTTTACTTTCCCCACGAAAGTCTTCTGAAAATCCTCCCAGCTTTTTGTCTTGTAGGAGTTGTCGGCGAAAAAGCTCAGCAGGATCTCCATCTCTTTTGCCTGTTTGAAACCGGGGATCGGAGCCACTTCAAATTTGCCTTCAGCGTTTGAAAGCAGAAAAACGACAGTAGGATAGGATAATTGTCCCTGAAGCAACGCTACTGCCAGCTGATGTGCTTTCCCGTATTTGCCGTCATTGACGAACTCGTTCCCGAGGAAGGATACTTTTGCTTTGCCTTCAGCATCAAATTTTACAGGATAGTATTTGGTGTTAAGTATGCCTGCTATAACATCGTTGGTAAAAGTTTCATTATCCATTTTTTTGCACCATCCGCACCAGTCTGTGTAAGTGTCAATGAATAGCGGCCTTGGCGACTGCTTCATAAGCTTCTCCGCCTCTTCAATTTTATACCATTTGACACCCTGTGTATTGGAAATATTGGCACTCTGAGAGAAGCCATATGATGAAGCAGAAATAAAGATCAGCAATAAAATTATTCTTTTCATGTCTGGTATGATGATATCCTTTAATTTGTACAAAAATACAGAAATATTAACAACAGATACTGTTCTTCTGTTGACATATATTCAACAATCGGGCCACAATAAAGTTCGATAAATGTGATTTAACTGCTCTTTTTCATCCGATTAATTATTTACATTTGACACACTCTATTCACTAAATCTGATTTATGGAAACAATTGCAAAATCACTGCGCGAATCCAAAACAGCCCGCTGGACTGTACTTGCATTGATCTCTTTTACAATGCTTTGCGGTTACTACCTTACTGATGTTATGGCTCCGTTGAAACCGCTTCTGGAAAAAGAATTATTGTGGAACAGCCAGGAATTCGGATTCTTCACAAGTGCTTATGGATGGTTCAACGTATTTCTCGGGATGCTTATTATTGGAGGAATCATTCTAGATAAAATGGGAGTCAGGTTCACGGGAAAAATGGCGACAATAATCATGGTAGCCGGTACTGCAATTAAGTATTGGGCTATATCTACTCATTTTCTTGACGGGAAGGAGTTGCTGGGTATGAATTCCCAGGTTGTCGTTGCCGGACTGGGATATGCAACATTTGGTGTAGGCGTGGAGATAGCCGGGATTACTGTATCAAAAATAATTGTCAGGTGGTTCAAGGGTAAGGAACTTGCTCTTGCCATGGGACTTGAAATGTCAACTGCACGTATCGGAACGACGCTTGCACTTGTGACTTCAATACCGCTTGCCGAAGCTCTTCATGGAGTATCCAAACCGATTCTTGTTTGTCTTATTATGCTCTGTATTGGTATGATCTCGTTTTTTGTATTTACCATAATGGATAAAAAGCTTGATAAATCAGATGCAGATGAAGGCATTGTTAGTGATGAAGAATCTTTTAAAATCAAGGACATCCTGGTTATTCTTAGAAGCAAAGGCTGGTGGCTTATTGCAATCTTGTGCCTTCTTTTCTACTCAGGAGTGTTTCCGTTTATCAAATATGCCACAGACCTGATGATAAATAAATTCCATATAACAGAAAAGTTTGCTGGTATTATTCCCGGGATGCTTACTGTAGGAGCAATAGCTATGACTCCATTTTTCGGAAACCTCTATGATCGAAAGGGCAGGGGCGCTACTATTATGATAATTGGGGCTTTTCTGCTACTATTCGTTCACGTAATGTTTTCAATACCTGTATTCTCACAGACATGGATCGCAGTTTTCCTGATAATTATTCTGGGAGTTGCTTTTTCACTGGTGCCTTCAGCCATGTGGCCTTCAGTTCCAAAAATAATTCCTGAGAAACAACTCGGAACTGCATATGGGCTGATTTTCATGGTTCAGAATATAGGTTTGTCACTTGTGCCACTGTTGATAGGATGGGTACTCGATAAGTTTTGCATCGATGGAACAAGGTTGCTTGACGGAGTAGAGGTCAACACCTATAACTACACTCTGCCAATGATAATCTTTGCTTGTTTCGGAGCGCTGGCAATCCTTTTTGCATACCTTCTGAAAGCTGAAGATAAAAAGAAAGGATACGGACTGGAGTCGCCGAATATTAAGAAGTGATTTTGAAAGGGACCTTGCATGCAAGGTCCTTGCTTTGAAAGGGACCTTGCATGCAAGGTCCTTGCAATAAACTATTTACAATAGAGATATGGGATCGAACGAATTCGAAAAAGCAAAAGTATTCAGTTTCAACGATTCGGTTGAATACGCCAGCGGCGGCATCCTCAGCAAAACAGTGCTCAAGAAGGAGACTGGCAATATTTCTCTTTTTTCATTTGCAAAAGGTGAGGCGCTGAGCGAGCACACTGCTCCGTTCGACGCTATGATCCAGGTAGTTGATGGAAGAGGTGAAGTAATAATAGGAGGGAAGTCATTTATCCTTGAGGCTGGTCAGTCGATTATCATGCCTGCAAATATCCCGCATGCAGTCAGGGCTGTTGAAAAATTCAAGATGGTGCTTACAATGATCAGGAGCAAGTGAGATGCCTTATTTAATTTACCCAGTTAAAGAAGAAGTACATTATTGCGCCAATTGTTCCTGATACAGGTATTGTCACAATCCATGCAATGAATATTTTCCTTGTGACTCCCCATTTGACTGCTGATGCTCCTCTTCTTGCACCGACACCCATAATTGCGCCGGTAATCGTATGAGTAGTGCTGACCGGGATTCCCCAGTGTGTAGCAACAAAAATGGTCACAGCGCCTGCAGTTTCTGCACAGAATCCCTCAAAAGGCTTAAGCTTTGTAATTCTCTGTCCCATTGTTTTTACTATTCTCCATCCGCCGAAAAGGGTTCCAAGCGCTATGGCTCCCTGGCAAGAAAGGACCACCCACATTGGTATTGAAGATTCTTTTGTAGCATGGTTCGATAGGATCAGGGCCAGCAGAATGATCCCCATCGACTTCTGTGCATCATTTGCTCCGTGACCGAGACTGAAGGCGGAAGCTGATACAAGCTGGAATCGCCGGAAAAGCTTATCTACCGTAAATGCCTGTGTCCTTCTGAATACCCACATTATTGATGATGAGAGAATATGACCAAAAATAAATCCCAGGAACGGAGCTATGAAAATAAAAGCTACGATTAATATTACGCCGCCCGAAATCACTGATCCGAATCCTGAACTGACGACAGACGCTCCTATCAAACCGCCGACAAGAGTATGCGAAGAACTCGACGGTAATCCCCACCACCATGTTAAGAGATTCCATATTATTGCAGCCACGATAGCAGCCCCTATAACGTTCATGTTTATCACATCGGGTTCAACAACGCCTTTCCCGATAGTGGCAGCTACCTTTGGTTCAAACACCATGAAGGCGGTGAAATTAAAAAATGCAGCCATGCCAACAGCTGCTAGCGGTGAAAGGACTTTTGTGGATACGATACAGGCAATAGAATTTGCAGAATCGTGGAACCCGTTTAGAAAATCAAAAATTAAGACTAATGCAACTATAACATAAAGAAATGTCATCAAGCCATTTTTATAAGGATTGACTTGATCGTATCTGTTACATCCTCCTCTTCGTCGACAATTCTTTCAAGTATCTCCAGTATCTTGTTGTTTTTCAGAAGTTCTGCCGCATCAGTCTCTTTTTCAAAGAGCTCTGCAACAGCAACAAAATAATATTCATCTGCTTTGTGCTCAATAGCAGTAACCCTGTTGCAGGCTTCCGTAATTTCCTTCCTGTTGGCAGCAGCATCGTTAAGCCCGTGAATGCATGTCTTTATCTCGAGGGCTGCTGCATGTATCTCCTCTGCCATGTTTTTATATACAGGGAGAAGCTTCTTAGGTTTGTAGAGGCATATCCTCCGGCTTACACCGTTAATAGAGTCGACCACGTCGTCGATATTTGCAGTAAGCTCATGGATATCCTCCCTGTCGAAAGGTGTTATAAATGATTTATTCAACTGGAAATATGTCCTGTCGGTTATCTCATCTCCGATATGCTCAACATCCTTTATATCTTTGTGTATCCGCTCATGTTCTTCATTATCATCAGTAGCAAGAAGCTTCTGAAGCAGTTCGGTTGCTTTGAGAAGGTTTGCCGCATCTTCTTCAAAGAGAGGATAAAAACTGTGATCCTTGGGGACAAAAAACTTGAGGAATTTATCAATATTCATATCAATTGTATTTATTTCAGTAAGTTATAAAATCCAGTTGAACAGAAAAAACACACCTGCACCAACTATCGCCGAAATTGGAATTGTGACGATCCATGCAATGAAGATCTTACGCGTCACACCCCATTTCACTGCGGACAATCCCTTAATTGCTCCAACACCCATAATTGATCCGGTTATGGTATGAGTCGTGCTTACCGGAATTCCAAGACTTGTTGCACCGAAAAGAGTCAGCGCACCGGCAGTTTCAGCGCAGAAGCCTTCAAAAGGCTTGAGTTTTGTAATTTTCTGTCCCATTGTCTTGACGATTCTCCATCCCCCGAAAAGAGTGCCAAGGGCAATGGCTGCCTGACAGGAGAGAATAACCCACAGGGGAAGTGTCTTGTCATCAACCGAAGCCATTCCCACCGAAATAAGGGCAACCCATATTATGCCCATTGATTTCTGCGCATCATTACCCCCGTGACCAAGGCTGAATGCAGCGGCTGATAACAGCTGAAGCCTCCTGAAATGCTTGTCGACGCCTGAGGGCGAGTATCTTTTTACCAGATGAATGACTATTATGGAAATTATGTAAGAGATGACCATCCCCAGGAGTGGAGCAATAACGATAAATGCTGCTATTGTAAGAACACCGCCGATATGAATCGATTGAACCCCTGCGCTGGCAATCCCGGCACCCACCAACCCTCCAACCAGAGTGTGAGATGAACTGGAGGGTAATCCCCACCACCATGTAAGCAGGTTCCAGGTAATTGCAGCCACAAGTGCTGAAGCAATAACCGTCAACGTGACAAAACTGGGATCAATGACGTTCTTACCTATAGTGTGAGCAACCCTTGGCTCAAAAAACATGAAAGCTATGAAATTGAACACGGCAGCAAGCAGTACAGCATTGAATGGAGATAGAACTTTTGTAGATACAACCGTGGCTATTGAATTGGCTGAATCGTGGAACCCGTTAATGAAATCAAAGATCAGGACCAACACAATAATGATAATGAGGAATGTCATTAATTTGGATTATTGTTAATTGTCTGTTAATAGGTTATTTAGGATGCTTAAAATTTGTTTTGACAAATTACTGGTCTACGGAAATCGGTGCCAAAATTAAACAAATCGAATAAGATATCAAAATGGTCAATTATTACAATTTTGTTACAAAATCGACGAACATGATTCAATTAGTATATCAAATGGATTTTAGTTATTTGATTTAATTGACTAATTTTAGTGCCTTGAAATGTTGATATCAGAGGTTTAATTTTTATTAATTAAAATATTACAATATGAGCGACATCCGCAATCTTGAACCAAAGCAGGTGTGGAATATTTTCCATGACATAACACAGATCCCCCATCCTTCAAAGAAGGAGAAGAAGATTGTTGAATATGTTGTCAAATTCGGAAAAGACCATAAGCTTGAAACCATTGTCGATAAGGTGGGGAACGTGATAATAAGGAAACCTGCCACTAAGGGAATGGAGAAAAGAAAAGGCGTTATCCTGCAGACACATCTCGACATGGTGCCGCAGAAGAATAACGATAAAAAACATGATTTCGAAAAGGATCCGATACAAACCATCATCGACGGAGACTGGGTAAAAGCCAATGGCACAACCCTTGGATCAGATAATGGAATTGGCGTGGCGGCAGCTCTTGCTGTCCTTGCTTCAAAGGATATTCAGCACGGACCGCTGGAAGCACTCTTTACTATTGACGAAGAAACAGGTATGACCGGAGTTTTCGGCCTGAAAAAAGGATTGCTTAAAGGAGATATCCTCATGAACCTTGATTCTGAAGACGAGCACGAAATATGCGTCGGTTGCGCAGGTGGAATTGATGTAAGTGCGGAAAAGAAATATAAGGAAGAGAAATCTCCTGCAAGGATGGCCGCATACCGGATAACAGCAAAAGGACTTAAAGGTGGTCATTCAGGTGTTGACATCGCACTCGGAAGAGCCAACTCAAACAAGCTCATGTTCCGCTTCCTGATGCAGGCTGAATCTGATTTCGGAGTCAGGGTTGCAGAAGCCGGAGGAGGAAACCTCCGCAATGCCATACCTCGTGAGTCTTATGCTGTTTTGCTGGTAGCATCGGCAAAAGCAAAAGCATTCGAGAAATTCGTTAAGGGATATGAAAAGATGTACAGGGCTGAATTTGCAGAAACCGAACCGGATCTTTCATTTACCGCAAAAAAATGCGAAATGCCGGCGAAGGTCATGGTCAAAGCTGATCAGTACAAAATAATAAGGGCCATTTTCATTTGCCCGGCCGGCGTGATGAGAATGAGCCAGGCAATGAAAGGACTCGTTGAGACATCGAATAACATGGCAATTGTGAAGGTTGCCAAAGGCAGTATGGCGGTTCATAATCTCTGCCGCAGCTCGGTCAACACAGCGAAAGAATCAACAGCCTGGAGAATAGCAGCCGGTTTCCACCTTATAGATGCAAAAGTATCAATGTCGGGAGGCTACCCGGGATGGAAACCCAATATGGCATCACCTGTCTTAAAAACTCTCAGCGGCACCTATAAAAAGATGTTCGGTATGGATCCCGATATTAAAGCAATACATGCAGGTCTCGAATGCGCTATTATCGGAGGAGTATATCCTAACCTTGATATGATTTCTTTTGGGCCGACGATTAAGCATCCCCATTCACCTGATGAGAAGGTGAATATACCATCGGTAAAGAAGTTTTATTCTTTTCTGTGTGAAAGTCTGAAACAGGTTCCTGCGAAATAAGCCCTGGGCTATTCTGCCTTTATCTCCGCCAGCAGATCATCCTTCATGACATTGCTGCCTGGTCTGGTATGGACTTTAATGACAGTTCCGTTTACGGGAGATTGAATCTCATTCTGCATCTTCATGGCTTCAAGGATAACGACCGGTTCCCCACGAAGAATTGATGCACCCTCCCTGACAAGAACATCTATTATTTTTCCCGGCATGGGAGCGCGTAACATTTCCTTGTCGGCTTTTGGTTTGCCTGAATTAAGCACCTTCATTCTCTGAAGGGAGAATGGCGTTTCGACTGTAAATGTGTAGCTTATGTCATTGAACAGGATCTCGTACCTGTTCTGCCTCGACCTTACTATCTCTACGGGGTATTTGCGGTTTTTCCACAGAACATAAGTCCCGTGCTTATCGTCCGACTTTAGTTGAACCTCGTAAATCCTTTTACCTATCTTAATCCTGTTTTTCAGGGGCAGGGAGAAACTGAATTTTTTTTTCTCTGATGTAAGGGTGTAGAGCTTATCTATTTTTGGCTTAACGTTCATGCAAAATCGTTAAAATTGATTTATCCTCTTGTTTAACAGCCAGGGGCTCATATCATTGTTGTTTCCGATATCGGCGCTGATATTGCTCTCTTGCAGATTCTCATCCACGAACAGCCTTGTTGCAAGCCAGGCTGCCAGCATCTCTTCATATGCGCTGTTATAGTAATATTTATCAAGATCATTTTCGATGAATGCAGTGGTAAAACTACCATCCAGGAATTTCTTGTTGCGGACCAACAAACGGAAGAAAGGAAGAGTCGTTTTTGTTCCCTTGATCCAGACTTTGTCAAGTGCCAGCTTGCAGTGGTGGATAGCTTCTTTCCTGTCTTTTCCTGTTACGATCAGCTTGGCGATCATTGAATCATAACTTGATACAATCGCTGAACCTTCCTGTATCCCGGTATCGACTCTTACATAACAGTCAGAGGGCATGCTGAGCTTCTCTATTTTACCGGGATTGGGAGCAAAGCCTGCCTGAACGTCCTCAGCGTTGATCCTGCATTCAATTGCCCAGCCTTTTAGTTTAATATCTTCCTGTTGAACCGGCAGAGTTTCACCATTAGCGATCCTGATCTGCTGTTCAATCAGGTCGATGCCAGTAATCATTTCGGTAACAGGATGTTCAACCTGGATGCGGGTATTCATCTCCATGAAGTAGAAGTTCCTGTCAGAGTCCAATAGAAATTCGACAGTACCGGCTGAATAATATTTTACGGATTTGGCAATCTGAACAGCCATTGAGCCCATCTTCTTCCTCAACTTGCTGTCGAGAGCGGCTGAAGGAGCCTCTTCGAGCAGTTTCTGATGTTTCCGCTGAATTGAGCATTCTCTTTCTCCCAGATGGATAAGATTTCCTTTGGTATCGCCAAGTATCTGGAATTCAATATGTTTCGGATTCTCGATATATTTTTCAATAAAAACTGAAGGATCATTGAACGCCTTCTCGGCTTCTTTACTCGCTGTAAGGAACATCCTTTCCATCTCTTCCGGTTTCCTGACTATCCTCATGCCTCTTCCGCCTCCGCCTGAAGCAGCCTTGATAATTACCGGGTAACCGATCTTCTCTGCTGTTTTGACTGCCTCCTCATCATTGGCAATGTTCCCCTCGCTTCCCATGGCCATCGGTATTCCATTCTCCAATGCCAGCTTGCGGGCAATCATTTTGTTCCCCATTTTATATATGGCATCCGGCGATGGGCCAATATATATAATATTGTTATCCAGGCATTTCTGTGCAAAGTATGCACTCTCGGCCAAGAAACCGTAACCCGGATGAACGGAATTAGCCCCTGTATTCAGTGCGATTGAGATAAGTTTTTCAATGTCAAGGAATACCGGGACCTCAGATGTATCTTCAGTGTTGTCGAATATCTCATCAGCAAAGGAGAGATACATGGCATTTGGTTCCAGGGAAGTTCTGATTGCCACAGTGCTGATTTTCATCTTCCTTGCGGTTTTCATTATCCGTACGGCTATCTCACCCCTGTTGGCTATCAATATCTTGTTGATCTTCATAATTCATTATTTATCATGCAATCGTGCAATCGTGCAATCTTTTTTCCTGTTGCCGGTAGCCGTCCCGATAGCTATCGGGAGCCGGTCGCCTCATAATGGCATATTCCCATGCTTTCTCGATGGCACTTTCACCCATTTATTGCTCAGTGCGCTGAAAGCTGAAATGATCTTGTGCCTTGTTACGGCAGGATCGATAACTTCGTCAATATAACCCAGCTCATCGGCAATAAAAGGATTGGCTATCTTATCCCGGTATTTTTTTACTAGTTCTTTCTTAAGCTGGTCAGGATTCTTCGATTCTTCAAGCTCTTTCCGGTATAGTATTGCAACAGCTCCATCGGGACCCATTACAGCGATCTCGGCAGTAGGCCAGGCAAAACTGAAGTCACCGCCCAGGCTCTTGCTGTTCATGACAATGTATGCGCCTCCGTATGCTTTCCGGAGGATAACAGTTATTCTGGGAACAGTGGCTTCGCTGTATGCGAAAAGGAGCTTGGCCCCATGTCTGATTATACCTGCATGCTCCTGATCTTTTCCCGGGAGAAAGCCTGGAACATCTTCCAGTGTCAGAATAGGAATGTTGAATGCATCGCAAAACCGAATGAACCTGGCGCCTTTTGTCGATGAATCAATATCGAGCACACCGGCAAGCACTTTTGGCTGGTTGGCAACTATCCCTGTTGTCTTGCCTTTAAATCGGGCAAAACCTGTTACAAGGTTTGGGGCAAAGAATTCTCCTGTTTCGAAAAAGCTGTGCTTATCGACAATAAGATTGATAACCTCCTTGACATCGTAAGCTTTGTTAGGATCGTCCGGAACAATATCCCGCAGCTTTTCATTGACATCCGGCGTATTGTTATCATCAGCAACAACCGGTGGATTCTCGACATTGTTGGAAGGCAGATATGTAAGGAACTTTTTCAGAGCCATGATCGTATTCTCCTCATCGTCGTAGACCATATGGGCTACACCGCTTTTCCGGCTGTGAACCTCAGCGCCTCCAAGTTCTTCCCTTGTAACATCCTCGTTCAGAACTTCCTTCACAACATTGGGTCCTGTTACAAACATATAGCTGGTATGGTTCACCATGAAGACGAAATCGGTGAGGGCAGGGGAGTAAACCGCTCCTCCTGCTGCAGGTCCCATAATGATGCATAGCTGGGGAATTATACCTGAAGAAGAAATAATATTATGGAAAATGGCGGCATACCCGCTCAGGCTGGCCACACCCTCCTGTATCCTTGCGCCTCCTGAATCCATCATCCCTATTATCGGGGTACCCATTTTCAGGGCCATTTCCTGGATCTTGACAATTTTCCTGGCGTGGACAATACCGAGCGAACCTCCCATGATTGTGAAATCCTGTGCGAATGCAAATACGAGCCTGCCGTTAACCTTTCCGTGACCCACAATCACACCATCGCCATAGGTTCTCTCCACTTTTCCGAAATCCACAGGCTGGCTGGCAGGCGTGACAAAAGCATCAAGTTCCTCGAAAGTGCCCTCATCAAAGAGAAGACTTATCCTCTCCCTGGCCGTGAGTTTTCCTTTTGAATGCTGTTTTTCGGCCTGTTTTGGGCTGTATTGTTTCTTTAATGCCTCCTGCCTTTCTCTAAAGGCCTTGTAACTTTTTCCCGAGACGTCCATACCCTTATTTTATCAGGGTTCAAAAATAGTCAAACTCATTCTAAATGCAAATTAAAATTCGACCGGCTTTTTTATTGTATTAGCATATAATTGAAATACAATACTATAATAATGGTAAAAATTCGACCAATTAATATTTTTACAATTGTTAAGGTAAGTAACGGGAAGTTACTTCCTGGGTTTAAACAATCCTTCAGGTTTTGAGCCCAGCATGCCTGCTTTCATCATCATATCGCTGGCTTTATAAAGCTTTCTGACCATCCCGGGCGTGGCTACGGGGTAATGATGAAGCGACTCTATCTTGTCACCTATATATTCAAGGTCCTCATCGGTGGTCTGCCATTTGCGCGATTCGAAAAATGAAACATCAAATGGACGGGTGTAGGATCTTAAAGATTTGAAACCGTCGGTATTAAAGAAAAAATCGAAATAAGTCATGATCAGTTCACGAACACTTCTGTATACCGGCTCCCTGAACCGGAGAGATGTGAAGTTCGATTTCGCAACAGCTCCCCAGCATTTGTTTTGCTTGAAGACAGCAATTACATGATCATCGTCATTGACTGCCTTCATATCAATTATTAGCGGTTTATGACCGTTAAACTGCAATGCTGCTGCAGCAAACAGAGCCCCTTCAAAACAGTGAGCTGAACGTTTCCTTATCACCCATCTGGGCGACCTGCATTCATAGTTCGGATTATATTCAACCGAATCAAGGAATGCCTGAATCTTATCAGGGTTATTCAGCGATTTCAGCAGTCTGGTCTCCTCTTTATTCCAATCCATAAAGTAAATATATTAATATAATCCGTCATTGCGAGGAACGCAGTGACGAAGCAATCTTTAAAACCCACCCCAAACCCCTCCTCAACCATTACACCAGCTTCATTATTATGTCCTGCATCTTCCTGTACTGTCCTTCCATACTTTCAAGCAGCCTTATTTGCGCCCTTGCCCTCTGAAGATTATGATTCTCATGGTGTATTTTATAATAAATATCTCCGTCCAGATAATCATTCAGGAAACGCAGTGCCTGCTCGTAGGTCAGCACCAGGGGAGCAAATGCCAGATATTCTTTCTCTACAGCATTAAGTGTTCCCCTTGTCTCCTGAAGGTATCCTTCTGCATATGCAGCGAACAGATCCATATCCATATGAATTCTTGAAAGATCCTCTTCATCCTCTGCGGCAACATTTGCCCCGGTCCTTATTGCATCGCCAAAGTCGGAATGGAAATATCCGGGCATCACGGTGTCAAGATCGATTATGCAGAGTGATTTGCCGTTCTCATCGAATAGTATGTTGTTGAACTTGGTATCATTATGTGTTATCCTGACAGGTATTTTATCCTCCCTTCCAAGCTTCTGGATTATCTTCATTTCTTCCGTCCTCGATAAGATAAATTCTGTTTCCCGGGTTGACACGGAGGATCTTCCTGCAGTATCACGCTTCAGTGTTTTTATGAAGCCTGCAATCCGTTTTTCAACATCATGGAATGAAGGGATGGTTTCATGAAGGGATCTGCCCCCCAGATCTGTGAGAAGCGCCTGAAACCTGCCTATTGCCCTGCCTCCTTCGAAAGCCTTTCCCGGAGAGTCAACAATGTCGTACGAACGGTGATTGGATATAAAAACAAAGACTCTCCAGAAATTGCCTTTGGCATCAGTATGCCAGCTTTTCCCATCCTTGCACATTATCATCTGAAGGCACTCTCTCTTTAGGTCTGAACCTGGTATCCCTGATAGTTTCTTGCGCAGATGTACTGTCACACGTTCAATATTCTCCTGAAGTTGTGGAATATTGAGGAATACAACGGTATTAATTTTCTGGAGGATATAATCATCCATTTCCGGTTCAGAGGTCCTGACCAGAAAAGTCTCATGAATATGACCGCTGCCGAATGGCTCCGCCTTAAGCCACGTTCCTTCAGTTTTGAAGGAATCGAAAATCTCTTTAAGATTGTGATCCATTCTTCAAACCAGCCTTATGCCCAAAGAAAGCATAATACATTATCGCAAGATAACAGGGAATGCATAACCAGTATGCAGCCTGAGTCGAGAAGCTTATTGCCAGTTTTCCATAAACAAGTGGAAGTATGGCTCCTCCGGCAATTGCCATTATAAGCATTGCTGAGGCAGTTTTCGTGAATCTTCCGACACCGTTTAAGGCAAGCGGCCATATTGCCGGCCAGACAAGGGCATTGGCAAAGCCAAGAAGCGCTACAAACAATACTGTGACCGGAATAATAAGGTGAAGAGGTTTGAAGGTTACAAGATCGATGAAAGGTATGGTAAAGCTGCTGGCTGCGGGAATAAGCACTGCCCCAAATGTTAATATAACGCCCAGTATAGCACAGATCTTGAGAGCGTCAACCTGCTTCAGGTATTTCGGAATAAGAAGTATTCCCATCAGGTATCCCAGGATCATGCTCAGCATCGTGAGTGAAGTATAGTATTTGGCCGATTCCATTGGAATATTCAGCGATTGTCCGTACCTTATAATTGTATCTCCGGCAATCACCTCTACCCCAACATAGAAGAACAGCGCAACAACTCCTAGTATCAGATGAGGGAATTGCCATATGCTGGTCTTTTTAACATTAGCTTCCACGACAGCCTCATCCTCTGCTTCTGTGTCTACATCAGGAAGATGGACGAACATCAGGAGCAGACCAAGAAGAACCAGGACAATCGACATCACAATGTATGGCATTATTACTCTTTGAGCCATTTCATCAAGCAGAGAGGCACGGGTAACTGCATCGGCAGCCTGAGCAAGTTTTTCCTCAAGAATATGAGAATCCTTCATGATTATGCTTGCAAGTATGATTGGCGCAATGACTCCGGCAAACTTGTTGGCGATTCCCATAATGCTGATCCTTTTTGCAGCGCTTTCTCTGGGGCCGATTATTGTAATATATGGATTGGAAGCTGTTTGAAGCAATGTCAGACCTGTCCCCATGATGAAGAGGCCCGTCAGGAAGAGTCCGAATGTTCTTGTTAATGCTGCAGGTATAAAAACCAGGCAGCCGGCTGCCATTATCCATAAACCGACAGACATCCCTCTCTTGAAGCCGGTCTTTTTTAAAATCGGAGTCATCGGGAGTGCCATCACAAAGTATGCTATGTAAAACGCCGTGGCTACAAAGTATGCCTGAAAATCATTGAGCTCACAAGCTGTCCTGAGAAATGGAATCAGGATGCCGTTCAGCCAGGTTACAAATCCGAAAATGAAAAAGAACAAGCCTATTATTGAAATAGAAAAGATGTAGTCTTTCCTGCTAATATCGTCTGATTTCTTGCTGTTCATCATAATCTTGTTTCTTGTATCTTGTTTCTTTTGTCTTTTGTCTTTTGTCTTTTGTCTTCGCCTCCAGGAATTTCCTGATATCAAACTATTCATGCAGTCCTGACTTTTCTCTCGATTTTGCTCCCAGGTATCCTCCATGGTGCCTTTTTGCATAATCGGCAGCTGTGAAACCTATTCTCTCCATCATCAGGACGACCAGAGCATCGCCGATTGCAGTAAATACGGTTGTAGAAGTCGTAGGCGTCAGTCCGAGCGGACAAACTTCATCAGGAGCCCCGGTCAGAATATAGCAATCTGCTTTTTTTGCAAGCTGGCTTTCAGGGTTGCTTGTAATGACAATCACAGGAACTTCAGGGTATAAATTGTCTTTCAGGTCTATAAGCTCAACGATCTCCCTTGTTTTTCCGGAATTTGATACTGCCAGCAGGACGTCATTCTCCTGAAGTATTCCAAGATCGCCATGCTGCGCCTCACTGGGATGAAGAAAAACTGAGGGCGTTCCGGTAGAGCTGAATGTTGTTGCGATATTATTTGCAATCTCACCGGCTTTACCCATTCCCGAGGTTACCAGTTTTCCTTTTTTCCCATGGACGTTTTTAAAAATTATCTCAATTGCCTTCTCAAAGTAACCTGTTACAGGAATATTCTTTATTGCAGCAGCTTCAGCCTCAAAGATTTTTCTTACTCTTTCTTCCATTGCAAAAATTCTATATTGTTCCGAGAATATCTTTTATGAGTCCGTTAAAATCCAGAGTCCCTTTCGGTGAATACCCAAGGACGACCACAATCAACTCCTGGGCAGGCATTATAAAGATTCTCTGCCCGTCGTGTCCCTGGCATATGAAAATATCTTCCGGTGCGGATGGCACTTCTCCTTCTCCGTGGAGCCAGAAAAGCGAGCCATATTGACCGTTGCTTGAAGGCACCGGCTCGCGGGTGTATTTTACCCACCCTTCAGGCAGAATGCGTTCCCCGTTGAAAACGCCATCCTGCTGGTACAGAAGGGCGAAGCGTGCGTAGTCTCTTGCCGTGGCATAAAGATATGAGGAGACTACATAGGTCCCGGAAGGATCCGTTTCAAAAACAGCATCTGTGATGCCTATTTTATAAAATAGCTTTTCGTAAGGAAATGCGTAGTACTCGTCATCATTGTCAAAATGTCTGCGGATCAGGTAGCTGATAATATTTGCAGTTCCGCCGGAATATTTAAAATTGGTACCGACAGGGTATTCCAGAGGAAAATTATATGAAAACTCTGCCATGTCTTTTTTGCAATGGAGCATTACGGTAACATCAGACCTGTTCCCGTAATCTTCGTTCCATTCAAGTCCGCTCTGCATTCGCATGAGATCGTTGAGGGTAATGTTTCGTCTGTCATCTTCCTGCCAGGCTTCAAGTCCTGTCGGGTCATTAATATTCAATTCTCCTTCTTTAACCAAAACTCCAATCATACCGTTCAAAAAGCTCTTTGCCATCGACCAGCTCAGGAATCGTGTCTCTTTTGTGCACTGCGGCTTATATGCTTCTGCAACAGGTATCCCTTTATGGAGAACCATAAATGCAAACGGATTTCCTCCGTACCCGTTCTCAGCGATGAGTTTTCCTGAAATTCTGTTGAGCATTTCTCTGTTTATGCCGGTGAGCGTATCAGGTATTATATCTCCCAATGGCCACAAGATGGTATCCCTGGAGTAGCCCGGAGCAGTTATCGATGGAAAATCAACTTCCCTGATCACACTCTCCTTTGCCTTTCTGACAAGAGTAACCCCGAAATCTTCACGGTTTATCGACCTCGACCTGCCCCATAGAAAGCTGCTGGTCACACTGCTGTCGGTGTAATCTACTTTATCCCTGGCAAATTTAATGAAGGAAAAATTAAGGTCCGTAGCATCTACTTCAGCCGGAGCTCTTCCGGAAACAAACACCGCTGATCCCATATTCTTCGCCGAATAGCCTGTTATAATAGGCAGCAGGGTGCTCAGGTATACTGCTGCAGATGTTATAATAAGCAGGAGAAAGATTAAAGCTCCGAATAAAATCTTCCTTCCGGCGCCGGATTTATTCAGGTTTGACATGATCCTGTTTTATTTATTAACCTGCAATTTATAAACTTTAAAGATATTATATTTATGACCATTTCACCGGGTCGATAAATTGTTATAATATCAGGTTCAATTCAGTGTTATCACTTTAATACATAACATATTGTTTATGAACATAATACCTGTTTTGTATTTAATTCTGCTAGCTGGTTTTATATCAGGCTCCAATCAGGAAAGAATCGGTAAAAAGAACATTGTTACCGCCGGTGAGCTCAGGGAATGGGTATCATATCTTGCTTCAGATGAGATGCTTGGACGAAGGAATGGTTCGCCTGAAATGAAGGAGGCAGCACAGTGGATTGAAGGCAAATTCAGAGAGTATGGACTTAAAAGCATCGGAGGAAAAGAAAATCTCTTTCAGGAATATAGTGTATCCACCCGTAAGGGATCGATATCTGAGCGGAATGTGATAGGAATCATTCAGGGTTCTGATCCGGTCAGGTGTAACCAGTATATTGTAGTCAGCGCTCATTTTGATCATATCGGGATCAGAAAGGGAAATGTTCAGGATTCAATTTGTAACGGTGCTGACGACAACGCTTCCGGTACGTGCACATTGATAGGATTGGCAAAATATATTTTGAATTCGGGGATAAATCCTGAACGATCAATACTTTTTACAGCTTTTAGTGGTGAGGAGGGCGGAATGAGAGGCTCAAGACATTTTATTTCGGTTGCTCCCGTGCTTCCTGCAAACATCGTTGCTGACCTTAACTTTGAGATGATCGGGCATTCTGATTACCTGGGCAAAAAAAGGTATTACATGACAGGATGCCAGAATTCAAACATTGATGACCTGATAAAAGAGTTTAACGCGAACTCTGATGTTCTGCTCATTGATACTGTTCCTGATGCTGAGCAGCTATTCTATTCATCAGACAATATCTCTTTTTCAAGAATTTCAACTGCAGAAGGCAAGTCCATAGGCATTCCCAGCGGGACATTTGCCACCTCGACATCTGGTCCTTATCTTCACAGTGTAGATGACGAAACAGAACTCTTTGATTACGAAAATATGGCCGACCTTGTGAATTTTTTCGGAAGCATGGTAATCTGGCTCGCCAACACGGATAAAGAGATTAAATGGACCAATCCGAAATTTACCAGACCTGCAAAATAAATTAATTCGAAAAGCCTGGTTCCTATATGACGGGCTTTATCCTGTTGATAGGACTAGGTCTTATAGGGACCCTTGTAGTCTCCCTGCTTCCAAGACGGAATATGGTTACGGCCGATGCCGTTTGATGAATCTTTTCATTTAAGGAAAAATAATACTCAGCATCCTTCCGGCACTGAACTTGTTTGAATATAACTCCAGAATATTTTCACGGTCATTTATCATCTTGGTTGTGAAAGGAATTCTCATCAGCTCTTTTGTCTTTTGTATTATTCCGTCTGCTGAATCTTCAGTATGGCATGCACGGCTAAGCAAAGTTCCCTTAAGGATATTTGAATTTGCAACGCAATGCCTGCCTGAGAACAGTGCGACCAGCAGCTTTACTTTCATTCCGTTTGAAGCCATTGAGAATAACAGGTTAATCTGGGCATTCCTGATAAGCTCGGACATCTGAAGATTATCGGGATTTGGTACAATACTGATATTCTTAAAATCAGAAGCCATTTTTCCCAGGCGGGCAGGAGGATTTTTTCCTGCAATTACACATTTGTAAGGAAGCGCAGAAAATATCTTCGCGATCAGGTATTCGGCAACAAAAATATTCTCACTAACGGAAAGATCACCGTGGAAAATAATATAGTCACCGGTTCCTTCCTGGCTGTCGACTTTGTCGAAAGGATGGAATGCCGGGATCAGTTCAGAATTGCTGAACCTTCTTTCAAAGTATTCCTGATCGGCGCCTAAAATTGTAATCAGGGCATCAGCCTCCTTAAGTGCCTTTTCATAGTGCCTAAGCTTGAATGATTCAATATTGTAAAAGAGTTTCAGGGCAGGATTCCTTTCAAACCTGGAGAGTGTTTCGTAATATAAATGCTCAATGTTATGAACTCTCACATATTTCCGTTTTCCCGAGAGGGCTGGATGGCACATCCAGAAAGTTGTATGAAGCCCGTCAAAAAGTATTGGATAATTATCCCCGGAAAGATTCTCGAGAAGCTTTTCAGAATTCCGGGAGACAACCGTATATGGCTTCAGGGATAAATGTCTGAAGAACGTAGTGTCACGCTGGTAATAATTGACCGATTTACACAACTTTTCGAGTTCGGAAGAATGCTTTCTTCCATACTCAAAGCAATGGAGATTAATTTCGGCACCTGCTTCATTTAGCGACCTGATTCGGTGGAATGAATCGATCATCCCGCCGAAATCCGGGGGGAAGGGGATGTTGAGTGCAACAATATGCAGGCATTTTGCCACAGTCTGTCACGTTCTAAGGTTTAAATATAATGACTTTAACTCTATAATTGCCTGATATCTTGCCGTAATCCGTCAAAAGGAGGGCAGCATCAGGATTAAAAAGAAGTATATTGAGGGCAGAATGGAACTGTGCTTGTAACACTGAGTCTATTAATGAGTATCTTTGCATTATGAAAAATGAAACATTAATACCGGTTCATTTCCCTGATCCGAAAGAGGAGGACTTAAAAGCTGCAGATAAACGCAGGGAAAATTATTCTATTTCGAGGGATCAGCAGGCAAAGGAAGATAATGAAGCTATCGCACGCCGGATTCTGAGAGACGCTGAAAAGGAAAAATAATCTCCCGGGTTCATTGATAGGAAGGCTCATGCAATAACATATGGGCTTTACCTCACTTTATTTCATATAGTGGGGTTTTCTAATTAACTGTCATTATGAACGAAGTGAAGAATCTTTGACTTCATAACTAAAAGCTGTTTGATTTTCTGCAGAATCAGATTTTTTATTATATTTGAATAAGTGTTTTTTATCTAACCTTAAACCAGATACAATGAAAAAAATTCTTTGTTTTTTGATAATCGTCTCATTCCTGGGACTTGATGCCTGTAAGAAAGATGCTGGCGATCCGGCTTTCTGCGGGACTGCGTGGGCAACACAGATTACAACAGAACTGAATGCTGTCTCGAATGCTGCAGCGGCCTACTCAGCTGCTCAGAATACCACAACATGCAATGCATATAAGGCAGCTTACCAGAATTATCTAAACGCACTTGAAAAATTTCTTGATTGCTCTTTATGGTCCTCTGTGCAGAAAACAGAGCTGGAAGATGCTATTACTGAAGCGGAGAATGATCTTGACGGACTCTGTTAGAGATATCAGGACCCTTAAAATAGATTATCTGAAGTCCTGCCGGAAATTCCCGGCAGGACTTTTTTCATTATTCCTGACAGCCCACTTGAAGAACCAGGAAAAAGAAAAGCCCGTATTCTATGAGGCATACAGGCTTTTCGGATGAGCTTAACCTACTCGTTCTGAGATTCCGGGCATTCTCCCGGTAGCAAGGTTTGGAGTTCTAATAGTATTAAAATGGCAAAAAACAGAAGCCTTTGGTTAAAAACTAACTGAAAGTTAACGCAAAGTAAATCCTTTTCAAAGGTGATTTTGATGGAGTGAAGGAATCTGTTGATAAGAAAAGGTATATCGGCGATAAATTATTACACCTGCAGCCGTTCAGAAGTTAAATGTTAATTTCAGTTCTGCCCGGCCAGGCAAAATGCAGGCACCTGAAGTATTGCGATCGAGTTTTAGTTTAAATTCTGATGCTTTCTTCTTGCCTGTATACCAGTCGATTCCGCCAATGAGTGTGGAAAGTATTCCGGAGCCAGCCAGGAACAAACCGCTCAAGCCAATTACATCTTGAAATTTGCTGTCAGTCTCTTCACTGCCTGAAGCAACACCCAGTAAAATGGATCCCAGCGTTACTTCTGCCAATCCGGTAATAGTCAGTCCTTTTCCGTTTTGTTCCCTGGCTTTGAATCTTTCAAGTTCAGTTTTATAGAAAGCAGTGTCTGCCTCCTGCCCTGAAGTATTGACACAAATTATCAGCAGGAGAGAACAAAATAATAATCTCGACGAGAGCATAGAGTTCATCATTTCCCAAATCTAATATAAATTCAGTTGCTTAATTGCATAGTTTACATTTTGAGATTCCGAAGGGATTGTTCACTTCGTTCACGAACCGGATGGGGGGCTACAACAAAACAAATCATGCGCCCCGCAAAAAGCGGGGCTTCCATTTTTGTTTTTTAACCGGATTCAGACCTGACGGTCTGCTCCATTCTAAAAACAAAAAATGCTCCTTACGGAGCATGATTTGTTTAGTGATCCCGAAGGGATTCAAACCCCCAACCTTCTGATCCGTAGTCAGATGCTCTATTCAGTTAAGCTACGGGACCCAATTCGGTTGCAAATATAATAAATATTTTAACTGTTCATTATTTGGGAAGACCTCCCTGTATCATCAAAAAGAATCTATGTTTAAATTAAGTCCCGCCTCTGCCCCCCGATCAAAAAACAACATTGTCATTTCGAATGAATCCGCCAGCTGGCGGAGGAATGAGGAATCTCACCGATAGACCACTGGTCACAAAGAAGACTTCTTTTTCTATCTCCGGAATATTATCTAATTTTAAAAACCGTTTATACTGCAAAATGTAAAACATTCCTGTTATGAAAAAAACGACCGGCTGGATACTTAAAATACTTGGAGGACTGATACTTCTCATCCTCCTACTGCTTTTTACAATCCCCGTGATTTTCAAGGAGAAGCTCAAGACTAAGGTCGAAAAGGTCATCAACGAATCCGTTAATGCCCAGGTAAAGTTTGATGATTATAAAATAGGCTTCTTCCGTAACTTCCCCAACCTTTCATTTTCACTCAATGATGTATCGGTGGTAGGAGTGGATAAGTTCCAGGGTGATACTCTGGCTGGATGTAAATCTTTCGACCTTGTGTTAAACCTGCCCAGCTTATTCAAAAAGTCCGGGTATGAGGTCAGATCACTGATTATCGACAATGCAGTTATAAATGCAATAATCCTTAAAGATGGAACTGCAAACTGGGATATTGCCAAAGATACGACCGAAACTGTTGAAGAATCAGATACTTCAACATTCAGGATGAAACTGAAAAAGGTTGCCCTGCTGAATTCAAATGTCACATATACCGACGAAAGCTCAGACCTTTTTGCGAAACTGGGTAATCTTAATCTCAACCTTACGGGCGATATGGTTGCCAGCCGGACCGATCTTCTGATTTATCTGAAGATCGGAGAGTTATCAGTGGTTATGGAAGATGTAGCATATCTGAGTAAAGCTCTGGCAGATGCTGAAATTAATCTCCTGGCTGATCTTGAGAATTACAAATTTACTTTCGGAGAAAATTACCTGTCAATAAACGATCTGATTCTGAAATTTTCCGGGATGGTCGCCATGCCCGGTGATGATATCGAGACCGACCTTAAATTCGGGACGGATAAGACATCATTTAAAACATTGCTTTCTCTGATCCCTGCATTATATATGGAAGATTTCAAAGATCTTACCGCTACGGGCGATTTTACTCTTAACGGTACAGCCAAAGGGGTCTACAGCGATGCCGACACCACCCTGCCTGATATCTCACTGGATCTTGTTGTCAACAACGGACTTATCAGCTATCCTGATCTGCCCGAAAAGATTAAGGATATCAATATTAATATGAAAGCTTTTGTTGACGGCACCGATATGGACGGTACGACTGCAAATGCTGATCTCTTCCATTTTCAGCTGGCCGGAAATCCTTTCGACATGACATTTTCTCTCAGAAATCCTGTCAGTGATCCCGATATTAAAGCTTCACTGACCGGAAAGATAGATCTTGACGCTCTGACAAAAGCAATTCCACTCGACAGTATCAGCCTTTCAGGAATAGTGGATATGTCTGTAAAAATGGCAGGACGGCTCTCCATGCTCGAAAAGGAACAATACGACAAATTCCAGGCTTCAGGGAAAATGGGATTTCAGAACATGCTTGTAGCGATGACAGGCTACCCTGAAATCAGGATCAACGATGCCGGCCTGGAATTCTCTCCGGCATACGCCTCTCTTACAAATGCCGATCTTAATATCGGGGGTAAAAGCGACTTCCACCTTTCAGGCAAACTGGAAAACTATCTTCCTTACCTGCTTAAGGATGAGACAATAAAGGGGAATCTTGCGATGAGATCTGATTTTGTCGATATTTCGGAGATCCTTTCAAAAATTGCATCTGATTCTACCGAGACGGAGGATACAACTTCTCTGGCAGTTATTAAAGTGCCGGAAAACATTGATTTTGATTTCAATGCGAATATAAAGAAGTTCTCTTATGATAAGATCAGGGCAGAGAATGTAAAGGGACATATTATTGTAAGGAATGGCGTACTGAGCTTCAGGGAGACAGGACTTTACATCCTGGGCGGACTCATTACCCTGGATGCCGATTATGATACCCGTGATACACTTAAACCGATGATGAAGGCAGATCTGGCAATTCAAAACATAGGAGTAAAAGATGCGTTCAATACATTCAATACAATCCAGAAGCTTGCACCTGCCGCAGCAGGAGTTGACGGGAAAATGAATGTTAAACTTTCATACCAGAGCCTCCTCGGATCAAACATGATGCCCCTTATCGCCACAATTACCGGAGGAGGGAAACTTCAGTCCGAAGAAATTACACTGCTCAAATCGGCAGCCTACGATAAGATGAAAGAGCTTCTTAAGCTTAATGAAAAATACTCCAATATCTTCAGGGACCTTAATGTGAGCTTTAAACTCAGTGAAGGTCGGGTCTATGTCAGTCCTTTTGATACCAGGGTGGGGAATATTAAGTTGAATATCAGCGGCGACCAGGGCCTTGACCAGACTATGAATTATCTCATTAAAACTGAATTCCCCCGGTCGGAGCTTGGCAGTTCGGTAAATACAATGGTCGACAATCTGTCGGCACTGGCCTCCTCAGTCGGGATTTCTTATAAACCTGCCGATATTATGAAGGTAAATGTTAGGCTGACAGGGGTCTTCGGAAAGCCGGTTGTGACACCGGTATTTGGTGACGCTTCGCAGAGCGGGACATCTGCCGGTGTAAAGGAAACCGTAAAGCAGACTGTTGGAAATGCTATTGATGAAGGCAAGGAAAAGGCAAGGAAAGAGGCAGAGGCACAAGGCGACAAGCTGATTCAGGAGGCTGAAGCAACTGCTCAGAAGTTGCGCAATGAAGCCGCCGATGCCGCTGAGAAAATAAGGAAGGAGGCCAATCTGCAGAGTCAGAATCTTGTGAATGAAGCAGCATCAAAAGGAGCTGTAGCAAAGCTTGCGGCCCAGAAAGCCGCCGACAGGCTTAAACAGGAAGCAGATAAAAGAGCAACCCAGCTTACAACCGAAGCCGATAAAAGGGCAAATAACATAATAGAAGAAGCAAAAGTTAAGAAACAGGAACTGATCGATAAAATCTGAATTCAGGATTGCACGATTGCATGATGGCATGATTGCATGATAAAAAAAAGCCATCTTCCCGATGGCTTTTTTTTTAGAATTTCTTTTCTTTTATGCGGGCTTTCTTGCCCGTGAGATCGCGGATGTAATATATTCTTGCCCTTCTCACTTTACCATGTTTGTTGACTTCAATCTGGTTGATAAAGGGTGAACTGATGGGGAATATCCTTTCAACTCCGACGTTACCTGACATTTTCCTGACAGTGAAAGTTTCCGTATGTCCTGTACCGGCTCTCTGGATTACAACTCCGCGGAACTGCTGTACTCGCTCCTTGTTGCCTTCAATGATTTTATAATGGACAGTAACCGTATCTCCTGCTATGAACTTCGGGAATTCAGTTTTTACCCCAAGTTCCTTCTCTACAACATTCATTAAGTTCATCTTCCGTAATATTTTGTATTCAAAAATCTTATCCCTTCAAAATCGGACGCAAAGATAAAACAAAATTTTAATAATGAATTAATATGAAAGAAAATGTTTGGATCTACCTGATAAATTATACAGATGGTATAAGGTATACGGTTCACGGTACACGGTTAAGAAATTTAAGCTATATGCCTTGCACCTTGTACCATGTACCATGTACCATGTACCGTCTTAGTGCCCTGACCCTGCCGGTGCCAGCAGTATCTTCCCGTTATCCTGTATTACTGACTTCTTCCACTTGTCATCGTACCCTGGCTGTTTTGGAAATGCAGGATATCCGTCCTCTGTGGTTTCAAATTTGCCGTTCTTCTCATTTTTGATGTTCCCGTCAATATATTTAACAAGGAGGTATTCGCTAAGCTTCTTCCACTGTTTGAATGTGCTCTGTGCCGCATTCACGGAATAATCTGTCAGGTAATCTCTTGCCTTCCAGACATCATTCTCGTACAGCTTAAGCGCTTCCTTGTCTGTTTTTTCGGCAGTTTCAGTGATGTATTTTGTTTCAAGCTCCTTCTGCAGTTTGATAGCGTCAGCGCTCATCATGTCGTAACGGGAGTAGCATTGGTTTGCAACCTGGTTGAAAAGCCAGAATGCGGAAGTGGGAGAGTAGGTTACCATGTCGCCGTTGCCTACCCTGAAACATTCAGGAATTTCAGTGATTCCGCAGTACATGGGGTTGAATACCGTTGTGCTGGCATCATCCACCCCAAACCAGAGAATTCCGCCTATCGGATCAGGAAGCCAGCTTCGCGATTCGGCAACGAATACAAAACCGGTCTGCTGTGTCGCGGTTGCCCTCTCATTGACGTATGAATTCGGATCTCCTGTTACCTGCCAGGTCATCGGGCGCCAGCGGTAAGGTGATGCAAATGGTCCTGCTCCGATATCTTTTCTCATGTCGAATATTGTACCTTCAAGGTGATCGCGCATGAAGTTCATAAGGTCGTAGTTTGATATCTTACGGTTAGGCTTCACCCACAGCGGCATCCTTTTGGTAAGGTCATGGCCGGCTGCATAGTTCGTATATTGCTCCATCTCATTATTCACAGCCCTGAAAAATGACCATACCCTGACCTCACAAGCCCTTGCCCCTGAGAATGTTATCGGATTAAATGTATCTGAAAAGCTGAATTGCTGGTCGGGACCTGTAAAAGGTTTCTCTTTAAGTGTTCTTGCAAATTCAATAACATCAGCTGAATAGACGCATTCGACAGCCGGATCAAATATCCTTCTCAGGTCTTTAGACGTTATTGCATTGCTGGTTTTCTTGCCTGTAGCCAGCGGAAAGGTCTGGATCCTAGCCTGGTTGGCATGGCCGCAAATATATCCGTCGGGGATTAGCCGGGCTACCCAGACAGCTCCTTTGTTGCCTTTACCTTTGCCTATCATTTCAAATATCCAGGCTTCATTAGGATCTGCAATCGAAAATGATTCGCCGGAACTTGCGTATCCGTATTCTGTAAGTAATTCCGAAATGACCTTAATCGCTTCCCTTGCAGTTTTTGCCCGCTGAAGGGTTATATAAATGAGACTCCCGTAATCAATTATACCGGCAGGCCCGGAGAGTTCCTCAAGGCCTCCGTAGGTGGTCTCACCAATGGACAGCTGGTGCTCATTCATGTTTCCAACGACTGAATAGGTATGAGGCACCTGTTTGATCTTGCCCAGGTATTTCCCGGTATCCCATTCATAAACATCCAGCAATGCACCTTCAGGGTAGTCCCTCGAAGGCCAGTAATAAAGTTCGCCATAGAGAACATGAGAATCAGCCGAATAGGTGATCATCACAGACCCTGTTTTGGATGCTCCCTTTGTAACAAGAAAATTTGTGCATGCCATTGATGTCTCAATGGACATGAAACCTGACAACAGAATTGTCAATAGTATTGCTGCTAATTTCTTCATAATAATTCCTGAATAATAATTTATAAAACGAATGTTTTTTTTCCTGACGCCTGACGCCAGATGCCTGGCGCCTTCCTCCCGACAAAGGTAAAAATCCGGCACTGATTTCAAAATGCTTCAGATCATTTTGAGGATTCTGATTATTTTTTTGATCTTTTCAGCGTCAGCGACTTTTCTGGTATATTCCGGTACGCCAGGGATTGATCCCATATTTATGATCTCTCTTCTGAATGTCATCCCGCTGTCGACAGTTTTGCGTCCGGAAAGGTGAAATTCGAAAGCTTCTGTTCGTTTTGCAATCTCACCTATGTTTAATTCATTTATCCCGCTTCCCGGCATTATAATCACCCTTGAGCCAGCCTTCCTGACCAGTTCTTTTATCAGATCAGTTCCTTCTTCTGCATTGTTTTTCTGACCTGAGGTAAGAATTCTTGAGGCGCCGGTTTCAATCACATCCTGCAACCCTTTGAATGGATCGCTGCAAAGATCAAAAGCCCGGTGAAAAGTCACATTCATCGGATGGGCAAGCTGTACCAGCTTTGAAGTCCTTTCCGTATCGATCGAACCATCGGATTTCAGGATACCTAGAACCACTCCGTCAACTCCTTCTTTACCGCACATTTCAATATCCCTTCTCATTATATCGAATTCAGGATCGTTGTAAAGAAAGTCCCCGCCCCTGGGACGTATTATGACATGCAAGCCTATCGAAAGGCTTTCCCTGACCAAACTTATCATTCCTGATGAAGGTGTAGTGCCACCTTCATACAAGTTGTTGCACAACTCAATTCTATCGGCTCCTGCATTCTGCGCAGTGAGTGCCGATTCGATGCTGTCCACACAAATTTCAAGCTTGAATTTCATGGTCAAAAAATTTGATTTTCTTCGTCTGCCCCGTCCCTAAAGGGTGCGAAGAAAATCAATTTCCTCCCTTCAGGGCAGGGGCAAGAAATTGATTTTCAGGCAATATAGAAATCAATATCATATAGTCATCTGCAAATCTTAAAAATAACAGATTTTTCCGTATAATTGTGCAATTCAAAACCTTTATAATATGAAACCTACACTTTTAGTTCTGGCAGCAGGAATGGGAACACGTTATGGCGGCAATAAGCAGCTTGACGAGGTTGGACCCTCGGGTGAAACAATAATTGATTATTCAATATACGATGCAATCCGCGCCGGATTCGGTAAGATAGTCTTTGTGATCAGACGTGATATCGAGGAGCAGGTTAAGGAACGTTTTGTTGAGAAGCTGCGCAACAGGATTGAAGTGGATTATGTCTTCCAGGAGATCACAAACCTCCCGGAAGGTGTGAAGGTAGCTCCCGACAGGGCAAAACCCTGGGGTACAAGTCATGCCATACTTGTAACTAAGGACAAGATAAAAGAGCCGTTTGGTGTTATAAATGCTGATGATTACTATGGTGTTGAGTCGTATAAAATACTTCATGATTTTCTTGTTAACGATGAAGATCCTGATTCATATGCCATTATCGGGTATAAGCTGGGGAATACACTCTCTGATCATGGACATGTGAACCGGGGAGTCTGCAAAGTAACACCTGATGGATTATTGTCGCACATAGTCGAAACACGTCAGATAGAGAAAACCAGCAAAGGTGCCAAAGCTCCAGTATCTGATGGGGCTTTCCAGGAATTTACCGGCAATGAAATTGTTTCAATGAACCTGTTCGGGTTCAAACCCTCTTGTTTTGCTTATCTTGCTGAAGAGTTTCGCAATTTCATCAACGAGAAGGGAATGGATCTCAAATCAGAGCTTGACATACCTACCTCACTTGATAAATTCGTCAAAAACGGCAGCATCCGGATTAAAATCCTGATGAGCAACGAAAGATGGTTTGGTGTCACCTACCGTGAAGATAAGCCCTTTGTTGTGGAGAGCCTTAAAAAGATGATCAGAAAGGGAGTTTATCCCGCAAGGATCTATTAGTTGACCCCCCCAACCCCCCTGAAGGGGGGCTAAATGCTGATAGCTGATATACTTATTATAAGGGTTTTAGACCCCCTTCAGGGGGTGGCGCGAAGCGCCGGGGGTATTTTCTTACCAGGTAAAATCACAATTAAAATTACTGGTGTTGTCCACATTATCTGATATTTTAAGTGTCAGGTTATGCTTCGTGCCCTTCGTAATTCTTTCAGGATCAAATCTGTACACAAGAACATTATTCTTCTGGTCATACTCGAAAAGAGCCCATTTGCCATCTATCAACGGTTCATAGCTCTTGATTCCGGAAAGATCGTCAAGGATACGTATCCTGAGTTCTCTTTTGCCTGTCAGGTCAGATCCTGAAGTCAATCCATTAGGGTAAATTCCGGGAGCCACCGTATCGATGCCTACATAGAACATTCCGAATGATTGAGCGTTGGCTGTAATAAAATCTTCTGTCCACGAACCTCCAATGGAGCTTTTTGAGAAATCGTTGCCCATCTGAACTATGAGCATCTTGGATTTTTTCCCGGCAGGAACATTAAATGGTTTGATTGACAGTGTATAAGCTTTGTGAACCGGGGTGAACTTATTATGTACATAATGAACATCCGAATACATTAACGGTGTGCCTGCCTCTTTTTTGTAGACGAAAAACAGTGTGTCGTAGAGTGCCCCGGAAGGAATTGTAAGGGTTATGTTCTCTGCCCTGAACCTGTTCGGCCTGTTGTAAACCATCGGGATAGCACCCTCCCTGATCTTTCTTCCTGAAGGAATCGATGGACGGTCGCTTTTAACCCTGAAGCTTAGTGAAGACCTGTTCCTGTGAGCATCCTCAAGAATGATCTCGAGCGAATGGTTACCGCTGTCGATGAAATTAAATATCCCTTTGTTTATGACATTCTGGTAAGCGCTCAAATGATCTCCCTGAAGTACAAAAGCTCTCTCATAATAAGTGTTTTCCTTCATGTAGGCCTCATAATCGATGTGGCTGTTTACATACCTCGTTTCACTGAAAGAAAACTTATCCATGGCATAACGGAACCTGGTTATGCTGTCAACCTTCAGCTCTATTGTGTAGGCAGCGCATTTATTATGATTGTCATTCAGCTGGTCGAAAGATTTAATGCCAAAGCCTGCCGGTCCGCTTATCCTTATCTCATTGTCTGCTGATATAAAATATTTGCCTCCTTCTCCCGACACTTTCATTTTAAGTACTGAGTTTCTGCCATTTATCAGCGTATTGTTCCCTGCCGGGTATATGACCAGTCTTTCGATTACAGGTCTGATGTTGTCTGTAACATCCATGTCGTAAAGAAGCGGATTGACGGGCTCCTCAGTCTCGGTTTTACGGATCTCATAGTGCAGATGAGGTCCTGAAGAACCGCCTGTATTTCCTGAATAGGCTATTAAATCGCCCTGTCTGAAAGCAAATTTATCTTTCGCGGGATAGAGATTGACAGTAAAGCTTTTTTTTTCGTATTGACTCCTTTCCACGAATTCATCAATCTCTGGCGTGAACCTTTCCAGGTGTCCGTAAACAGTTGAATACCCTGAAGGATGTCTTATATAAAGCGCCTTGCCGAAACCGTTTGGAGATATGCTTATCCTGTAAATGTATCCGTCAGCGGCAGCTACAACTTCCTTGCCGGTCACGCCCTGGGTTTTGATATCGACTCCTGAATGAAAATGGTCGATCCTAAGCTCCCCAAAGTTGGCTGAGAGTGCCAGAGGGATCTTTACCGGAGAGACAAAAAGCGGTTTGTCTTCCGGTTTCCAATTAGAGTTGTTGAAAAAAAATATGCTTAAAAAGGCAAGTCTTAAAATCAGCATGTGGATTTCATTTGTTTTCTGGTTGTGCAAAACTAAACTTATGACCGGTCTGAACAAACTATTTCATTGTGTTTTTTTGAAAATTTCATTAACTATGCTAACTTTGTACAAAGAATTCGCTATGTCAGCTCAGGGTTATGAAGAATTAAAAATTCTGAACATTAAGCTTGATGAACTGTTTAATAAATATAATAACCTGAAGACTGAATACACGGATCTTAAAACCGGAAGCGAAGCATTGAGGAAAATGCTTGATGACCGGGATGCCAGAATAAAGGAATTGGAAATTAAATATGAAAGAATAAAGCTAGCAGGAGCACTGTTGGGTGAAGGAGAGAACGGAACGGAAGCAAAAAAGAAGATAATGGAATTAGTGCGGGAAATAGACAGATGTGTTGCTCTTTTGAACAGATAAAATATAACAATGGATGATAAGCTATCGATCAGGGTCAATGTGGCGGACAGGTATTATCCATTGAAAGTGGAACGGGAAAATGAAGAGAAGATCAGGAAAGCTGCCAGGATGATCAATGAAAAGGTGCTGCAATACAAGCAGCGGTACGCTGATAAGGATGTACAGGATTTTCTGGCTATGGCTGCTCTGCAGTACGTGATCAAGCTTACAGAGGAAGAAGAAAAACTTGATAACGGATATCTCCCGGATGCCATTAAGGAGCTGATTCAGAAAATCGATTCAGTGCTTGATACAAAAGAGTAACAGCGTTCTTTAACATAGCAATAAAATTGCCCGCATCGTTTCTTCATTCATTTTTGAAACTCAACAGTTAAAACTTTGGAGCTGGACTTAGTTCAGCGAGAACAGGCCGCAGTCCCGCTTAGGCGGGGATCCCGATTTCTCGGGACAGTGGAAGTTCGGACCGGATTAGAAGCTCCAACCATTTATGATATGGGGTTTTATAAAAGCTGGAGGAACTTTGCGGGTTTTTTATTTATAATATAATATCGATACTTATGATTCAATTAATAGGAACAATACCTGTGTGGCTGACCATAACGCTCTCGGCAGCTGCATTGGTTGCAGGCTTTGGGATATCTTTCCTGGTCTGGCAGAACGCTCTTGAGAGCAAGCGGAAAAGAATAATCACCGATGCTGAAACTGAGGCAGAAGTTATAAAAAAAGAAAAAATTCTTCAGGCCAAGGAAAGATTTCTTCAGCTTAAATCGGAACACGAGAAGGTGATAAATGAGAAGAATAACCGGATTTCACAGGCTGAAAACAGGATCAAGCAGAAGGAACTTACGCTCAATCAAAAAATTGAGGAAACCCAGCGTAAACGAAACGAAACAGATACAATGCGGGATAACCTGAACGCCCAGATGGAACTGGTCGAAAAGCGCAATGAGGAACTGACAAAGTACCATAAGCAGCAGGTTGAACAGCTTGAACAGATATCCGGCCTGTCAGCGGAAGACGCTAAAAACCTCCTGATGGAATCCCTTAAGGAGGAGGCAAAGACAGGAGCCATGTCGTATATCAATGAGATCCTCGATGAAGCCAAGATGACCGCCAATAAGGAAGCGAAAAGGATTGTGATACAGACAATTCAAAGAGTCGCTGCCGAAAATGCAATCGAAAACGCCGTCACTGTTTTCCATATTGAATCTGATGAAATGAAGGGTAGGATAATCGGCCGCGAGGGAAGAAACATCCGGGCCCTCGAAGCTGCAACAGGAGTGGAAATCATAGTTGATGACACACCTGAGGCAATAGTCCTTTCAGCTTTCGACCCCGTAAGGAGGGAAATAGCAAGACTGGCTCTCCATCAGCTTGTGACAGACGGAAGGATCCATCCGGCAAGAATAGAGGAGATTGTGGAAAAAACCAAAAAGCAGGTGGAGGAGGAGATCCTCGAAGTAGGAAAGAGAACAGCTATCGATCTGGGCATCCATGGCCTGCATCCTGAGCTTGTACGCCTGGTTGGGAAAATGAAGTACAGGTCTTCATATGGCCAGAACCTGCTGATGCATTCACGCGAGGTTGCTAACCTGGCATCAATAATGGCGGCAGAACTCGGACTGAATTCAAAGCTTGCCAAGAGGGCAGGACTTCTTCATGATATAGGGAAAGTACCCGATGATGAGCCGGAACTTCCGCATGCAGTGCTTGGCATGAAAATGGCTGAAAAATATAAGGAGAAACCGGAAATATGCAATGCTATCGGATCCCATCACGATGAAACGGAAATGACTACTCTTTTAGCTCCGATAGTCCAGGTGTGCGATGCAATTTCCGGAGCCCGCCCCGGAGCCCGCCGTGAAGTTGTAGAATCATATATAAAGAGACTGAAAGAACTCGAATCTCTTGCCCTCCAGTATCCTGGTGTTATGAAAACATATGCGATACAGGCAGGACGTGAGCTCAGAGTTATTGTCGGAGCCGAGAAGGTTACCGATAAGGAGGCTGAAGGACTCTCGTTCGAAATCGCCAAAAAGATCCAGAATGAAATGACCTACCCTGGCCAGATAAAAATTACCGTTATCCGGGAAACCAGGGCAGTCAACTACGCAAAATAGTTATCCTCTTATTAAAGGGCACATAGGATCAATGCACCTGTGTGCCCTTTATGTTTTCTGTTGGCCTCTTTGTGGCTGATTTTACCCTGTTCATCAAAACCAACTTGAAAATTCTTTCCCCTGAAGGATATTTTGCTACCTTTGAGTTCCCGGACAAAACTGGCAATGAATTATATTAAATTAGTCAACATAGTCGGAGCAAGGCCGCAGATAATTAAAGCCTCAGCTATCAGCAGGGCAATCAGATCGAACTATTCCAATAGGATAAAAGAAATTATCGTTCATACAGGCCAGCATTACGACAAAGAGCTTTCTGATGTGTTCTTTGAGGAACTCGAACTGCACAAACCTGATTATAACCTGAGTGTGGGATCATCAAGCCATGGACGGCAGACTTCACTCATGATTACCGGCATTGAGGAGATACTCCAGAAGGAGAAACCCGATTGCGTAATACTGTATGGCGATACCAACTCAACCCTGGCTGGTGCTGTTGCAGCTGCCAAGCTCCATTTTCCTGTTGTGCACATCGAAGCAGGTCTCAGGTCATTCAACAAAATGATGCCTGAGGAACTAAACAGGATAATGAGCGACCATGCATCCACGCTTCTTTTTGCACCCACAAATGCTGCATTCAAGAACCTTATGAGGGAAGGATTCAGGCCGGAGAACAGTCCCCCGTACAACATCGATAATCCCAAGATCTATTTTACCGGCGATATCATGTACGATAACACCCTCTTCTTCGCAGATCTGGCTGAAAGAAAGAAAACCGCATGGTTAAATGATCTGGGACTTGTGCCCGGCAGGTTCATTCTTGCGACAATTCACAGGGAAGCCAACACTGATGATATATCAAGGCTGGAAACTATTTTAAGAACCCTGAGCTTGCTGGCCGGTGAATACTCGATTAAATTTGTGATGCCCTTGCATCCCAGAACTACAAATACCCTGAAGACCAGACTTGAACCACTCTACGCCGAACTGCTTAAGAATCTAAATATTACAATTGTTCCTCCGGTCTCATTTCTTGAAATGACCTTGCTTGAGAAATCAAGTAAAATGATCATAACTGATTCGGGAGGTGTACAGAAGGAGTCTCATTTCTTTAAGAAACCATGCCTGGTGCTGAGAAAAGAGACAGAATGGATCGAGCTGGTCAAGAATGGGACGGCAGTCCTTGTCGACGCTGATGCCGAGAAAATCAGGAAAGAATTCAGCCGGTTCATGACTGATTCAAAAGAACCTGAGTATCCGGCTTTCTACGGAGATGGCAGAACATCTGAATTCATTGTTAAAGAGATAATGTCGTTGTTCGACCAACTTTAATCATTAATATTTATTGTTGATTTTCTGAAGTATGGAAAAACTCTTGAAGAATAGCCGGGTGCTGGTAACAGGGGGCGCCGGTTTTATAGGTTCAAACCTGGTGGAATCTCTTTTGCAGAACGGGAATATTGTAACATGCCTTGATAATTTCTCAACCGGCAAAAGGGAGAATATTAAGGATTTTCTCGGTCATCCCGGATTTACCCTGATCGAAGGAGATATCCGCAACTACAATGATTGTGTTAAGGCTGTTTCAGGGATTGAATATGTTCTGCACCAGGCCGCTCTGGGCTCTGTGCCTCGTTCACTGAAAGATCCTGTGAGTACTACCGATGTAAATATCGGTGGTTTTGTGAAAATGCTTTTTGCTTCAAAGGAAGCAGGGGTGAAGAGATTCATCTATGCTGCAAGCTCTTCAACCTATGGTGATCATCCCGACCTTCCTAAGGTAGAAGAAAAGATCGGGAATCCTCTTTCTCCTTATGCAATAACAAAATTTGCTGATGAACTCTATGCTGCTAATTTTTCAGCTAATTACGGAATTGAAGTCATCGGCCTCAGGTATTTTAATGTTTTCGGACGCCGCCAGGATCCTGACGGTGCCTATGCTGCCGTCATACCAAAGTTTGTCAAGCAATTGATGAACCATGAGTCGCCTAAAATCAATGGCGATGGAAGCTATTCACGCGATTTTACATATGTTGATAATGTTATCCAGGCAAACCACCTGGCAGTGATAACCGGCAACAGATCTGCAATTAACCAGGTTTTTAACGTTGCTCACGGTGAGAGGACCACTCTCAATCAGCTTTTAGACATTATCCGGGAATCTGCTGGTAAATTCGATAGTGAGATACTTAAGATTAAACCGGTGTACGGATCCGAAAGGGCAGGTGATATACCACATTCACAAGCGTCTATTGAAAAGGCACGGAAACTCCTTGGCTATTCTCCCTCTCTGAATGTGACTGAAGGTCTGCACAAAGCTGTTGAATGGTTCTGGAATAATTTGTAACATTTGTTACATTCCTATATCTAAATATCAGATAATCAGGTATATGTTTATTATTTGCATGTAACTGACGATGCGAAAGCTGTAATTTATGCAGATAACAAAAGTTGATGTAGTCTGGAGTTTCTTCGCAACTTTCTTTCGGATTGCCTCCACTGCCTTGCTGCTGCCGGTTATTCTGAAGCTTCTTCCAGCCGATGAAGTCGGTCTGTGGACCATCTTCATGTCGGTGACATTCATTGTGAACCTTTTTGACTTTGGCTTCAGCTCATCATTTAGCCGCAATATCACATATATTTTCAGCGGCGTTAAGGAGCTGAAACCTCAGGGATTCACTTCTTCCGTGGAAAACGGAGGAGTTGATTATGATCTGCTGAAGGGGGCGATTGCCTCTATGAGATGGCTTTATTTCAGGATAGCGTTTATAGCCATGATCCTCCTTGCAACTGCAGGAACGTGGTATATTAGCTTCATACTCCGGAATTACGGAGGTGATAAAAATTCTGCATTCTTAGCATGGGGAATCCTGTGCCTGGTCAATGCCTGGAATCTCTATACTTTCTACTATGATGCCCTGCTTGTGGGGAAAGGTCTTATTAAAAAGTCTAAGCAGATAATAATTCTCTCACAGATGCTATTCCTCTTAGTCGCGTATTTCCTTCTTATGCAGGGCTTCGGGATTGTAGCTATAGTGTCGTCACAGCTTGTTTATGTACTTGTTGCCAGGGTGCTTGCCCACCGGGCCTTTTTTACAAAGGAGCTGCGGCATAATCTAAGGAATGCAAAGAAAAACAGCAGAAAGGAAGTATTGAAGGCAGTCTATCCAAATGCGCTGAAGCTGGGACTAACGGCATTGGGAGGTATTCTGATCACCAAATCGGCTGTGTTCATTGGTTCATTCTACCTGCCGCTAAAGGATATTGCATCTGTAGGCATTACAAGGCAGGTGCTTGATATACTTGCCGGACTTGCTCCAATTTATCTTACAACATTTCTTCCGCTGATCGTCAAATGCAGGGTCGATGGAAATATCGAACGAATCAGGGAGATCTATGTCAAGGGAACCTTCTTCTCCGTCATAATCTTTTTCTCAGGTGCACTTGTAATATACTTTTTCGGAGATCCTGCACTGAAACTTATTAATTCTGAAACAGTACTGGTCCCGGGATCTATTTTCCTATTGGCGATGATTGTCTCCTTTCTTGAGATGAATCATGCTTCTGCCGGAGGCATCCTGCTGACAAAAAATGAGGTTCCGTTCTTCAGGCCGTCAATAATCTCAGGCCTGGCCACAGCTCTTCTGATGTATATATTTCTCGGTTGGACAAACATCGGCCTTTTAAGTCTTTTCCTTGCTCCGGGACTTGTCGACATTGCCTACCAGAGCTGGAAATGGCCTTATGAGGTTATCAAGGATCTGAAAATCTCCTGCAACGATCTGAAATACCTTTCATTTAGAAACGGTTATAAACGATGACATTGACTTCTGCTGATGAAGTGCCGAATTTGTGATAACGCTGAAGGCCATGAAACTTTCCATGTCAGGGAAATGATGTTTGGCCTGAAGGAAATTTTTGAATATTTTAAATGCCCTGCCTGTGGCTGCCTGCAGATAGCTGAATTTCCAAAGGATCTGTCGAAATATTACTCTTCAGGGTATTACAGCTATAGTACTCCTGTTTCGGAAGATTCAAGATTGAAACTGTTACTGAAAAAAAAACGTGACAAGTATGCTGCATTTGGAGGTACGATAACTGGAAGGATTCTCCTCTCCCTTTTCCCGGCAGATCTTATTGGATTATATACCACGATGCCTCCTGAAAGCAAGATTCTCGATGTTGGATGCGGTGATGGAAGCCTTATCCGGAGATTGAAGCAAATAGGATTTGCCAATGTGGAGGGCATTGATCCATTCATTGATGTTACGATATCATATTCAGATGGAGTAAAGGTGGAAAGGAAGTCTTTGATGGAGATGGAGGGAGTATGGGACCTGATAACATACCATCATTCCTTTGAACATATTAAGAATCCGTTTGAGGAGTTGACCAGGGTAAGGGAACTTCTTTCAGAGGGAGGATTATGCATGATACGGATCCCAACCGTTGATTCATGGGCATGGGAGCATTACGGAACAAGCTGGGTACAAATAGATGCTCCAAGGCATTTCTACCTTCATTCTTTAAAGAGTATGGAGACTCTGGCCGTGAGAACCGGATTCTCAATTGACAAAGCGGTATATGATTCAACAAGTTTCCAGTTCTGGGGAAGTGAGCAGGTTCTGAATAGTATCCATCTGAATTCTGATGATTCATTTCAGAAGTCTCCCGAAAGGTCTGTTTTTACCAGGAAACAGATTAGTAATTATGAAAGGAAAGCTGCTTATCTCAACAGGAGGCAAAAAGGAGACCAGGCTGCTTTTTTTCTTCGGAAAAAGCAGGTCAGAAATTAGCTTATATTAGTCACTATATTTCTTCATCATGTTGTTAAGCATAGGGTTGCCAGCCTATAAAAGCAAGTATCTTGAAATTGCAGTGCAAAGTATTCTGGCCCAGACTTTCAGGGACTTTGAGCTGATAATCATAAATGATGCTTCTCCTGATCCGGTCGATGCGGTAATTAAAAAGTTTAATGATCCCAGGATACGATATTTTATTAATGAGCAGAATGTCGGAGGGAAGGATCTGGTATCATGCTGGAATGACATTCTGAAGAAAGCCGCTGGAAAATACTTCGTGTTGGCGTCAGATGATGATTATTATGAACCGGATTTTTTTGTAAAATTACTTGAAAAAGCAAATAAATTTCCTGAGATTAATGTCATTCACTGCAGGCTTAGGCTCATCAATTCTGAAGGTGAGACCAGTGATATAAGTTCGGCCTGTAATGAACATGAGGATGTTCTGGATTTCATGTGGAACCGGATAATTAAGAAGAGGAACCAGATGGTGACGGAATTCATGTTCAGGACTGCGGCCCTAAATGAAATTGGTGGATTTTATCGCATGCCATCAGGTTGGTCATCTGACGATATAACTTGCTGCCTGCTGGCAAAAGAAAACGGAGTAGTTTTTGTCAATGAGGTTTTGTGCAACTGGAGAAATTCAGGAGAAAATATCAGTTCATCCCATAAATATTACTGCCAGAAGATGGAGGCACTCAGAAAATATAAGATATGGGTGCTGGAATTCCTAGAGTCCATGAAATCATTGACCGGGAATAATCCTCTCTTCTCTGATCTGGAAGCAAAAGCAGGAAAGGAAATTGAGATTGGACTTATTGAAACTGCCGCCAGATTCATCTTCTATGACAAGCCTCTGAGGATTATCAAAAACTTCCTGATCTGCAGAAGGGATTATAACATCAAAGCCGCGAATATTCTTGGAGCAATCATAGAATCAGTCGGGAAGAGAATTAAGAGCAATATAAGAGTCTGATATATAGAGTTTAATGAGATCGCCGAATAAAGTTCTATACTTTTCTAACCCTTTTTATCTTGATTATGATATTCCATTGATCCGTCACCTGTCTGCTGAGTGTGATTTGCACTATTTTCTGGATGTATCTCCGTTGTCAGCGCGGGCAACCATTTTCAGTATTGAGAATCTCATAAAGACCGCTGGTATTCTTAATGGAAAAGCTTATAACCTTGAAAACCGGTTTGATGACCTGCCCAATGGAAAGACTTTTATTGTAAACAGGAAAACAAACAGGCTCTCATTCTCAAATTTGCTCCTGCAGTTCAGGCTTGCCAGAGTCATCAGAAAAATTAATCCCTACATAATTCATTTCAATATTGATTTCAATCATAATTACTTTTTGTTGTACTTTCTCCTGAAAACGCCGATAGTATGTACTATCCATGATCCTCTTCCTCATTCAGATAATGATACTTTCCGTGAAGCCCTGAAGAGGAATATATCTTACAGGTTCATAAATAATTACATAATTCTTAATCGTGAACAGCAGGAAGCATTCATCATAAGATATAGACTGCAACGAAAAAACTTGTTTACCTCAACGTTGGGTATTTACGATTATCTTTTACGATTCAGTCCTCTTCCGTCCACTAAAAAATCTCATTTAAAAGGCGACTCAATCCAGCTGATCCTATACGGAAGGATTAACAGGTACAAAGGCATCAAATATCTCCTCCCCGCCTTTGATTCAATTTTATCAAAATTTTCCGATACAAAACTGGTAATCGCAGGAAAAGGGGATCCGGAGGTAGGCAATATAGAGGGAAGGAAGAATATTCTATTCATAAACCGTTATATCGAAAATGAAGATCTGGCAAAACTGATCTACGAATCGGATATTGTCGTTTGCCCCTATACTGATGCCACACAGAGCGGAGTAATAATGACTGCTTTTGCTTTTTGCAAGCCTGTGATTGCGACTGATACAGGCGGATTAAAGAACTTTGTTGAGGATGGAATCACAGGGCTTCTGATCGAACCCGCAAATTCAGTTAGGCTGGAGGAAGCAATTGAAAAATTCATCCTTGATCCCGGGATGCTGGATATTATGAGCAGGAATATCTTCAATATTTATCATACCGGTGAAAGCAGCTGGATGACGATTGCCGGAAGAACTCTCCGGATCTATAGTTCAATCATAAAATGAAATCCCTTCATCTCATTTTCCGTTCAATATGAACTTCAAGATCTCCCTGAAGTATCTTTTATTTGCACTATACCCGGTTCTGGCTATCTATATTATCCTGCCAGGGATAACTTTGGGCAACCTGGTCCTGTTACTGTTCTTCATCTATAAGCTCTTAACGGCGAGAAAAGTGACCATTGACACGGAATTAATCGTTGCTATGATATTCTTTATTTGCAGCAATTTGTTCCAGATCATTATTAACCGCGATGTTAATGTAACGCTTGTGCTTCATAACACGTTTGCGATGGGACTGTTTCTGATTGTCACACTGTCGATGACAATGGATCCGGATGATGATCTGTCCCGTCTCTATAAATACCTGAAGATAGTGTCAGTGATTTGTGCCATCGGTCTCTTTTTTCAGCATGCTGTCTGGAATATGTTTGACACAAAGATCCTTCTTTTCATTCCAGGAATCGAGCGTATAGCGTATCAGGATTTAAACGCCACAATTTTCAGGCCTGGCGGCTTTTTCACTGAACCGTCACATTTTGCAATATATCTTTTGCCTCTTTTTGCTCTATCGCTGATAAAGAAAGACTACTTTTTTTCTGCTTTTGTCCTGATAACTATAATATTTTCAACAAGTTCTCTTGGTATAATAACAGCGGTTCTGGTTGTTTTGTGGCATTTCAGGGAATTCTTCTTTAAGAGGATTACCAGAAAAAGGCTGCTGCTGGCCGGGATATTCATTTTTGCATTTATAGCCTTTTTTGTTCTGTTCAAGCCGGATATAGTGAGTTTTGCACTTGGCAAGCTGACTACAATTTTTGGTAAAGACTCAAGTCCCAGGTTATTCGGAACCCTGAATTATATAAGCTTTTTCAGGCTTTCGGATTATATCTTCGGAATCGGACTGAATCAGTTTGCCTACCTGGTGGAACTTAAGCTGGGAATAACAACAATGGCTACCGGTGAGCCGCTGACAAATTACAGTAATTCACTGGTTTTTAGTTTTATTTCGTTTGGGATAATAGGATTGGCTGTCTGGATTTTTTTATTATACTCTATTGTTAGGAAGTTGCCGACCGGATATTTCACAATCGGATTGGCATTTCTGTGCGTCTGTGCTACCGATCAGTTATTGTTCGTTCATAACCTCACCTATTTACTCGTGATTATTAGAATAGTTTCGCGAACAGGCGGATTTACTAAGGTTGCAAAAATCCCAGCCTGAAAATTCAATCGGGATTCAGTATGGTTGAAGTTCTACATGTCATTAACAGCCTGGAAACAGGGGGAGCTGAAAAGCTGTTAGAAAATATTATTCCTCTCCTGAATGCTAAAGGGATGAAATGCAGCATACTGACTCTCGACGGTAAAGAAACTTTTATTTCGAAGGAGCTGTCGGAAAAACATCATGTTATAATTAATTACATTGGTAAAGGGCTCAATATTTATAATCCTTTCATAATTTTTAAAATCAGGCCTTACCTGAATAGCTATGATTTAATCCATGTTCACCTGTTCCCTTCACAGTACTGGGCGGCAATTGCAAGAAAGTTATCCACTTCACAAAGCGTAATGATCACCACCGAACACAGTCCGGACAACAAAAGGAGGAAACTTTTTATTTTACGACAGTTTGAGAGATTTATCTACAAACAATACAGATATATAGTTGCTGTATCGAATAATACTGCTAATAACGCGCGAAAGCATCTGAATGATTCAGGACAGAGAATCAGGATTATTGAAAATGGAATCGACCTCAGGGGTATCAATGAGGCCCTTCCTTATAAGAAGGATGAATTAATACCAGGATGCAGCGAAAATAATAAACTAATTCTGAATGTTGCACGGTTTCACAAAAGCAAGGATCACTCCACTCTGATAAAATCCATGCTTCATCTGCCTGAGAACCATCACCTGGTACTTGTGGGGGAGGGTGAGCTTAAATCCAGATTCAAGCATTCTGCAAAGGAACTTGGTCTTGAAAGCAGGATTCATTTTCTGGGTGCCAGAACCGATGTCGATCGTATTCTTAAATCTGTAGATATAGTAATAATGTCTTCATTTTATGAGGGATTATCCTTGTCTGCAATTGAGGGTATGGCTTCAGGAAAGCCATTGTTAGCTTCTGATGTTATAGGTCTTCACGATATTGTGGAAGATGCAGGGCTTCTTTATGAACCCGGTAACCCTGAGGATCTGGCGGATAAGATCATGCTCGTCCTGGGGAACAAGGAAATATCAGAAATGATCACAAAACGATGTATGGAAAGATCTTTGAAATACGATATAGAGAGAACAGCAGATTCGTACATTGAATTATATCAATCAGTCTTGTCACAGGCAGGGACAAGATAATCTGATAAAAGGGATTGTGTGAACAAAACAGCTTTAAGGATATTGACATTGCATGAGAGATTCAGGAATTTTATCCTATTTCTTGTATATCATTTTGACTCCTGGCACATTTCTCCTGCAGGTAACAGGGTTTACCCTGAAGCTATTGCCAGTTTTGCCAGAAAGTATTATCCATTGGATGATATTTGTGAGATAGGATGCGGACTTGGTGATACGATTTCCAGGCTTAATGGAAGAAACATGATCGGAATGGACTGTGATGAAAATGTACTTAAGGCAGCTGCATTCTTGAACAGGAGGAGGCCTAATCTTAAGTTCAAGGAATTTTGTTTCCCGTCATCCTTGCTTGAAGGAAAGTATGACCTTATCATTGCTGTAAATTGGATACACAGCTTTAACGAACAGATCCTGACAAATAAACTTGTGCAATATTTCCAGGAAAATATAAAGGAAAAAGGACTCCTGATTGTGGATTCGGTTGATCATTCGGGCTATAAATATTGTCATGATTTCAATCGTATTTTTGCTGGCATTAGTTGTACGATAACTAAAATTGGCGAATTCCAAAGCTCCCGGAAGGTTTATGCTATAAGAAAAGTCAAAACATGAAAGTGAGTTATCTCCTGCGACTGGATGATGCCTCAGAAACTATGGATCTCAAGAAGTGGGAGAGATTTGAAATATTGCTTCTTTCCCACGGAATTAAGCCCTTGATCGCAGTTATACCAAACAATATGGACCTGGGCCTGCGTTCCGGTTCATACGATCCGGGCATTTGGAGTCATCTGAAGGATCTTGAAAAAGCTGGTTGGGAAATATGCATGCATGGAAACACCCATATTTATCACAATGAGTCGGGAGGGATCAATCCAGTCCAAAACAGGTCCGAATTTGCCGGATTGCCATTTGAAATGCAATGTGAAGAAATCCGTAAGGGATTCCGGAAATTTCTTGAAATGAACTTTCAGCCACGGATTTTTACAGCGCCCAGTCATACATTTGACGAAAATACTCTTCTGGCTCTGAAAAAAGAAACCCCGATCCGGATCATCTCAGATACAATTGCGTTCAAACCTTATCGTACAGATGATTTTGTATTTATCCCTCAGCAATTCGGCAAGGTTAGAAGGATATATTTTCCGGGTCTATATACATTTTCATGCCATCCGGGAACAATGGATAATTCGGATTTCGAAAAGTTTAAGAAGTTCCTTAAGCTGAATTCAGACAGTTTTGTGAGTGTCAGTGACCTGGATCTTACGGATACGAAATCCAAATCTTTTGCGGACAGGGCGTATTCGTTTCTCTACTTTAATTTCAGAAAGATATTCAGATAAAGGAGCTTTGTTTCAGACATCTCTTGTATCTGATATGAATAAACCGGATTTTAAATAAAGGAATGAACGGGAAAATAGTTCTCTGCTCTAATACATTATGGTCGATAAATAATTTTCGAAAAGACCTGATTATGTATCTGCGAAAAGCAGGTTTTGAGATATCTGTTATCGTCAATGATGTAAGTTTTTTTAGTTCATCTGTCTCAGGATTAGCCAATATGGATATAAATCCGATCATTCTTCCTGTGCACAGATCCAGGTTTGATCCGTTTCAGGAGGTGATCTTTTTCATTAAGCTGATGAGAACGCTTAAAAGAATATCCCCTGAAATAGTGCTGCTTTTCACAGTGAAGCCAAATATATATGGATCAATAGTTTGCAGATTGTTGAAAATTTCTTGCATTAATACAATCAGTGGTCTGGGTTCCGGACTGATACATGAAAACCTGAAGACGAAGATTCTGAGGAAATTATATTCATTCTCGCTGAAAGCATCATGCAAAGTCCTGTTTCAGAATGATTCTGACATTGAATATTTCATCAGGAGGAAAATAATTAAGAGAGATCTTGCAGGCTATGTCCCGGGGTCAGGGATTGATACCGAAAAATATAAATTACATTCAAGCTCCCCAGGTAGGCCGAGAAGATACCTGTTTGCCGGAAGAATCCTTAGGGACAAGGGCATATATGAATACATCAATGCCATCAGGGACCTGAAAAAAAATGGTTCAGTAAATGCCGTGTTCCTTCTCGGAGGAATAGTTGATGAACAAAATATCTCAGGTATCGCACTGGATGAAATCAGGAAGTGGGAAGACCATGGTCTCATCAGTTATCTGGGAAAAACAGATAAAATCACAGAGTTTTTTGAGAAAGCTGATATCGTAGTCTTGCCGAGTTACAGGGAAGGCTTGTCGAGAGTTTTGCTCGAAGCTGCAAGTTGCGGGAAAGCATTAATAACTTCCGATGTACCCGGATGCAGCGATCTAGTAACAGAAGGGGTAAATGGATTTCTTTGTCAGCCAGGGAGCCCGGAAAGCCTTAAATCTGCGATTATCAGGTCCTTAAATACTTCAGATCCAGAACTGTTACAGCTTGGGGAAAATGGCAGGCGGATCGTAATTGAAAAATTCAGTTCAGATATTGTGAACAGAACCTACCTTCATCAAATCAATTTCTGCCTGGGTAAACCGTTTCATGAAAAGAAGTGAAAAGATGCCGAAAGTTCCCTCAATAATATTCCTGAAGGAAAACATTCTTGAACGTTTGAATTATTATTTTGTTCTGGTTTTCTGCCTGGTTCTTCCTTTTAATAACCGGTATATTACTTATCTGATTATTCCATGGACCATTCTTTCTATTGTAATTGCGTTAAATAAGAAAATTAAGTTCAGGGAGATATTCAGCATTAGTATCTTTTACCTGATCTTCATGGCTGTGACTGTTTTTTCATTGGTGTACACGGAAGATCTTACTTATGGGAGAAAGACCATTGAAACGATGATCTCAATGATAATAATGCCTTTTTTGATACTGGTTCTGAAGAAAACGATCAAAGCGAAAATGATTAATTATATCATTGACTTCTATATTGCCGGACTTCTGATTTACATAATAGTTTCCATGATAGTTCTCTTTGTAAGATGGGATATCGCGGACATTGTAAGTTATATGAAGACGGATACCCTTACAGGTACTTCCAGTTACCTGCATCTTTCTCCGATTTTACAGAAGAGCTATATATCAATGTACCTTGTATGGGCAATAGTCCTGATCCTTGACAGGATCACCAATGTGCCGAATAACAGGCCTGTACTTGTTTCAGTTGTACCACTTGTTATTTTCTTTCTGTTTGTATTTGCACTTGGATCCAGGGCAGCGATGCTTACACTGCTTGTTGTCATTATCTTTTATCTTTTGAAGTACCTGAGAAGATTCTCGTTATGGATAACTATTCCTGTAACGATGATAATTCTTTTGCTGTTGGTCATGGGATTATTCAGGTTCACCAGGATAGGAGAAACCGTAAAAGCCGTTAAGGAAGACTCTTTGGGTGATAAAAGGATACCACAATGGACCAGTGCTGTCGAAGTTTTCATTAAAGCCCCGGTCTTTGGGTATGGTGTAGGTGACGGATTGAATGAGCTCGTCAATCAGCACGTAAAAAACGGGTTTGAGGAGGATGTGAAATTGAGATCAAATGCTCACAATCAGTTCCTTGAAACAGCAACACAGACAGGCATTGTTGGGCTGGTAAGTCTTCTGTTGACATTACTCGCACCACTTCTGAATTCAATTAGGCAAAAAAAGGATTTGTTGTTCCTTATTATTTCAATCATTTTTATAAATATGCTGTTTGAATCCATTTTGGTCAGGATTGCCGGAGTTTTGTTCATGGTATTCTGGATGAACTTCGCCTTATTACTTTCGATTGATCGGGAATCATCGAAAGTTGAAAATCTTTAATTATTTTTAACATATATTAGTTTCCTAGCAATGCCTTTAGATCTCCCTGGCTGGTCTTTTATTCTTGCGGGTCTCATCTGTTCATTTGCGATTACCTGGATCGGTATTCCAAAAGTACTGGATTTGGCAATGATCAAAAAGCTTTACGATCTGCCCGGGGAGCGCGCCTCGCACTCAAGACCAACTCCGAGGCTTGGTGGAGCTATGATATTTGCCGGAGTTATAATTTCATCGGTTATATTTACCGGTGTCGAAAGTTCTGATCAGTTGAATTACGTAATAGCCGGAATGCTGATCCTTTTCTTTATAGGCATAAAGGACGATATTATTTCTCTCACTCCGCTTAAGAAGATTATCGGACAGTTTCTGGCAGCCATGGTCCTTGTCATCCCTGGCCATCTAAGAATCTGGCACTGCTATGGGATTTTTGGCATTGAGACTCTTCCATCATGGTTGAGCATCATTTTTACAGTCCTGATTGTTGTCACCTTAATTAACAGCATGAATCTGATCGATGGGATAGACGGTCTTGCTTCCGGGGTTGGGATATTAGCCTCCATGATCTTTGGCTTGTGGTTTTACCTGCATGACTATCTTTCTCTCGCAGTGATTTGCGCATCCCTTACAGGTTCACTTATTGCATTCTTTTATTTTAATGTTTTCGGACAGGAAAAGAAAATATTTTTAGGAGATACAGGTTCAATGTTGATCGGTTTTCTGCTTGCAGTCAACGCGATTAACTTTCTTGAGAAGAACGCCACAGATCCCTCAGGTTCAGTATTGGAAGTCGCACCCTCAATTACACTTGCAATACTTGTATTACCCGTATTTGATATCTTAAGAATTATTTTTGTCAGGTTATTGAACAGGAAATCCATATTTAAGGCGGATAACAACCATATTCATCACAACTTACTGAGAATATCAAACTCTCATTTCAAGACAACAACAGTACTTCTGACAATAAACCTTGTTGTTGTGATCCTGACATATTTTTTCAGATCCCTGGGGAATATGGTACTATTGTCGGCTATTGCAGGGTTATGCGTTATTCTGTCATTCGTCCTTTTCTTTTACTTGAAAAAGAATGGCATCCAGAAGAACCTGTCTGATCATATAAACAAATAAGTCAGTCTCAGAATGTAATTGAGACATATTATTAGAAATTACCTTTTTAGTAGATTTAAAAGGGTGCTCCGGATGGGCACCCTTTTTTATTAGTATTTTCTGTAGAGCTCTTTCAGCTTTTTCCTGTTTTGCCTAAGTATAAGGAAGATTATCATTAATCCAAAGCTTAAGGGAATAATGACCTTGCCATAGAAGAATCCTCCGTTAAACCTTTTTAAAGGCTGGACAAAGTCACTGATGACTGTAATTATTTCAGGAAAAACATCTTTTTCCTCGTCAAGTTTTTGTTTCCGTGAGTAGAGGTTATAGATGTCTTCATAGACAAGCTGCGTTTTTTGTTCCTGAAGAAACACAATCTGTCCGCCCTCTCTGGGTTTTAGATTCTTGGTTTCTTCATAATATTTGATCTTCTGCAGACTATCCAGCTGCTCAATATCATAATTCAGTCTCTCGAGAAGCTCATCGGTTTTTCTTAACCTGAAATCGTTCTGGATCTTCAGTATTTCATCTTTATTTACAAAAGCAAGAAAGCCATCCCTGATCTTAGGCAGATAAGCAGGATCAGATACACTTACTGCAATTGCAAACCTGTCGTCTACTCTTTTATTGATAGTATCGTTGGCTGTCGACCTGTTCTTATAATCAATATAATCCGGAATCTTATCATTGTTCTGGTCAACCATCCAGAGCGCCTTCAGATCCTTTAATGTATTAGCTTGCTCTTGTGGAATGGACAATAATGCGGAAACAGCATTATAATTATCTTCTTCAAGAAGATTACTGAGCCTGCTAAAATATGATATCATTTCAGAACTTGATACCGTATTGCTCCTAAAAATAATTTCCGATTTAAATAATGGTTTGCTGCTCCATTTATTGATATATGACACTCCAACTCCGATAAGCAGGCTGACAATAAGCAGTCCAATGTTCCTTATCAGAAAGAAGATCGAGATTAGCAATCCGTTTCCGATCGCTCCGAGCCATTTTGAAAAAGTTCTGCCCATTCTCCTGAATAGTTCGAGGAGATCAATTTCATCATTGCTGCTTTTGGACATTCTCTGAGGAATTATTTCCAAACAAATTTAGAAAGATTAGACTTTAATGCAAAGAAAAATCAGATGACTTGTAATACCTTGATAGCCAGGTCCCTGATCAAAGGCTTGTAATCATTGATGAACACTCCCGATACCCTGTTGCCTATTACAATGCACAATGTCAGGGCTTTGTGTCCCAGCAAACCTGCAAGTCCATATATAGCAGAGCTTTCCATCTCATAGTTTGCAATGAACCTCCCTCTTAAGGTAAATTCTGAAAGCTTCTTGTTTATGTCCGGATCAAAGGTGTTCAACCTGAGAGACCTGCCCTGAGGTGCATAGAATCCTGGCGCTGAAATAGTAATTCCCCTGATAAATTTCTCGTATCTGAATAGTTCAACCAGGTCTTTGTTGGCATTCACGGAATATGGGTAGGAGAGGGTATCAGGCCATTCAAGATATTCCACGAGCACATCAGAAAGAACTGTGTCGAGCAGCCAGTCGTATCCTTCATAGAAATGCAGAAGCCCGTCAAAACCAATCGCAGTCTCAGTCAGCACCGTTGAACCTGCTGGTATCTCATCTCTTAGCCCGCCCGAAGTGCCTATCCTGATAAACGTAAGAGTTTCAGGTTCTTTCTTGGCTATCCCTGTTGCCAGGTCAATGTTGACAAGCGCATCAAGCTCATTGATGAGTATATCGATATTGTCGGTGCCAATTCCCGAAGATATGATGGTTATCTCCCTTCCTTCAAAATAGCCGGTTACAGTTTTGAACTCGCGATTTTCTTTTCTTACCCTGATATCCGTAAGAAGTGTTGACAGCATATCGACGCGCCCCGGATCGCCTACTATGATGATCTTGTCAGAAATGTCTCCGGGCAGCAGGTTTAAATGAAAAACACTTCCGTCATTGTTGGTTATCAGCTCTGTCTTCTTTTCCATGTATCTTGAATTGAGAAGCAAATTTAAGAAAATCCCTCCAGCCGCTAATTGTAATATTCCATTATTCCTCCTGAAATAAGCTTAAGTGAGATTTCTGCAAGCTTGGTCATGTATTGAACCGAAAGGAGGCTCTCTCTTGCATCAAGCAGACTCTTCTGAACTTCTCTCAAATCTATCCCCGATAGACTGCCCAGCTTGTATCTTTCCATTGCGATCGTGAGGTTTTCCGTCGCCGTGCTTAAATTTTGCTTCTCAAGCTCTATGAGCCTCAGGTAATTGCTGTACGCGCTGAATATGGTAATGAGATCAGCTTTTACACCCTGTTCTATTTCCTGGTATTTAAGCTCCTTGCTCTGAATATCTATCGAAGAGTTCCGGATGCTTCTCCTTTGGTTGAATCCGTCAAAAATATTGAATCCAAGCGTTACCCCGTAGCTGAGCCCGTTCGTCTGCTGATTATCGAATGAACTGTGCGAGAAGGTATTAAAGTTATAGTTATACCCCGATGAAGCTGTGAGATATGGATAAGACCTTGATTTTGCCAGCTTGTAATCATACTCCGAAATTGTTTTATTAGCTGATGCTATCAGCAGGCTGGTGTTCTTTGCCAGTGTTTCATTATAAAGCTTCTCAAAAAGAAGAGGCTGATTGACTGCTATTGTGGTATCGCTTGCAGTGAACCTGCCGTTAAGGTCCTCAACAGCCATGAGCTCATTGAGGCGTATCTGAGCCGCATGGACTGTCTCAACCTGCTTTGAAAGCCTTGAACTGTCGGCATTCAGGTAGACTCTTGACTGCAAAACCTGTAGCTTTGAATTTGATCCCAGCAAATACCTGTCTTCGTCAATCCTCAGTCTTTCCCTTGAAAGGGATACCGCATATTCAAGATTTTCAAGCAGTTTTACTTGCTGAATATAATTATTATATGCAACGACAATGTCGGCAACAAGATTCTCAATGGCGAGCTGAGTATTCAGTCCTCCTATCTTCTTAAGCTCGCCAAGCTTCCTGTAAGTTGTCGACACACTGAAACCGTCGAAAATGGTCAATCCCATTCCTAACGATCCGGAACTTGTCGTGTTATGGATATTGTTGGTAAACGTGCCGCTTGTGTCACCGAGATTCGTCCTGGAATCATTTAGTGTGCCACTGTGCCTTCCGCTGAGATCCAGCGAAGGAAGATAACCTGCGTTGCCAATGGTGTGATTGTTCTTTGCTATTGCCTCGTTGTTACGGATTATCAACAGGGAATAATTCCTGTCGAGCCCGGTCTTTATGCATTCCCTGACATCATAGATCTTCTGTCCCGGCAACTGGCTGGCAGTAAATAGAAAGAAAAGGCTAAGAGACACCAACCTTGTTTTCATCCTTCGAAAATTTTGTTTCACTCGAAATATAGGTATAGATTGCAGGTACAATGAACAGTGTCAGAAATGTTGCGAATATCATTCCCCCGACAACTGCAGTACCCATTGCCACGCGGCTCTGTGCACCTTCCCCGAATCCCAGCGCCAGGGGCGAAATGCCCAGAATAGTTGCAAGGCTTGTCATTAGTATGGGACGGAAACGCGCAGATGCTGCATATTTTATAGCTTCCATCTTTACCATGCCTGAGCTTTTCCTCTGATTGGCAAATTCAACAATCAGAATTCCGTTCTTCGAAACAAGTCCTATAAGCATTATAAGTCCGATCTGGCTGAAGATGTTCATTGTGAGGTTAAAGTACCACATGAATACAAGCGCACCAGTGAGAGCTAGCGGGATAGTCATCATTACGATCAGCGGATCCTTGAAGCTTTCAAATTGCGCGGCGAGAACCAGAAAGATCAGAACAAGCGCAAGTGCAAATGCAAACATGAGGCTTGAAGAACTTTCCATGAAGTCCTTGGAGTCTCCTGCCAGGGCTGTCCTGAATGAATCATCGAGCACTTCCTTTGCGATCCTGTCCATTTCTTCTATCCCTTCACTTATAGTCCGTCCTTTTACAAGGCCAGCGGAGACGGTCGCAGCAACGAACCTGTTGTAACGATACAGCTGGGGCGGAGCTGTCTCCTCGGTAAGCGTGACAAGATTATCGAATTGTATCATCTCACCCCTGTCGTTTCTCACGTAAAGGGATTTCAGATCGAGAGGCTTGTTACGGTCGGAACGGGCGAGTTCTCCGAGTATCTGGTATTGTTTTCCATTCATGAAAAAATATCCGAACCTTTGTCCGCTTAGTGCCAGCTGAAGAGTCTGGCCTATGCTTTGCGTTGAAACTCCCAGTGAGGTTGCCTTATCCCTGTTTATGTGGATCCTGAGCTCTGGTTTTGTAAATTTCAGGTTCACATCTGCCATTTGAAGGATTTCGCTTTCGCTGACACGCGCCATGAATTCAGGAAGGATCTCCCTTAGTTTTTCAATGGAAGTAGCCTGCAACACATACTGTACAGGCATACCTGCGCGCCGGCTTCCGAAAGTCGATTGCTGCTGAACGAATGAACGGGCTTTTGTCTTTGTCCTTAGGTCAAAAGAGAGCTGATCGGCTATTTCCTGCTGAGTCCTTTCCCTTTCATCCGGCTTCTGAAGCATGATCCTCATATTGGAAAAACTGCCGCCTCTTACCATCGCAGTATAGCTTTGACGCTCAGGTACCCTTTTCTCCACCAGATTCGACAAATCATCGGCGTAGCTGAGCATATATTCATAGGTTGCACCTTCAGGCGCCGACATATTTATGGTAATCTGCGAGCGGTCCTCAAGCGGTGCCATTTCGGCCGGGATGGAGTTCCATAGAAGAACCACCAGTCCCAGGGCGGTAACGAGTATGACAAGCGCCCACCTGCGATGTTTCAGGAAAGATCCAAGAGCGTCGCTGTACCATTTATTGAGACGGTCAAAGAATTTTTCTGTTTTCCTGAAAAACCAGCTGTGTTTCTTTTCGTGACGCAGCAATTTGGTGGATACCATTGGCGTCAGCGACAGTGCAAGAAAAGCGGAAATGGTTACCGCACCAGCCATAACAATGCTGAATTCCCTGAAAAGACGCCCTGTGATACCCTGAAGGAATACAATAGGGAAGAAAACAGATACAAGGGTTATTGTAGTCGAGATAATTGCAAAATAGATCTCCTTTGATCCTTTAAGTCCGGCTTCAATGGGATTCATCCCTGACTCCACTTTGACATATATGTTTTCCATCACAACTATCGCATCATCAACGACAATACCAATAGCAAGCACAATGGCAAGAAGCGTCAATACATTGATGGTGAATCCCGCCACATACATGATGAAGAATGAACCCACCAGGGAAATAGGAATCACAAGGATCGGAATAAGTGTTGCGCGCCAGCTTCTGAGAAAAACATAAATTATGATCACAACAAGGAAAAATGCAATATAGATCGTGTCCTTGACTTCCTTGATCGAGGAGCGTATATATTCGGTATTGTCATAATTGACATTGACCTTAACATCTGCCGGTAGGTCTTTCTTTATATATTCAAGCCTCGTGTAAACTTCGTCGACTATATCAATATGATTCGAGCCTGGCTGAGGGATCATTGCGATCTGAACCATCGGAACGCCGTCTCTCTTAAGTATCCCTCTTATATCTTCGGGTCCAAGCTCAGCCCTCCCGATATCGCTGAATCTTACAATCCTGCCTCCTGATTGCTTTATGATCAGATCATTGAATTCTTTAGGCGTGGTCATCAGTCCAAGCGTCCTTATAGTAAGCTGAGTGTTGGTGCCTTCGATGGAACCTGATGGAAGCTCTACATTTTCACGGCTGATTGCATTCCTTACATCCATAGGCGTCAGGCCGTAGCCTGCAAGTTTGGATGGATCCATCCAGAGGCGCATCGAATATCTTTTTTCTCCAAAAATATTGACAGCGCTCACACCCGAAATAGTCTGAAGTTGTTCTTTAAGAGTCAGGTCGGCTATTTCAGAAAGCTGCAGCAGCGATCTTTTACTGCTCTCCACGGTAAGGAACAGTATTGGATTCGCATCTGCGTCAGCCTTGGCCACTGTCGGCGGATCGCAATCGCGCGGAAGAAGCCTTGTAGCCTGCGATACTTTGTCACGGACGTCATTGGCGGCAGTTTCAAGATCAACAGACAATTCGAATTCAACGGTTATGTTGCTCCTTCCCTGACTGCTTACACTTGTAAGTGTGCGGACTCCCGGGATACCGTTGATATTCTGTTCAAGAGGTTCAGTGATTTGTGTTTCAATTACATCCGAGTTTGCCCCCGGATAGGAGGTGCTTACTGTTATGATAGCCGGGTCAACGCTGGGAAATTCCCTGATCCCCAAATACGTAAGTCCGACGAATCCGAACAGGAGAATAATAATCGCAAATACTGAAGCCAGTACCGGTCTGTTTATGCTGGTGGTCGAAATGCTCATTCTGGCCGGTTATTAATTTTTGATAAGAGTGTCGAGCACTACAGGAAGCCCCTGACGGAGCTGAAGTATGCCTGTGGTGATAAGCGTGTCACCAAATTTCAGCCCTTCCGTGATTTGAACCATGGATTCCGTACGCAAACCTGTGGTGACCTTTATGATATTTGCTTTTCCGTTTCTGTACACATAAACCATTTCACCATCCATTTCCGGGGTTATGGCTTCACTGGGAATGGAAATTGTGTTGTCGATCTTCGAAAGAAGAAGTGTGACAGGGGCAAAGCGGCCTGGTTTCAGCTCCTCGTTCTTGTTCGGATACAAAGCCCTGATTGTAATCGTCCTGGTCTCCTCATCCAGCTTCGGATCGATTGCATATACCGAAGCCTCGTAAATCTTGCTGTTCCCATCGACAGTAAATGTTACTGGATATCCTGCCTGAACCTGATTCGCAAATCGTTCTGAAATGGAAAAATCCAGTTTTATCGGACTGATTTTAACGAGCCGGGCGACCTTTGTCGATGGATTCGCGTATGTTCCTTCACTGAGATAACGAACTCCGATAATGCCGTCAAAAGGTGCATGCAGTTCTGTTTCAGAGATTCTGGCTTTGACCAGATTTATATCTGCCTGAATAGTCTGAAGCTCTGTAACAATCTGGTCATAGCTCTCCTGGCTGATTGCATCCTTTTCAAGAAGCGACCTTTGCCTGAACTCTTTTTCCTCTGTAAGCTTCCGCTGAGCCATTAATTTCTCAAGTTGAGCCTGAAGGGGCTTGTCATTCATTTTTGCCAGAAGGAAACCTTTCTTGACTCTTGTTCCTTCGGTGAAATTGATGCCGACAACTTTTCCCGATGTCTCAAAGGATAGTTCAACTTCCTCATCGGGTCTCAACTGTCCGGTGCTCCTGTACAAATCGCTGACGCTTGCAGGCATGATCAGAAATCCGCTTACGTTCAGGATCTGTCTTCCTGAGGCGAAACCTCCTCTTCCTCCCTGGCCTGGATTAGGACCCATGTCACCCTTCTCTTTGCCTGTCAGCTTTTTAAGTACAGGTTTGTATTTAGGATAAAAAATTATTGATGCCAGTATAACTATCAATGAAATTGTAATTGTGATTCTTAGGCTCTTCTTCATAAAATTCTGATATTATACAGACTGAGTCCGGTATTTGTCTGAAAATTGCGAACTGACAAATGTAGGTAATTTGAGCGGCATTACTTTTCAGGCTGGTTTAAAAATATGTTAAATTATCCTAAAAGCAGGTGCTCTAATTTAGCAGGCATTCGACACCGGATTATTGACCGGAGAACAAAAAAAGTTTAATTTTATAGAAATTATATGCCTTATTTATGATACAGCGAATCCAAAGCCTTTATCTTTTTCTGACAACAGTATTGTCAATATTATTCCTAAACGGACGTGTTATTAAATTTGCTGAAGGGCCGAAAAATATATTAGATGTAAGTCCTGAAGGCCTGAAGATTACAGAGAATGTCGGGGGACAGGCAACTATCTGGATCTTATTGTCAATGACTGCTTTGGTACTTGTGATAATAATTATTTCACTAGTGGCACTCTTCCTTTTTAAGAAAAGGAAGCTGCAGATGAAAATTACGGCAGGTCTTATGACTCTTGTCCTTCTCCTGATTATAGCTTCTGTTTTTTACTATATTTATATATCGGGGAAATACAGCGGTGAAATCAGGCCAGGCCTTAACATGTTTATTCTTCCATTGATGCTGTTGACCTCCTGGCTGGCTTTCAGAGGGATAAAAAAGGACGAGGAACTGGTCAAGTCGTATGACAGGCTGCGCTAAATGATCTGCATGTTCTCCTGGTTCGTGATCTTTTCGCAGTAGTGGCATTTCAGCGTTACATTTTTCTTTGAAACAACCCGGAAACGTGTTGTTACAGGCTCAAAGTTTGTAATGCATTTTGGATTCATGCACCGGGCAATCCCGGTTATCATGTCAGGCACTTCAACAACCTTCTTCTCAACAACCTCATAGTCTCTGATGATATTCAGCTTTGCATCCGGAGCAACGAGTGCTATCCTGTTTATATCATCGTCGGCAAAAAATTTTTCAGAGATTTTGATGATCGCCTTTTTTCCCAGCTTCTTGCTTTCGAGATTCGTGCCGAAAGTGATCTGATGGTCAATTTTATCCAGTCCCAGTATTTGAATGACTTTGAAAAGATGCTTCGCAGGGATGTGATCTATCACTGTCCCGTTCTGAATAGCGCTTACGCTTAATTGTTTTGGTTCTTTTTTCATGGATCAGCTCTCCTTCAGTTTATTCCTAAAAGTGTGCAAAGTATAGCCTGCCTTGTATATACGCCATTCAAGGCCTGATTGAAGTAGTATGCCTTGGGATTTGTATCCACGTCTGTTGCAATTTCATTGACTCTCGGCAGTGGATGCAGTATTCTCATGTTATGTTTTGTGCCCGAAAGCATTGAATTCCTCAGTACATATACATTCTTAACCTTTTCGTACTCGATGGGGTCCGAGAATCTTTCTTTCTGAACCCGTGTCATATAGATAATATCAGCTTTGGAAATTATATCAGTGAAATCAGTATGCTCATAATACTTCAGTCCCAGATTATCCAGGTAAAGCTTGAACTCATCCGGCATCCTGAGCTCTTCCGGTGAAATAAAATTGAAAGTCGCATTCCATCTCGACATTGCCATCATAAGTGAATGGACCGTCCGTCCATATTTAAGGTCTCCAACCATGAATATGTTAAGATTGTCAAGAGTTCCCTGTGTCTTTCTTATGGAGTACAGATCAAGCATAGTCTGAGTCGGATGCTGGTTTGCACCATCGCCTGCGTTTATGACCGGTACCGAAGAGATTTCACTTGCATACCGGGCACTCCCTTCAATCGGATGTCTGATCACTATCAGGTCGCTGTAGCTGCTTACCATCCTTATTGTGTCATGCAGTGTTTCGCCTTTTACGACGCTTGAACTGGATGCGTCTGTGAAACCTACGATTTTTCCTCCGAGCCTGTTGATCGCACTCTCAAAGCTGAGCCGGGTCCTCGTTGACGGTTCAAAGAACAGCGTTGCAATAACTTTGCCTTCCAGAAGCTTCCTTAACGGTTGTTTTTCGAATCCTTCAGCCAGGTCGAGTATTTTTAATACTTCCTCTTTGGAGAAATCATCAATTGAAACTAAGCTCTTGATATTCATGGGATTAGATTTTAAGACAGGACCAATCTTACAGACTTAAAATTAGTCATGAAATCATTTTGCAATTGTAAATGTTGATAAGTAATTAACAACTTTTAAGGTCGAAATCCCGCGTTATCCGACGTTTAGGAATTTGTATTTCAATCCGTCAATCCGTGAGAAGCGTGCAAGAATTTTTTCCTTTGATGAAAGCCTTATACCAATCTTTATCCTGCACTCCAGACCAAATGAATGCTCTGACTGGACTATTTCTTCATCCTTGATAATTTTCATGACATGGTTCATTGACTCGTAAGGAAAAAATATTTCATAAGACTCCTCAATGATATGTTCTATTATCTCGGCATTGTTCAACGCGTCGTAAGCAGCGCTCCTGTATGCGTTTATCAGACCGCTTGCGCCCAAAAGGGTTCCTCCGAAATATCTTGACACAACAATGAGGACATTTGTCACTCCAAATGATCTGATCTGGCCAAGTATGGGTTTTCCTGCTGTTCCCGAAGGCTCTCCGTCGTCATTTGCCCTCCATACAGGTTCTCCGGATCCAAGAAGGTAAGCGTAGCTGTGATGCCGTGCTTCGTGACGCTCTTTTCTTATCCCATCAATGATCGATTTTATTTCCTGCTCATCCGAAACAGGATACGCAGCTGAGACAAACCTGCTGCCTTTTTCCTTGTACTGGCCTGAGGATTCAGAGCGGATGGTTTTGTAAGTATAATTCTCGGGCATGCCCTATAAATCTCTTTCGTTTCTGAAACAACTATGCAAATTTATAAAACTGTGAATCGGATTGGCCCAATTTTGGCGAAAAATCCTATTTTTGCTGTAATTGATAAAGGTTATGAGTGTACTACTTGATGAAAAGGATCTTCAGAAGCTTATAGTTATTGGCGACAGGATCCTTATAAAACCAAAAACACCCCAGTCGAAAACCAAAAGCGGACTTTACCTTCCTCCGGGCGTTAACGAAAATGAGAAAGTTCAGATTGGATATGTGCTGAAAGTCGGCCCCGGGTATCCTATTCCTTCAATAAATGAATCTGATGAACCCTGGAAAGCAAGGGCTGATGAACCAAAATACGTTCCTCTTCAGCCAAAGGAGGGTGATCAGGCTGTTTACCTTCAGAACAGTGCAATTGAGATCGAATTCAACAATGAGAAACTAATGGTGGTACCGCATTCCGCAATCCTTCTTCTTTTGAGAGACAATGGTTTGTTTGAATAAAATAATAGCACAAACTTCATCTCCTGATTGGTTCACTCCGGGTAAAAAGCTATCCTGACGAACTCTTTTCTGAATTCCTCAATTTCATAGCTCCACCTTTCCTTTTCAATTCTTGTATCCTGGCGGTTGATCAGTGCCTTCCTCATTCCGGAATCCCCTGAAAGAATGTCAAACGGCGTTAACTCATTCTCATATTCATAAGGAGGAGGGTTGAATCGTATGGAATCTTTCGGAGATATCTCAATAATAGAATCAAGTATATCCATCATTGCAGCCACAGGGTGGAAATTTTCCGGATCGGTTACATGAATCTGAATACCATTGCACAAAATGGTTTTATATTTATTAAATGTCGGGATGAAATCATGCCTCCTGAATCTGCATCCGCCCAAATCCTTCTCTTCAAGCATTTTAAGGAGCCTTCCCGTATCCACAAAGGGGGCTCCGAAGAGCTCAAACGGGATAGTCGTTCCCCTTCCTTCGGAAAGATTTGTGCCCTCGAGGAGAACGGAACCTGGATATACTATCGCAGTCTTGACTGTAGGGATATTCGGTGAGGGAAGCACCCACGGCAATCCTGTCTGATCGAATAATGAATTTCTTCTCCATCCCTCCATCCAAACAATCTTAAGGTCACATGAAGGGATATAATTCCCCTTTATCCAGAGAGCCATTTCCCCGATCGTCATTCTGTGACAGAGAGGGATTTCTGCGCCTCCCACAAATGTAAAGAACTCTTTCTTAAGCACCGGACCGTCAAAGGGGACCCTCCCAATTGGATTCGGCCTGTCAAGTACCCAAACCGGAATGCCTGCCTCAGTGCATGCTTCCATGCACAGCTTGATTGTCCATACGTATGTATAAAGCCTGGCTCCAACATCCTGGAGGTCAATAATCAGTGCTTCAATATGGCCCAGCATCTCAGGAGTTGGTTTTCTGTTCCTTCCGTAAAGGCTGAAAACAGGGAACCCCGGTGTCCTTTTTTCCGGGCCTTCCCATTCGATCATATTGGCCTGTGTTTGTCCGGATAATCCGTGTTGAGGCCCGAAAACAGCTCCGATGTAAAGATCACGGCTGGCAGAAAATATGTCAATGATATGTTTATAATCACTCGTGATGCTTGGTGCATGGCAAAGTATGCCCACTTTTTTTCCACGGAGTCCGGCAGGAAGATTGCCGGCAATAATCTCAAGTCCAGTCTTTACCATAACACAAATATATACTTTTTTGAATACCCCTAACCCTGCCCCCGCCGAAGCGGGGCGGGCTTTCCCCCTCTGGGGGGAACGGGAAGGGGGGTCTTATGAAAAAAAATGTAAGTATTTTTGGATTTTCTTTTTAAGTTTATGGATTGTAAAAAATAAAAAAATGAATCGTAAATACACTCGGATAATTGCAGCTTTCATCCTCTTGTCACTTTTTACATCGTGCGGCAGGAAAGACACACAAAACATTGTTATCCTTGAAACAACCGACCTGCATGGAACTATTATGCCTTATGATTATATCGAAAAAAAACCTCTTGATGCTTCTCTTGCCAATTCGGCGAATTATATCAGGTCGCTGAGAAACAACGGCAATAATGTTTTCCTGCTTGACAATGGTGATAACCTGCAGGGTCAGCCTGCCGTTTACTATTATAATTATATCGACACCCTCTCTCCCCATTTTCTCTCTGAAGCGATGAACTGGCTTGATTATGATGCGGCATCTGTCGGAAATCATGATATTGAAGCCGGACATGATGTTTATGACAGGCTTGTGCTGGAAAATAGCTTTCCTCTTCTTGCCGCAAATGCGGTGGACAAGAGAACCGGCAACCCTTACTTTACTCCTTTCGTGATCGTTGAGAAGGAAGGAATCAGAGTTGCAGTTCTTGGTCTTATTACTCCAGCCGTTCCAACCTGGCTTCCTGAGACGCTTTATTCAGGCATCGAATTCAGGGATATGGTTGAAACGGCGAAACTGTGGATGCCTGAGATCCTCAGGCAGAAGCCTGATCTGATCGTTGGATTGTTCCACTCAGGATGGGACAGGGAAGGAGCAAAGCCGGGAACAGGATCTAACATGAGCGAAAACGGCACAGCTGACGTTGCTTATAATGTGCCGGGATTCGATATCATTTTCTGCGGTCATGATCATCGGGAAGCTAATGAGAAATTTGCAAATATCAATGGCGATTCTGTGCTGATTCTTAACGCCGGCAGCCGGTCGGAAAGCATTGCCAGGGCTGATATAAGATTTTCAGTCAATTCGATGACAGGCCGCGTGCGCAAAAAAATAGCGGGCAGCATGATCAAAGTAAAAAAATACAAGCCTGATAATGATTTCCTTGAGGCCTTCAAATCTCAGGATGAAGTTGTGAAAAAGTATGTAAATAAAGTGATCGGAAATTCCAGGGCTGCAATTTCAACCAGGGATGCCTATTTCGGATCCTCTGCGTTTGTCGATATGATTCATTCGATCCAGTTGGAGATCACAGATGCAGATGTTTCATTTGCAGCGCCATTGTCCTTCGATGTAAGCATCGCTAAGGGAAAGATCACTGTGGGCGACATGTTCAAGCTTTACAGGTTTGAGAACATGCTTTACACCATGGAACTTACAGGAGAAGAAATAGAAAAATACCTTGAATTTTCATATTCCGGATGGCTTAATGTCATGAAGAGCCCTGCTGATTACCTGCTTAAATACAGGCTTGATAAGGATGGCAAGCCGGCACTCACCGATAATCAGCTGTGGCTTAAAAACCAGCCGTATAATTTTGATTCGGCTGCCGGGCTGGAATATATCGTGGATGCTTCAAAACCTGATGGAAAGAAAGTCGAAATACTAGACTTTACTGATGGAAGGGAATTCCGGCACGACGTAACCTACAGGGTGGCGGTAAATTCATACCGGGGAAACGGAGGAGGAGGGCACTTGGCTGAAGGTGCCGGCATAAAGAATGATGATCTTATGTCTCGCGTTGTTGCTTCAACAGAAAGGGACCTGAGGTATTATATCATGAAATACATTGAGGAGAAGAAGAACATATACCCTGAACCGATGAATAACTGGAAGATCATTCCTGAGCAATGGGTTAAATCAGCTGCCTCAAGGGAACGTGAGCTTCTGTTTGGCCGGCGTAACTGAAATGAAATATGCACAGCCATAACTTCGTTATCAATAATGTAACGTAAATTGCAATCCTGAATAACTCTAACCATCAGGTGAAAAAGGTCAAAATAGATGATAGAAGCAATATGCTTCCTCTTGTCGAGGAGTTTTATTCAATTCAGGGTGAAGGATATCATGCTGGCAAAGCCGCATATTTCATACGTCTGGGAGGATGCGATGTAGGGTGCAGCTGGTGCGATACAAGATTTGCCTGGGATCCTGAATTTCTTCCGTTGGTAAGCACAGATGAACTTACCAGGCGTGTTGTCGGTTCAGGAGCAGATTCAGTAGTCGTTACAGGCGGAGAACCGTTGATGTGGAACCTTGACCTGCTCTGTAAGAATCTCAGGGAGAACAATATCTGTACATTTATTGAGACATCAGGTGCATATCCGCTTAGCGGCATGTGGGACTGGATTTGCCTTTCACCCAAGAAAAACATGCCCCCGGATTTAAATATCTGCAAAAAGGCTGACGAACTGAAAGTTATCATTCAGGATAACACTGATCTTGATTGGGCTGAGAAATGCAGGGGATTGGTCAGCCCGAAATGCAGGCTGTTCCTGCAGCCGGAATGGAGCAGGTTTGAAACTGTAATTCCGGAATTGGTAAACTATGCCAGGAAAAATCCTGAATGGAGGATTTCCCTGCAGATACATAAATACATGCATATACCGTAATTAAATGATCAGGCTGTCGGCAATCATATTTCTGATTCTTGTCTCATGCTCAGCGTCCCGTGAAGGTATTGCACAAAGCCTTCACACTAATTCAAACAAAGCAATCAGGCTTTATCATGAAGGCCTCACTTATTATGACTATAATAATTTTGAAAAAGCTGAAACAGTTTTTAATCAGGCACTTGTCCTCGATAAGAGGTTCTACGAAGTTCACATGATGCTTGGTGAGATCAACACGAAAAGAAGAAACTATGAGGAAGCTGCCAGGAACTACAACAACGCTCTTTCAATAGATTCAACTGCATACAGGCCTGTATTCTTTAATCTGGCAAATGCTGAATTCATGGCAGGCGATTATTCAAATGCGCTCTCTCACTATAAAACCTACCTGAGGCAGCCGGGGATCTCAGAAAAGAACAAGCCTCTCGCGCTTCGAAACATAAGAAACTGTGAATTTGCGATTGAAGCTGTAAAGAAACCCGTCCTCTTCAATCCTGAAAGTGTCGGACCGGGAATTAATACCGACGATGATGAATACTGGCCCTCTATCACCGCCGATGGCCAGACGCTTATGTTCACAAGGCAATTGAATGCTGGTTCACAAAGGCCGGGTAGTGGCGGAGGCCAGGAAGATTTCTATATCAGCTACCTTACTGATGGAAGCTGGTCTAAAGCTGTAAATGTCGGCGAGCCTCTTAACACACGTGCAAATGAAGGTGCTCAGACACTCTCTTCGAACGGGAGTTACATGTATTTCACATCATGCGAGAGACCTGGCGGAATGGGAAGCTGTGATATATATTTTTCTGCATTCACCGACGGAAAATGGTCTGTGCCGCGTAATCTTGGATGGCCTGTAAACACTACTTCTTGGGAGTCTACGCCGTCCATAAGCGCTGATGGTAATTTCCTGATATTTACGAGTAACAGGAAGGGAGGCTTCGGAGGCAAGGATCTCTGGTTTTCGATTCTTACTGCCAAAGGAACCTGGGCGCCGCCTGTAAACATGGGAAGTTCTGTCAATTCTGATGCAGACGAAATGTCTCCTTTTATCCACTTCGACGGTAGAACCCTCTATTTTGCTTCAAACGGCCTGCCCGGAATGGGTGGATTTGATATTTACATGACCCGCATGAATAACGACAGCTCCTGGTCGGAACCTAAAAACCTCGGATATCCGATAAACACTTCAAGCGATGAAACAGGACTTATAATCGATTCAGAAGGTCTCAGAGCTTATTTTTCATCAAAACGCAACAACACGAACGGGAAAGATGTCTTTTCCTTTAACCTCGATGAGTCAGTGAGGCCCGATCCTGTATCGTATCTCAAGGGCAAAGTGACTGACAAAGAAACAGGAAAACTGTTGAAAGCTGATTATGAGTTGATTAATCTTTCAACAAACAAGGTAATAATAAACAGCACTACAGACGGCAACGGTAACTTCCTCGTATGCCTTCCGTCGGGTTATAACTATGGGATTAATGTCACAAAGGAAGGTTACCTTTTCTATTCTGACAATTTTATGTTCGAAGGTGTGCATACAGCTGTGAAACCACTGATTAAAAAGATAACTCTGAGTCCAGCGGAAGTAGGAGAGAAAATGCTTCTGGCAAATGTTTTTTTCGAAGTGGATTCCTGGGAATTGAAGCCGGAATCTGTCGAAGAGCTTAATAATCTGGCTGATCTTATTGCTTATAACAAAGACATTATCGTTGAGATCGGAGGCCATACCGACTCCACTGGCACCGATCAGCACAACATCATATTATCTGAGAAAAGAGCTGTTTCTGTCGTAAACTATCTTACATCCAGGGGCATTCCGAAAGAACGGCTGAGATCCAAAGGTTATGGGAACACTGCTCCGGTGGCCAGCAATGTTACATTCGATGGCAGGAAGCTGAACAGGAGGACAGAAGTAAAAGTAGTGGCGCGAAAGAAATAAAAATGGCCGTATTGGTGACGGCCATTTTTGCACTCATGCTTGACTGAATCAGACATCGACTCGAATCCACTGTCAGATTGCGATCATGGGATTGAGATGTTTATCTATGTTTACATCCGGGCTTCCGGCCTTCTTTACCGGTATCGAGAAATAAAAACCGGAACCCGTGAGCCCGTTGCATTCGAGCCACACGGTTCCGCCCAGGACTGAAATAAGTTTCTTGGCCAGGGTTATGTTAACCGCCGAAACTGTATCGTTGAATTTTAAAAGCGATTGGTTCAGATCTTCTGTATGAAGAAATTCTTTGCATTTGAAATAACCCTGGCCGGAATCAATTATATGAAAGGTTACTGTACTCTCCCTGAATTCGTAACCTATCTTAATGTACCCTGAAGCTGTATTTTTCAGCGAATTCTGGAAAAGGGCGCGAATTACCCTGAATACCCTGTCAGAATCTATGATAACTTCAGTCGGATCATGCTCTCTGCTCTCCGCAACAAGTTCAACTTCCTCCTGGCCTTCTCTTCTGAGAGCTTCCCGGAATTCTGAATACATCTCATCCAGTATGCTGCTTAGCTTGTATCTTCGAAGGTCAGTTTTCTGGTTGCACAGATCAATTATCGCCGAATCCAGAAAATTATCCAGCAAACCAATAAGCTGAGCACACGAAGAGAGTATCTGATTGCTGAATTCCTCTCGTTCCGAATCGTTTGAGGAATCCCTGTTCATCAGGTACGAAAACGCAACGATTGCATTCATGTGCGTTCTCACTTCATGCGACACGCCTGTCAGGATTGTCGGACATTTGATCATATCGTAATTATGGATAATATCAACCTTATCGATTCCATTTCTGTTTGCCTGAGAATCGTTGTCATTGGCTTTGGTATTTAAGATAAGGTTCCGCATATCCCTGAATATTTATCTATCGGATCTTTTTCAGGATTTTCCCTGCATGCTTTGAATAAATGCTCTCCGAGTTTTTTATCAGTGTAAGCTGTTCGATTGCCTTCGACCGCTCATCTGTTCGTATGTAGCATAATGCAAGGTACCATTGTGCATCTTCAATGTAGAAGTTGTCGTTATCGGTTACTACCTCGGTGAATGATTTTTGAGCCAGAGGGTAATCTTCTTCTTCAAAGCTGGATACTCCATAAAGCATTGTCGAGGCCATGTCGTTGGGGTTCTCGTCAAGGACTTTTTTGAAGAACTGTGCCGCCGTGCCGTAATCATGGATATTATAGTAGTCGAGGGCAGTTTTGTAATTTTCATCCACTATCTCCCCGGCCGACCTGGAAGCTGCAATCACTTCATAAGGTGTATAGAACCTGTCCATGATCTCTTCCTGTGTCAGGCTCCTGCCCCGGAAAAGAAGTATGCTTCCCAGAAGGACTAAAACCGCGATAGCTGCGGCATACCTGATTGATGACTGCCTGCCTCCGTTTCTTGGGGGAATTGCTGCTGCCCTCTCTTTTTCAATTGCACGGAGTTTGTTCCTGAGCTGCAGGGATGAGTAATCTTTCAGTACCATGTCAGTCTTGGCTCTGAGGTTTACCTCATCCCTGAGGTTTTTGTTTCCTTCAAGTTCCTTCTGGAACCATTGCTTTTCTGTATCGTCCATTTCACCTGAGTTGTATCTTTCGATGAAATAGGAGAAGTCGATTGTTTTCATATAACCTGGAATATTTGTTTTTTATTCAATCCCGTAAGACAATTTAATAAACTGTTCATCTGTGTCAACTCCTGATCCGGCTGTCAGCTGTGCACACCAGATTGCCAATTACAGATGTCTGCAAATTGGTGTGCCAACCTCAACCGGGCCAATTGTCATCAGCTCCAGCCTGATCATCCCTGCCGGGATGATATATTATATTTTGTTTCCGTCCAAAAGCGAACAGAATTCCATACCTTTCTTATCAGATCTTGATGGGAGGGTTAGGTGGTTTTATTGTTCCGTCATTTTCCCCGCCACGTATTTTAATCATTTCATCATTTGATAATGCAAATCCGGCAAAGAGATCACTTGTTTTTTTGAAATTCAGGGTTTTCATACTCGTAATTGTTTTTATTTTATTTTAATTCAGGGTAATTCTGTAATTGTTTTCATTACTACATGTAACAACCCTCGTGTTTGTGACCAAAAAAATGCAGTTTTTTTTAAAATATTTTTTTAAATTCTGATATTCAATCATATACAAGCTCGTTTTTTTCTAAATGGGATTAAAAAATTTGATTATCACGTATATTATTGAGATATTTAGAAGGGAAAAAGCATAATCTGATGTTCCGGTATTTGAACTTAATGTTTGTTTCGGCTGTGCTGTTTTTTTTTACAGCTCTGAATTTGCGAGCCTCTTTCAGCCAGTCAGCTGACAAATTCGACCGTATAGGTACAAGGATTCAGCTGATGGCAGCTAACGGTGATACCACAGGACTTCGTTCAGTTTCCGACAGTCTCCGGAATTCGATCCGGTTTCATCCGGGCGACAGCATGATGATATCCGATATCTTTTATTTTTCGGGAGTTTGCGACCTTCTGTCTGGGAGGTATAATTCCGCAATGTCCAAACTTGATGAGTGCATTGGTATCAGGAAAAAGCTGGAAATGGAAGACGAAAGATATGCAAATGCAATCTTCAACGCCGGAACCGCATCAAGTTATCTTGGCGATTTCCTTCAGGTCGTTGTCTATATGAAAGATTATGCAGGTCTGATGGTAAGGCAGTATGGGGAGAATGCCCCTCAGCTTGCTGAAGCATACTCTGCCCTGGCTGCAGCCTCTATAGAATGCCTCGACTACGAAGATTTTATTGATTACTCGTTCAGGGCGCAGATGATTATAAACAACAACAACTATGCACTGGACAATCAGGGTCTCAGCCGCTTCTATAATACGGTCGGAGTAGGGTATGCCAGAATGGGAGATTATGCAAAGGCCAGGATATACCTTGAAAAAGCCGAATCAATGATACTTGAGAATAACATCTCCCGCGATGAAGACTACATTAACCTGATCAACAGTATGGCGGTCACATATGGTCATCTCGGCCTTTCTGACAAGGAATCCGAATTCTTTTCCCGCGGAATTAACCTGGCTGTCGACAAGAATACCAATATGACATTTAACCTGATCTATAATTATGCGTCAACGCTTGCCAGGTCAGGAGATGCTGAAAAAGGAGAGAGGCTCCTTTCGGGAGTGGCAGGAAAAGCGATCGAGGTATATGGCCGTGGATCGCGCTCCTATATCGAGGTTCTTAATAATTATGCAGGTTATCTGTCAGATTTTATGGGCGGTACCGCTAAAACATCAGCAATATATGATACTCTTCTTACATACATCGGGAAGCATGAAAAAGACGTTGTGATGAAAACACAGATTCTGTCGGGCTATGCCAGAATGCTGTTCAATAACGGTGAAAAAAGGCAGGCGCTGGTGATCATCAGAGATCTCCTCTTCAGAAATAATGGACAGAATGCCGATGACAATATCATCGCGAATCCTTCACTCGATTCGATCACAGTCGACAGAAGCTCACTGAGACTTCTGCAGCTTAAATACGATATATTGCGGAGCATGTACTCTGAATCCGGAAATATCCATATCCTGGAAAAAGCAGCGGAAACATCCGAACTGGTTATCTCCCTCCTCGACAGAATAAGGTACACTATCACTGAAGAAGAAAGCAGGCTGATACTCGGGGATAACTTCCGGAATTCATACCTGACTGCAATCCGCGATTTCGAACTTTGCTACAGGAAAACCGGCGACAGCCGCTATCTTGAAAAAGCCTTCGAATACGCAGAAAAAAGCAAAGTTGCAGGTCTTCTTTCTGCTACAAGACAGATGAAGGCCGTTCAGTTCCATATACCTGACCTTCTGGCGGGGAAAGAAAAAGAGCTTCAGAGAAAAATTGGATTTTACAATTTCAGGATCTCCCAGGAAAATGAAAAGGAAAAACCGGATAAGGATATGCTTGCCATTTGGAAACAGAATCTGCTTGAGGCCGTTACTGCCCGCGATGCCCTCATTCTGACATTTGAGAAAGATTATCCCGGATATTTCTCACTTAAATACAGTAACAGTGTCCCGGCGCTGAAAGAAATTCCTAAGATCATCGGGCGAGGATCTAACTACCTGAACTATGTTGTCTCCGATACTGTACTCTATGTTTTTCTTGTCAACAAAAAGCACAGACAGCTTGTGACAATCCAAACCGATTCTTCGTTCATGCAACGCCTTGAAGATTTCAGGAACCTCCTTGCATATCCTTTGAACTCCGAAGGAACAAGGACAAAATTCAGGGATTTTCAGAAAATCGGCTTTGGTCTGTACCAGACTCTGATAGAACCTGTAAAAAAATATTTCCTCTCGGACAACCTGATGATCTCTCCTGATAATATTCTCTCGTATTTACCCTTTGAAACATTCATCTCATCGACATATGATGGAACAGATATTATCTACCGCAAGCTTGACTATCTGATGAACAGATATAATATTTCTTATGTCTATTCTGCCACTTTCCTGAACGAAAATATGGGTAAGCACAAGTATTGGAGAAATAGCCTGGTCGCTTTTGCCCCATCTTATTCTGATTCTGTCAACATCGACTCATTGCTGACGCCGAGAAAGTCGGAAAGATACCTGCTCGACCTGCCATACGCCCGTCAGGAAGCAGAGTATGTGGCCGGTATCTCACGGGGTGCACTGTATCTGACTGACGAGGCGAGAGAAGATATTTTTAAATCGGTGGCATCGAAATACAGCATTATTCATCTGGCTATGCATACAGTCGTCAACGACCAGAGTCCAATGAATTCGGCAATGATATTTGCCCCTTCCAAAGATTCTGTCAACGACGGTCTGCTTCGAACCTATGAAGTCTATGGAATTCCTCTGAGTGCTAAGATGGTTGTGTTAAGCTCATGCAACACCGGAACTGGATTGTTCTCTTCCGGTGAAGGAATCCTGAGCCTGGCAAGAGGATTCCTGTATTCCGGAAGTCAGTCGGTCGTAATGTCACTCTGGAAGATAGAAGACAAATCGGGAACTGAGATCATAAAAATGTTCTATGATAATATCAGGAAAGGGATGACAAAAAGCGCCGCACTTAGAAAGGCAAGGAATAAATATCTCAAAAATTCCAGCCAGTTGCGGTCACATCCTTATTTCTGGTCGGCTCTTGTAGTCTTCGGCGACAACTCTGCGATTTATTTTCCACGAAAGGCAATAGCAGCAATTATAGCTGCAATATTTGTCGGGGTATTGCTTGCCATCTATTTGAAAAAACGGAGATATTCCTGAAATTCAGGATCTTCCCTGATCTTTTCCATCAGCGCTTCCTTGCTGAGATATTTTTTTCGCCGTGCGTAAGCCTCATTCTTGATCTTCATCATTTTTGCTATCTCCTCATAGGAATAACCCTCCGAAAACAAGGTCAGGATGTCCTGGTATTCAGGACTTATCTGTTGAAATGCCCTGCTTACTATTTTCTCAAAAAGCAAATCATCGGTATCCTCCTGCACCGTCTCATCCGGAATGTTCGCGTGCAGTTCATACGTCTCTTTTCTTAACCGTAAATGATTGTTCCAGATATTCCTTGCGACGCCAAAGAAATATCCTTTTAAGTCTGTCTTCAGGTCGAGGCTGTTATCAGCAATCTGACGGTATAGGATTATTATTGTATCCTGGAAAACATCGGAAGCATCATCGGAAGACCCGCTATTCTTGGTCACATGGCTTTTAACCAATTGAAAATAATTATCATACAGCCAGTTCAGGGTTTTATCATCCTGCTTCCTAACACCCTCAATTATACTTTTATCTGATAATCTGTTAAACAACCCCGTACAGATAGCGAATCAATCAGCAAATATAACATTTCCACAACCAAAACTACCGAAGACAGCCGCTGCTTCTGATTTGTTATCGGGGCAATTACGTTAGTACCAAATTATAAATATCTTTACTCAATAAAAATTCCCGAGGTACGAAATGTCATTTCCTTTTGTCAAACAGCCTGATGCAATGGATTGCGGACCGGCATGCCTTAAGATGGTCGCGGCTTTTTACAAGAAGAATTTCTCCCTCGAATCAATAAGAAGAAAGTGCTTCATCACCAGGGAAGGAGTTTCGTTCCTTGGACTTTCAGAGGCAGCCGATTCACTCGGCTTCAGAACCCTTGGCGTCAGGATTCCTTTTGAGATGCTTTCGGAAAGAGTTCCATTGCCTTGTATTGTTCACTGGCGGCAGAAACACTTCATCGTCGTATATAAAATCAAGAACGACCAAGTCTGGGTTGCCGATCCTGCTACAGGATTATTGAAATACTCCAAAGAGGATTTTCAGAAATACTGGACATCAACAATGGCCGAAGGAAAGCCAGCCGGCCTGGTTCTCATAATCGAACCAACACCAAGATTGTCGGAACAGGCAGGGGACCAGGTCAAATCGCGCGGATTCAGCTTCCTGATCAAATATTTCAGGCTTTATAAGAGGTATCTCTTCCAGCTGATTCTTGGCTTGCTCATAGGAAGCCTGATCCAGCTGATAATTCCATTTCTTACCCAATCGATTATCGATATAGGCATTAACTCAGGCGATATGAGCTTCATATACCTTATTCTCTTTGCTCAGCTTGCCCTGGTAATTGGCCGTTTGTCGGTTGAATTCATAAGGGGCTGGCTGCTCCTGCATATCGGAACAAGGGTAAATGTTGCAGTGATCTCAGGCTTTCTTCAAAAGCTGATGTCGCTGCCGGTAGCCTTCTTTGAAACAAAGCTTACCGGCGATATCCTGCAGCGTATTGACGACAATAACAGGATTGAGGAATTCCTTACATCGGCAAGCCTGAATATCCTTTTTTCATTCTTCAACATTGCAATCTTCGGAACAGTCCTGGCAATTTACAGTCTCAAGATCTTCATGCTGTTCCTGGCCGGCACAGCGCTCTATATTATATGGATTTCGCTGTTTATGAAACAGAGGGCTCATCTTGACGAGCAAAGGTTCAGGCAAATGTCTGAAGCCGGAACAAAAATGATCACTCTGGTAAACGGGATGCAGGAAATAAAACTGACCCGGACAGAAACAAGCATGCGGTGGGATTGGGAAAGGATCCAGGCTTCCCTGTTCGGTTTGAAGACCAAAGCGCTGAGACTAATACAGTACCAGTCGGCCGGCGCAACATTTATCAATGAGGTCACAAATTTAGGTATAACCGTGATTGCTGCAGCTTCGGTGCTCAGCGGCAGCATGACCCTTGGAATGATGCTGGCTGTCCAGTTTATAATCGGACAGCTTAATGTCCCGGTTAACCAGGTCATTGGATTTTTCCGCGTCTCGCAGGACACGAAAATGAGCCTCGACAGGCTTTCTGAAGTTCATGAGATGGATGAAGAGGAACCTGAACCAGAAATGAAGGTCAGAAAGCTCCCCGACAGAAAGGATATCTTCATCAATAATCTTTCATTCCAGTATGAAGGACCGCGTTCTCCCTTCGTGCTTAAGGATATTGACCTTGTTATCGAGGAGAATAAGACAATCGCTATTGTAGGGGCAAGCGGAAGCGGTAAGACAACCCTGCTGAAGATACTGCTGGGCTTTTACCAGCCGGTGAACGGAGAGATACTTATCGGCGACACGCAGCTTTCAAATCTGAGCCTGAAAGTGTGGAGAGAAAGAGTCGGTGCGGTGATGCAGGATGGATTTCTTTTTCCCGAATCAATAGCTTACAATATCGCTCCCGGACTGAATGAAATTGATGAGGAAAAACTGACGCAGGCAGCCGGGATTGCAAACATCAGGGGATTTATTGAATCTCTCCCTTTGGGTTATAACACAAAAATCGGGGCCAATGGCCACGGACTCAGCGAAGGCCAGAAACAGAGGCTGCTGATAGCAAGAGTAATTTATAAGAATCCTGATTTTATTGTTTTTGACGAAGCGACAAACTCCCTTGATGCAGGAACTGAAAAAGCTATCGTCGAAAACCTTGGTGAATTTTTCAGGGGAAAAACCGTGATCATTGTTGCCCACAGGCTCAGCACGGTGAAAGATGCGGACAAGATTGTGGTAATGGACGGAGGAAGAATTGCAGAGACAGGAAACCATTCCTTACTTATTGAAAAACAGGGACTCTATTTCAATCTCGTTAAAAACCAGCTCGAACTTGGCTCATGATAAATGATGAGGAAGAAGAAAGCAGAAATATTATACTCAGATCAGGTTCAGGAAATAATTTCCAATCCTCCCTCAAAATTTATCAGGTGGGGAACGGTTGTTATTGCTTCTGTGTTCATGTTACTATTGATCTTGTCGTGGCTCATAAAATACCCCGACATTGTTCCCGGACACATGGAAATTACTACTGACAGGCCTCCGGTTACATTGATTGCAAAAAAGAGCGGGCATATTAATATATTATACGTAACCGACGGCGAAAAAGTTTCAGCAGGGAAGGTACTTGCAGTTATGGAAACTGCTGCATCCATGGGTCAGATAGAAAGGCTCAGCGAACTCGCAGATTCGGTTGATTCACCTGAAAACCTGGTAAATATCAGCTGGCCTTCCTTTTCTGAACTGGGAGAATTGCAGCCGCTCTATGCTTCATTTCTTAAAACACTTTCGGATTACAATGCATATGTGTCAAACGACCTGTATGGATCCAGGATTATTTCTGTTACGGAAGAAATCTCTGCCCTGAAGGATTATCAGGGGAAGCTGAGAGCTAAGGAAAAACTCCTGTTGGAAAACCTTCGGATTGGCAGGAAAAAATTCGACAGGGATTCAACACTTTTTTCTGCCGGTGTTCTTGCTGAAAGTGATTATGAAAAATCGAAGCAGGTTTATAACAACGACAAAATGGAGCTTCAGGAGGTAAGGCTGAAACAATCTGAAATAGAGATTGCAGCAGCAGAAAAGAAACAGCTTTTGCAGGAATACACCATAATGAAGTCAGAAGAGAGAATGAAGCTGGCCTCTGCCCTTAATCAGGATTGGCAAAACCTGAAGGCGGAAACTAAAATCTGGAAGATCACATACCTGCTTGTGACCCCGATCGACGGAACTGTAACTTTTACAAGATACTGGAGTGAAAACCAATCGGTTACAGCAAATGAGCCGGTGCTTAGCATTGTTCCTGAAGATGCCGGGGACTTTATCGGCAGGATCAGCCTTAATATGCAGAGGTCGGGCAAAGTGAAGATCGGCAGTCCGGTGAACATTAAACTCAGCGGCTACCCGTACCTCGAATATGGCATGGTCAGGGGATACGTAAAATCCAAGTCGCTGGTTCCTTCAGAAAATTTTTACATTATCGAAGTGTCTCTGCCTGACGGATTGACAACATTATACGGCAGAAAGCTTGAATTCACGCAAAATATGCAGGGCACAGCTGAAGTGCTTACCGACAATATGAGGCTTCTTCAGAGAATCATCAATCCATTCAGGCACCTGATCACAAAAAACCGCAAATAATCAGTTCTTGCTTCCTGAATAAGGTTCATAGTCGTCATCCTTCGACTGTGATTGGAATTGCGATGCCGTGCCCGTACCTGGTGATTTCATTTTATCACCGGTTTTTTTCTGCATATACTTTCTGTAAAGGCTGAATCCGACAGCCAACAGGCATGCTGCAAGAATTATGATGTCTTTCTTTTCCATATTTTCGAAATCCTTTTGAAATCTGTTGAATCTTGGTCATTCAAAGATATCATTTATCCGTAAATCTTTGAGTTTTAATAAATATTTCGATATTTTCGTAGCTTGAAAATTTCATGCTTTGCCATGAAACCATTAATAATGAGAGCGAAACTATTAAGGATTGAAAATGATAGCAAAAGATCCGGACGAATCTGTTCTTGATGAACAATCCGGGGCAAATGAAATTGCCTCCGGAACTGAGGAGAAGCCACAAGCTGAGAAAGAACCTGAAGCTGAAGCACCTGTCCCTGAACAGGAGGGTGAAAAGGAAGCAAAACCAAAGAAAAGACCCCGAAAGGCAAAACCGGTCGATGACGCCGATACAGTTCTTTCAGAGGAAGATACAGAAGGCCATGAATCAGATGATATGGTGCTGCCGCCAGTTGACTATTCAGGTTACTCAAAGAGCGAGCTGGCTGACACACTTGCCCTGATAATCGAAAACAGGCCGCCTGCTGAAATCAGAGGAGATGTTGAACGCATCAAGATACTGTTCTATAAAAAACTCAGGCAGGAAGCTGACGACAGAAAGAATAAATTCCTTGAAGGAGGAGGCAAACCTGAAGAATATCGGGCATGGATAGATCCTTCTGAAGCCAGGGTTAAGCATCTTCTGGATAAATACAGGGAAAAGAAATCAGACTTCAATAAAGTCCAGGAAGCTGAAAAATACGAGAATCTTAAGAAAAAATACGAGATAATCGATAATATCAAGGAACTGGTAAACCGTGAAGAATCGATAAACAAGACATTCCATGAATTCAGATCTCTTCAGAATGAATGGCATGCCATAGGAATAGTTCCGCAAAATGCGCTTAAAGACCTTTGGGAAAATTACCATCATCATGTTGAGATTTTCTATGATTATATCAAGATCAATAAGGAACTAAGGGATCTCGACCTGAAGAAAAATATGGAATCCAAGATCCAGCTTTGCGAGAAAGCAGAGGGACTTCTTCTGGAACCAAACCCTGTCAATGCATTCCGGTTCCTTCAGGACTATCATAATCAGTGGAGGGAAATCGGACCTGTGCCCCCGGAGTCTAAAAATGAAATATGGGAGAGGTTCAGGGAAGCAACTTCCCAGATCAACAAAAGGCATCACGAATATTTCGAAAAGCAGAAAGACGATCAGAAGAAAAACTTTGAAGCCAAAATGGCTCTGTGCCAGGAAGTCGAAGCTATCAACCAGATGGAAATAAAAAACTTCAAAGAATTCGACGAAAAGGCTGACAAGGTTGTTGAACTCCAGAAAATGTGGAGGACTATCGGTTTTGCACCCAAAAAACAGAATAACAAGGTCTACCAGAGGTTCCGTGATGCCTGCGATGCATTCTTTGAAAAGAAGAGAGGTTTCTATGCCGACAATAAGGAGATACAGCAAAATAACCTTCAGAAGAAAATTGAACTCTGCTTGCAGGCTGAAAATCTTCAGGAAAGCACTGACTGGAAAACAACAGCTGATGCATTGATAAAACTGCAGAGAGAATGGAAGGAAATAGGACCCGTTCCAAGGAAACAATCCGAAAAGAGCTGGAAAAGATTCAGGAAAGCATGCGATCACTTCTTTGAAAGAAAAACAGGACATTTCGCTGAACTCGACACATCCTATGAGGATAATCTGAAGGCCAAGCTGGCTGTTATTGAAGAGCTCGAGACTTTTAACCCTGGCTCCGACGTACAGGCTGCATTTGAACGACTTAAAGAACTTCAGAGAAAGTGGACCGACATAGGTTTCGTCCCGTTCAATAAGAAGGAAGAAATTACGAACAGATATAGGAATGCACTTAACAAAGAGTTCGACAAACTGAAAATCGGCGACGAGGATAAAAGCATCCTTAAATACAGGAATAAGCTTGATAATCTCAGGACGAATCCGAAAGCATCAAGGAAAGTCAGGAATGAACGCGAGAAATTCTTTGTTAAGATCAAGCAGCTTGAGAGTGATATTGTACTCTGGGAAAACAATATCGGCTTCTTTGCTAAATCGGCAAATGCTGACACTATGATCAGGGAAGTGGAAGAAAAGATCGATAATGCGAAGAAGATGATCAAAATGCTCGAGGAAAAAGTCAAGATGATCGATCAGTCAGGTCTCGACGAATAAACATGACACTCATCTCATCATTTAATATTTCTTGCCTTGGCAGAAGCTAAGTATATTTTTGTCACCGGAGGTGTTACATCTTCACTTGGTAAAGGGATCCTTACTGCATCTCTTGCTAAATTGCTTCAGTCGCGCGGGTATTCAGTAACTATTCAGAAGCTTGACCCTTATATTAACGTTGATCCCGGAACTCTCAATCCGTACGAGCACGGTGAGTGCTTTGTAACTATGGACGGCGCTGAAACGGATCTCGACCTTGGGCATTATGAACGTTTTCTGAACGCTCATACCAGCCAGGCAAATAATGTGACCACAGGCAGGATATACCAGACGGTGATTGAAAAGGAAAGGAGAGGAGATTACCTGGGTAAAACAGTCCAGGTAATACCCCATATCACCGATGAGATTAAACGAAGAATAAAACTGGTCGGGTCCGGGAACAAGTATGACATTGTTCTGACGGAAATCGGAGGAACTGTCGGTGACATAGAATCCCTTCCATATATTGAGTCGGTTCGACAGCTGAAGTGGGAAATGGGACCTCGCAGCTGCCTGGTAATTCATCTTACCCTCGTTCCATTTCTTTCAGCTACAGGCGAGTCAAAAACCAAACCTACACAGCATTCAGTGAAAGATCTCCTCGAAGAGGGTATCCAGCCCGATATACTGGTTCTGCGGACTGAACACAGCCTTTCAAAAGATGTAAAACGGAAAGTAGCCCTCTTCTGCAATGTCGAAGAGAATGCCGTTGTTGAAACAATTGATGTTTCGACAATATATGAGGTTCCGATTAATATGCTGAACGAGAAGCTCGACCTGACAGTGCTGAGAAAGCTGGGACTCCCTTGCGGTGAAGAACCGGCATTGAGTAAATGGAAGGAATTCCTTAACAGACTTAAAAATCCCAGATTTGAAACCAGGATAGGGCTGGTGGGAAAATATGTAGAGCTGCCTGACGCCTATAAATCAATATCAGAATCCATCATTCATGCCGGAGCAGTGAACGAGTGCAAAGTTCATGTCGAATACCTGCATTCTGAAAGCATCAACGAAGAAAATGTTGCTGAAAAACTGAGCGGACTTGATGGAATTCTGGTTGCACCGGGATTTGGATCAAGGGGAATAGACGGCAAACTGGCTGCAGTCAGGTATGCAAGGGAAAATAACAAACCTTTCTTCGGTGTTTGCCTTGGAATGCAGTGCGCTGTCATTGAATTTGCAAGGAATGTACTGAATCTGGAAGGTGCGCATTCAACAGAAATTGACCAGAAGACGAAATTTCCGGTAATTGACCTGATGGAAGAGCAAAAGAGCATTATCGACAAGGGAGGAACCATGAGGCTTGGAGGTTACAAATGCATGATCGATAAAAAATCAAAGGTTTACGAGGCATACAGGAAATCGGAAATTATCGAACGTCATCGCCACAGATACGAATTCAATAACATATATCTGGAGGATTTCAGAAAGAATGGAATGATCCCCGTTGGCATAAATCCTGAATCTAACCTTGTAGAGATTGTTGAGCTTGAAAAACATAAATGGTTTGTGGGTGTCCAGTTTCACCCCGAATACAGCAGCACCGTTGTTAACCCTCACCCTTTGTTCGTGAGTTTCATTAAGGCTTGCCTGGCAAAATAGATACTGAAGGTGATTTGGAAAAATAATATAATGTGATAGAATGGATAAGAATACAATTATTGGAATAGTCCTGATTTTTTTGATTTTCGTCGGCTTCAGCACATACAACAGTTCAAAAGCGAAAAAAGGATTTAATGAAGCAGTTGAAAAAGCAAAGACTGAAATATCTCAGGGCAATCTCGAGAGGGCAAGGACTGAATATGTCAACGCTCTGAGGTTTAAGCCAAACAATCCCGAAGTGCTTGAGGAACTGAGGAAGCTTAACCTCCAGCTTGGAATAACGCCTGCCCCGCAGTCACAGGATGCACCTGGAAATCCTGTTGTAAAAGATGAGCTTCCGCCGGATGTAAAACCTGTCGTTGCTGCCGACTCAGGAGCATACGGGGTTTTCGGAACAGCAGTCAGCGGCAATAATGACTTCATTACCATTGAAAACAATAAGATCCGATTGAAGATCTCAACAAAGGGTGGAAGGGTTTATTCTGCTCTCGTAAAAGACTATCAAACCTATGATTCGCTTCCCCTGATCCTTTTCGATGGCGATTCAACTGTGTTCGGATTCAGTTTCTTCACTGAGGATAACAGGGTGATCCAGACTAACAACCTCTATTTCAGCCCTGTCTCTGAAGAGAAATCTATTGTTGTCACCGACGAGCCTTTGACCACAGCGTTGAGGCTTTATGCATCCTCTGATAAATATATTGAATTCAAATATACACTGGCCCCTGACAAGTACAGTGTTGAATTTGATGTAACCTTTAAGAATCTTGTAGGCATACTTCCGTCAAACCAGACTTCTGTTTCACTCGACTGGAGGATGTATATCCCGCAGCAGGAAAAAGGAAGGGTTAATGAGAACAACTATACTACCATTAAATACAAGTATCTCGATGATGAAGTCACCGGCCTGAGACTCAGGTCACAGAAAGAAACTGATTCTGAAGATATTAACACAAAGCTTAGCTGGGTGGCATTCCAGGACCAATTCTTCTCTTCGATTGTGATCACCGATAAGTTCTTCCAGAGCGGTTCTGTATCCTCGACAAGACTGGAGACATCGCCAAAATACTTCAGGTACTTCACAACAGAACTGGCTGTGCCTGTGACACCGGGACCCGAATCAAAGATAAACCTGAGACTTTACTTCGGCCCCAATCATATCTCGACCCTTAAGAAAGAGGGATTGCAGCTGGAAAAGGTCGTGTTCCTTGGTAAAAACATCATAGGATGGATCAGCAGGTTCGTAATTATTCCGGTATTTAACTGGCTTGAGAAATACATAAAAAGTTATGGCCTTATTATTCTGATTCTTACCATCCTTATCAAGATTGTCCTTTTTCCGCTTACATTTAAATCGTTCCAGTCGACTGCAAAAATGGCTATTCTCAAGCCGATGGTCGATGAGATTGGGAAGAAGTATCCGAAGCAGGAAGAAGCCATGAAAAAACAACAGGCAACGATGGACCTGTATAAAAGAGCGGGAGTAAATCCAATGGGAGGATGTCTTCCCATGCTTCTTCAGTTCCCTATACTTTTTGCCATGTTCAGGTTCTTTCCGGTTTCAATAGAGCTCCGTCAGGAGCATTTCCTCTGGGCTACCGACCTGTCGACTTATGACGCAATATTTACATGGACTGCAAACATTCCCATTTTAAGTTCCATATACGGAAACCATATCAGCCTGTTTACGCTTCTGATGACAGCTTCGTCACTTCTTACAATGAAGATGAGCGGAACTTCTCCAGGCTCCGATCAGCCAGGAATGAAAATAATGATGTGGATGATGCCAATTATGTTCATGTTTATGTTTAATAAATTTTCTGCCGGGCTTACATACTATTATTTCCTGGCAAACATGCTGACATGGGGTCAGAACTTCATAATGAAGAAATTCATCAATGCAGATAAAGTGCTGGCAACACTTGAAGCAAATAAGAAGAAACCTGTACCCAAGTCAAAGTGGCAGCAGAGGCTTGAAGCTGCAGCAAAACAGAGAGGATTAAATACATCCAGGAAATAGAACCTTCCTTGAGATGATGGAAAGCGGTGATGTTCAGGCATTACCGCTTTTTTTGTTAAAGATTATTAAAAACAAACTGCAGTTTGAAAAATAGTCTACATTTATTTTCTCAATATATAGGGGGATGTCCAAGAAGTTTAAGAATAAAGATTTAGCCGCCAGATTAGGCGTATCTGGCACTTTAGTGTCGTTAGTTCTCAATAATAAGGCTGATCAGCACGGCATAAGCAAAGAGACTCAGGAGAAGGTTCTGATGATGGCACGGCAGATGGGGTATTTTAATCTTATGGCCGAGAGAAAGACTGTTGCACCTGTTGAAGAGTCACCCGGGGTGATTGGCATGATCGTACCTTCTGCCTGCGATTATTTTGTTTCTTCAATAACGCCATATCTTCAGAAAGCTTTTTCCGGAATCGGATTGGGATTTTCGATCCTTACCAAAGATTCAACCGACATGCGGTTCGACAGGATGCTTGGTGCATTCAGAAAATTTTACAGCGGAATGATACT
>CAZXAM010000002.1:7034-163850 GCA_964638545.1 uncultured Rikenellaceae bacterium | reverse complement strand
AATCTCCTGTTATTATGAACCTCTATGAGAAGCTGATAATGGAGAATAAGGATATTTCGGATAAGAAGATATTCTATACCCATTTTGAGAAAAGGAATGTGTTATTATAAAAAGGTGCAAGGTACAAGGTGCACGGTTCACGCTTTATGCTTTGTATCGTGTACCTTGTACCGTGTACCCTGTACCTATTAATTGAAGAACTGAAGTTATAATTCAATGTTAGTTTACACCATAAAAGAACTCTGCAGAACATGCTACACCTGCGTCAGGGAATGCCCCGCAAAGGCTATACGTATTGTTGGAGGTCAGGCTGAGGTCATTGATGAGCGATGCATCGCATGCGGAAACTGCACAAAAGTCTGCAGCCAGGGAGCAAAGGTTTTTCTCAAAACTTCCGACAGAGTGCTCTCTCTTCTGGCTTCCGAAGCAAACGTGGCGGCCATGATCGCACCAAGCTTTCCTGCCGAATTCTCTGAAATAGATGACTACAGAGCTCTTATCGGAATGATAAGAGCCGCAGGCTTTAAATATGTTACCGAGGTTTCATTTGGAGCTGATATTGTTGCTGACAGATACAGAAAACTGGTCGATGAAAGCAATGAATACTATATTACTTCCGATTGCCCTTCAATTGTTAATTACATAAAGTATTATCACCCTGCCCTGGCAGATAACCTTGCGCCAATTGTGTCTCCCATGGTGGCAATGAGCAGGGTGGTCCACGACAGATACGGAGCTGATACAAAAATAGTTTTCATCGGTCCATGCGTTGCAAAGAAAGCTGAAAGCGGAGAAATTGATGAAGCAATTACATTCACGGAACTGAGAGATATCCTGTCGCAGATGGGCATTTCCGCAGCAAATTCAAACCCTTCCGAATTCGATCCGCCAACCGGAGGCAGAGGTGCCATCTTTCCCGTTACAAGAGGTCTTCTTCAGACTGCCAGCATAAACGACGATGCTATTACCGGCAATATAGTTGCTGCCGAAGGAAGGATAGGATTCCAGGAAGCGCTTAAGGAATTTGAAGCAGGACTTATTAAAAAACAACACGTTGAACTTTTATGTTGCGAAGGATGTATCATGGGGCCCGGGCTTTCAAAGAACGGCAAGCAATATACACGGAGAGCCCTCGTCAGCTCTTATGCTAACAGAAAAATGCAGGAATTGAACGAAACGGAATGGAAATCAGCTTTTGAAGAATATTCAACGCTCGATCTTTCCGTAAGGCATAAAGCTGATGAACACAGGGTTGATATTCCCGATGAAGGGGAGTTGACCGACGTTCTTATCTCCATGGGAAAAAGAACCAAGAAAGATCAGCTTGATTGTGGTGCCTGCGGTTATGAAAGCTGCATAGAACATGCTATTGCAATAAAGAAGGGACTGGCTGAGGTGGAGATGTGCCTGCCATATACGATTGAGAAACTTCATAAATCCGTCACCGACCTGGCCCTTTCCAACGAAAAACTGAGTTCTATGCGCCAGGCCCTGAAGCAATCGGAAAAGCTGGCTCATATGGGTCAGCTTTCGGCAGGCATAGCACATGAGCTCAACAATCCGCTTGGAGTTGTAATAATGTACAGCAATATTCTTCTTGATGAATGCAAACCTGACGATCCGCTGAGGGAAGACCTCAAGCTTGTTGTGGAGCAGGCAGGAAGATGCAAGAAGATTGTCGCAGGCTTGCTTAACTTTGCCCGCAAAAACCAGGTTAACCACCAGCTGGTCAATATAAATGAACTTATCAGTCACAGCCTTGAAGGCGTAATTGTTCCTCCCTCCGTGAACGTAATGGTAACCGATAAGACGACCAACCCTGATGCGATGCTCGATGCTGAACAGATGATGCAGGTTCTGACCAACCTGGTAAAAAATGCTATCGACGCAATGCCAGGTGGAGGCGGGATAAATATCCAGCTCGAGGATACGCTCAGCGATGTAAGTATAACTGTAAGTGACACAGGGTCAGGCATAAAGGAAGAAGACAGAGCCAAGGTATTTGAACCTTTCTATACAACCAAGGGACTCGGACAGGGCACAGGTTTAGGACTGGCAACTGCTTATGGGATTGTCAAGATGCACAAAGGCCAGATAACTGTTGAATCGAATACTGAACCGGCGAAAGGCCCAACCGGTACCAGTTTTAAAATTGTGCTACCAAGAAGGAAAGAATGAATGAAGAAGATAAAAGGTACACGGTACACGGTACATGGTGCACGGTGCACGGTGCAAGGAACTAATATGGGGATATCCATACCTTGTACCTTGTACCTTGTACCGTAAACCATTAAATTTATTATCTGATATCTGTAAATTATGAAGAAAAGCGATTACACGATCCTGGTTGCTGATGATGATCCTGATTATCTTTTCCAGACTGTTTTCAGTCTTGAAAAAGCCGGGTACAGGACTGTTGCTGTGGAAAGCCAGGCAGAAGCTGAATCGGTGATATCCAAATTCAAACCCGATTTGGCCATATTTGACCTTATGATGGAAAGCGACGACAGCGGGTTTATTCTTTGCTATAAGATCAAAAAGAAATACCCCGAGGTACCTGTAATTCTGGCGACAGCAGTGTCACGTGAAACGGGAATGTCTTTCAGTCTCGATTCCGAAAAGGATAAATCGTGGATCAGGGCTGACAGATATCTGGAGAAAGGCATCAGAGCCGAGCAACTGGACCAGGAGGTGATGAAACTTTTAAAATTATAGCATGGCAGTCCTTAAAGTATTGGTAATCGATGACGAGCCCGGGATAAGATCGGGAGTTACACGCATACTCAGGGATTTTCATGTAACGTATCCTTTCATGGATGAGGATTATACATTCGATGTGATGGAGGCTCCCACAGGTGAAGAAGGGATAACAATAATTGAGAATGACAAACCCGATATAATCCTGCTCGACAATAAGCTCCCCGGAATTCAGGGTGTTGATGTTCTTGAGTATGTCCGTGAGAGGAAATACGACATCGTGATTGCAATGATCACATCATACGCCTCACTGGATGTCGCAATCAGGGCAACCAGGGACGGAGCTACTGATTTCATCCCCAAACCCTTCACTCCGCAGGAGCTGAAATCGAGCATCGAATACATTTCCAAACAGCTCTATCTGAGGAAAGTCACAGACAAACTTAAGCAGGATGGGAAAAAGATCAGGTACCAGTTCCTTTCTGTGCTGTCACATGAACTGAAAGCGCCTCTTAATGCTCTCGAAGGTTATCTGAGGATGATGCAGGATAAGCAGTCCGGAGACAGGATAGACGATTATGCCACACATATCGACAGGTCTCTGCAACGTATCCAGGGGATGAGAAATCTGATCATGGACCTTCTCGACTTTACAAAAATAAGGCTCGAGAGAAAAGAAGAAAAGATACAGGAGGTTGATCTGGCTGAAGTCGCAAAAGGAGCAATTGTGACTGTCCAGCCATATGCAATCCAGATGGAGGTCACTATCGGGCTTAATGTCAGAGGCGACTCGATCATTATGGCAGATCCTGAGGATATGGAGATAATCTTCAATAACCTTATATCAAATGCTGTAAAATATAACAAGTTCGGAGGTAAAGCAGAGATAACGATCGACAGCACTGAAAACGAAGTCCTGCTGATCTTCTCCGATAACGGCATAGGTATCGCCGAAGCTGACAGGGAAAATCTTTTCACTGAGTTTATGAGAGTAAAAAGCGAGCGGACAAAGAATATCTCGGGAAGCGGTCTGGGACTCTCCATCGTCAGGAAAGTCATAGAGCTTTATCATGGAACAATTAAGGTTGACAGCGTACCCGACAAGGGTTCAGCTTTTACCGTACGATTACCAAAGAAACCAACATCTTTAACCTGATCTATATGAAACTACCGGGAAAAACAGTAGAAAGACTCAGCGAGTACAGAAGGACTCTGCTGGAGTGCCTTAATGAAAAGAAGAATTTTATCTTTTCCCACGACCTGGCAGCGAGGCTTCACATTACGGCAGTTCAGGTCCGTCGCGACCTGATGCTTATCGGATATGCATCCGTCCAGCGAAAAGGATACGATGTCAAGGAACTGGTAGAGAAGATCGGTACCATTATCGATTCGGAGAAAAGCATGAATGTAGCCATTATCGGGATCGGTAATCTGGGAAGGGCAGTCGCAGGATATTTCAAGGGGAAAAGATCAAAGCTTAACCTTGTTGCATCTTTTGATAATGATCCTCTGAAAGTGAATAAAGTGATATCAGGGGTGAAATGTTATCCTCATAATGAAATGGAGACGGTAATTAGAGAGCTTGATATTAGAATAGCAATTATTACCGTACCTCCGGATTATGCAAAGGAAATTGCCGAGGAAACGGTGAGGTTCGGCATAAAGGGGATCCTTAACTTTACAACTGTGCCTCTGAATGTTCCGTCGTGGGTGTTCCTGGAAGAGTACGACATGATCACATCAATCGAGAAAGTAGCTTATTTTGTAAAGGAAAATACAATCTAAATTCCCTGAGCAAATGAAGATATTCAGGGGATTTGAACAGGTTAAAGGGATCAGGAATCCGGTAGTAACAACCGGATCCTTCGATGGTGTGCATATCGGACATAAAACCATTCTAAACCGTCTAAGGATGCTCGCCGATAAATATGATGGCGAATCGGTCCTTATAACTTTTGATCCTCATCCGCGCAAAGTTCTGTATCCCGAGTCTGCAGGCAAAGTACTGAAGCTGATAAATTCAAAGGAGGAAAAACTTGAGCTGCTTAGAAAAGCCGGACTTGAGAACCTGATAATTGTGGAATTTACAAAGGAATTCTCAAGGACCACAAGCGAAGAGTTCGTAAGGGATTATCTTCATGGGTATCTGAAAGCAAAAGTGGTTGTTGTGGGATTCAACCACCATTTTGGATTCAACCAGGAAGGCGATTACAGACAGCTGTGGAGTTGGCGGGAAAAATACCAGTTTGAAGCTGAGGAGATCCCTGAACAGGAAGTCCAGCATGAGACCGTAAGCTCAACAAAAATCAGGAAAGCAATAAGTGAAGGATATATTCAAAGGGCGAATGCATACCTCGACCATTATTATATGGTTATGGGAGTCCCTGAAAAATATTCTTCGTTCCATGATCATTCGTTCCTTCGGATCCCGCTCACTGAGGAATGCAAGCTCCTGCCTGCAACAGGAATTTATGCTGTTTCGGTAATTTCCGGAGAGGCCTGCTCAAAGGGTATGGCGGTTATAATCCCGGAATCTGAAAACCGGACTGAAGTGATTGTTAATATTTTCGAGGATGAAGGTCATTTCCGGGGAAAACCAACTACCGTGCTGTTCCACAAGAAGGTCCATGGTTCTGTTTCTCTTTCTGACGAAAAGTCTGCTCATAAGATCCTGCTGGCAATAGACGAAATTTCAGACCTTATATACTGATGTGTATCATTTCAGACAAGCTTTTTTCTTTGTATCTTTGTTAGATATCTAATAACTTTTTTCATGCGCTTTTCACCGGAAAAACTAAAGATCCCTGATCAGAGGATGAAACCATTCATCGACCCTGATGAAATTTGGGATCTCATCAATAATACAAAGCCAGATAAACAAAGGGTAAGAGAGGTAATTGCAAAATCGATCAGCAAGAACCGCCTTACACTTAAGGAGACTGCTGTTCTTGTAAACTCGATGGGGACCGATCTCGAAGAAGAGATTAAACAGGGAGCCAGGGAATTAAAGGAGAAGATCTACGGCAACAGAATTGTCCTTTTTGCTCCTCTGTATGTAGGGAACAGATGCACCAATAACTGCCAGTACTGCGGTTTCCGGGTGTCGAACCGCGATGCCATAAGAAAAACCCTCAATGATGATGAAATTGTTAAGGAAGTTGAAGCACTGGAAGATAACGGGCAGAAAAGACTGATCCTGGTTTACGGAGAACATCCGGATTATTCTCCTGAGTTCATTGCGCACACAGTCAGGCTTGTGTATGGAGTAAAGAAGGGACACGGCGAGATCAGAAGGGTGAACATCAATGCTGCCCCGCTTTCCATAGAAGGATTCAGAACGGTCGGAGAGGCAGGGATAGGAACATACCAGATATTTCAGGAAACTTACCATCCGGAGGCATATAAATGGTATCATCCCAGCGGCCGTAAAAAAGATTACGAGTGGAGGATAACTGCACTCGACAGGGCACAGGAAGCAGGCATAGATGATGTTGGGATAGGAGCCCTTTTCGGTCTTTACGACTGGAGATTTGAGGTGCTCGCGCTCGTCCGGCATACCAACCATCTGGAGGCTTGCTACGATGTCGGACCGCATACAATCTCTTTCCCAAGGATCAAGGATGCCCTCAGCCTTAATATCGATTCCACCTACCAGACCAGCGATGAGGATTTCAAAAAGCTGGTCCCTATCCTGAGGCTGGCAGTTCCCTATACAGGAATGATCCTGACAGCCAGGGAAGCCCCGGATGTAAGAAGGGAAGTGATGCAATATGGTGTTTCTCAGATAGACGGAGGAACAAAACTGGAGATAGGATCCTACTCTGATTCGCAGAATGAAGACCAGAACCTTAACCGTGAGCAGTTCAAGATAAATGATAACCGTTCTTTGTCAGATGTGATAGATGAGCTTCTGACCAACGATTATATCCCTTCATTCTGTACTTCATGCTACAGGATGGGAAGGACAGGCGAGCATTTCATGGAGTTCTCGGTTCCCGGATTTATAAAGCGTTTCTGTACGCCCAACGCATTGCTGACACTGTCGGAATATATATGCGATTATGCAACTGAGAACGTGGCGGAAAAAGGATGGAAGGCAATTGAAAAAAACCTTCAGAAACTTGAGCCTGGAGTGATGGCATCGACACGTGAAAAAATTGAACGGATCAAAAAAGGAGAGCGGGACCTGTACTTTTAACAAATAGTCTTATGATCAAGGTATTAGGAATAAAAATAGTGGACAGGATAAAGGAAGCAGGACTTACCCAGGAAATTCTGTCCCGCCATTCATCTGTAATAACTACCAGGCTTGGATTTCATGAGGTGACGGACAACATCTGCAGCCGGGAAGCATATATACTACTTCATCTTAAAGATGATAAGGATGAAGCAGAAAAACTAATAAAGGAGCTTGAACCACTTGGCGGAATAGTATTCAGGGAAATGGTATTTTCGGGAAAAATGAAGGAAAGAGTTCCCGGGAAATATGAAGGTGTGATTGAAATACTTGGTTTACTTGTCGAAAAACAACACGATGTGATCCTGACAGTTCAAAAGCTCCTTACGTCATATGGATGTTATATCCGTACCCGCCTGGGCGTAAATGAGACTTTTTTTGGTGAACCTGCAGGACTTATTATTCTGGAACTTACCGGTGACAATGCCCAGCGCTCGCTGCTGGAGAAAGACCTTAGTGCCCTGAAAGGGGTTCACGTGAGAAAGATGATATTCTAAGTTCCAGGTCACAAGTTCCAGGTTGCAAGTTTTTAACCTGAAACATGAAACCTGCAACTTGAGACTAACTTTTCTTGCGCCTTTTGTTATAATGTTGAGAATCCCCCCACTCGCCGTAGATAACTTCAGCGTCTGCAAGTGATACTCTTGCCTCCAGGCAGCTCTGGCAGTCCTCAGCTGAATCATCTGTGCAGGGCTTATTATTGTATAATTTATAGCTGTCGCGGTATTTCCCCGGGGTTATATTGGGCATAAGAATATTGGCTCCGATCCTGACTGCCTTTTCTCTGCCGATGGGATCAATCGCCTGCAACGCAGTAGCTGCGACAATATTTATGTCCTTCATCATTATCCTTAGGACTGCTATCATTTTTAGTGTCAGGTCAAACCTCTCCGCGAGCGGGAGAAGCTGATCAGCGAACTCGATCAACGGAGTATCGGCATGCTCAATATATGGTCCCATACCGCACATGTCGATATCAAATTCTTTCATAAAGAGCAAGTCGCCGGCAAGGTCTTCAAGTGTCTGAAACGGCAGACCTATCATGACTCCGGTCCCTGTCTGGTATCCGATGTCCTGCAGGTTTTTCAGGCAATCGAGTCTTCGTTTGAAATCGTGTTTTGAATCGTTAGGGTGGATCTTATGATAGAGCTCGGGATTGGTCGACTCAACACGCAGAAGGTAACGGTGTGCCCCCGCGTCAAACCATTTCTTATATACTTCAGGTTCCTGTTCTCCGCAGGAGAGAGTTATCCCCAGTTTCCCTCCGGAAAGTTCCTTGATCTGATTGAGTAAATTTATTACTCGTTTTGTAAAAGCCGGGCTTTCAATTTCACCAGACTGAAGAGCCAGGGAACCATAGTTGTTATCGAATGCAAATTTCGCGGCAGCCAGGATCTCATCGTCGGAAAGATTATAGCGTTTAAGGTTTTTGTTTCCCTTTCTTATTCCGCAATAGAGGCACTCTTTGCCGCAAATGTTTGAAAACTCTATCAGGCCCCTGAACCAGACTTTCTTGCCAATATATTTATCTTTTGTTTCTGCTGCCTTATTGAAAAGAAGTCTTCTCTCTTCACCCTTTGTCTGAAGCAGCCGTACGATCTCCTCCTTGGAAAAGGACTCTTTTTTAAGTATATTTTTTACAATCATTTTCATGCCTCTGCACCATCACACCGTTGCACCATTGTACCTTTGTACCTTTGTACCGTTGAACCTTTCTTTAAAATCCCCTCCCATACATCCCCCAAAATACTGCCTTTAATTCCTGCCACTTTGCCATTGTAGCTCCTGCGAAGCTTGCTGTATAAGCAGTTACATAGTTTTTGGCTTCATTATTTTTCCCTTCTTTAACGAGTGCAATGACCTTCTTTTCGATCATGGGCAGCTCTTCAAAACCTTTTTGCTCAAATTCCTTAACAGCATTCTCCACCATGCTTCTGCTTCCGGACCAGTTGACTGTGGCCAACCTGTTAGCCTCCCTGAATGACCATATAGCAGCGTCGGTCCTGTACTTCTTTTGCCCGCAGATAGTGAAGGCGTCAGGCATTTTGAGGACCCCTGAGAAGACCGGTATCCTTGGGCTCTGCCCCGGATTGTCAAATGAGAACCATGCAATTCCGCCTACCTCATCGGGCAGCCAGCTGCGACACTGAATCACATGAGAATAAGAACAACCCGCAATTGCAATTGTTCGCTGAGTTTCGACAGTTCCAGGTTTCAGTTCGTTAACTAGATTTCTCCATTCACCGTTCATCCAGTTGCTCACGATAGGAGATTTGATCTTTTCTTCAACATCATTTCCGTTTGCATCCTTTTTCTTTATCGTGACAACCAGGTTCTTCGTCATATCCCATTGCGTTCCTTCGTAAGTTTCCCTGAAGAATTTCATGACATCCTGTGCAGAAATCTTTCTTTCAGGTTTAACCGAGAACGGAAGCTCTTCAGCGTCAAAAGAAAGGTTAAGCGAAGGTGCAAGAGTGCTGAGAACATAATATTCACGTATCGCAAAAGGTTTTTTACCGAAGATGACTTTCCAGAACTTCAGGGGCTCTTTCCCGTCCCAGTACCCAAGCTCCTTCGCCAGACTCTTAAGGTTGGAGCTGTACAAGAACATGTCAGGATCCTTAAAGTCAATTGTCGATATTCTTGGTTTATTTGCGCAGATGCCAACATGCTCATCGGGAATTCTCTGCGCGCACCATAACGCTGAAGGCTTTCCCTTTCCTGAGCCTGATATTTCCATCTGCCAAACTTCCTTTGGATCGGCAATTGTTATGCATTCGGCACGATCTGCATAGCCATACTCTTCCGCAAGCCTGCCGATAAGAGCAATTGCCTCCCTGGCAGTTCTGCACCTTTGAAGAGCTATTTTTTGAAGTTCTTCGATGAGAAACAAGCCGGTCTCATTTTTAAGCTCATCCCTTCCGTAGATCGTTGTTTCTCCGATTGCCAGCTGCTTTTCGTTCATGCATGGATAGGCAGTGCTGAGGTAGGCAAATGTTTCTTCAGCTTCAGGGATCTCTCCTTTTTTGATAACATCAGCCATATCCCGTTTTTCTTCGGTATGGAGTGTTCCCCAGTAAACAGGATGCATTGTGCCTGCAGGATAACGGGCACCGGGAATTATATCGAGCCATGTCCTGTAATTCCCGTCGCATGTATGTGATGTCATTACCGATCCGTCAGTGGATGCAAGACGGCCAACCATTATAGTCGTGCAATTTTCGTCATAACCCGGACCATCCGAAGACGGGTAAATATATTGTGCATATGATGGGATTGAGAAACTGGCAAATATGATCAGCCTCAGCAGAGTAAGGTGTTTTGTCATAATTTGTATTAAGTCTTTAAAGTATTGAACCAACTGCAAATATAATTCATAATGTGACACGTCAGGAATGCCCGCCAACTCCATTAGTGACGGTTATAAATATGTTGATTATTATACTGAACCTCCTGTTTTAAAAAGTTATTTTTTATTATATTGCTTTATTGCAAAAGCCCTAAATGGATTTATTAAGTTGTTATAAATCAGAGTGTTATTTATATTCAATAGCTCAGAATGTCGGATATCTGAAGCGGTTCTACGGTTTATAGGATCTATTAATGCAGAATTATTTCAGGAATAGTTCATCCTTTACCTTTACTAAAACATGATAAATAACAAGCTAATAAGTCCTGACAGTATCGTTGTTGTAGGAGGATCAGACGACCTTTTCAAACCGGGCGGAAAAATCCTGAAAAATATCATCGACGGTAAATTCTCAGGAATGCTGAGTGTTGTCAATCCCAGGCAGGATTCAGTGCAGGGCATCAAATCGTACCATGATGTTAAGGAAATACCTCCAACCGACCTGGCTATACTTGCAATACAGGCAAAATACTGCCTCCCTGTTGTAGAAACTCTTATAAGCGAAAAGAACACAAAAGGATTCATCATCATTTCTGCCGGCTTCAGCGAAGCAGGTGAGGAGGGACGAAAACTCGAGAAGGAAATTGCCGGTAAAATAACAGGAGCAGGCGGTTGCCTGATTGGCCCCAATTGCATTGGAGTCATCACACCAGCTTACAATGGAATCTTTACAACACCGGTGCCCCGGTTAAGTCCCGGGGGATGTGACTTTGTCTCAGGATCAGGAGCTACGGCTGTTTTTATCTTTGAATCCGCTATCCCAAAAGGAGTCAATTTTTCAAGTGTTTTTTCGGTTGGAAACAGTGCCCAGACTGGTGTGGAGGATGTGCTTGCATACTGGGACGAAACCTTCAATCCTGAAACAAGTTCCAGGGTAAAGCTTATATACGTTGAAAGCATTCAGGATCCGGACAAGCTTTTGCATCATGCTTCCTCCCTTATACGCAAAGGCTGCAGAATAGCAGCCATCAAGGCCGGCACCAGTGAAGCAGGCAGCAGGGCAGCTTCTTCACACACCGGGGCTCTTGCATCCTCCGACTCTGCCGTGGAAGCACTCTTCCGCAAAGCCGGGATAGTCAGATGCTCCGGAAGAGAGGAGCTTACCACTGTTGCTTCTGTATTCTTTTATAAAAACCTGAAAGGCAGGAATATAGCTATTATTACTCATGCTGGCGGACCAGCAGTGATGCTGACAGATGCGCTTTCAGCCGGAGGAATGAATATCCCGAAAATAGCAGGTGAGCACCACGATAAGCTTCTTTCGATGATGAATCCCGGTGCATCGGCCAGCAATCCCATCGATATGATTGCAACAGCCACAAGCGAACAGCTCGATCAGATTATAGAGTATGTCGACAAGCAGATGCCTGAGATAGATGGCATGACTGTGATATTCGGAAGCAACGGATTAAACGACATGTCGGTGATCTACGACCTTCTTGACAGGAAGATCCATGAGTGCGATAAACCTCTCTTTCCCATTCTTCCATCAGTTGCAAGTTCATATACCGAACTCGAATATTTTCTGGGTAAAGGCCACGTTAATTTCCCCGATGAGGTAGTTCTCGGAAGGGCTCTGACGAAAATATCAAACACTCCTTTCCCGGCCGAAGAAAATATTTTCCTGCAGGAAATCGATGTGCCGCTTATCAGAAGCATTATCGACAAATCACCAGACGGATATCTCGACCCTGAAATTATCCAGAAGCTGATTGCTGCCGCAGGGATCCCGACTGTAAAGGAGGCTGTTGTTGAAACTAAAAAGGAACTTGTTGTTCTGGCCGAAAAGGTGGGTTTCCCGCTTGCCCTTAAAGTTATCGGACCTGTTCATAAATCAGACGTCGGAGGCGTTACTCTTAACATCAAATCGAGGACACATCTCGAAGCAGAATTTGACAGAATGATCAGGATCGAAGGGGTTAAAGCTGTTCTTGTCCAGAGAATGCTGTCGGGGACAGAACTTTTTATAGGCGCCAAATATGAATCTAAATTCGGACACGTTATACTTTGCGGACTAGGCGGGATATTCGTTGAAGTTCTTGGAGACTTCTCATCAGGACTGGCACCGCTTACAATGAATGAAGCTATATCGATGATCCGGAGTCTGAAATCATACAGGATTATCAAGGGTACACGCGGCAAACCGGGCATCAACGAACAAAAATTCGCCGAGATAATTGTCAGATTGTCAAGCTTGCTGAGGTTTGCCACTGAGATCAAGGAGATGGATCTGAACCCTTTGATCGGAACTCCTGAATCCATTACCGTCGTTGATGCAAGAATAAAGATTGAGAAAAAAGCAATACCACAATGATTATAGAACAGTTATCAGTTTTCCTGGAGAATAAATCAGGAAGAATAGCCGAGGTACTGGAGGTGCTCGGAAGCGGCAGAATAAGGATCACAGCTCTTAGTATGGCCGATACAAATGAATTTGGCATATTGAGGCTTCTGGTCTCTGATCCCGGAAAAGCCAAATCTTTGCTGCGGGAACGCCATTTCACTGTCAATGTTTCGGAGGTGATCTCTGTGATGGCGCCGGATGAGGCAGTATATTACGCTAAAGTGCTTAAAATTCTTTCGGATAAGGAAATAAGTGTCGACTATACATATGCATTCTCAATGGGCAGCAAATCGATAATCATTCTCAGATGCAGCGATAACGGAATGGCAATTCAGGAGCTGAAGAAACATGAAATGGAGCTGCTTAAAGCCAGCGATCTTTATAAAATATAATCGGGAATGCGTTTAAAAAACTGAAGCGTGGATTTAAAAATTGAATACTGGAACAGGCATTTCGAGTGCATGGACAGAAACAGCCTGAAGAAGGTTCAGGGTGAGAGGCTGAGGGAAACAGTCGAGAGAGTTTATTTTAATGTCCCATATTACAGGAACAAATTGCAGGAGGCAGGAATCGGGCCTGACAGCATCAGCTCCATAGATGAGATAGTGAAACTTCCCTTCACAACAAAAAATGACCTGCGCGATAATTACCCTTTTGGTCTCTTTGCAGTTTCAATGAGTGAAATCGTAAGGCTTCATGCATCATCCGGAACAACAGGAAAATCAACTGTGGTAGGTTATACCAGGAACGATATTTCGACATGGTCGGAAGTAATGGCCCGGACTCTGACAAGTGCGGGCGCAAACAGGAATGATTTCATCCAGATCGCATATGGATACGGATTATTCACAGGAGGGCTTGGCCTGCATTACGGCGGTGAGAAAATAGGAGCATCAGTGATACCTGTGTCGGGCGGAAACACAAATCGCCAGCTTCAGCTCATGAAGGATTTCGGAACAACAGTGCTCGCATGCACACCTTCCTATGCGCTGTATATTGCTGAAGCTATACATGAGAGCGGCATCAGGCTGGAAGACCTGAAGCTCAGAGCCGGAGTATTCGGGGCAGAACCCTGGACAGAGAACATGCGCCATGAGATAGAGAATAAGCTTAAGATAAAGGCTATTGATATTTATGGACTTAGTGAAGTTATAGGACCAGGTGTGGCCAGTGAATGCATTGTTCAGGATGGTCTCCACATCAATGAGGATCACTTTTTTCCGGAGATAATTGACCCTGAAACCCTGAAACCTTTACCCGAAGGCTCACTTGGTGAACTTGTATTCACAACAATTACAAAAGAGGGCCTGCCATTGATACGTTACCGCACAAGGGATCTTACCAGGCTGAATTACAGCAAATGCAGGTGCGGACGAACGCTTGTCCGTATGGATAAATGCATGGGCCGGAGCGATGACATGCTCATAATCAGGGGAGTAAACCTTTTCCCATCCCAGATTGAGACCTTGCTTCTTGAAATGAAAGAGATCAAACCCCATTACCGTATAATTGTCGACAGGGTCAATAACCTCGACACAATGGAATTGCAGGTGGAGATCGCTGAAGAATTTTTCCAGGACAGGATCAGCCAGCTGCAAACAATCAGGTCCGCCCTTCAGGATAAACTTGAGAGTGCAACCGGACTCGCTATAAAAGTGACGCTCGTGGAGCCTAAAACGATAGAGAGAAGCGAAGGGAAGGCGCAAAGGGTTATTGACAGGAGAAAATATTGAGTAAGTTTATTATGATACCTATTTCCAAAGAGTTAATCGAAAATATTTGTGTCGAGAATGGTTTGCCGGATGCCGGCTCAGGCTCGATAAGGGAGATTTCACACCTTGTTGACCTTATTGAGAAAAGGATCGGAATAAGATATGTAAGGATGGAAATGGGGGTCCCTGGTCTTCCGGCACCTGGAATTGGAATAGAAGCAGAAATTGCAGCTCTGAAAAGCGGGAAGGCATCCCTGTACCCCGATATTGCAGGAATACCCTCACTGAAGGAAGAAGCATCAAGGTTCATTAAATTATTCCTTAACGTTAACATCAATCCACAGGGATGCATTCCAACAGTTGGATCCATGATGGGAGGGATGGCCACTTTCCTGGTGGCTAACAGGAATGACCGGACAAAAGAAGGAACACTTTTCATCGACCCAGGTTTTCCGGTGCAAAAACAGCAGGTGAAAATGCTGGGCCATAATTATCATTCATTCGATGTCTATAACTTCAGAGGCAAAAAACTGAGGGCAAAGCTGGAATCGTATCTCGAAACCGGGAAAATATCATCCCTCCTCTATTCAAATCCTAACAATCCGGCATGGATCTGCCTGAATGATGAAGAGCTTCAGGTTATTGGCGAACTTGCTTCAAAATACAAAGTCATTGTAATTGAGGATCTTGCCTATTTCGGAATGGATTTCAGGAAGGATTATTCAAAACCCGGAAGGCCGCCTTACCAGCCTACAGTTGCACATTACACAGACGATTATGTTCTGCTTATCTCCAGCTCTAAAATGTTCAGTTACGCCGGACAGAGGATCGGTATTATGGCAATATCGGACAGACTTTTCACTAAATCATATCCCGACCTGTTGAGGTATTATTCTTCCGACAGGTACGGACATTCGGTTATATTCGGAGCTCTTTATGCGTTGTCTGCAGGAGTATGCCACAGCGCTCAGTTCGGACTTGCAGCCCTTCTGAAAGCGGTAAATGACGGTACTTACAAATATCGCAACGACGTTATGGAATATGGTAAAAAGGCTGCTATCATGAAAAATCTGTTCATAAGTAATAACTTCGCTATTACTTATGATACAGACCTTGATGTTCCTATTGCCGATGGATTCTATTTTACCATCTCATATCCGGAAATGAAGGGAAAAGACCTCCTCCGCGAACTGCTGAGGTACGGTATCAGCGCAATCACCCTTGATATCACCGGTAGTGGCAGGGAAGGGTTAAGAGCGTGCGTCTCAATGGTTTCCAGAGAGCAATTGGGTGACCTGGAAGTCAGGTTAAAGAAGTTCAGCGAAGATCACCCTGTTTTGAAAACTTAAAATATTGATATATGGCAAAGATCAGAGGTAGTATTGTTGTAAATATTGACAGATGCAAGGGGTGCGAGGTATGCATGGTTTCTTGTCCGACAGGAACCATTGCAATGGCAAAAGAAGTGAACCATAAAGGTTACTACTATGCTTTTCCTGCAAATCCGGAGCTTTGCATCGGGTGCGCCAACTGCGCAATGGTTTGTCCGGATGGTGTGATAACTGTGTATAAAACGAAAATTTAGCTGTATAATGGAAAAGGAACTAAGATTGATGAAGGGTAATGAGGCGGTTGCCGAAGCTGCAATACGCGCAGGCGCCGACGGATATTTCGGCTATCCGATCACACCCCAGAGCGAGATCCTCGAATACCTCATGGAAGCCGATCCTTACCACACGACAGGTATGGTGGTTCTGCAAGCTGAGAGCGAGGTAGCAGCAATAAATATGGTATATGGTGGAGCAGGCTGCGGGAAAAAAGTAATGACTACATCATCTTCTCCGGGCATAAGCCTGAAGCAGGAGGGCATAACCTACATTGCTGGAGCAGAGCTTCCGTGTCTTATTGTTAACGTTGTAAGGGGAGGACCCGGACTTGGAACCATTCAGCCTGCCCAGTCGGACTATTTCCAGTCAACGAAAGGAGGGGGGCATGGAGACTATCACCTGATAGTTCTTGCACCATCATCTGTACAGGAGATGGCTGATTTTGTCGAGCTGGGCTTCGACCTGGCATTCAAATACCGTAATCCCGTTATGATGCTCTCCGATGGAGCAATCGGGCAGATGATGGAAAAAGTGTGGCTCAAGCCCCAGAAAGAAAGGTCAAAAACGGTTCCCGCGTGGGCGACAACGGGTAAGCCCCCGACCAGGGAGAGGATAATCATTACATCGCTCGACCTGGATCCGTACAGACAGGAGAAATTCAATGAGAAGCTGATCGCGAAATACAATGAGATCAAGGAAAAGGAAGTGCGCTATGAGGAACTTATGTGCGAAGATGCAGATTATATTTTTGTTGCTTATGGGACGAGCGCAAGGGTTTGCATGAAATCGATACAGCTGGCCCGGGCGCAGGGTATCAAAGCCGGGCTTTTAAGGCCGATAACACTTTACCCATTTCCGTCAAAGAGGCTGAGTGAGCTGGCCGGACGGACTAAGCTGATGGTCTCAGTTGAAATGAGCGCCGGACAAATGGTGGAAGATGTTTTGCTTTCGGTAAACGGCAGGGTGCCTGTTTATCATTTTGGGAGAATGGGAGGAATTGTGACGGAACCCGTAGAAGTGGTCGAATTCCTGAAATCTAAAATATAGGAGATAAAGATATGGCAGAAGCTACTGGAATTAAGGAAATAATAAAACCGGAGAACCAGGTTTATAAGAGAACTAAGCTTATGACGGACAAGACACTTTCTTATTGTCCGGGTTGCGGTCATGGTACGGCACATCGTATTCTGGCTGAGATCATTGAAGAGGAAGGACTTCAGTCTGAAACCATTGGTATATCACCGGTGGGATGTTCAGTGCTGCTCTACGAGTTCATCGACATCGACTGGCAGGAAGCAGCTCATGGAAGAGCTCCTGCGCTTGCGACAGCAATAAAGCGCCTTCTTCCCGAGAAATTTGTTTTCACATATCAGGGCGACGGGGACCTGGCTGCAATAGGCACTGCTGAAACTATTCATGCCTGCAACAGGGGAGAGAACATCCTTATAATTTTCATCAATAACGGGATATATGGCATGACCGGAGGCCAGATGGCGCCGACAACTCTTCCCGGTATGAAATCTTCAACATCTCCTTATGGGAGGGATGTAAAACTTATGGGGAACCCGCTTAAAATGACCGACATTGTTGCCACACTTTCCGGGACTTATTATGTCACAAGGCAGAGTGTTCATACTCCCGCCAATGTTAGAAAGACAAAGAAAGCAATGAGAAAAGCTATTCAGTATCAGAAACTGAATAAGGGGACATGCTTTATTGAGATCGTTTCCAACTGCCCATCAGGATGGAAAATGACTGCGGTAGAGTCCAACAAATGGATGGAAGCCAACATGTTTCCGTACTACCCGCTTGGCGATCTTAAAGTGCCTGAAGAACCGGCTGGTCAATCAAAAACAAAATCTGAACAAAATGACTGAAGAAATTATTATTGCCGGATTCGGCGGACAGGGTGTGCTCTCGATGGGTAAGATATTGGCCTATTCAGGAGTGATGCAGGACATGGAAGTAAGCTGGATGCCATCTTACGGACCTGAGATGAGAGGAGGAACAGCCAATGTGACCGTAATTATCAGCAGCGAACGAATAAGCTCGCCAATAATAAAGCATTTCGACACAGCTATAATCCTCAATCAGCAATCGATGGACAAATTCGAGAGCTCAGTAAAGCCAGGAGGTGTGCTCATTTATGACGGTAATGGAATAACACGCCACCCCGAAAGGAAAGACATTACTGTTTACAGGGTAGACGGAGCTGAAGAAGCTGGCAGGATGAATAGTCCCAAAGTCTTCAATATGATTGTTCTGGGAGGATTCCTGAAAGTGAAGCCTGTTGTTAAGATTGAAAATGTTATTAAAGGATTGAAAAAATCACTTCCTGAAAGATATCACAACCTGATCCCCCTTAATGAAAAGGCCCTTCAAAGGGGAATGGAAATCATTGCGAAAGCCTGAATCCCCTTCCCCCCTTGAGGGGGGGCCAGGGGGGTGTTATGATAATGGAAAACATCCACCTACCCTCCCGCCGAAGCGGGACAGGCTCTTCTAAGGGGGATGCTTCGGGTCCTATTTCTCATAGAAATGCATCTCCTCTATGTATTTCCACACCGGAGGAGCAAGATAATAAGACATATTCTTGCCATTTTTAATTCCTCCCCTGATGAAAGTTCCCGATATCTCCATCAGAGGTGCCTTAGCCCAGTGGATTTTGGCTTTTTCGAGTATCTCATCCAATAGGGCTGATTCGGGTCTTCTCGAATAGGGCCTCGGATAAACATATAAATGGTATTTGCTGATTATTTCCCCGGGATTCTTCCATTTATGGAACGTATACAGGTTATCCTCCCCGAGAACAAGATTAAAGCTGTGTTGAGGATATTTTTCGCACAGGTATGCCAGAGTATTTACCGTATATGAGGGTGACGGAAGCTTAAATTCAATATCGGAGGTTTTGAGCCTGTCATTGTCTCCAATGGCAAGCTGTGTCATGTAAAGACGCTGGTAATCATCAAGAAGTGATTCCTTTTTTTTCAGGGGATTGTGTGGGCTCACCACGAACCAAACCTCTTCCAGAGGAGTGAATTCAGTCATATAACCGGCTATTGCCAGATGCCCTATATGTATCGGATTGAAGGATCCGAAATATAAACCTATTTTTGCCATATCATCTGCCTATAAAACTTTTCACAATTCCATACACCTCATTTTCAGCTGTTTCGAGTCTGTCATTAATCACAATACTGTCGAACTGATCAGCAAGCTTCATTTCCTCTTCCGCCTTCGACACTCTTATTTTTATTTTCTCAGGAGTATCGGTACCTCTTTTTTTCAGTCTCTTCTCGAGCTCGCCGATAGAAGGCGGCATTATGAAAATTGAGACTGCATCGTGCCTGAAAATATTCTTCAGGTTTATCCCTCCCTTCACGTCGACATCGAAAAGAACATGATTGCCGGCACCCCAGATACGTTCGATTTCGCTTTTAAGAGTACCGTAAAGCTGGTCGTGGTAGACCTCTTCCCACTCAATAAATTCTTCTTTTTTTATTTTTCTTCTGAACTCTGAAACATCCATAAAATAATATTCTACCCCATTCTTTTCATTGCCTCTCGGAGCTCTTGTTGTTGCCGATACCGAGAATTCAAGGTTGAGGTCGCTGGCAAGGAGGTGCTTTACAATTGTCGATTTGCCTGCTCCCGACGGTGCCGATATTATTATAAGCTTACCTTTCATTTATCCTATAAAACATTCAGGAGCTGCTCTTTGATCTTTTCAAGTTCATCCTTCATCATCACCACAAGCTTCTGAATTGAGGCATCATTTGCCTTTGATCCGATTGTGTTTATTTCACGCCCGATTTCCTGTGAAATGAAACCGAGTATCTTTCCGTTGGGCTCACCGGCTCCGGTTTTCTCGAGGAAATATTCACAGTGTTTCCTTAGCCTTACCTTTTCCTCATTGATATCGAGCTTCTCAAGGTAAAAGATCAGTTCCTGCTCAAACCTGTTCCTGTCGATGTTTTCTGTTCCGACATTTTCGGTAAGGGATGCGTTTAGTTTCTCTCTTATTTTTTTTATCCGGTCGTCTTCAAATTCTTCGATATTCCTGAGAAAACTGATTATTCTTTCAATGGCTCCGGTAAGATCGGTTTCTATTGATTTTCCCTCTTCAATCCTGTATGCATCGAGTTGATCAATAGCTTCTATCAGTTTTTCCCTGACCAGTTTCCATTCCTGCTCATCCAGTTCCGGCTTTTCAGTTCTGAGTGCATCGGGGAGTCTCATAATTGTTGAAAGGAGCTGGTCTTCAGTATGTAAGTTCAGTTCAGCGGCAATCTCTTTCAGCTGCAGGTAATAATTTTTTACAACATTCTTGTTAATCACCGGAACTATTTCGGTGTCGAGAACATCGAAATTGATGTTAAGGTCGATTTTTCCCCTGTCGAGTTTCTGGCTCATAATATTCCTGACCTCAGATTCCTTCTCCTTGTACAGCCATGGCAGCCTTGCGTTAAGGTCAAGCGATTTGGAGTTAAGCGATTTAATTTCTATCGAGATCTTCTTCTGCGGAATTTCGACAACTGACTTGCCGAATCCGGTCATTGATTTTATCATCTGATAAAGGCTTGAAAACAGGCTGAAAGTTAAACAATCTAGTCAAATTTCAAAAAGATCTCTCCAGTTCAACTGTAAAGTGCCTCAGGATTGGAGCCTCCCTGACTATTTTCAGGCCTTTCCTTATCTCCTCTTTCCGGTCGTAAACATTCTTTACTGCTGCTGCAACGTAATCCATATGATTATCGGTATATACCCTTCGGGGAATGGCAAGCCGTACCAGCTCCCTCCCTGAAAACCTGTTCTCCCTTGTAACAGGGTCCCTGTCGGCCATCAGGGCTCCTATTTCGGTGCTTCTGACACCTGCTTCAATATAGATCTCCACTGCCAGTGTCTGGGCAGGAAATTCCTGTTCAGGTATCTGCGGGAGGAATTGCATGGCGTCGATGAAAATTGCATGTCCTCCAAAAGGCTGGAGGACAGGGATCCCGTAATCTTTCATCTTTGATCCGAGATAATCGATCTGCCCTATGCGTGAACTGAGATATTCAAAGTCAGTACCTTCGTACAAGCCGCGGGCAAGCGCGTTCATATCGCGACCCGACATCCCCCCGTATGTAATAAATCCTTCGTAAATAATATTGAAAGCGGAGGCTCTACGGAACAGCTCTTCATCCCTGAATCCTATGAAACCTCCCATATTAACGATGGCATCCTTTTTCGAGCTCATAGTCATTCCGTCAGCATACGAGAACATTTCAAGAACTATCTCCCTAATTGTCTTGTCAGCATAGCCTTGTTCCCTAGTTTTAATGAACCATGAATTCTCGGCAAACCTCGCTGAGTCGAGAAAAAGCTTCACACTGTACTTATCTGCAAGCGCCCTGACTCCCTTAAGATTTTCCATACTCACAGGTTGTCCTCCAGCTGTATTATTTGTTATAGTGACAATAATGCAGGCAATTTTCTCACGGGGATTGTTTTTTAGTACAACTTCAAGTTTTTGCAGATCGACATTTCCCTTAAAAGAATCCTGGTTTGAAAAATCCGAAGCTATATCAACGGTGCAATCGACGGGGATTGCCTTTCTGAATTCGATGTGTCCCTTGGTTGTATCGAAGTGGGAGTTTCCCGGAACGAGGTCACCATCTTTGACAAGGGCAGAAAAAAGAACATTTTCAGCTGCTCTTCCCTGGTGAGTCGGAAGGAAGTACTTATATCCGGTTATCTCCTCTACGGCATTCTTAAGATTATAATAGGAGGAAGCCCCGGCATAACTCTCGTCACCAAGCATAAGTGCTGACCATTGCCTGTCGCTCATTGCTCCGGTCCCTGAATCGGTCAGAAGGTCGATTGTCACCTGTTCTGCCTTAAGATTGAATAAATTAAAACGGGATTCATTGATCCAATTTTCCCTCTGGTCTCTTGTACTTGTATATACAGGTTCGACCATCTTTATTTTATAGGGTTCTATGAATGGAAGTTCCATGGGTATAGTTTTTATTTCGAATTTCGAATTTCGAATTTCGAATTTCGGATTTTTGATTTGAATTTGAAATTGATTAGAATACAATCCGCAATATTATTGATTTAATGAGAACAGGAATATTCCGGTTTCGGGCATTTCTTTTTAGCATCTCATGGATTTAGAGGCGATTAAAGGTCCTTTTGATATATCCTGAATTTCTTGACAACCTTAAGGCCTACTCTTTCATATTCGGCGCGCATTTTTAAATTGTCTTCAAGCACCAGGTGACTGTCAAGAAGCTCCATCTTCTTGTTAATTGCCGATTCAAGGATCTTTACACCCATAAGTACATCGATGCCTTTCCCCCTGAATTCATTTTTGACTCCGCCAAGCATCATCATGAGTTTCCTTGTCCTTTTCATCTCATTAAGGACTTTTAAAAAGCCAAAGGGGAACAGTCTGCCTCTGCAAGCCAGGATTCCGGGACTCGGATCGGGCAGGCCAACGGCGAACCCTATCAGCTGATCATTCACTTCAACGACCTTTATAAACCTCGGGTCAAGTATCATCAGATACCTGTTTACAAACTCAACCTTTTCTTTGTCGGTTAGGGGTACAAATCCGTAGATCTCAGCAAACGTTTCATTCATAAGCTCAAGGGCTGGAATGATAACTTTTTTGAGTTCGCTCTTTGTTTCAAACTCTCTTATTTTGTATCCTTCCGTTTTCTCCACTCTCGACAGGACCTTTTCATATATCTCAGGAAGAGCATCCGGCATTCTGCCCAGATAATTTACCAGATCTACCTTTTTCCCGTACCCTTCCGACTCGATCAGTTCAACCATATATGGCGAATTGCTTGCTGATGTCATAATCATAGGGTACTCGAATCCTTCGATCTGAAAGCCCTGGGGATCCTTATCCGAAAAGCCAAGGGGGCCGACTATTTTCGACATTCCCTTTTTTCGCGCCCATTCTTCAGCAGCTGAAATGAGAGCATGAAACACTTCCTTGTCGTTAAAGCATTCCATAAAGCAGAACCGGCCGTGGTTTTCCTTGTTAATCTCATTGTACCTGTTGTTTACCAACGCCATAATCCTGCCAACGGTTTTTTTGCCCCTGCAGGCTATAAGATGAACAGCATCTGCATATTTATAGGATTTATTCTTCTTCTTGTTGAACAGGAGCTTCTCATCCATGTAAATAGGAGGGAGCCAGTTGGGTTCATTCCTGTGCACTTTTTCAGGCAGGTAAATGAAATCATGGAGTTCTCTGGCAGTCACTGCCTCTTTAACAATAACTTCTTCCATAAGGGTCTTTAAGTCTGGCTAAGTAACAAAAATTACGACAATGTATGCAGAGAATGGATGTTAAATTATTCTTCACCTGTTTTTGAGCCATAGGTCCAGGATCACAAAAACTGCAAATAGAATGCTGGCAATCCCGTTCGTTGTCCCGAATGCAAGCGTAACTTTACTGAGATCGTCATGCTTAACTATAAAATGCTGATATACAAGAAGTGATACGAAGATAACAGCACCTGTCCAGTGCCAGGTTCCTCCATTCTGCAGGTAAAGCGTAGTCAGGACCAGAAGAGCTGTGACGGCATGAATCCCTGTCGATATCGCAAGGGCTTTTTTTCTTCCCGCAGAGGATGGCAGGGAATGAAGGTTGTTAGACCTGTCGAATTCATCATCCTGCAGGGAATAGATGATATCGAAACCGCTTACCCATGTCAATACTATCAGTGAATATATTACAGGCAGAAGTGCAAATGAACCTGTTACAGAAATATATGCGCCTATCGGAGCAAGGCTCAGACCAAGACCCAGAATGAAATGACAGAGTGAAGTAAACCTCTTGGTCAGGCTGTACCCAAGGATTATGAGAAGAGCGACAGGAGAAAGGAAGAGCGTAAGTCTGTTAATGAATCCTGCTGCAATTACAAAAAGGAGAGAGTTCAGAATCACAAAGATTGCTGCAGGCCTGGAACCGATTTTCCCGGATGGCAGTTCTCTGCTGCTTGTCCTCGGATTGAGTGTATCAAATTTTTTATCCGCAAGTCTGTTGAAAGCCATTGCAGCATTTCTTGCAAAGACCATGCATAGTACGATCAGGATAAGCAGCTTAATGCTGAATTTGTTTCCATCACCCCAGACAGCAAGTGAGAATCCGATTAATGCAAATGGCATTGCAAATACTGTGTGGCTGAACCTGACCAGCGAAAGATAGTTTCTGATAGCTCTGAAGATGGAACGCATCATTTAAGGAGCTTGCTGTAAGTTTCATAACTTTCACTGTCGAAAGCCACGAAAATCACTTTTTCGGGAAGGCTGTTTTTAATGAGAAATTGCACTGTTTCGTTAACAGCTATTTCAGCTGCCAGGGCTCTCGGGAATCCGTATGCACCGGTCGATATTCCGGGAATTGCAATAGTTTTTATTTTCTTCCCCTTAGCCAGCTTCAATGCAGATTTATAACACGCTGCCAACAGCTCAGGTTCATCACGGTAACCTCCGTACCAGACAGGACCGACTGTGTGAATCACATGCTTTGCCTTCAGTTTGTATCCCCTTGTAATTTTCGCTTCGCCTGTCTGGCATCCGTTCAATTGTTCACATTCTGCAAGCAGTTCAGGACCTGCAGCCCTGTGAATTGCACCATCGACGCCTCCTCCTCCTCGTAAAGTAGTATTGGCCGCGTTCACAATCGCATCGACCTCAAGGCAGGTAATATCTCCTTTCTGCAATTCGATCCTGTTCTTCTTCATTACCTTATCCTGGCATTTAATTCCCTTTCAAAGGCACTGACAAGGCTGTTCATTGTTTTTTCGATATTCTTGTCCGTTAAAGTTTTCAGATCATCCCTCAGGATGAAGCTGACAGCATACGACTTCTTGTTTTCTCCAAGAGAATCGCTTTCATAGACATCGAAAAGATCGACAGACTTAAGGATGTGTTTTTCAGTTTTAAATGCTATTTCCCTGATCTGTCCGAACTTCACTCCCTTATCGAGAAGCAGGGCAAGGTCTCTTCTTACCCACGGGTATTTTGGAAGTTCAGTATATGAAACTTTATGATCTTTAACAGCCGTCAGAAGAACGTCCCACTCGATATGTGCATACCAGACAACCTGTCCGATATTGAATCTGGCAAGATAATCTTCTGAAATGTTACCGCATTCTGCAAGAAGCCTGTCCCTGTAAAGCCAGGTGACAGATTCGCTAAAATACTTCCTCTTACTCTCGCCCAGGATCAAATCATCAGGGACCAGGCTGAGCCTGGAAAGTATCATTTCGACAGCGGATTTAATGTTAAAGAAGGTTGTCGGTTCAGCCTTTTGGTTCCAGCGAAGGGGTCCGTTATTTCCTGAAATGAAAATGTCGAGGGATTTTTTTTCTTCATAATCGCCGACGGAGGGGACCGGTCTTCCTGATTTCCTGTAGAAATAGCAATTTCCGAATTCAAAAAGCCTGAGATCCGGATTTTGTCTGTTAATATTCCAGGCTACGGAACTGAGCCCTCCGAAAAGCAATGACTGCCTCATTGCGTTCAGGTCTGAGCTGAGAGGATTTGCCAGGATCACCAACTGTTCCGTATTAAAATCGCCAGTCTCGTAAAATACGGCTGGATTCAGGGAATTGCACATTATCTCTGAATATCCGTTTGATGTGAGCATGTCGGATATTATGTTGACAAGCTTTTCCTTATCCGGTTTTTCCGGGGAATATAAGGTTGAGTTCACATGGTCGCCTGACTCGATATTGTTGTAACCATATATCCTCAGGATCTCTTCAATAACATCTGCTTCACGTTTGACATCAACACGATAGGACGGAATTTCAAGAAGCAATTTCTCATCTTCCTCATTTATTATGTTGATTTCCATTAATCCCAGTATCTTTTTAACAACCAGGGGATCAATATGCTTACCGATAAGTCTTGTGATATTCGGATAAGCAACTTCAACTTGTTTCCTTTTAATCGGTTCCGGATATACATCGATTATCCCTGAAGAGATTTTACCACCGGCTATTTCCCTGATGAACATTGCAGCTCTTTTTAAAGCCCATGGAGCAATTTCGGGATCAGCGCCCCTTTCAAACCGGAAGGATGCATCAGTGCTGAGACCATGGCGCCTCGCTGTTTTTCTTATCGCCACTGGATTGAAATATGCGCTCTCAAGAAAGATATTCTTTGTCGAATCTGTGATACCCGATTTTATGCCTCCGAATACTCCCGCGATGCACATTCCCTCATATGCATTGCATATCATTAGGTCCTTTGATGAAAGGTTTCTTTCAGTTCCGTCAAGGGTAATGAATTTTGACTTATCCGGAAGGTTCTTAATAATTACTTTATTCCCTTCTATCTTATCGGCATCGAACGCGTGAAGAGGTTGTCCTATCTCATTCTGAACAAAATTTGTGATGTCTACTACGTTGTTTATAGGGTTGAGTCCTATGGCTTTCAGCTTGTTCTTAAGCCATTCAGGCGATTCCTTTACGGTTGCTCCGCTGATTGTGATTCCCGTGTACCTGGGGCAATCAAATCTGTTCTCGATGATCACCTGATACTGTTTATCGTTGTTGTCAGGACTGAATCCTTCCACCGATGGCTTTACAGCCCTTTTTTCAATGCCTCCGTTAATGTTAAGGTATGCAGCAAGATCCCTTGCAACACCAAAATGTGATCCGCTGTCTATCCTGTTGGGCGTCAGTCCTATCTGAAATACGGTGTCCCTGACTATTTTAAAGTATTCTGAAGCAGGAGTCCCCGGCACAGCATCCTCTTTCAGGACCATTATCCCTTCATGAAGAGTCCCTAATCCCAGCTCATCCTCTGCGCAGATCATTCCTTCCGAGAGTTCCCCCCTGATCTTCGATTTTTTGATCTCGAGTGATTCGTCACCTTTGAAGATCACTGTTCCGGCAGTCGCAACCGGAACTTTCTGGCCGGCAGCAACATTTGGAGCTCCGCATACAATTTGCAGATGTTCAGGAGCTCCGATGTTGACCGTCGTCACGGATAGCTTATCGGCCGCCGGATGTTTTCTGCATGTCAGTACTTCTCCGATGACAACACCTTTCAGTCCGCCTTTCACCGATTCCCATTCTTCGATTGCCTCAATCTCAAGTCCTATCTCTGTCAGCAGTTCAGAAAGCTTTAATGGTTCAATGTCTATATCAAGATAATCTTTCAGCCAGTTGTATGAGATCTTCATGTTTGTGTGAATCAGAACGCAAAAGTAAGAATTTTAAAAAATGTTTTTAGCACTTAAGGTAATTTCGTCCGGGAAATTATGATCATGAAGCTTTTTCATGATTTTGAGACAGCCTCACTGAATTAACTGAAAGGGCTGCGCCCCACAGGAAAGCCCATCACAGATATAATCAGGGCCGAGGTCTGTTAATATCCTGCAAAACTTGACTTGAATTACTAATTTGCCTAACTTTCATATCAATTTGTATCAAGGTGGTACCAAAAAGCATTTTGATTATGAAAACAACTTTACAAAAATCGATACGACCGGCTTACTCTTCATTAATAATGCTGGTCCTAATGATCCTGAATCTTCAGGCCCAGGATGAGGAACCTCAATTTAAAGACACACCCTGGTTCTCAGGAATGCCAAATTATACAATCTATGATGGGGAAGACGTGGAATTTGACAGCTACAATTACTGGAATGGTAAGAAGTGCACAGCAGTTGAAGGCAGAAAAGTCAGAAGAGTATATAGCCTGAAAGAGGATGCACAGAAAGCGAGTGCAATTCAGATAACACGTAATTATTCAAATGCCATAAAAAATATGGGTGGAACCGTTATTTTCGAAGGGGAACCGCAGGATGCTGATTGTGCAGAATTTAATGGTCTGAATATAGTTGTAGGGAAAGTCGTAAAAGGCATTGATGAATTATGGGTCGAAATTGCTACCCTGGCCGGGGATGATTATTATATAACAATAATACTGAAAGAATTAATGAAGCAGGATGTAACTGCAAGCAGTATGTTTGAAGCACTTAATCGTGATGGACATATTGCCCTTTATATAAACTTTGATACCGGTAAATCAATAATAAGGGATGAATCAAAACAGGTTATTGATCAAATAGTCCAGATGCTGAAGTTAAATCCGGATCTTAAAATTGGGGTGGATGGCCATACCGACAATGTGGGTACTCCGGCATCAAATAAAACCCTTTCTGAAGCAAGGGCAAAATCAGTGGTCTCTGCAATCGTTGCCCAGGGTATTTCTGCGGATCGTCTCAGTCCTGCAGGATTTGGCCAGGATAAACCGATAGCTGATAATAATTCAGAGGAAGGCAGGGCAAAGAACAGAAGGGTGGAGCTGGTGAAAAAATAATGAACTTGTTAACAGCCTGAAAAGCCTGATTGAGATTTACAGTAATTAAATATCTACGTATTAAAATACGTTTTTTATTGCGTAGGTTCTAAACCATTAACCAAGAAGGCTTAAGGCCTTACATACTATAAAGCAGTGCATCGCCCTGCGGAAGGTCCCCAACCTGCGGATACCCGCCACAAGTGACACCAGGGCTATGGACCTTACACACAAAAAAAACTTGACTCGAATTACTGATTTGCCTAACTTTCATATCAATTTGTATCAAGGTGGTACCAAAAAGCATTTTGATTATGAAAACAACTCTACAAAAATCGATACGACCGGCTTTCTCTTTTACAGTCCTGCTGGTCGTAATGAATTTTAATCTTAAGGCCCAGGACTACCTCATAAGCTATGCAGGAGCCGGAGCAAGTACAACAGTTGATTCTGTTTTGATAGAAAACCTAATGCAGGGTACAACGCTTAAAATGAAGGGTAGCGAAGCGGTTCGCCTAACTGTTGTTACCGGCATTGATGAAATGAATGAGGATGAAACCGGTATGGTACGTTTCTATCCCAATCCGATGAAAGACCAGGCAAAAATGCAGTTCATCCTGCCGGAAACAGGAGAAACTGCAATTACTCTGTACGATATTTCCGGAAGGAAAATATCACAAAGAAATGATCTACTGACCAGGGGAAGACATGTATATGTTATTCAGGGCATTGAAGGCGGGATTTATCTTGCGAAGGTGACTTCCGGCCGGTACTCCTGCAGTGGGAGATTAATAAGTTCCGGATCATCGGCAGGAACACCTGAAATTGCTTATGAACATACACTTTCCTTAAAAGAAAAACCGGAAGGTATAAAAGGTACAACAGTTGAAAAGACAATGCAATATACAACCGGTGACAGATTGAAGATTAAAGGGATTTCAGGTATATACAGCACGGTTTTAACAATTGTTCCAACAGGCGATAAAACAGTAACTTTCAATTTTCATGCATGCACAGATGGAAGCGGTAATAATTATCCGATAGCAATAATCGGAACCGGTAAAGGAGCATCGGGTGAACCGGATCCTGAGAATAAAGCTGGAGATATGGTTGTGATGGCATCTAATCTCATGACAGTAAAATATAATAATAGCAATGATATAAGGCGTGCCGATGACGGGGAGACATGGAGAAGTTTTGCCGCGTATTGTTACTATGGCAATAATTCGGGGTATAGTGGAGTGTATGGGGCTTTATATAACTGGGAAGCAGTAGCTACGGGCCGTTTATGCCCTGTTGGCTGGATTGTTCCTGCTCAGATTACCTGGAAGAATCTTGTGAATGGTCTGGGTGGTGAAGAATCCGCAGGAGGTCCCCTGAAAGAAACAGGAACAGTTTTCTGGGCAACACAGAGTTCGGGAACATCAAATTCAACAGGTTTTTCAGCCAGACCGGGTGGCGAGCGGTATGGTGGAAGTTTTTACTATATGGGTAAATCAGGGTTTTGGTGGAGCAGTACAACTGTAACAGGCTATCTCTATTACTTAAAAATCAACGAAGGTGATGGTGCAAGTGTACACCAGACTTACGACTGGGATGAGGGTTTTTCTGTCAGATGCATGAAGCAATAGCCGGTAATTTAATCACTATGATCTGAATCCCGGAATGGACTTAATTTTGAATACAGTTTTCTGACTTACGCATGGTTCAGAAACCTTGGATATTTCTTGCCTGTTGAGATGGTGAACAGGTCTGGTATTTCTTTATCTTTGCAGCCAAAGTCTGCTATATGGTTATTGAAAAAGATGATAAACTCATTCTGTTGACTAATGATGATGGCTTGTATGCTGCCGGTTTAAAGACTCTCCTTGAGGTCATGGAGGAGTTCGGCAAGATTGTTTTGGTTTCCACAATGGAAAGCCAATCAGGAATGTCTCAGGCTCTTACCGTGAAGACACCGCTGAGAGTAAAGCTTCTTGAAGAAAATGACAAGCACCGGATCTACGCATGCAACGGAACACCAACCGACAGCGTGAAGCTCGCCATAAACCAGCTACTTGAGAGAACACCCGATTTTGTTGTGGCAGGCATTAACCACGGAGCCAACGCCTCGGTCAGCGTCCTCTATTCAGGAACAATGGCTGCAGCGCTTGAAGGATGCCTCTATGGGATATGCTCGGTAGGATTCTCACTCAACAGCTTTTCACCGGCAGCAGATTTCTCGGTATGCAAGGAATACATCAGAACTGTTATGAGAAAGCTGGAAATAGAACAGCTGCCTCCGGGAATATGCCTGAATGTAAATGTTCCGGCAATCGAAGCTGATAAAATACAAGGCATAAAAGTATGCAGGCAATCAAGGGGAAACTGGAAAGAGGAGTTTGAAAAGAGGAAGGATCCAATGGGCAAGACTTACTACTGGCTGACAGGCACCTTCCAGAACCATGAGCCTGAAGCTGAAGATACCGATGAGTGGGCTCTGGAACATGGCTATGTATCGGTAGTTCCGGTAACTGTTGATATGACTGCACACGGGTATCTAGGTGAACTGAGAAGAAAATTCAGCAAATGACAATCTCAGAAAAATACGACAGGGTTTCAACCGGAGTGATTGCCGGTTTTATCCTTCCTGCTATTATATCAGTATTTATTTTTCTTTTTGCCAAGGGTGATCCGTCGCTTAATGAATGGTTCAGCAGGGTCAGGGCAGCTGGCATGGAGACCAACATAATCAGCCTGTGTGTGTTTCCTAACGTTCTTATATTCCTGTTTTTCAATCATTTCGATATGCTAAAAGCATCCCGCGGGGTTCTTGGAATAACAATACTCTGGGCGTTGATTGTATTCCTTGTAAAGATCATTCTATGAGGTACTTCATTGTAGCGGGAGAACAATCAGGCGACCTGCACGGGTCAAACCTGGTCAGGGAGCTTAAATCATCTGACAATAAAGCTGAGATACTTTGCTGGGGGGGAGACCTGATGGAGGCAGCAGGGGCCAGGCTCATGATGCATTACAGGAAGACTGCTTTCATGGGCTTTACATTGATACTCAGAAACCTTGGCCGGATCTCGCGCAATCTTATCCTGTGCAAGAGCCAGATCTTTTCTTTTAAGCCTGATGCTGTAATTCTTATTGACTACCCTGCATTCAACCTCAGGATAGCAAAATACGCAAAGAGAAATGGCTTAAGGGTGTTCTACTATATCTCTCCTAAATTCTGGGCATGGAATGAGGGCCGTGTGAAGAAGGTTAAGAGATATGTCGACAGGATGTTCACCATTTTCCCATTCGAAACTGAATTCTACGCAAGGCATGGTGTTGAGGTGAAATATCGTGGGAATCCGCTCGTTGATGAAATAGTGAGGAGAAAAGAATCTATGCCTGACCGGCAGGAGATCATTTCTTCACTCGGACCAGACCCACGACCGGTAATAGCGATGCTGGCAGGCAGCAGAAGACACGAAGTTGAAAGCATACTTCCCCAGATGATAAAAGTGGCGAAGTATTTTCCTGAATTCCAGTTTATACTTGCAGGAGTCAGAAACCTGCCTGATGATCTTTATCTTAAGATCCTTGGCGATGAACCAGTCAGGCTGATAAAGGAAAAGACCTACGAGATCTTAAGTATTGCAGATGCTGCACTGGTAAAATCGGGAACTGCCACACTCGAAGCGGCTCTTCTGGGAATACCTCAGGTGGTCTGCTACAAGGGTGATTTCTTTTCGATGCTTGTAAGCTGGATTCTGATCAGGGTAAAATATGTGTCACTGGTCAACCTCATAATGGACTCGGAGGTTGTAAAGGAATTGCTGCAGTATGAGCTCAATGAGAAAAATATAATCAGAGAGTTGAAATCAATCCTGCCCGGCGGAGAAAAGAGAGAGAAAATGATGAGCGATTACCAGCTTTTAAAAGAAAAACTTGGTCCTGCAGGCGCCTCGGAAAGGATAGCTGCTGAAATGGTAACCGAACTTACTCGGCTGTCAACCAAAAAAAATGTTTAAATCAATAGTAAATTTTTTTACCACGGAGCTTCACGGTGTTTCACGGAGAAGAACACCGAGTTTAATTCAGAAGAATTCTTACAGTGTGACTCCCCTGATAAATCAGGTCAAGCTGTGCATACTCCGTGAGACTCCGTGGTTTAATTGTTTTTATCATCATTTGAACCCGAGACTCATTTTTACTGCCTGTTTTCTTTTTATTGTTTCGGAAATTTTATCAATGGCTCAGGTCAATATCCGCATATTTGCGGATCAGGAACCTGAATCAGCAGTATTCTCTGTCACCTCGGGTGAATATGAGGTCATTACATTTTCCGATAATAACTGGATAGTTAAACCAGGGAACCTTGTCTTAATAGTGAAATCCAGGAGCAGACTAGCGGTGAAAGTCATGAACGACAGAGCTGTCGCATGCGATTCAGTTCTGTTCAGGGGAAGGACAGGAAAGGATATCTTTTCCCTGCGATCAAATGGTAAATCACAATTGAGACAAACATATTCAGGGGATCTTTCCTGTATTCCTGACTTTGGTACAATACTGTTTATAAATACCTGTGATCTTGAATCATACATAGCGGGTGTCGTGCAAACAGAAGGAGGTACGGGGAAGAACATCGAATTTTATAAAACACAGGCTGTCATAGTACGCACATATGCGTCCAGGTATCTGGATAAACATGCAGCGGATCATTTCAACCTTTGCGATAATACCCACTGTCAGGCCTTTAACGGAATATCATTCGATACTATCATTATCAGAGCCGCTTCTGAAACAAGTGGAGAGGTGATCCTCGGGCCTGATTCACTTCCGATAGTTTCAGCCTTTCATTCAAACTGCGGAGGCGAAACATTGCCTTCCGAAGATGCCTGGCTGACACCGCAGCCTTACCTGAAGAAAGTAAGGGATCCGTATTGCCTCGAATCGCGAAATGCAAAATGGAATAAATCATCAGCTCTCGATGACTGGATCGCCTATTTACGGAAATCAGGTTTTACCGGAAGTACGGCCAGCAGTTCACTGTTAAATTTTTCACAGATCGTCAGAGCGACAAATTACAGGACTGGTTCATTTTCACTTCCATTGCAGAAGATACGACAGGACTTTGATCTCAGATCTACATACTTTTCAGTTTCTGTGGCAGGCGATTCGGTAATTTTCAGGGGCAGAGGATATGGACATGGCGTTGGTCTATGCCAGGAGGGAGCCATGGTGATGGCCGCAAAAGGTTTCAATTATAAGCAGATAATAGAGTTTTACTATACGGGCGTGTCAATTGGCCCCCCACCCCCTCCCGCTGAAGCGGGACAAGCTCTGAAGGGGGGCTCAAAATAGAGTTGACTTTATACCCCCCTTTAGGGGGGCAAGGGGGGCGATCAAACATTTATTTAATTATTTTTACCAATCAAATTCTGTTATGCTGTCTATTTTCAGGAAAGAGATAAGAAGTTTTTTCAGCAGCCTGACCGGTTATATTGCCATAATCGTTTTCCTGCTGGTGAATTCCCTGTTCATGTGGGTATTTCCGGGAGAGTTGAATCTCCTCGACAGCGGCTATGCCGGCCTTGATACTCTTTTCTTTCTTTCACCATGGGTGTTTCTTTTTCTCGTACCTGCTGTTACAATGAGAATGATCGCTGAGGAAAAGAGACTTGGAACGATAGAACTTTTATATTCAAAACCTGTATCCGAAAGAGAAATAATCTGGGGAAAGTACCTGGCATCCTTAATTCTTGTTTTGCTGTCTCTTTTACCCTGCATTGTTTACTATATTTCTGTTTACATCCTGGGTGAAACTCCCGGCAATCTTGACAGAGGAGGCACTCTTGGAGCATTTCTGGGTCTCTTTTTTCTTGCAGCCATCTACGCTTCAGCCGGGATTTTTGCATCATCAGTTACAGATAATCAGGTTATTGCTTTCATATTGGCTGTTCTTATCTGCTTCGTGATGTTCATGGGATTCGATTCTTTTGCCTATCTGCCGGGCCTTAAAGAACTGGATGAATTTGTAATCGGGCTGGGGATAAATGAGCATTATAAATCGATCAGCAGAGGAGTCATTGATCTGAGGGATGTTGTTTATTTTCTTGCAATCTCATTTATTTTCAATGAGGCGGCACGGCTTGTGCTAGTTTCACGCAAATGGGAAAAAACAGGTCGCGGCTTTGCTAAAAATAGAGAATCGGGTGATATAAAGATAAAAAGCTGGATGCGGTTCATCCTGAATGCCGGAGCAGTCATGCTGATTCTTGCGGCGGCCAGCTTTGTCCGTATAAGGATCGACCTTACCGAAGACAAGCGATATCAACTATCCCGGCCAACACGTGATATTCTCAACAACCTTGAAAACGATATTTATATCCAGGTTTACCTTGATGGAGAAATGCCTGTTCCGCTCAAGCGGCTGAAGAGATCAGTTCAGGATATGCTCGAGGAATTCAGAATTGAATCGGACCGGAAAATTGATTACGAGTTTATAAATCCTGCGGGCTCGGGAGATGTCAGGCAAAGAGAGAAACAGTATGAAGAGCTTATCGCGAAAGGGCTCAATCCAATTAATATTATTTCAGGTGATGATGAAGGAGGTTCAAGCCAGAGAAAGGTGTTCCCGGGAATGATATTTAACTATAACGGGGCGGAAGTGCCCCTTGATTTCCTTAAAAATGATCAGACTATTTCATATGAGCAGAATATCCTTCATTCACAGGAAAGCCTGGAATATGAGATGATCCAGATTGTCTCAACATTAACTTCTGATACAATCTATAAGGTGGCATTTCTGGAAGGACACGGGGAATATACGGAGATTGAAGTCGCAGACGTCACCCGGAACCTTGCCAAATATTTTACCATCGACAGGGGAACGATCGGAGGCAGGCAGGGGATCCTTGACAAATATTCAGCTTTGATCGTGGCAGGTCCTTCAAAGGAATTCAGTGAAGAAGACAAGCTGGTGATCGACCAGTATATAATGAGCGGGGGAAAGGTATTATGGCTCTTTGACGAGATCTCAGTTAACGCTGATTCACTCGCATATGGTGAGACGGTAGGCGTATATTCCCCGCTGAACATCGAAGATCAGCTTTTCAGGTACGGTGCACGTGTGAATCCGGAAATTATTCAGGATCTGGATTGCATGGTGATACCCCTGACTGTTCTGACCGGGCCTGAAAACAAGCAGGTGGTTCCTGCGAACTGGATTTATTATCCCCGCCTGTATCCCAGTCAGGACCACCCTGTCACCAGGAATCTAAACAGGGTTGCCGGGAAATTCGTGAATACTGTTGATACGGTCGGACTCGATCCTGAAATCAAAAAAAGAGTCCTTCTTTCAACCTCAAAGTACACAAGAACAATCTCTCCGCCGATGAGGATAAGCCTGAAGGAAGCTGATCAGGTTACAGACGAGAAAGATTTCGGTAAGCAAAATCTTCCGGCAGCTGTTCTTCTCGAGGGAGTCTTTACGTCTGCTTTCAAAAACAGGATGACCAATAGTCTGGTCTCAGGCCCTGATTTCAAGCTGAAATCTCAAAGCAGCAAAACAAAGATGATTGTTGTTGGTGACGGCGATATTATCAGGAACGAGATTTCAATATCCGGGTCTGCTTCAGGGTATTTCCCGTTGAGCAATGACAGGTATACCGGGCAGATCATCGGTAACAGGGATTTTATTGTAAACTGCATTAATTATCTTGTTGATGATTACGGACTCATGAATCTCAGGTCACGCGAGGTTAAACTGAGACTCCTCGATAAACCAAGGATAAAAGCGGGAAAGACGATGTGGCAGTTGCTCAATGTCGCTGGTCCGGTGCTTATCGTGATCCTTGCCGGACTTATCAATGCTTTCTTCAGGAAAAGAAAATATACAAAAATTTGAAATTGAACAGGCTTGCATCCCGAAATCTGTCGCTGACGCTGATCCTGATCGTTGTCCTGATCCTGGTTCTGGTTTTCCGTGGAAGAATGCCTTTCGGCAAAGATCAGACTTCTTTTTCTTCAGCGCCGGATAAGGAGATTACCATGATTGAGCTTACCAGTGACCGGGAAAAGCTGACGCTTGAGAAAAAGGAGGATCTGTGGCTGGTAAACGGAAAGAAAGAGGCCAGGCGAAGCGCTGTTGCGTTCATTGAAAGAATTCTTACAGAAATGAAGATCAAGTCTCCTGTCGCTCCTGAATTATTTCTGCAGGAAATCACGGAAAGAAAGATTGATCCGGTAAGAGTGCAGGTTTATGAAAACAGGAAGTTGCTTTCATCCTTCCTTGTATTTAAGACCGGATCGAACGTTTATGGGAATATAATGAAAATAAATGAGAGATCAAAACCATTCATTGTTCATGTTCCTGGTTATGAAGCAGATATAGGTTCGGGCTTCACTGTGAATGAACTTTTTTGGATTCCCTATACAATATTTAACCTGCTTCCGTCAGATATCCTTGGCGTGACTTTCGAGAATCTTGCCGAACCTTCATCATCCTTTACTATAAACAGAAAGAACAACTTATATACTCTTTCCGACGGAAACACAAGCCTTACAGGATGGGATACATCGCGGGTTCAGCGCTATATTTCATATTTTGCCATGATCCCTTTTGAAAGCTGGGCTCTTGATCTTTCCCGGCCTGAAGCCGACAGCATCCAATCGTCAACCCCGTTATACAGGATAAAAGTCAGGAAGACGGATGGCATTTCATCGGTATTGACACTATGGGAACGAACAAGTACTGAAACCGGGAAAAAGGATAGCGACAGGTTATGGGGAAAGACGGATAACAGCAATACCCTTTTTATTGTGAGATACTTCGATATTGATCCTCTGGTAAAGAAGAGATCCTATTTCTTTGGTCAATAACTTTTGTTTGAAGGAATCTTTTTTTTTTGTAATATTGATAATTGTGAATTGAGCCTTGTACGTAGCTCAATATCTTAATAATTAATGAAATAAATAAAGGACTTTAATACTAATTCAACTTAAACCGGCGACAATATGAAATTTGTAGTGTCAAGCACAGAGCTTCTTGGTCATCTGCAGGCTATAAGCAGGGTTATCAGTTCCAAGAACACGCTTCCCATCCTTGATAATTTTTTATTCAACCTCAGCGGCAATGATCTTGAGATAACTGCATCCGACCTCGAGTCGACTCTTATTACAAGGATGAAGCTGGAAAACACTCAGGGCGATGGAATGATTGCACTTCCGGCCAGGATACTGCTGGACACTTTAAAGGAGTTCTCTGCCCAGCCATTAACGTTTGACATCAATCCTGATACTATGGCTGTTGTGATCAGCTCTGAAAACGGAAAATTCAATGTGATGGGTCAGAATGGTGTCGACTTTCCTGCTCTGCCGGCAATCAAGAAGGATAAGAAATTCTCCTTCACCATTAATGCAGATGTTATGCTCGCCGGGATAAGCAAAACACTTTTTGCAACAGCCGATGATGAACTTCGTCCGGTAATGGGCGGTATTTTTATCGAAGCATCGACCAGCGAGATAACTTTCGTTGCCTCCGACGCTCACAAACTGGTAAGATACAAGAGGAGTGACGCTCATGCGGATGACAATGCCTCTTTCATACTTCCCAAAAAACCGGCGTCACTGCTCAGGAATATTCTTCCAAGGGAAGAGGGCCCATTCAAGGTGGAATTCGACGACAAGAACGCCTTCTTCAACCTTAACGACTATAAAGTTGTCTGTCGTTTGGTTGAAGGAAATTATCCCAACTATAACTCCGTTATCCCAAAAAACAATCCACGGAAAATAACCATCGACAGAGTCGAATTCTATAACACTCTTAAAAGGGTATCCGTATTCTCCAATCAGGCAAGCAACCTGGTCAAGCTTCAGTTGAAGGGGAACCAGGTAATGGTCTCTGCGCAGGACATCGATTTTTCGATATCAGCCTATGAAAGGATTAAATGCCAGTACGAAGGTGAAGAGATCGAGATAGGCTTTAAATCGGTCTTTCTCCTGGAAATTCTCGCAAACATCGCATCGCAGGATGTAATGATCGAGCTTGCTGATCCTACAAGGGCAGGTCTCTTCCTTCCGGCTGAAACTGAAAATGACGCTGAGGACCTTCTCATGCTTCTCATGCCCATGATGATAAACGCCTGACCTTGGAACTGATCCTGAAGCGCCCTGTTGTTTTCCTCGATCTGGAAACAACAGGAATAAATGTTGCGACTGACCGTATTGTCGAGATTTCCCTTTTAAAGATTTCCCCAAACGGAAAAGAAGAATGGATGACAACGCTTGTCAATCCTGAAATGCCTATTCCTCCAAAAGTTACAGCGCTGCACGGCATATCTGATTCCGATGTGGAAAATGCACCTAAATTCAAGGATCTGGCAAAAAACCTGGCAGCTTTCCTGGAAGGTTGTGACCTGGCCGGTTATAATGCAATTAAATTCGACATCCCCGTTCTGGCAGAAGAGTTCCTCCGAACAAACAACGATTTTAATTTCAGGAAGAGAAGGTACGTGGATGTCCAGGTCATTTTCCATAAAAAGGAACAAAGAACCCTTGCTGCAGCATACCAGTTTTACTGCAAAAAGAACCTTCAGAATGCCCATACTGCAGAAGCTGACACTGCCGCAACATATGAAATCCTGAAATCACAGCTCGACACTTATCCTGACCTTGAGAATAATATTGAGAAGCTTGCGGACTTCAGTGCATTCAATAATAACGCCGACTTTGCAGGGAGGATAATTTTCGATGAAAACGGAGTGGAAATTTTCAACTTCGGCAAGCATAAGGGAAAACCTGTTGAAAAAGTCTTCCTTGAAGATCCTTCATATTACTCATGGATGATGAACGGTGATTTTCCACTCTATACAAAGAAAGTCCTCACCGAGATCAAGTTGAGAGCTTTTAGTAAAAAAGCGTGAAATGAAGATAATCTGCATAGGACTTAATTACAGGAAACATGCTCTTGAACTCGGATGGGCTCTGCCGACAGAACCAGTCGTGTTCATGAAACCAGATTCATCGATACTTAAGAATAATAAGCCTTTCTTCCTCCCCGGCTTTTCATCATCGATCCACTACGAAGTGGAAGTTGTAATCCGGATCAGCAAGCTTGGAAAAGGCATCTCGGAAAAATTTGCTCCACGGTACTATGATTCACTGACATTAGGCCTCGACCTGACTGCACGGGATATTCAAAGCCGCAATGCGGCTGCCGGCCTGCCCTGGGAACTTTCAAAAGGCTTTGATGGGGCAGCCCCTCTGGGCCGCTTCATCCCCGTTTCCTCTCTTCACGATATTAATAATCTGGACTTCCGGCTTGAGATAAACGGAAAAACGGTGCAACAGGGGAACACATCTGACATGATCTTCAGCATCAATAAGATAGTCGCCTTCGTTTCAAAATTCTTTACTCTTAAGACAGGCGACCTTATATTTACCGGCACTCCCCCCGGAGTAGGGCCCGTGAAGAGGAATGATAACCTGGTGGCTTTCCTGGGAGAGGACCCGTTGCTGGATATGATGATTAAATAGTTACACGTACTCACCCCCTTCTTTTCCCTCCCGCGAAGCTTCAGCGCAGCGGGAGGGCAGGGGGGATGAGTGCATGTGAATCAGCTTTTTTCGATCTCCCTGCTGATAATTTTTTTTGCTTTCTCCCTGTAAAAATCTCCGGCCAGGTTATTTTTTACGAGCAGCACATCGATAAAATCCAATGCTTTAACTACCGTCTGAGATCTCCTGCGATGAAGATGTCCTTTCACCGGATCGATGTTGAGAAAGGAAGGACCCTTGAATTTCCAGGATAACCATGGCATAATAAGTCCTGCTGCATTGATCCATGCACTGATCCGCGAATTGCCGCCGACACCCTTCGAGTTGTCTCCTTCATCCTGCAGATCATCATAGATAAGCATGCCCAGCTGGCCTTTCTTCCGATACATCTCGAGCTGTCTGAAAAGCCTTGAATCGGCTGACATCATGCTTGCCCCGAGCGCAAGATGAAATGGTTTCCTGAAAAGGAGCTTGTCGCGGTTCTTTTCAGCCAGATAGCAAGCTGTTTGGGCGGCAACTACGCTGCCGGAACTTGATGACACAATAACCAGCTGTTTTTCAGGCGAATAACCATTTGAAAGGATCTGTTTTAAAGCCGTATCGATCATTCTGTTCTGACCCGGATCTTTAATGGGTTTCTGGGAATTATTCAATGCCCAGGCTACATTCCTCAAATTAGTTTTAAAATATACACCTCTGATGAAGTCAAATTCGTTTCCCAGGATTTCCTTCATGAGCCTGATGAAAGATCCGGTGAATACGTTGAACCTGTCATCCCTTGTTTCACCGCCGGCAAAAAACCAGAACATAGTTTTTCCTGTTGAAATGACTTCCGTTTTTTTTAAGGTCGGTTGGCCCACGTGATTATCTTTGAAAGCTTCAAAGGTATTTGAAAAACATTCTGCAAATATCAGTTCAAATACCTAATTTCTGAAGAAAAATCATTCACATGCGCGACAGGAGAAAATAGAATAACCGGATTAAAACCTGCTCAGATGCCTTTTAGTAGATAAACAGGAATATCAGCGGCAGGATAATGCCGATGATTGTAAGTACGGCCCCTCTCCGTGTTATTCCGTTTTTACCTTTGATAATGAATAATCCGGTGATAGTCACCAGTATAAGGCTGATACAGAATATGTCGCTGAACCATTTCCACCATTTGCCGGGATTATAGTGAAGGAAATTTATCTGGAAGAAAAGAGGTCTCTTGCTCAGCTTCTGAACAACTCCCTCGCCGGTTTTCGTATTTATCTGAACGAATCCGCCGTCGATGAAAATATTAAGGATATTGCCTGTCGGGTAATGCGATGTCTTGTATCTGGGAGATCCGGGAATACTTTTCAATATTTCCCTGCCAGTCTCATCTGAATATGATTCCCTGGAAAGATTGAAGTCTGTTTTAAACTCGTAGCTGTCTACTATATAGTTCGGGTTCCAGTCGTGTTTGTGATTTAAGGCTATCCCCGACAGGGCATATATTATTGTCATTCCGGCTATAAGGTAGCCGATATCACGGTGTGTGATCCGGTTAAGTTTTGATAAGTTCATTAAGGAATAATTAAAAAAGGCCAGAGTAGTCTGACCTTTTGAAGTAAAAGTTCTGTTAATTATTTAACAACCTCATGCTTGTTATAAACCATCATCAGGTCGCCCAGCGAAGTCTGCTTTGCAAGAGCTGCTTCAGTCTCGCATTCTTCAGCGCTCTTAACGGTTGTATCGCCTGACGCTGCATTCTCAAGGCTTGCGACCATAGTTTCTTCTGAAGGCTTCGCTGCAGTAACAACTCTTTGAAGATGCCCTTCAACGGAGATCTCGCTCCCCAGTAGTTCCATCGGGAACTTTGGAGTGTTCTCACCAGCTGACACGAAAAGCCTTACATCGGGATCATCACCTACAATGAACAATTTTTTCCCGGTTACCTTGCAAACATGAACAACTTTTCCTTTAACTGCAACATCCTTGTCGACATAATCCGAAGGGTTTGCGACGAGCGAGGCAAACTCAATCTTTACAGCCTCTTCGTTTGCTTTTGAAACCTCTTTGCCTGATTTGCTGCCGCATGAAGCAAGGATCAATGCGGCAATCATAATGGGTAAGAATCTTTTAATCATCACTAAAGTTTATTTTTGATGTTATTAATTTGATCTTCACAGCTAATTTGCAATGTTAATGATTTTTTTTCAGCTGGCCCAAAAATACTGGCACGTCTTTTGAATATTAATTTTTCTTAAAAAATCATTAAACCATGACAATGATATCAGGGAATAAATAACTTTGACACATTGTCTAACTATTAATCAATCAAAAAAATTAAAAATGGAAAGAAAATTCAAGAATCTACAGATCGCATTATCAGCAATGATAATCCTTGCTTTCCTTGCAATGCCGTATTCGACATTTGCACAGGCAGGCAAAGCTAATTTCTCAGGCAACTGGGTATTAAATGCCGAGAAGAGTCAGATGGGTATGCCCCAGGGTCAGGGTCAGCCTCCTCAGGGTCAGCCTCCTCAGGGAGCCGGACAGGGCCAGAGAATGGGCGGTTTCGGCGGTGGTCCTCTTACCGTAAAACAGGAAGCTAACCTTTTAACCCAGACCAGAACCAGAACCGGTCAGGATGGAACACCAATGACTACAGAAACCAAAGTAACTCTCGACGGAAAGGAAACTGTAAACGCTTCACAAAGAGGTGACAGCAAGTTGACAGCCACCTGGTCAGCTGATGGCAAATCTCTGACTATTGTTACAAAAAGATCATTCAATGATATGGAAATGGTAACAACAGAAGTTTGGTCTCTTACTGATGCTAACACTCTGGCAGTTAAATCAACCAGGAGAGGTATGGATGGCGCGGATATGACCAGTACGATGGTTTATGACAAGAAGTAATTATGAACGCCCACCGACCCCCTGAAGGGGTCTAAGTCCCGCTTGTGCGGGATCTAGGGGTGGAAAAAAGAAAAGGGCCCGAAAGAGCCCTTTTTTTTATTTAGAAGTTTTGAAGTTCTTTGCTTCTTCCGGGATTTCAACATGGATGGGCGTCCCAGGCTTCAATACGTCATCAATAATGACATATTTTTCATTGGCATCACCCAGTATAACCGGCTGTCTGATACCGCTTTTTGTGTAAACAACAGGTATGCTGTCAGTTCCCGTATGAACGCATTCAAGGGGAATGTAGTTGACATCTTCGTGCGACTTGATAAGTATTTTGTTGTTCGTAGTCATCGAAGGCCTCATGTCCATGTCGGTTCCCGCAATCTTTATTGTGACTTCAAAGACTTTGCTGTCGGAGTTCGGAAGTTTCTCCCCGATATTTCCAACAACTAATACAGTGCCGGTATACGATTTGTTGGGAAATGCATCGATAGTTATTGAAACAGGCATGCCAGGCTTGACTTTGTTAATCTCAACCTCGCTTACATATACTCTGGAAAGCATCGATCTCAGATCAGGTATTGTTGCAACCGTACGATCGACAACATTAATTGTCTGCCCGACTTTTCTTTTTGTGCCAAGCCTTGTTTTGTAATATATTACCATGCCATCGGAAGGGGCTGTGATTGTAAATTCTCTGAGAGTATTCTCGTAATCCGCCAGTCTTCTGTTAATCCTGTTCAGAAACATCTTCCTGTTCCCTATATTTACCCGGGTCTGAGCTTTCTTGAGTTCATATGATCTTTTTAACTGATCCATAACCATTCTCGCCTTTTCAAGATCTATTTCTGCTTCTCTCTGAGTCATCGGTGATTCAAATTTTGAATTCCTAGCCTTTATCTCAGCTTCCTCTATAGTATGTAACTGGTTGGTTATCTGGTCTCTGATATTGGTCAGCTGGACTGCAGTATCAAGAATCTGAGTTTCCAGCTGCTGTTCCATTTCAGTTATCCTCTCCCGGATACTTTTGACCTCATTATCAAGTTCGGTTTTATCAAGACTTCCCACATAATCCCCTTTTTTCACTTCTGTGCCTTCGGGGATCAGGTCAGTGATCCTGACATTTGTTGATCTTACATCATTTCCCTGCCCGAAAGCAGGACCTTTGATCTCAATAGAATTTTCAGCTACAAGTTCACCGGTAACAGAAACCACAACATCAAATTTCCCCCTGCTAACCTCAGCGAACATTGCTTCAGTATTATCCCTGGAGGTCATCCTGTCGAAAATGAAAAGCGCAACAAGTGCTGCAGCAATTATTAAACCTGTGGTAATCAGTGTCTTCTTCATCTCTTGTCAAAATTGGCACAACTGCCTTATTTCAGGACGTGAAAGTATTAAAAAAAGTATTTAATACGGGGCAGAATTGGCTTTTTTAAGAATAATTAACATGAGATCAAAAGCCGTCCAACTTCAAAAACACGGTAGGAATCAGGAGTATAAATCCAAGAATAATAAGGATCACCATAAGAGGCAATATCCATCTGAACCATTTCTCATATGGTATCTTCGCCACACTCAATACTCCAAGCAGCACACCCGAAGTTGGAGTTATCATGTTCGTGAATCCATCTCCAAACTGATAAGCCATTACTGTAGCCTGGCGCGACAAGCCTATAAGATCAGAGAATTGCGACATCATAGGCATTGTGAGTGCTGCTTTTGCGGAACCTGACGGCATCACCAGGTTGATAAGATTCTGCACCACATACATCATACCCAGTGAAGCCATTCTTCCCATGCCCGATATTGATTCAGAAAGTTTGTAGAGCATAGTGTCAATTATATTTCCATTGTTCAGTATGATGATAATCCCGCCGGCCAGTCCTACAATTATTGCTGCCGACTGGATATCTTTAATACCGTCCAGTAAGAGCTTTGTGATCTGGTTTGCAGAATAGTTCATCGAAATTCCTGCTGCCAGTCCCATGGCAAAAAACAGGGTTGCTATCTCCATTATGTACCAGCCATATCCCATTACGCCTGTAATAAGTATCAGGATAGTGATGGCCAGAATTTGCAGAATAAAAAAATGGACCGATTTTCTCAGGCTCAGCAATCCTGTAAGAACAAAAATAAAGGTTATAACCGGCAGTGCAGGAAATACGATTTTCTTATCGGCTAAAGTGATGGCAGTAGTCGGATTAAACCACGAAAATAAACCCAGCACTACGATTATGATTGCATATATTATCCAGGCTGATAAAGGTGTGTGATAAACAATCTGCGATTTCTCCATCCCCCTGCGTTCGATCCAGTATTTATCATCTTCCTTAACCGGAGATAAGGCGGGATTCTTCTTCACCTTTATGGCATACCTCAATACGAACCAGAACCCTGCGATATTGATTATTATCCAGCAAAACATCCTGTAACCGATACCTGAAAAGAGCGGCAGGTTCGACAGGCCCTGTGCGATCCCTATCGTAAAGGGATTGAGAATGGCTCCTGCAAATCCCAGCGCTGCTGCAACAAAGCAAAGCGATACGCCTACAATAGAATCATAACCCATGGAAATTGCAAGAGGGACAAAGATTATGATAAACGCAATTGTCTCCTCGCTCATCCCGAAAACAGCCCCGAAGATGCTGAACATCAACATTATCATAATAAAGATGATGTTGTCGGCACCTATTAGTGCAACAAACCGGTTGTGCTCGATCCTTCTTGTGAATTTCAGAAACGACCCGATAGCGACATCAATAGCCTTGCTCTCATTCATAATCCAGAATGCGCCTCCGATTATCAGAATGAAAACGATAATATCTGCCTTATCCACAAAACCATCGAAGAGGGCAGAGAAGATCTGCCAGGTCTGAGGGTTCCTTTCAACAGTGTGAAATGAACCCGGGATAACTACCGACCGGTCGATCCCGTTTACATTGATTGTCTGTCTGTCAAAAGCACCTCCCGGAATAACCCAGGTAAGCATTGCAGAGAGCACAACAATGCTGAAGACTATTACATATGTGTGGGGGATTTTTTTTAACATTGGGATTTAAGTGGATCCCCTCCGGGGAGGGGCAGGGGTGGGTTTGCATGGTTTTTACCCACCCCCAACCCCTCCGAGGAGGGGAGTTTTTTATTGTAATTTTACAGATGCAAATGCTCCCTTCAAACCTTTTGATTCTGCCTTCAGAGTGATTATACCTGTTGCTCCCTTCTCAGCCGCTACAATAACCAGGCACATACCGTTATAGGCTTTCTTTGATTTTGCCTGGAACGATTCGTGGCTTGTTGCATCGCCTGCATCAGTTGCAATTATTTTACCGGGGCCTTCGATGCTGAAATTAAGCATGTTGTTGCTTCGCGGCACTGGCAATCCGTTCTTATCGGTGATCTTAACTGTTATAAAAGCAAGGTCCTTTCCGTCGCCGGCTATAGACTCCCGGTCAGTTTCCATGGTAAGCTGTGATGCTTTTCCTGTTGTCTTCATTACATCCTCGGCCCATTTCTGACCGTTCTTGTATGCGATCACTTTAAGTTCTCCCGGCTGATAGATAACATCATCCCACCTGAGCCGGTATTCATACTGACCTTTTTTCTTCTTTCCCAGCGATTTGCCGTTCAGGAAAAGCTCAGCTTCATCGCCTGATGTATAAACGTGCACAGGTGTGACGAGACCTTTTCTTTCAGGCCAGTTCCAATGGGGGAGGATATGAGCCATCGGCAATTCCGGTTTCCATTTTGACTGGTAAAGCCAGAACCTGTCCTTTTTAAATCCTGCGAGATCCAGAATCCCGAAATAACTGCTGCGTGACGGCACTTCCATAACATTCTGTTTGTCAAGAAGTTCTTTAGCACTGTTATAAGCTCTTGTTCCCGGTTTCAGCCCGGTAAGATCCCCGCCGTATGGAGTCGGTTCTCCTATATAATCGAAGCCTGTCCAGACGAATTCTCCAAAGACTCCCGGATATTTGTCCTGCATTTCCCATTGCTGATCCGGGGTTGTTGCCCAGCTTGGATATGCAAGGTCGTATGATGATATCTGGAATATTCCTTTACCGGGAAGATTGTTATTCAGGTCCCCCTGTACAACAGGGAAGAAATATTCTCCGCGGGAACTTATTGTGGATGCTGATTCGCTTGAGTGGATTGGCAGGTTATCGTTATCTTTCAGGGCAAAGAATGCATCATACCTGTATAGCCGGTAGTTGATCCCGAAAACATCGAGTGTCTTCTGGAAGCCGTTAGTACCGGATTCGTCCCAGTTGCAGCCCGAAGTTACGGGCCTGGTGACGTCTTCCGATTTTATTATCGCCTTCAGGCTCTCTGAAAGTGCAGGATTATTCTGGTCATTAACTTCATTGCCTGTGCTCCAGATGAACACCGATGGATGATTCCTGTCGCGGCGAACCATCGCTTTCAGGTCCTCAACATGCCAGGAATAGAAAAGCTTGTTGTAGTCGCCTCTCTTTTTTTGTGTCTTCCATGCATCGAAAGCTTCATCTTCAACAAGAAATCCCATTTTATCGCAAAGGTCGAGCAGCTCCGGCGCAGGAGGGTTATGGCTTGTACGAATGGCATTGCATCCCATCTCCTTAAGGATCTCGAGCTGTCGTTCAAGCGCCCTTGTGTTAATTGCAGCACCCAGGGCGCCAAGATCATGATGGTTGCAAACTCCTTTAATCTCGACTCTTTTGCCATTCAGGAAGAATCCGTCGCGTGGAGTGAAGTTCAGCGTTCTGAATCCAAAGTTCGTTTCATACCTGTCTGCAATATCTGATCCCAGCATTACTGAAACCACCGCACGATACATCTCCGGTTTTTCGAGGTCCCACAGGACCGGATCCTTGACTCTCAGGTCTACCCTGAAAGTATGATCATCCATTGCCGCGATCAGGGCTGGGGGGGATGTGAATTCGGCAACCGGTGAACCTGAGATTTCAGCTTTGTCATTCAGCTTATAAACTTCAGCTTTGACCTTAACCACATTCGGACCGTCGAGGTGGCTTTCCACCTCTGCACTAATGCTTACGGTACCTGTTTCCTTCCTGATTTCAGGAGTTGTGCAAAAAAACCCGTTATATGAAACATGCACAGGAGTGGTTTTTACCAGCCAGACATTACGGTAAATACCTGCGCCCGGATACCATCGTGAATCCCATTTCTTGGTGTCGAGTCTTACTGCTATTATATTTTCTTTCCCGTAATTCAGATACGGTGTCAGGTCGAGTCTGAAGGATGTATAACCGTACGGCCATCCGCCAACATATTTTCCGTTAAGCCATACCTCAGAGTAAGCCATGGCGCCGTCAAAATCGATATATACCCGTTTGTCCTTATCAGCAGAGCTTACATTGAAATGTTTCCTGTACCAGCCGATGCCCTTCCAGGGAAGAAGACCTGTGTTGTTTTCGAGGGTGTCACTGAAAGGGCCTTCTATTGCCCAGTCGTGAGGCAGGTCAAGAGTACGCCATGAATTGTCACTAAAGGAAGGTGATTCAAGTCCCGCAGGCTCCTTGTCGAAGGTTGCTGTTTCATCCTTAGCGTTGAAGTATTTAACGAATTTCCAGTTCTCATTGAACGATTCCCTGGAACGCGGCGATTGCTGGGCATTTACATTTATTGCTGTAATAATCATAATAAATGTAAAGATGAGTTGGATTATCAGCGGTCTTTTCATCGGTGATAAGTTATAGATCAGATTTGAATCATTCTGCTAATTTGTAGAAAAAAATATTAATAACGTGAACTCTGATGTTCTTATTCGATGGTCTGCGACCATCTGAATTCTCATCATATCTGTCATTCTGGTGCATTATGGAGATTCATCATACCGCTTTGGTTTAACCTGAATTTATCTGGCATTGAGGTATTGCAGGGAGATTCTTCGTCGGCCAAAGCGGGACTCAGAATGACACGCGGTTTTGCATGGAGTGGGTGGAAGAAGCGGCGATGCGCGTCAGGAAACAAGTCAGGGTGAATTTCTCAATCGCGCATCGCCGCTTCTTCCCCCCTGGGCTCCCTCCCTGCACTGTCATCCTGAATGAAGTCCCGCCTCAGCGGGACGCAATGAAGAATCTCAGGAACTTTACAACGGTTTCAAAAAAATACGAAACAATAATTCGATGATTTACGATCATCTGTATTTACATCATATCTGTCATTCTGATGCAGTATGGAGATTCTTCGTCCCGCTGAGGCGGGACTCAGAATGACAGGTGGTTTTGCATGGAGTGGGGGGAAGAAGCGGCGATGCGCGTCAGGAAACAAGTCAGGGTGAATCTCTCAATCGCGCATCGCCGCTTCTTCCCCCCTGGGCTCCCTCCCTGCGTTGTCATCCTGAATGAAGTCCCGCTTCAGCGGGACGCAATGAAGGATCTCCGTAACTTTACCACAAATATTTAAGATCATCGCCGAGGATCGAATAATTATTGCGCCTCACAATACGTTATCTTTACTTAACCATAACAATCACCGATGAGAACCAAATTTATTCTTAGTGGCGTTTTGTTTCTGCTCCTGGGTTTATCTCTCAAGGGCCAGGAGAATGAACAAGAGAAGAAACCGATGTTCCTGTATCTGGAATCAGGCATCGATTTCATAAGCTGCGAACAACCCGAAAAAGACTATATCAGGGCGGATGTTGAGCCTTACTATGATCACTATGCTGCCAGTCAGATCAGAGCGCTGATGCACAATAACTTCTTCGGAGCAAGGTTCGGATGCCGGTTCGCGAAAAACCTGCTTGAGCTTTCAGGTGGACTGCGCTTTACAAGAGTGATGACCTCTATCGGAAAACCTGCTTACTGGTCCGACTCACCTGAATTCTTCTATGTCCACTACCTGACCGACGGAATAAATACTGATTATGCAAAAGTTTATGAGCTGGGCCAGAGATCTGACTATATCGGTATTCCATTGGAGATCAGGATATTCCCATATAAAGAACGGCTGATAAATGTTTACTATAAGGCAGGAGCATCCTTTAACCTGAACGTAGGTTCAAAAACAGATGTTGTTTTCTTTAATGATACAATGATCCCTTTTGAAAAGGATGTGGCAGAAATTGTCGAATCACCTCCTTCTTTCTATGGATCTCTCAGCCTGGGAATTGGCTTTAAGGTTGGGAAACCCGGAAAATCGGGTTTTAATATTGAAACCGTTTTCCCGGTTGGGATACTGACTCCCGGCAAAGCTGGTTTTGTGAATCCTGAAGCAGGTGCAGGAGTTCAGTTAATGGTACGTATTCCCATTAATAAAAAATCAGAGAAATGAAAAAAATAGTTCTTTATCTTTCAATTGCTGCTCTTCTTCTTGCCGCCGCATGCAGTGAGGAGACTGAGCTAAAAAGATCGGTCTTTGTTCCGGACGAGACTTATCCTGATCTTCCGGCTTATACTGAATGGGGTTACAATTCCTTCGGGGCTTATTACGATATGGAGCCTTTTATCTCAAATGATTATGGTGTTACCGCAAAATTTATCAATACCGGCGGCAAAACATCCTTTTCACTTACCGGACATATGAGTCAGGGGTATCATTATTATTACGATGGTGATGAGGCTTCTCTTATTTTCGATTTCTATGGCTTCGATCCGCAATCATACACGGATCTTATTTCCCTTGATAATCATACAGTAAATCTCACCGGTCCTGAGTGCAGGATCAGGATAATAAAAGATACCGCCAATTTTGAGCTTGATATCCTGAACGGGACGCTTGTCTTCAAAAGAGCTCAGAACCTGTACGTCGACAAGAAACTTACTGAGGTCATACTCTCCGGCACATTCGGGTTTCAGGCGCTGGTTGACGGGGAAGAACCAGTCAGCGTCACCCTGGGACGATTCGATGTCGGCATTGGTTTCGATAATTTCTTCAGATACTGATGGCATAGGGCTCCCACCTTCGTTAAAACTACGGTGGGCAAAGCAGGGCTCCCACCTTCGTTAAAACTACGGTGGGCAAAGCAGGGCGTGGGGTATGGGGCGAAAAACAGTGTAACTCCGTAATATCTAAGTGTGACTCAGTGGTAATTTTTTTTTACATTTATGAAGTACTTTTTATTAAGACCTCCTGATGAAAAAAATATCCCTGATTTCAGCACTTCTCGTTCTATCATACATTCTGCAAGCTCAGTTCACTCCTCCGGCTTCAAAAAGCTTTACCCGGCAGGACACTCTCCGCGGGTCAATCACTCCTGAAAGAGCCTGGTGGGACCTTGTATACTATCATCTGAACATAAAAGTCAATCCTGCAGATTCAACTATTAATGGAACCAATACTGTTACCTATAAAGTGCTCCACAATTCCAGAATAATGCAGATCGATCTTCAGCCGCCTCTCAATCTGCAGAAGGCAGAACAGAATGGCAAGCAGTTGAGTTTCGTCAGGGAAGGAAATGTTTACTGGATAACAATGCAGGAGAATCAGGAACCAGGTAAAATCTTTTCAATGGTTCTGAGCTACGGTGGGAAACCTCATGTCTCAACAAGGCCGCCATGGGAGGGAGGAATAACCTGGAAAAAGGATAATAACGGACTTCCATTCATAGGAAGTTCATGCCAGGGAGATGGTGCAAGCCTATGGTGGCCATGCAAGGATCATATGTACGATGAACCCGACAGCATGCTCATAAGCGTCACAGTTCCTTCAAATCTGATAGACGTGTCGAATGGCAGGCTGAGAAGTGCTGTCAGGAACAGGAAGGAAAAAACAACAACATCCAACTGGTTTGTTTCAAATCCTATAAGCAATTACAGCGTCAATATTAATATAGGCGATTACGTTCATTTCTCAGAAATCTTCAAAGGAGAGAAAGGCAATCTCGACTGCGATTATTATGTTCTCCGCAGCAATCTTGAAAAAGCAAAAGTGCAGTTCAGGCAGGTGCCGATGATGCTTGCAGCGTTCGAGCATTGGATGGGGCCTTATCCTTTCTACGAAGATGGCTACAAGCTTGTAGAGGCACCTTATCTTGGAATGGAACATCAGAGTTCGGTGACTTACGGAAATGGTTTCCGTAATGGTTATCTGGGAAATGATCAGAGCGGATCAGGATGGGGCGACAAGTTTGATTTTATTATTATACATGAATCCGGTCATGAGTGGTTCGCCAACAGTATCACCTATGAGGATGTTGCCGATATGTGGATACATGAAAGCTTTATCAATTATTCCGAGAATCTTTATGTTGAATTCCATTACGGCAAAGAGGCCGGAACGGAATATGTTCTTGGCACTCGACGCAGCATCAGGAACGACAGGCCGGTCACCGGCATTTACAATGTGAATTTCAGCGGGTCGGCAGACATGTATCCCAAGGGAGGAGCTATGCTTCACACACTTCGTCAGATTGTAAACGACGATGAGAAATGGAGAGGAATTCTGCGTCGTCTCAATAGTAATTTTTATCATCAGGTTGTAAAGGGCTCACAAATAGAGAATTACATAAGCGAGAAAACGGGTTTGAACCTGAAACCATTTTTTGACCAGTATCTGAGGGATGTACGCATTCCGGTTTTTGAATATTATGTTATAGACAGCAAGCTTACATTCCGCTGGAATAATTGTGTCCAGGGATTCAGTATGCCATTAAGGATATTTGTCGCAGGTGAAGCAATTAATATTACCCCGACTGCCAGATTCTCGACAATAGATCTTGGCAAGGAAAATGCTGCAATTGTTGTTGATCCCAATTATTATGTCGCCAGCCTGAATATGACAGGGGAGTGAGTGATTTATGTTCATTGAAGTTGTGTCAAAATCTGTTTAACATTTTTTGGCATTAATATTGCCTTGTATAGATCATAAAAATTTCCTGACCTTATGATTTCAGTTATATTTGGAAAATTCAAACTTTAAAATATTTAATATGACAAAGACTCTTTTTTCAGTTCTTCTGACATTTATCTATACAATTCTCAGCGCTCAGGATGTTGCTCAATGGCGGGGTCCGGACCGTAATGGAATTTACAATGAAACCGGTTTGATGAGAGTATGGCCTGCAGGCGGACCAAAAATGCTGTGGCATTTCGACGGACTCGGAGAAGGTCATACCTCTGCAGCTGTCACAAGTACAGGCATATACATAACCGGAATGGTCGACGGCAAGGGAAACATATTTGCGCTGGATCTCAATGGAAACCTTAAATGGAAGAAAGAGTACGGACCCGAATGGACAGAGAGCCACTTCGGAGTCCGCTCCACACCCCTGGTAATCAAAGACAAACTCTATTTCATGAGTGCATTCGGAAAGCTGTTCTGCATGAAAACCGCCAATGGGGAAACTATTTGGACAATTGACACTTTCAAGGATTTTGGAGGAAGGAATATTACCTGGGGCGTAACAGAAAACCTTGCTTACGACGGCGACGTGCTTTATTGTACTCCCGGAGGACGTGATGCAAGTGTTATAGCCGTTGACAGGAACACCGGGAAGCTTATCTGGAAGAGCAAAGGGAATGGTGAAAAATCAGCATACTGTTCACCTCTCCTGATAAATCTGCCCAAAAGAAAACTTCTTGTAACAATGATGGAATCATCAATTCACGGTTTTGATGCTGCCACAGGAACAATGCTCTGGAGCTTCAGGCATTCAACCAATCCGAATGTAAGTCCGAATGTCCCGGTCTTCATCAACGGTAATCTCTATTGCACGTCCGGATATGGACTTGGAGGAGTGATGCTCAAGCTTGCAGCTGACGGCAGCAGTGTGACCGAAGTCTGGCAAAATGCTTTTCTCGATCCTAAGATCGGAGGTGTTGTAGCTTTCAACGGAAGGATATACGGCGGTGGTGACAGGAACAGAAAAATATTCTGTCTCGACTGGAATACAGGAAAAGAGATTTATTCATCCAGCCAGCTTGCTCCCTGCAATATTATCGCCAACGATGGTTTATTATATATCTACAGCGAGAGAGGAACTGTCAACCTGGTCGAACCTAAAACAGACAGTTTCAATATAATAAGTTCATTTCAGGTGCCTCTCGGTGCAGGAACGCACTGGGCTCATCTGGTGATAAACAACAAGAAGCTGTACGTAAGGCATGGCACATCGCTGATGGTCTTCGACATCTCTTCAAAGTAGAAGACAGACCTTTCATTTTAACTTAAATCCTGAAAATAGTTTATAGCTTTTAAGTTTTATTTCCTAATTTTATTCTCACTGTCGGGATACAATGGTTGTTCTGCCTTTTAAACCATTGAATTAAGCCTTATGGAAAAGAAGGAACAGAAAAGCTCTTCATTTGATATTTCGGTGAAAAACACTGAGAGTGAAGCTATTCCGGCCTTGCATAAGCGTATCTCCGAGCTTGAGGAAGAAGTGAAAATCCTGGTGGCAGAGAAGAAAAGCCTGTCTGAAGAGCAGGATTATTTCCATGATATTTTTGAAACTGTGGAGGAAGGGATTGCCCTTACCACATTGAAAGGAAAAGTGCTTGCTGTTAACAGGAACCTGGAGACTATAGTGGGTGTGCCGGCCAGCAACCTCATTGGCAGAAATATAACGCGTATCGCTTCAGACCTCCTTACTCCCGAAAACCTTTTCTTTGTACTCCCTTTGCTTAAGAAACTGATCCTTGGGAAAGAGATAGAACCATTTCAGGTCAGGTTAAACAGCAGAATTCTTGAAATCTCCTCAAAAATAAACAGGAAAACGAGAAGACTTACTGGAACTATCAGGGATATAACAGAGACCAGGAAAACCGAAGATGCGCTCTCAAAAAGTGAACTCAGGCTTATCAGGGCTGAGCTCGCCAGCAGAAGCGGCAACTGGGAACTTAACCTGGAAACAAAAAAAATGCTCGGCTCAGCCGGAGCATTAAAACTCTACGGTTTAAATGATCCGGAGATCGACTATGACGAGGTTAAAAAAATACCTCTGCCGGAATACAGGGCAAAATTGGATTTAGCCCTGAAAGAGCTTCTGGAAGAGGGCAAACCCTATAATGTAGAATTTAAGATCAGGAATAAATTGACCGGTGAAATTCTGGATATTCATTCTGTCAGTGAATACGACAGTAAAGCCCTGACGGTTTTTGGCTCAATACAGGATGTTACAGACCGGAAAAAGGCAGAAAACGAAACTATAGCAAAAAGCCGCGACATAGCTAAGTTGCTTGAGATCTCGATGGAACTGCTCGAAACAGTAGACAGGAAAAAGGTCTTTGAGAAAATAGTAAGAGGAACTCCCGGATTGATTGGAATGGAATCGGGAGCGATCTACATGATAGATGGCGAAGAAATATATCTCCAGGCTTCATATCCTCCATTGCCTGCTGAAGTACCGGAAATATTCAGAAGGGCCAAACTTAAAAACCATCCCCATATCCGGCAGGCAATACTCACCAAATCTCAGGTTATCCTGACTGATTCAAAAACAACTGAACTTTCTCCCGATGAGAAGCTAATTACCGAGGGCAGGGACCTCAGGTCCATGATCTATATTCCTCTCTTTGCTGCAAAAAACGTTGTAGGAGTAATTATTTTCGGTACGATAGGCTTCCAGCATAACTTCAGCGAGCACGAGAAGAGTATGTGTATCACTCTGTCGAATCTTACGTCCCTGGCGCTCGAAAATTCGCTCCTTGTCAGCAACCTCACGGTTGCCAAGGAAAAAGCCGAAGAAAGCGACAGGCTCAAAACAGCTTTCCTTCATAATATTTCTCATGAAATAAGAACTCCTCTCAACGCCATTGTCGGATTTTCGGGATTCCTCGATCAGCCTGACCTTACTGAAACGGACAAAAAAGAGTACATTGATATCATTTACCAGAGCAATAACCAGCTTCTTTCAATTATAAGTGATATCCTGAATATCTCTCAGATTGAAACGGGACAGGTCACTTTGCGTAAATCCCGGATCGATCTGTCAGATATGATGAGGAAACTGCACAGGCAATTCCTTGACGATGCCAGACGGGCAGGTCTGGATTTCAAGATGAATATCCCCACCGGCGGCGACAATACGATCTATACTGACGAGAACAAGCTTATCCAGATATTAAGCAACCTGCTGAATAATTCATTCAAGTTCACACAAAAAGGTTATGTTGAATTAGGCTTCATCTGCATAGAAGATAAGGTGGAGTTCTTTGTCGGGGATTCAGGTATTGGCATCGCTGAATCTGAACACAAAAGAATATTCGACAGGTTCTATCAGGTTGATAAAAAAGCAACCAGGCTCTACAGCGGAACAGGTCTGGGACTTTCAATATCCAAAGCTTTTGTTGAAATGATGGGCGGATCTTTCTCAGTCCAATCTTCCCTGGGATCCGGCTCCAGATTTTCTTTTTATTTACCCCATCAAAAGACTGCGCAGCCTGAACAAGAGAAAAATGCATTACAACCTGGACTAACGGCAAGATCTTCAGCTAAAACTATTCTTGTAGCTGAAGATGAAGAATCAAATTTCGCACTAGTAAATGCTATATTAAAACCACATGGTTTTAACATTATCAGGGCTAAAAACGGAAGGGAAGCAGTTGATATGTGCTTGTCAAATCCTGATATCGCCCTTGTCCTTATGGACATAAAAATGCCTGTGACGGATGGCTTTGAGGCCACAAAGGAAATATTGAAGAAAAGGTCAGGTCTGCCGGTAATCGCCCAAACAGCTTATGCACATCCAAGCGATCGTGCACGTGCCCTTGAAACAGGTTTTATGGATTATCTCGCAAAACCTTTCGATCAGAAGCAGCTCCTGGATGTTGTTGTAAAATACCTGAAACAATAATAACGTATCTTACTTCCTTTCAAGCAGCACCGGTTCGCCGAAGCCGATCTTCGAAAGAGGTTTTAGCTGTGTAGCAGCATCTCCGACAACAATCCAGTACATCCTATCAGGAACAATATATTTGTTTGCAATTGCCTTATGTTCCTCAACAGTCATATTCCTGATGATATCTTCCTCTTTCTTTATGAAATCTTCCGGAAATCCGTATTTGGTCATTGTCGAAAGCATGCCGACAAGATCATTGTTTGTTTCGAAGTTAAGCGCATTTGACCTGATCATGCAGTTCTTGATAAACTGGATATCATCTTCCGAAACTCCGTTCCTGTATTTCTCCATCTCCTCTTTGAAGATCTTCAATGTTTCAAATGTCGCATCAGATCTTACACTGGTTGCAGCAACAAAAGGAGCAAGGTTCTTCATCTGCTGGAAAGCGCTTGAGGCTCCGTATGTAAAACCTTTCTCTTCGCGGAGTATCTGATTGAATATGCTCGTGAAAGCTCCTCCAAGCTTGTAATTGATGAATTCAACCTTTGGATAATCAGGATTGTCGCGGGTGATTGCTGGATAGCCAAGATAAACAACAGACTGACGTGAACCCGGGACATCAACAAAATAAATCTTCGACTTCTCCGGTATAGAAGGCGAGGGGTAAGTATTGAAGGTTATCTCTTTTGCCTTCCATTCAGTTTCAAAAGGTTTCAGGGCTTCGAGAACCTCTTCTTTCGACAGGCTTCCTGCGACCAGCACTTTTGCCACTTTCGGGGAGAAGTTACTGTCGTAAAATGATTTCAGATCTTCAATAGTGATTTTATCAACGGATTCTCTTGTTCCCCTGGTGTCGAAACCAAAAATATGATTTGGTCCGTAGATCAGTCTTGAAAATGTCTGGATTGCAACACTCCTTGGCTGTGCTTCCGATTGAAGAATATAATTCTTTGCCCTGGTCCGGGCTATGGCGAACTCGGCAGAATCCCATCTCGGCTCAAGAAGTATCTCCCGTATCAGGGAAACGGTTTTTCCGAAATTTCTTGAAAGTGCCGAGGCATCCATATACATCTCTTCTCTTCCAGCGCCAACATATATATCAGAACCGAGCAGCTTAATCTCTTCTTCAAGTTCCTCAGGAGTTTTGTTTTTAGTGCCCTGGGGAAGGACATTTGCAACCAGGCTCGCAACACCAGGCAAATCAGTTTTGTCCTGGTAAACGCCTCCGCTTATTACCAGGCTTATGTTTACAAGAGGAAGCTCTTTATTCTCGATGCCGTAAACTTTCAGGCCGTTTGCAAGTTCTGCCTGCCAGACCACCGGTATTTTTACTTCCGGTTCCGGACCTGCCGGCGGTTCTACGGTTCTGTCAAGAGAAGAAGGAGTTTTCACTACTTGTTCTTTGCCTGCCTCTGCAATTTCAACCTGGCTTGCTTCATTTATGTTTTCTTCCTTAATGTCGGCCGGGACCGAGTTCTCAGCTATCGCTTCATTCAATCCTTTGGGTACAAAACTGGTTACTACATGCGGTTTGTCTTTTATATACTGGTTGTATACCCTTATGATATCCTCCTTCGTGACAGCCTTGATGTTCTCGATATCTTTTTCAATGAAACCGGGATCATTAAGGAATGTATTGTAAAATGCAAGGTTAAACGCTTTGTAGAGCACGCTGTTAAGTCCCTGGTAGAAACTCATCTCGCTGGAAGCCTTGATCCTTTCAACATCCTTGTCGGTTATTCCTTCCTTCTCGAACCTGGCAAAAGCTTCAAATACTGCATTTTCAATTTCCTTCAGCGACTTGCCTTCATTGGCCCTGACAGAGATGGTAAATTCCCCCGTCAGCTCACTGGAGCTGTTGGAGGCATCGGCAGAGGCTGTAAGCTCTTTTTCCTTTACCAGAACTTTATACAGAGGAGCCTTCTTCCCGTCAGAAAGGATTTTTGCCAGGAAATCCAGCGGATACATGTCGGCGCTGTACGATTCAGGAACAGGCCATACCATATTTATCTCAGGCACATTGGCGAAATTATCTTCGTGGTAAAGCTTTTTGGTTTCTGTCAATTTAACCGGCATTGCGCTTCGCGGTGCAACCTCACCATGAGCCTTTATTTCGCCGAAGTATTTATCAATCAACATTTTGACTGAATCAGGAGCAAAGTCGCCAGCTATTACAAGAGTCGCGTTATTCGGCCCGTAGAAATTACTGTAGAAATTTCTTGCATCATCCAGGTTTGCATTCTTGAGGTCCGTCATATCACCGATCACATCCCAGCGGTAAGGATGTCCTTCAGGGTATAGATATTTGTAAATGACTTCCTGTGTGAAACCGTAAGGTGAATTATCGACGCTTTGTCTTTTTTCATTCTGGACAACATTCTGCTGTATTGCCAGCAAACGGGGCGTTATTGAATTGATGAAGAATCCCATCCTGTCGGATTCCAGCCAGAGGATCTTTTCAAATGCATTTTTCGGGAACAGCTCATAGTACATTGTCATATCACGGCTGGTGCCTCCATTATTTGATCCGCCGACACCTTCAATTATTTTGTCAAACCTGCCTGGTTCAACATTTTCCGAACCGCCGAAAAGAAGATGTTCAAACAAGTGAGCAAAACCGGTCTTGCCGGGAACCTCCCTGCTTGAACCGACATGATAAACTATTGCATAAGCCATCATCGGATTGGAATGATCTTCATGTAGGATCACCTGTAATCCGTTTGGCATTGTATACTTTTCATAGTTTACAGAGAGCTTGTCTGCTGCTGGTGTTTTCTTGCACGATGAAACCGAGAGCAGGATCACTGCAACGGTCATCAGAATGCCTGGGATACGGAATTTGTTCATTTTGAAGAATTTATAATTTGTTGTTTCTTTTATGAATTTTGAATTGCGAATTTATAAAATTCTAAAGACAAAACATAGAGAACTTACACTGAGGAAATCAGGAGGATCACTATACCGGTAACCGTCCCGATAGCTATCGGGAGCCGGTAATTTGTAACCACGATTGCACGATTGCACGATTGCATGATTGCATGATTGCATGATTGCACGATAATTTTGTAACTTTACATTTTAATTACAGATAATCATGATCATGCGAAGACTTATCTGTTCTTTATTTCTGATACTTCTTCCTGCATTTCTATTCTCCCAGAAGACTGTACGGGTAAAAGGTACTGCTCAGGTTGAGTTCCCCGACAACCTTACCCGTGAGGAAGTGAAAAAACAGGCAGCAGAAAAGGCAACCATCGATGCACTGGAAAGGGCTTTTGGAAGGGTTGTGATCCAGGGAAATACCACTTATATCTCTAATGTTCAGACCGGTAAGCAGGTGGAAACGAAATCTGCCTTCAACACTATCGCCAACACATCAGTCAAGGGAGAGGTGGTCAGGATTATAGGTGAGCCCGAGTTCAAAGAGCTTACAGGCACCAGGACAATAGGAGGGAGGAATGAGTCTTACACCGAAATGAAATGCGATATCGAGATAGAGGCACGGGAAGTCTCAACTCCTCCTGTGAAGTTCACGGCATTCACTCTTAACTGCAGCGAGGAGAGATGCAAAACGACTGACTTCAGAATCGATGATCCTTTATACCTTTCTTTTTCTTCTCCTTCAAGCGGATACATCTCAGTTTTTCTTGATGAAGAGGGAAACACTCAGTGCCTCTATCCCTACAATACAATGCCTGACGAATATGAAGGAGGTGTCCCGGTAAAAGCAGATAAAAAGTACATACTGTTCACCCGACAGCCTGAATTCAAGTTTACGGGATACATTCTCTACACTCCAAACCAAAGAAGCATCAACAGGATTTTCATTATCTTTTCAAAAGACCCTCTCAACAAGCCATCGCTGTCTGATATTAAAGTCGATGAAGCCGGGTATAAACTGCCAAAATCTCTTAAATCGGAAGATTTCCAGCGCTGGCTAAACAGGTACCGGAGTTATGAGAAAGCCAATGTGGAGGTCGATTTTATTGATATCACAATTTCAAAATAAAACTACCATTTTACCACAAAGTAACACAAAGTACACACTAAGGAACACTAAGTATAATTAATATACTGTCCTTTGTGCGCCTTTGTGATCCCGATAGCTTTCGGGACCTTAGTGTCCCTTTGTGGTTAAGGATTTCTTCTGAAGAAAATAAAATCCCCGCCCTGGTCGCCGGCATTCTTGATGGTGCCGAACTGTGGAATGAGATCAGCCTGCTTAACAACATCCGGTTTTATATTGAAGAAAAGTTTTTCGGCAGGAAGGTAGCTCTCCGTGTTCGCAGTAAGCTGTTTCAGGAATGTCTTGACAAAAATACTTTCATCTGGCACTTCCATCAGATCTCCGCTGGTCATCGCCTTCTTGCTGGTCTTCAGGTACATCTCCGATATGCTCTTAACCTCTTCCGGAGGGAGCGCACGCGTCCTGAAAATACTGCCCCCAAAGCATGCATCAGCAATTACCAGCGTATGCCTTGCTTTGCTTTCACTCACGAATGTAGTTATTATGCTGTTCATCAGCCAGTTGCTGAGTGATTTGGCAGCCGCATCCGACGGTAGCCAGTATCCGATTGATTTTTTTTCGTCCCAGTTTCCATGGCCGGCATAGAAAATCAGAAGGTTGTCCTTCGGGCTTATCCTGGCTTCGAGAGAATCAAGGATTCCAGTTATTCTTTCCTTTTTTGGATTTTCAAGAAGCAGGACATTCTTCCTGTCAAACGTGTAATTGGAGGAGATTGCATCAGCTACTTTTCTCGCATCGTAAATAGGGTAGAAGAGATCAGGCATTGCCGGGTCCAGATATTTACTTATCCCTATTATAACGGCAAAATTCTTTCCATCCTCTTTCAGCGGACCCGCATCTGTATCATCGATTGCAACAGCATCGGGACTGACAAGGTTGAAAGTCAGTTTCTTTCTTGTCCAACCGGCACAGTTTCTGGCTTCGACAAGTATTATGTTCTCACCTTCTTCGAGTTCCGCTTTCGCCATGAACCTGCCATCCTCCGATAAGTTTGCCTCCTGCCCGCCGACAGCCACAACCTCCAGCGGACATTCAGATTTTACGGTTCCCCTGATTGTGACCATAGATTCCCGGGTTCCTATCGAGTCAGGATAGGGCTGGATTATCGTGAGAACAGGTTTTGAGGCAGTTACCGGAGCTTCCTGCTTTGGAGCCTGAGAGACAGGTTTCAGGGTGAAGAGTTCCATGTCTGCTTTCCCGGCAAGAGGAACCTCACCTGCGAGATATCCGTTTTCCAGTATGTTCGCAGAACCAGCTGATTTATTTGTCTGCGCATCAAGAAAAATGGTGACTCCTGCCTTGTTGATGTTGTTGAGCCGGGTGCACAGATCTTTCAGCCCTAACATGTAGAAAGTCTCCTGGCCCGATACGTCAACCGGTACCAGCCAGGTATCCTTTTCATCCCCGTAAAGCTTTCCCCTGTAGTAGAAAATTATTTTTGAACCATTCGGAAGATCCCTTTGTAATTTAGTTATTGCCAGCTTGATATGTGTATTCAGCGCATCAGGATAGAATTGAATGTTCTGCGGCGGGATCCCGAGCTTTTTAATAAGCATCTGCTGGAACTTCTCAGCCTTAAGGATAGCAAGTTCTTCATTCTCAATATACAGCAGCGATTCAGAATATGTCTGGTAATCCTCATTCGCAACGATGATGGCTCTTGTTGTTTTTCCGTAACCCCTGGAGATCAGCATGTCGGTTACATTGTCCTGCGCACTGACCGGGATGCAGGAGAGCATCAACAATATCAGGAAGCCATTTTTCATATTCCGGCTACTGATTGCTTGCCATCAGTTTATTGAGCTGATCCTCATTAAGCTTCATCTTGGTCTGGAGTTCCTTCCTGATTATCTTAACTGCTTTTTCCATCGATTGTTTGGTGTCGTAGAAGAGCCTCACCTGTACTTCCACCTTATCCTTGCCGATGTTACGGAAAAGCTTGAAGGTCGGATCAACATATCCCAGCTCCACAGCTATCTGGTTCTTCGCCGAGAGCACAACTTCAGTAACTGTTGCTGCATCCTGTGTTGAGAGCTGGGCATTTCCTACGTTTGCGGAAATAAGTGAGTTTACCTTGCTCTGCAGCATTCCTGCAAGCTGCAGCTTGCCGAGCTCCATCGCCTGCATTTCTGCAGCCGATTTTGTTTCTGCCACAGCGTTGCCGTCAGCATAGATGAACCTTGGATTGCCATTATCATCAACCATCAGCTGTTTCATCCATGCGTTTTCGATGATTTTATCCAGCGCTACCGAGCCTGGGGCTACTCCCCATCCATCCTTCTGCATTTTCTTAGCTTCCTTTGAAGCTTCCTTCGAAGCCTGACCCGCAAGTGTCGAGTTAAGTCCCGGAGTTGTCTGCTGTGATGTTGCATAAGATGCTATAAAGCATGATATGAAAATGGCTAAAAGCTTCTTCATGTCTGGTTTTATTAAAAATGATTCATCTGATTTTCCAGGATCTCCATTTGTCTCCGGAAGGATCGCCTGTGAGTATGATCGGAACCTGTGGTTTGTTGTTTTCCGTAAGCGCATCAAGCTGGACGTTCTTGTTGATGTAATCGAACAGTTCTCCGTAAGTTACGTTGCCGGATGTCTCCTTTAATTTTTTCAGCAGGTAATATGTGAAGAGTCCATGCTGTTGTTTATTCAGCGCCTGGGCTGTCTGTTCTCCCGTGCTTGCCGTGAAGACAACCATATTGCCCGTGATCATTCCTTCCTCGGTATTCGGGGCCATTCTTACAGATCGGGCATTCACAGGTCCCATGTCGCGGCCGCCGCCGCTGAAACATGCATCCAGGAAAACAGTAATTCTTCCTGCTCCCGAACTGCCGAGTTGCGCATATATGTCGGCAAGCTTTATGGCTGATGTAAGGTTGGAGGCGCTTACATCAACCGGTATGAGATACGGAATTTTAGTAGTCTGATCGGGAAATCCGTGTCCTGCATAATAGAATATTATCTCAGCCTGCGATCCGATCACTTTTGCAATATCAATAGCTCTCTGAACCTGAGATTTCATTACCATATAGGTTGCGTTGGTAGAGTGCAGGACATATTTTTCCTCAATTCCAACTACCTTTTTCATGTATTCTGCAAACATTTCTGCATCCTTTGCAGCAAAATCGACATTCGACTCTGCATTATAAGCTTTAGAGTAATCCTCGTTGCCAATGATCAAAGCGACCTTATTCTGGGTTTTGGATTTGATCACCGGAATATCCTTGTCGACATCAGAAGTTAAAGACGCAGCGGAAACACCTGGTACAACTGCCGAAACCTGCCTGCTCTGTGCAGCAGTCTTATCTTCTCCCTGGATGACAACCTGCTTGGCGGAAGCCAGCTGCAGGTCTAATGGCACTGTTGCCGTACTCCGGCTGTTGTCGGCATACTTACCGTACTTTTCCGAGAGCACAAAAGGCAGTATTATCTTGCTCAGGTTATACTCCTTATTTGTAATGAGTGTGTATTTTATTTCTCTGGTCTCACCCGAAGCCAGGCTTCCGATATTTACCTTGCTGTTGCTGCTGATATTCATTATGTTTTCGCCTAAAGGCAGCGACAGGTTTACATTTTCAGCAATTCCGGGTCCGGTGTTCTGAACAACCACACGGACATCGAATGGTTTGCCTTTTACGGCTTGCATATTTCCATAATCGATTTCTGTGATAGAAACCAGCGGTGCAACCAATGCTTTTGTTTCCAATACAATAGGAGGCAGATCGATACCAAATTTATTGGCTTCACTTATCGAAATGCTGAATGAAGCGGTAGAATTTGATGTATTTACATTGCTCGAAACCGGGATCTCAATGGTTTTTATCTCTCCAGGCTGGAATGTTCCTATTGCCTTAGACTGGTAATTAAGTCCCGGAACACGGTTTTTTTCGGTAATCCTTACTTCCATGTTAAGAGCAGGCCCCTCTCCGGCATTCTTCAGTACAAAGATTATCCTGGCATTCTCATTTGCATTGATGAAATTATTGCCGTCGGTATCGACAAAGCTGATATTATCAGCTTGAAGTTGAGGCGGTTTGATTGCAATTTCCCGGAGAATGTTCACATACGCCGGGTCGGAGCGGCCGGTGATCGCCGGGCCCGTTGCCATAGTCCCTGATGGATCCCTTGTAATGCTTACATACACCTGGGGCGATCTGCCTTTAATAATAGTCTGGGGAAACACACTCAGTGTCAAAAGGGAAAGCAGTATGGCTGTCAGATATCTTGCCACGACCGGTTCGGTTACATATAAACTATAAAGGTACGAAATATTCTGTTATCTTACTGTTAATTATTGTATTAAGTTATCAATTAACTGAAACTAATCTGAATCCAAGTATGCGATCAGCTTTGTTTGGATCCCATCTTACCCGCATGGCAGATCTGGTTTTTACCCCGTTGTCCCACCAGCTGCCGCCTCGTCGTATCCTGTCGGTACCAGTCGGAGGACCTTTGGGGTCTGTCTGGCTCCCGGTGTCGTAAAGTCCATAATAATCGCTCACCCATTCCGAAGCATTCCCGTGCATATCGTAGAGTCCCCAGGCATTCGGAGGGTAGCTTCCCACAGGCTGCGTTTTTCCAAGAATCTTTCCCCTGGGATTATTATTATACGGCTCTGTTGCATCATAGTTTGCCTGATCGGAAGTTATATTATCCCCGGTATGGAAAGGTGTCGTTGTTCCTGCCCTGCACGCATATTCCCATTCAGCTTCGGTAGGGAGGCGGCACCCTTTCGATTCGGCAAATGCCCGTGCCTCCTCGTATGTAATACCTACGACGGGACGCCTTCCTCTTCCCCAGCCCATGTCATCAGGTTTCCTTTTCCTGGTCCCCGCAATATATGCATCATACTCTTCATAAGTAACCTCATATTTCCCGATTTTGAAAGCACTAAGAGTAACCTGATGTTGTGTCTCTGAAGAATATCTCTGGGCTTCGCTCTCCGGGCTCCCCATCATAAAGGTGCCGCCGGGAACATATACAAAGTAATCGTCTGAAACCGGACTTATCTTCGAAGGTGCTGATGGAGCGGTTGCTGTCGATGTCGGTGTGCTTTTTGCTATCCGGGGGGTAGCACGGACTTCAAAGCTTATATTTCCCGTGAGGCTTTCCCTGTCTGCCAGCACATCCCAGGTTATGCTTTTTGCACCTCCGGTTATATCCGGACCTACCGAACCACTTACGCTTTTGAGCGGCGAACTGAAGTTATCGATGCTGCAAAAAACCTGCACATCAAACTTTTGTCCTGATTGCGCACCTGTAATATCGTAAGCTATTATGATCTGTTTTCCGCTTGCAGTAAATCTGACGTTCTGTACCTGCTGTGCCGTGATGCTGACAAGAATAAAATTGCACAAAAGCAACAAAAAGAATCGTTTGTCAGCCTTGGGTATAAATCCTGTCATATTGGTTTCATTTAATGTTATACGAATATACAAAAAATAATGGAACTGTGAGAGGGGGCGGGAGAAAGAGAGATACAGAAATTGTTAATAATTTCATTACGCTGTTGATATGTTAAAATAATTAGAAAACTGTAATCTCCTGAAAGTTATAATTTGGCACAAATTTTAAAAATTAGCCTGATTAAAGCCCAATAGAAATCAATCGTATTATATAAACCCTTTTAAACAATCTAAAAAATGAAAAAAATCTTCACAATTCTTGCAGCGGCAGTTATAATGCTCAGTTTCTCTTTAGCAGGTTATTCTCAGGTAACCACACCCGGTAATGCAGCCGCCAGGATACTCTCCCCGATAACGCTGACTGCCGGGGCAACCCTTAATTTCCAGACGATTTACAAAAGCCCCGGTGGAGGTACTGTCAGGGTAACACCTGCAGGAGTGCGTACTGTAGTTGCCGGGACAGTGACGCTTCAGGCAACTCCTGTGGCTACTGCAGGGACTTTTACAGTCGGTGGAGATCCTACTCTTACCTATTCAATCACGCTTCCTGCTGATGGAGCAGTAACAATCTCCAACGGAGCAGTTACAATGGCAGTAAACGGATTTGCAGCAACAAGCGCCAGCGGTACCAACACACTTTCCGGAGCAGGAAGCGATCAGATAAACATCGGAGCGGACCTTATCGTCGGAGCTGGACAAGCTTCAGGCACCTATACGGGAACTTATGATGTGACTGTGCAATATAATTAACGTAATAAGGTAAACTTGCGATACAGGTACGAAATGACCAGGCTTGCAAAAGCATTTTTTATTCTATTGTTCTTTTCGATTGCCGGACATGATTTATGTGCACAGTCCGGTCAGGAGTTTTCCCTGACCGGACGGATTACCGCTGAGGTGATCCCTGTATTTTCTGTAAGTGAGACATCCCAGATGAATTTCGGAAAGTTCTCTCCCGGACCACAGGGGGGTGAAATCATTCTGACGCCGCAGAACACTATTTCAGTCCTTGGGAGTGTTTATTCCCAGGCAGGACTTCACAATGCGGCAAGCTTTTATGTTTCGGGGAATGAGGATGCTGCATTTTCAATAACATTGCCCGGCACTCCTGTGCTGATTACAAATACGGGTAGTTCAAGGACCATGAAGGTGGAGCAGTGGGTGTCGCATCCTTCACCAGGTACAGGGACAGGTATGCTGCAGAATGGCTTTCAGGAGGTATACGTCGGCGCCACCCTGAAAGTTGGTACGCTTATTGATAATCCTGCAGGCATATACACGGGAACATATACAATTACATTTGACTTCAATTAGGAAGTCTTAACATAACATAAAAATGGCAGCATACGATTTGTTGTTGACCGGCCGGGCTCACAAACCCGGCAGGTTGTTTTTTTCTGCAATACTGACTGCTTTGATTTTTATCCTGGCGGCCGGCGGAATAAAAGCACAGGGAAATCTACTGATTACCCCGAAACGGCTGGTGTTTGACGGTTCCAGACAATCGTTGGACCTGAACCTTGCAAATACAGGAAAGGATACAGCAGTCTACAGTATATCTGTCCTCCAGGAAAGAATGAAAGAGGACGGGAGTCTGGAAGTAATAAGCAAACCAGATCCCGGACAAATGTTCGCTGACAGGTTTATCCGTTATTTCCCAAAAAGTGTTAAACTCGGTCCCGGTGAATCACAGGTTGTTAAGGTTCAGCGAATCGCATCAGGCGAAATTGCTGAAGGAGAATACCGGTCTCATTTTTATTTCAGGGCCGAACAGAAAGAAATTCCTTTAGGAAACGAGGAAATACGCGACACCACTACATTCAGCGTAAAGCTGACGCCGGTTTTCGGAATAACTATTCCGGTGATTATACGGTCGGGAAATACCCGGGTTACGACGACAATATCAGATTTGTCTCTTGAATATGCCGGCGATTCGACACCAAGGCTTAAAATGAAATTCAACCGCTCAGGAAACATCTCTGTTTACGGCGATCTGGTGGTGAATCACATTTCCTCACAGGGAAAGGCAACAAGGGTAGGAGTTGCAAACGGGATAGCAGTATATACCCCTAACCTTGTAAGAAATTTTGCTGTCAACCTTACACCGCCGGAAGGTGTAAATCTAAAGTCCGGAAAGATCCGCGTAACCTATTCAGCGCCATCAGATGTAAAGCCGGAAAAGTACGCTGAAGCTGAATTAGTATTAAGGTAACTTCGCTTTATTTATTTTTATCATGGACTCTCTGAATGCTACAAAACGGCTGTTGGTTTTTGCAGCATTCCTGACTGCTTCATTGACTGCCCTGGGGCAGGCTGTGGGTGATTACCAGACAAGGTACACCGGAACAATTAACTGGACCACTGCTTCAAACTGGTTACGATGTGTCACTGCCGGAACATGGGCTGGTGCCACCACAACGTCCTACCCGGGACAGATCGCAGGGGCCGGAACCGTCAACATCCTCAATAATACAATCGTTCAGGTAGCTGCCAATGTACCTAATAGTATCGGAGCGCTTAGAATAGATGGGGGCGTTAACGATTCCTATTTAAACTTCACCGGAGGCTATTCTCTTACAGTAACAGGTGAGACTTATCTGAATTCCAACAGTAACAATGATGAAAAAGCTGTCCGGGTTGATGCCGGAACTTTTACAACCGGTTCTGTTAATGCAAACTCGAACGGAGACTCCAGGGATGCATATATCAGGATATCGACAGGTACCGTAACGGTCACAGGAAGCATAGCACTTAATGCTTCCGGCGCGCGTACTTATATTCTCTTTACCGGCGCAGGATCTCTTTATGTGGGCGGAAACATTTCCGGCGGAAACATCACAAGTGTTGCAGGAGGGGATGCTTCTGCTCCCACATCGGGGACAGTAATTTATAACGGTGCAGCAGCACAAACTCTGTGGAACTATAGCTATTATAATCTAACTGTAAATAATTCTTCCGGAGTCACTCTTACGGGAAATATTACAGTCAACAATACCCTGACAATGACTCAGGGTAATATAAATGCCGGAGCCAATACCCTGTCAGTAGCAGGAACTCTTGAATATAATGCAGGAACCGTGATCGGAAGATTGCAGAGGACATTATCAGCAACAGGTACAGAATACCTTTATCCTGTAGGTACAGCGGCATCTTATAATCCTCTGAAAATAACGTTCACAAACCTTTCTGCCGGAACTCTTACAGTAAGATATCAGGCAGCCGATATAGGAACATCCGGCCTTCCTCTTGACGATTCGGGAAACTGGATTCACGACAGGTCCACAACTGGTTACTGGACGCTTACAGCAGGCACGCTTGCTTCAACTGATTTCTCGGTTAAACTGAATTACAATGGTTTCACCGGCGTTGATTCCTATTCAAGGATACTGAAAAGAACAAACGGAGGAAGCCTTGCGCTTCAGGGCACTCATGACGATGTTACAGCTAGTGAAATAAGCAGGTCAGGTCTGAATGGCATCTCGACAACAACAACCGACCTGGCTGTTGGCAGATCATATGTGCGTATTACAACACAGCCCTCCGATGCTATGGGCTGCGGAAATCCTTCATTCAGCGTTGCAGCATCCGGCACAGCCCCGCTCACTTACAGATGGCAGGAAGACAACGGCGGAGGATTTGTGAATCTTTCCAACGGGGGGATATATTCCGGAGTTACCACTGCAACGCTTACCCTTACCGGTGCACCGGGATCGATAAACGGGTACCGTTACAGATGCCTTGTCACTGCTGCATCAACATACACGGCGACCAGCAACGCTGCGACCTTTACAATTGCAGTTCTTACATTTAGCTATCAGTATTTCATGGATGTCGTATTCGACCAGGCATCAGGTACAGCTGACCTGACGGATTTTCCGGCACTGGTAAGCTTCACATCATCACTATTGCGGACGACAACCAATGGCGGACACATTTCAAATGCCAGCGGGTACGATATAATTTTCACGGATCAGAGCGGAAATAAACTCGACCATGAGATAGAATACTATAATGCCGCGACAGGACAATACACAGCCTGGGTAAGAATACCTGTGCTCTCATGTACAATGACCACCTCCATCAGGATCCTATACGGAAATCCTTCTGTAACAACCAATCCTTCACTTACATCTGTATGGGTAAGCAGCTATAAGGGAGTTTGGCATCTTAACGGAACCGGATTTACAGATGATGCAACCAGCAACCTCAACAACGGGACAAGCAATGCCACGACTGATGTTACAGGAAGAATAGCAGGAGGAAGGGGATTCAATGGAACAACAGCCTATATTGTGACTCCTTCCAACGGTTTTGTCGATAACGACAATAACCAGACTATAAGCATCTGGGGAAACTATTCCACGACTCCCTCAGGAAACAGAAACCTGATCTCATTTCAGAATGAAGCACAAGCATCTGCCATCCAGATGGGATTCAGGGGAGGCAATGCTGTTGCCTGGAAATGGGGAGGAGAAATACTTGCTGACGGAGGTGCGGCGCCGTCAACGAACACCTGGCATTATTATGTTTATGTCTTCGACGGAACCACAAGCCACATTTATATCGACGGTGTACTTAAAGGATCCTCGACAGTTGCCCCGCAGACTTACAAGCCGACGGAAGGTGATATCGGAAGATATAGTGACGGTGAATATCTTGCCGCAAGCCTTGATGAACCACGGTTCTCGATGAGCCCGAAGAGCGCCGGATGGATCATGACCGAATACCTTAATCAGAACGATCCTGCAAGCTTCATCGCCCTTGGAAGCGAAAACAGCAATAGCTTGCTCGGCTCAGTTGGTGTATGCTCTTCAACATACACTCTCGATCAGGGTTTTCCTACGGGAGGTACATATTCCGGCACCGCAGTCACCGGAACTAATTTCAACGCCTCCTCTGCAGGTGTGGGGACACATCCTGTTACATATACTTATAATCTTTACGGGTGCAATCAGAGCGGGATTAAAAACATTATTGTCACACCTGTTCCTTCTGCCCCTGCGGCCTCAAATGTCGAGTGCTGCATCACAAATATCGCTGACCTGTCGGCCTCAGGCGCCAATCTCAAATGGTATTCTGATGCCGGACTCACTGTTCTGGAAGGCACAGGCACTCCATTTGCTACGGGTCTGACAGCAGCAGGGAGTTATACTTATTACGTCACTCAAACATTAAATGGCTGCACAAGCGCAGCCCGGGCTGTAACCCTGACAATACACACAGGGATGTCGATAGTGACCCAGCCCGTTCCTATCACATTATGCTCAGGCAATAATGCTGTTTTTACTGTTGTTGCTTCAGGATATAACATTTTATATCAATGGCAGGAAAACGGAGTTAACATTTCAAACGGAGGGGTATACAGCGGAGCCACCACGGCGACTCTTACACTCACAAATCCTGGTTTAGCGCTTAGCGGAAGGACTTACCGGTGCATTCTGACCACCACCTGCGGGACTTCACCTCTGAACAGCACGAGTGTACTCCTTACCATTATAAATAACAACCAGTGGACGGGAGCTGTCAGCAGCGATTGGAACAATACCGGGAACTGGTCATGCGGGGCGGTCCCGACACAGGTAAACCAGGTAACTATACCCAACGTTGCCAATAAACCTGTGCTCAGCACCGGAGGAACAGCCACTGTTAATGATTTAACAATAGCAGCCGGCTCATCATTGACAATTACAGGTAATACAATAAGGATCTCAGGGACTATAACGAACGGCGGAACATTTAATGCAACTGCAGGAACCATTGAGATGAACGGTACTGCTGCCCAGCAGATAGGAGCAAACCTGTTTGCAACAAACACTATACAGGATCTTGTTATTAATAATGCAGCAGGTGTAACACTGCTGGGAACACTTAACATAACACGGTCAGTTCTTGCGGGAAATGGCAATTTAAATACGGGCGGCTTCCTGACACTTGTTTCTTCGGCGACGCAGACCGCTTATATTAATGGCAGCGGAGCCGGACAGGTTCTGGGCAATGTGACAATGCAGAGATACCTTGGATCGGGATTCGGTTACAGGTACATCTCTTCACCTTTCCAGTCAGCGACTGTGAGCCAGCTGTCCCCTGAAGTTGACCTGGCATCCGGATTTCCCCTGGTCTACAGATATGACGAGAACCGCACTTCTTCGGGATGGGTGAGCTATGTGAACCCTGTTTCCGTGCTGACTCCGATGCAGGGCTATTCAGCAAACTTCGGCTCAGTGTCAGCTCCTGAAATGCTTGATATTACAGGAGTGGTAAATAACGGCGCTTTTTCAGCTACTTTGTATAATCATAATAATACTTATACAAAAGGAATGAACCTGGTCGGAAATCCATATCCTTCCGCAATTGACTGGAATGCAGCATCAGGATGGACGAAAACGAATATCGACAATGCAATATATTATTTCAAGCCCGGCGATACTGACCAGTACGGAGGAGCATACAGCAGCTATGTTAACGGGAACTCCAGCGATGGGATTGTGAACAACATAATTCCGTCTATGCAGGGCTTCTTTGTACATGTTTCAGATGGACCAATCCCGGTAACCGGAACATTTGGGATGACTAATTCTGTCAGGGTCACGAATGTGAACCAGTCATTTTCAAAATCAGGAACGAAGGACGATCAATCATTGATCAGGCTCACAGCAGCATTTTCAACAGATACCTCTATCATCGACCCTATGCTTGTTTATACTGATGATAAAGCAACATCATCTTTCGACAGCGATTATGATGCACTGAAGCTTTTCAATACTGACCTGAAGATCCCGAATATCTATTCAATAAGTCCTGAGGATTTCAACCTGTCGATAAACGGTCTTCCGCCTCTTACGGACTCCAGGGCCAGAATACCGCTGGGACTGAAAGCCAATACTGCAGGAACGATTGTTTTCAGGCTTAAAACACTGACAGGTTCTTTCTCAGGCAATACAATTGCCGTTTTTGATTCTGTTGCAGGAGTATCGCAGAACCTTAATGATCAGGGTGAGTACCGGATATACCTGCCGGTTGCAGACTACAGGAACAGGTTTTACCTCGATATAAATTATATTACAACCGGGACTGAAGCCCCTGCTGCTTCAGAAAGGATGTTCTTTGCCTGGATATCAGGCGGAGTACTCAGGACGAATGTCTATTATCTTTTGGGGAACGAGGGTGTTGTTTATGTGACAAACCTTACAGGACAGAGATTGCTTGAAAAGAATATATATGAAACAGGCTATCATGAATTCGGCGTACCTGTCAGAGACGGAATATATTTTATCACCCTGGTTTCAGGAAACCGGAGAACAGTTCAGAAATTTATTGTCAGCAGATGAGGAAGGGAAAGGAAATAGTTTTCAGGGCTTCTAGGATCACGGGCATGATAGCTGTAATCCTGGTCATTTTCTCCCGGGCCGCCAACGGGCAGGAACCTCCTCCAAGGCCTTTAGAGGTCACTGAGACTCAACAGCTGAGTTTCGGGGCATTTACTCTCTCGGGAGCAGGAGGAACAGTGATCATTTATTCTGACGGTTCGCGTGGAACATCAGGCAATGTCATTCCATTATTTGTAAATCCTGTATTTACGACGGCGCGGTTCGAACTTGTTGCAAATAGGGGAACAATTGTTTCATTGCTGGATTGGCCTTCCTCGACTCTTACAAATGGCTCCCAGACGATGACGTTCATAATCAATTCTACCTTACCGGTTCTGCCTTATGTGATAAGTACAGTGCCGCCCTTAGGAACTACTCTCAACCTTGGAGGGACGCTTAATGTCGGGAGCCTCCTGGCTAATCCCGCAGGAAGTTACTCAGGAACCTATAACATAACATTCGTACAGGAATAAAGCTGAATAAATAGCGACCAGTAATTTTATGACAATCAGAAAAGGATACCCCGGTTACAATAGCTCAAGGGGGATACTTTCTCTGGATTTTCCGTGGCGCTTGTCATTTCTTTTTATAGTATTATTTTCATTATCAGTTACTTTACAAGGCCAGGAACAGGGTGTATATGATGAAATACCTGTTTTAACAGAGATTAAGGGAATCGGCTTTCTTGAAATGCCAGCTGTAATAAAAGGTGAGGAACTTTTCCTGCCCGTGACTGACCTTTTTAACTTCCTGCATATCAGAAATATTCCTTCTGACGGGCTGGATTCTATTTCAGGATTTTTTATCGATCCTGCTGCAAAGTTCTATATAAGCAGACCCAACAACAGAATTATCTACCAGGAAAAAATGTATAATCTTCAGCAGGGCGACCTGATAAGGACAGAGACTAATCTATACCTGCGTTCATTATACTTCGGAAAGATCTTCGGACTGAACTGTGATTTCAGTTTCAGGAGTCTTTCGGTTTCGGTCACAAGTGAGATTGAGCTCCCGCTGATAAGTGAGATGAAGCGTGAAGAACTTCGTAAAAATCTTACGAGGATCAAGGGGGAAGTGACAGCAGATAAAACAATCGGCCGCACCTTTCCTAAATTCAGATTTGGAATGGCAGACTGGTCGGCGATCGGAACCCAGGAAATCGGCGGCAAAAGCGAGACGAGGCTTAATCTGGCGCTCGGATCGGTAATACTTGGAGGTGAAACAAATATTTCTCTGAATTACAGTTCCAGTGATCCGTTTACCGAGAAACAGCAGAACTACCTGTGGAGATATGTAAATAACGACTTCAAGCCTTTGCGTCAGGTTATGGCAGGTAAGATTTCCACACAGGCAACTTCAACAATTTACAATCCGGTAATAGGTGTACAGCTGACAAACACTCCCGCAACGTACCGACGATCTTTCGGATCATATACATTAAGCGATAAAACGGAACCCGGCTGGATAGTAGAGCTTTATGTCAACAATGTTCTGGTGGATTATGTAAAAGCAGATGCATCGGGCTTCTTTACTTTCCAGGTTCCTCTCGTTTACGGAAATACCATTGTCCGGCTGAAATTCTTCGGACCCTGGGGAGAAGAGAGGTCAAAGGAACAGAATATAAACATCCCTTTTAATTTCCTGCCGGAAAAAACATTTGAATATACTGTAAGCGCCGGGATAGTCGAGGATACTTTATTTAGCAGGTTCTCGAGAGCTTCGCTGAATTACGGCTTAACTCCCTGGATGACAATAGGCGGTGGTGTTGAATATCTTTCATCGGTCACCTCTGGACCTTTCATGCCTTATGTCAAAGCTTCAGCCCGGGTTGCTAAAAACGTGCTTCTCTTTGGAGAATATGCTTATGGTGTCAGGGCAAAGGGTACTCTTACTTACAGGATGCCGTCAAACATTCAGTTCGACCTTAACTATACATGGTATCATCGGGATCAGAAAGCTATCAATTTCAATTATCTGGAAGAACGTAAGATTTCTGCATCTCTGCCATTCAAAATCGGGAAATTTTCATCTTTCAACAGGATCACCCTGAATCAGCTCATACTTCCTCAATCACAGTATACTACTGCAGAGTGGATGTTTTCCGGTTCCATGTACGGGGTAAACGCAAATATCGCCACTTATGGAATGTTCATAGGCGACATCAAACCATATTACTACAGCAATATCTCCCTTTCGGGCAGACTGCCGGGAAGGCTGGTGCTGATCTCTCAGGCTCAGTACGGAATTTCACAGAATAAGCTTCTGACTGCAAAACTGAAAGTCGAGAAATATCTTCTTGACCATGCTTTCCTGAATCTGTCGTATGAAAGAAATTTTACTTATGCCATCAATATGCTTGAACTGGGAGTAAGGTATGACTTCAGCTTTGCAAGAACCGGATTGAGCTTCAGACAGTCAGGGAACAGGTCGACTTTTATTGAACACGCTTCGGGAAGCCTTATAAGCGATAGTAAAAATGGCTTTATCAGGGCAGATAACCGTCCCCACGTGGGGCGTGGAGGAATAACGGTAATTCCGTTCTTCGACCTGAATGTGAATGGTATTATGGATAACGGGGAACAGAAAGTTACAGGGCTGAATCTCAGGGCTAACGGGGGACAGATTATCAATTCGGAGAAAGATACCACTATCCGCGTTGTGGGATTGGAGCCTTATACAAGCTGCTTCATTGAACTCGATCCCAACAGCTTCGATAATATTTCATGGCAGCTTGCATTCAGGACAGTGAACGTCGTTGTCGATGCAAATATGCTTAAGACGATTTACGTGCCGGTAAATGTCGCCGGTGAAGCCACAGGAATGGTCACGGTCGATGATAACAGGATCAAAACCGGACAAGGTCGTGTGATAATAAATTTCTTTACCGATAAAATGAAGCCTGCCGGGCGCACTTTGTCGGAAGATGATGGATATTACAGTTATTTCGGACTGACTCCGGGTAATTACCTTGCCAGGATAGATACCGCACAGCTTCGAAAGCTTAAAATGACCTCGGCGCCCGATTCAATAGCATTTTCGGTTAAAGCAAGCCTGGACGGCGATATAGTCGAAGGGCTCGATTTCAACCTGAAAAAAATTGTGCCTCCGGTTATTCCGACAGACGAGGTTATCATAACACCCCCGGTAGTTAAGAAAGACACATCTTACCTAATTGTTCATGAGGTTGTTGAAGAGCTTGTGACAATCTCTGAGGATTGCTGGGCAATACAGCTTGGCGCTTTCAGGCAGAAGCGCAATGCCGATGCTCTTAGGAAAAAGCTTGAGCAGATCTTCGGAACAAAAGTGGATATTGTTGTCGCCGACAATTTCTACAAGGTGAGGATAAATGACATCAAGACAAGAGCTGAGGTTGATCAGAAGATAGAGATCTTAAGGAAAAACGGTATAACAGAATTATGGGTGATAACACTCAAGGCAAAGCAACAGCAGAGAGTTTTAGTTGAGAGATCTGATTCTGTTGCAGTAATATCTGAAATTACTGATACGACCGGAGGTATAGAAAGAGTGCCCGCCCTGATGTCAATCCAGGTAGGTGCATTCAGGTCGAGCAACTATGCTGAAGCGCTCAGGAAGAAGATGGATGCTATGCTGACCAATCCCGTGGAGATCATTTTTGAGGACGGTTACTATAAAGTCAGGGTGACAGGCTTTACCAGCAAGCTCGATATCGAACGGCTCCTGCCAACTCTGGGTATGATGGGATTAAGAGATCTTTGGGTTCCGCCAGTGAAAATCCCTGAGGCCGTCGAAAAACCTGTCATCGTTCCTGCAGATACTTCAGGATCGAGGACCGGGCAGCCTCCTGCTGATACAATAAGGAATGCCCCTGTTGCTTTGCCTGAGATAAAACCTGCTGAGAAGCCTGTGGAAAAAGCAGAGGAGATCCCTCCGGTCTCAATGAGGATCGGAGAATTCCTTAAAAAATCACAGGCTGTGAAGGCACAGCGGAAAATCCAGAAGAAGCTGGGCCTGGAATCAGAAATTTCCGAACGTTGGGGGTATTACTATATAATAATAGGAGGATTCTACACCCGTGAGGAAACTTATAAATACTACCCTGAGCTTGCAGGAATAGGACTTACAAAAATCATGATCCTCGATACAAGATAGTTTCTAATTCTTTATCAGTTTTCTCCTGAGAGACTCCTTTTCAGTTTTGATCTCGATGATGTAGATACCTTTTGCCAGATGAGATATGTCGAACTTTTCCTGGTTTTCGCATTGCAACAACAGTGCTCCCTGTACATTCAATACTCTGACAACAAATTCCGTGTTACTTGAAATATTGATAACGTCGGTCGCCGGATTCGGATAAAAACTGATGTTGCCTGTGTTGATATCATCAATACCGGTTCCGACATTTACCGTGATATAGGCATTCTTGGTGTTGGCATCGCTCCCGAAACCGTTCGAAGCAGTCAGCGTAACACTGTAGGTTCCGGGATTGTTGAACGTCACTACCGGATTCTGGATGGTGGATGTGGAAGGCGTTCCTCCCGTGAAGCTCCAGCTCCAGGATGTAGGATCATTTATTGAAAGATCAAGGAACTGGACCCTGAGCGGCGCATTTCCATCTTTGAGATCAACAGTGAAATTGGAGACTGGCTCCAATCCGAGATTCCTGAGACCCGTTGAATAAAAGACGGGCCATTTGGCATACGGCACAAGGATCGATGCAGATCCGCTGGCTGATATTTTATCCGCATTCAGGCTTATAACTGCCACAACATTCTCATCACTTGTGTTAAGGGATGAATAGGCTATCTTATTATCTTCTTTGGAATAGCTCGGGTAACCCAGGGTTGTATTAGATACAATTACATTCAGGTCGCCTGTCTGCAGATTCGTCCCCAGTATTGCATATTCATCATTATAAGTGTCGAAGTAATCAAAGGCAATTATATAGGGGGAATTCCTGGAGAAGACAGGATTCCCGATGCTGACATTTTCGGGAAGGGAGCCGAAAAGCTTTGATATCTCTCCGGTTCCGTAGTCATCAAGAGTGTTGTCCCAGACGTTGATGAACCCTATGTCCCAATAATAAATGGGGTCAGCCGTGGTTGAATACAGAACATTATAGGAGTCGTATATGAGATATTCACCTGTAATGTCGAACTCTATGGCATCGGCATATAATACGCCGCCTGCATCAGTATTCGTGTGGCTGGTTGTCGGGTTGTAGAGATGATATTTGACTCCGGTGCCTGAAGCAAGATCAAAAACGTAGATAGCTGTATCTATATATGTCGATATTGCTGCAATCCTGTTTCCATCCTTCGAAACGGCGACATTATCCCAATTCGCAGTTGAAGAAATGTCCCTTTCCTGTGGATTCTGAGGATTAGTGTTTATAGCTTTGATATAGCTGTTGGCGGAGACGAATACAGCTATGTCGCCGGCATCCGTAACACTTACTTTTCCTTTCATGGCAGTGGTTGTAAGAGCTTTATATTCGGTGCCCGATGTCGATGACCTGTACAATGAATTCTGATCAGACGGATTAGTGTCATAGCTTAGCAGGTAAGCCTGCCCCGGATTTGTGCTGTAATCCTGCTCGGTGTTAACCTGCTCTTCTTCATAGATCCCGACGGCATCAAATGCTTTTGCTGCCTCGGAAGCCTCAGTGGAAGCGGCTCCATACAAGTCTTTTGCCGACTGAACGACTGCAATCCTTAAATCGATGAACTGTGAAGTCGATTTCAGATAAGTGGTAAGTGCACGGTAGAATATCTTTTCAGCTTTTTCTTTTGATGCCAATGCTGTCGCAAAGAGATAATATGCATAGTTCCCTATGCCGCTGTTTACATGAACGCCGCCGTTGTCATTTCCTCCAAGATACATTTCCGACACGTGCTTCGGCTGCCAGTAGTGATCGGCTATTGATGTACCCATATTATGAGGATCAGCCATGTTCCTCAGCGCACCGGATGGCGAGAATCCGGTTTTGGTAATATCTTCTCCTATCAGCCAGTCGTTCCTGTCGACCATGGCTCCAAAAATATCAGCATAGGTTTCATTCACTGCACCTGACTGGCCGTAATATTCGAGATTTGCAGTGTTGGAAACAACCCCGTGTCCCAGCTCATGGGCTGTAACGTCGAGAGCTCCGGCCAGAGGCTTGAAGTTACTTCCCCCGTTGCCATAGAAGACCGCATATCCGTTCCAGAAGGCATTTTCCATCGACGAACCATCTTTTTCAGTTACGTTTATAAGTGATATTATGTTGCCTCCCTGTCCGTTCAGGGAGTTTCTGCCAAAGGTGTTGTAAAAATACTTATATGTCATAGCGGCATTGTAATGAGCTGATACTGATGCAGGAATGCTCCAGGAGTTAGTCGCTGAAGAGACATACCTGTAGTCGAGGTTTGTTGTCGACGTATTGTTTGCATTTAAAGTCAATACCACCCCATCCCCGGTGGACGAATTGTACATATGCTCTACTGCATTCACCAGTGAATAACTTCCGTTCTGAAGGTAGGTATTCAGCGGCCTGGAGACGCCATTCAGGTCAATTGCATTAGCTGTTGCAGGTCCATCGGAGCAGGTGATATTATATTTCTTCAATATACGGCCTGTACGTGCATCGACAAAGTAGCGCCACCTCTCGAGAAAGTTCGGCCTTATTTCAATTTCATATGCAAGAGTATATGTATTGTTCTCCTGCGGCAGGATGCAAATACTTAATGACGGTGATTCATATTTTGAAATTTCCTTTTCCTTGACCGACATCTCTTTCCATACTGTTCTTCTCTTTATGTCCCTTGTAACAGCCGCAAGTACCTGGTCGGCTGAAAAGAGCGGTTCAGTGTTAATCTCCCGGTCGATATTGTATAATCTGCCGTTGAAAATTTCATTCGATGAAGAGAGGTGAAGACTCGATTCGGAGCCATAGATCCTTACTCCCCTGTACTTTTGCACAGCACTTACATGTGTCATCCCGATCTCATCGGAATAAATACCGGAAATAGCCAGGGATTCTTCAGGTCTCGATATCTTCGTTACGAGCTTCATTTCGCCGAAGAAAGCATAGAACCTCTCGTCGGGCGATAAAGGCTGCGAGGATTTCTGCTCAGAAACGTTTTTTTCTATAAAGACAGGAGAATTGTTCCTGGAGATAATTTTTCTGACATCATCTCTTTTGTGAGGAAGGACTGAATTCTGAAAGCTCACAGGCATGGTGTAATTCTTTTGCGTTCCTTTCTGAGATACGCTTCCGTTTATCGATCTGTTCACGACGGTTTTGGGCACTGTACCGTTCTGCTTTTTTGTTACCGGTTTGAAATTGTTATTCTGGGCAATGAGGGAAAATGAAAATATTGCCAGAAGACATGAAAGCAATATTCTGTTCATATGTCAGGGTTTTATAGTATCAAGAAGTTTTTTATATAAATCTTTTAAAGCGTCGCTGGAAGTCTGGTCATTCCATGTGACACTTTTCTCATAATCGGAAGAGATTACTTTAATATAGTATGAAACATTTCCGGGTTCATTCATCTGGAGATGTTGAAAATCGATGGTATCCAGTATTTTACGGATCGATTTCATTTCTTTCCCGGAAATGTCGTTGATATGGGTTAAGCCCTCCCTTGTTATTTTGAATAACTGTCCCTTGTCGTTTATCCGGTACTCTTCAGGGATATTTGTAAATCCTCCTGTTCTCCCGAATTGTATGCCGTGTTCAGGAGAGTGTGAAGATGTTTTTGCTGTGTTGCAGCATGATTGTGCCATAGCTATGAACAGAACTAAAATCAATGAACCATGTATTATTTTCATTTTGAGAATGTTATCAAAAGGTCAGAAACTTATAGATCAGATACATACATCAGATACTGCTGACAGGAAGAACAATTATCAAAGATATGCAAATTCCGGGTAAACAGGACTGAAATAAGGAGCAAGGAAAAAGGAAAAAGGAAAAAGAAATATTTGCAAGACTAGAATCTGAATGCAGGAGTCATCATCTCCTGTTCGGCTTTCGGAATACCGATGGAGCTGGCATACTTTCTCCAGTCGCTGACATGCTCATCCGATGAGATCCAGTTTTTGTCATATTCAAAGCTGAAGGATTTCCTTCCTTTTCCAAAATGAGCCGAAAGGATACCTATGCATCTGGGAGCCTTCATCCCCGCCCAATGCGCATAAACCCATATATCGGCCTTCGCTTTGTCCATATTATTTATCTCCCAGAAGTTTAAGGTCCTGAAGCTTTCTTCCAAGTTCATCATCGGATGCAAGCTTCAGAAAACCATCCTGCAGTCCGAGCACCCTCAAGACGTTAAAATAGGCTCCAAGGGTGACCTTATGATCTCCCTTTTCAATCCTGTAAAGCGTTTTGCGGTCAAGTCCTGCACGTTCCGACACCTGGATCGTTGTGAACCTTCTTCTCTTCCGTGCCAGTTTTATATTTTCACCTAACTGTTCAAGAATTTTCTGGTGCCGGGGGAAAAGAATTTGCTTTCTGGTTTTCATTATAAATGGGGCATATTTACCACAAATATAAGTATTATGGGGATAATATGCCACATAATTTGCATTTATTTCAGACATATCTAAAAGCCAGATGAGGAACGAGTGAATGGTAAAACGGCGAGTTATGTCGCCTGTCAATATAAGTCGTCTGTTCATTTTCTTCCGTCAAAAATAAATTTGACTTGTATAGTGTTTGTCTCGTAACTTTGATTAAGGAGTTTAAAACAATCTCATGAAAAAGGTTATTGGAGCTTTCCTGATTGCAACAGCCGTAATAAGTTGCAGGAATGCAGGAAAAACAGTCCCCGTAGCATCGGGAGATGAAAAATTCAGGCAGATCTCTGAAGAGTTTATTTCCGGTTACCTGGATTGGAGGCCGGATTATGGTGTTTACCTGGGACTTCATGAATACGATGGAAAGTCCCCGGATCTGAGCATTGGATCAATCACCAAAGAGCTTGCACGATTGAAATTGTATGATCAAATGCTTGACGGATTTGACACTGCTTCTCTGAGTCATAAAACATATTATGATTTGCGTATCCTGCAATACGGGATTAAAAATGAAATCTTCTATTTTGATGATATGGCATCTTACCGGAAGAATCCAATGACATATGCTTCCGTGGGAGATTTAAGTATTTATATCAAAAGGAATTTCGCACCCCTTGAAGAGCGCCTTAAATCAGTTATTGCAATTGAAAAGAATATTCCGGGCATCATTGCCGACGCAAAATCAAATCTTTATGATTCGCTTGCCAGGCCATTAATAGAATTAGCTGTTCAAATTGCAGAGGGAGGGGCAGATTTTTTGGAAAACGACCTGGTGCTGGGTTTTAAAGACGTTAATAATGATTCACTTCTGGCTGTATTCAAAATCTTAAATGACAAAGCGATAACTGAGATAAAATCATTCGCTGACTATCTTGAAAAAGAAAAGCTTCCAAAATCCACGAATTATTACGCTCTCGGCAAGGAAAAGTTCGAAAAAATGCTCCGGCACTATGAAGGTATCACAATAACTCCTGAAAAATTACTGGAAGTGGGGTTGGCTGAACTTGAGAAAGAGAAGAATGCCTTTGTTTCAGCAGCAAAAATTATTGATCCGGGCAAGAGGCCGATGGAGGTGTTGCAGACTATTCAGAGAGATCATCCCACTTCTGAAAGCCTGATCAATGACATCAAGAGAAATATTGGGAATATAAAACAATTCATTATTGATAAACAGATAGTTACAATGCCCGTCAGGGATAACCTGATTATAGAAGAAACGCCAAAATTCTTAAGGTCATATGGTTTTGCGGCGATGGATCCTCCCGGCGCTCTTGAGAAGATAGCAACGGAGGCATTTTATTACATTACCCCGGTAGATCCTTCATGGACTGTCAAACAAAAAGAAGAGGTGCTCAGTATGTTCGATTATTACACAAGCGACATAATCTCAATCCACGAAGTTTATCCTGGTCATTACATTCAGCTGGCACGCCTCAATGAATCCTCTGCAACGAATATTGAGAAGATCTTCGGGAGTTACGCTTTTGTTGAAGGCTGGGCGCATTATACAGAAAAGATAATGATTGATGAAGGATTTGGGAATACCGGAGATCCGGTCGTAGCTGCCAAATACCGTATGGCTCAGTCAGGAGAAGCACTGTTGCGCCTCTGCCGTTTGTGTGTATCTGTTAAAATGCATTGTGAAGGAATGTCAGTGGATGAGGCAACTAAATTCTTAATGGACAACTGGTACCATGGCGAGAAACCTTCCAATGAGGAGGCAAAACGTGCAACTTACGACCCGGGATATCTTTTTTATTCCCTAGGGAAATTGATGATACTGAAACTTCGACAGGATTATCAGAAACAGGAAGGAGATAATTTTTCTCTGCTTAAATTCCATGATCTCATCCTTGATCATGGAATGCCACAGATTATTCTTCTGCGAGAGGAGCTGCTGAAGGATAAGAATACCTGGAACGAGATTTTATAGCCTTATCCCTTTCTTGCGCCTGGTACCTGACGCCCACCTTCGTCCCGAATACTCGTGACTACGGTGGACAAAGCCTGATGCCTGATGCCTGACGCCCGATGCCTTTTTCTATATCTCTCGGGTAAATTTTCCTTGCTGAAAATAAATTTGACTTGTATAGTGTTTGTCTCGTAACTTTGATTAAGGAGTTTAAAACAAACATATTATTATTAAGCCATGAAACATAATCAGGCTCATGGATTTATTTTGATCTTCTGTCTGGCAGCCTCTTACTTTTTAATATCAGGTTGCGTTGAATCGGAAAATTTCATTGATCCGGAATCTCTTAAGACCTGGGAAATCTACAATATGGAAAATGGTCTGGGATCTGATTCTGTATGGACGATAGCGGAAGATAAGGAAGGTAATATTTGGGTTGGCACAATAAATAACGGAGTTAGCAAATTCGATGGTAAAACGTGGACCATTTATAATGTTGACAACGGACTCATCAATAATGCAGTATTAAGCATTGCCCAGGATGGATATGGTGACATGTGGTTTGGAACAAAAGGAGGATTAAGCATCCTTTCAGATAATAGATGGACTCATATTACCAGTTTTGGAGGCGTATATGCCTTGTTAAGGGATTACAATGATAATATGTGGTTGAGCACTAACGACTATGCCGTTCTGGAATATGAAAACAACCATTGGTATCAATATTATGATGATGAATGTGAATGGTGTAACATAGTTGAGGTATTATTTGAAGATAAGGAGAGAAATATTTGGTTTGGCACATGGGATGGGCTGAAAAAGATTTCCGATCAGACCATAACTGCTTATAATCAGGATAATGGTTTTCCAGGCGGGATTATAAGAGCAATGCATCAGGATGTCTGGGGTAATATGTGGATTGGAATCAGCTGGGCCCCGTTTGTTATCAGGTTTAACAACGGGAACTTTGACAGGATTAGCCTGTCGAATGGATTTGAGCTGAATTACACAACTACCATTGCTTCTGATAATGAAGGGAATGTCTGGTTCGGAGAATCCGACACGGGAGCAATTAAATACAACGGCTCTTTTATGCAGGCTTTTTCAGTTAAAGAGGAATTTCCCTTTAAATCGGTCACAAAAATACTTAAAGACAGGAATGGTTGCCTGTGGTTTGGATCAATGAATGGAGGGGTTGCCAGGTATATGCCCGGACTGGATTAAAGATTAGATCAGCTTTTAAATTGACATAATTTTTTAAGCATATTAGGTGTAAATGAGAGACTTCATACTTCTTTGTTGCTTTTTTCCGCTGACCCTGATTTTAAATTCGCAGACAGTAAATGATTCCATCCTGGCTTATGAAAGAAAGATTGACCGGCCGTTGACTTTGCACAGGGGTCAGATACAGTTCAACACGGCATATAAAATTTCAATTTTTTCAAACGAATATGATAATAACGGCAATAGAATAAATCTCGCCGATAAAGGAAATGCTTCCGTTGAGCATAAATATTTTTTTGAACTGCATTACGGAATATTCGATTTTTTACAGGCCTCATTTGAACTGAATTATGCCAAAAGAGGAGAAAGACATGAAATTCATTATGTTCAAACAATGCTCAATTACGAACCGGATTTTAAAATTAGCTGGTTTGACGAATACAAAGGTTTTGATGATTTATATTCCGGTGCCGTCATTAAACTGCCTTTGAAAACCAGGAAAGCCGAATTTGCTTTTTCTCCCGGAATTTACATACCCCTGTTTTCAAACAATCCCAAACAGCCCGAACATAGTATTTCTTTCCCTGTAAGTAATCAGGCAGCCACGACAATCATCTACCATACCAATCATAATACAGGAAATGGAGCCAGAGCCATAATAGTAGGAGCCTCTGCCATCGTCAGGCCTGTAAAAAATATAAGCATATCTGCATATTTGAATTATACCTGGCCGATTTCTGAGAGTAAATCAGTCCGCTGGATACATCAGCTGGACGGAACTGACTTTGTTTATGATGCTGTTCCTTATAGATATCTCATCGGAAGTACACTGGATTATTCAGTAAATCTGGCTTATCAGGCAATTCCATGGTTTAATGTGTACTTATCATACTGTAACAGGAAAACCTCTTCAGGCTGGAGTGAAATAATGGGCTTGCGTATCGGGGACCTTGAAAATAAGATGTCTTTATTATCAGTTGGCTATGAAATAAAGGCTACAAGCAGAATATGGATTACGGAAATTATTGATATTTCTATATCCGGCAAAAACCACCTGGCGCCATATTCCATTTATCTTGAATTAAGCTATAACCTTTTCCCTTTTAATAAGAAACAGAAACGAGTTGGAACTAACAAAGCTTTAAATTAAAAACGGTGGTAATATGAAAAGAATTCTCGTTTGTCTTGTTTCAATAGTTCTGACAAATGTCGCCTGTTCGCAGGAAGAAGATAAACTGCTCGTTTCGGAAATAAAGCAGAGCACTGTTATCACTCAGCCTGCAACTCTCAGTAAAGGATTTTTTCTAATTGGAGCAGGATTTACGTATACCATGGCGGATAAAAATTTTTCAGACAATTTTAAGAAAGTTTATGCAGCGGATAATGTATCAGCACGCAACTCAATTGAATTTTTAACTTTTCGTTTTGGATTGACAAACCGGATTGAGCTCGCATTAGATTTGCCTTACAGGATTTTATCTATGTCCGGATCAGTAATTACCGAAGTTCCGCTAGTTGATACTTCCATAACAGCAAAATTAAGGTTAAAAGGTCATGGAATCGGCGATATTGAATTTGGAATATCCTGTCAGATGATCGAGGGCAGTAAAACCAAACCCTCCCTGGTAAGTAAGCTAAGCGCAGTTATCCCAACGGGCGAAAAAAATCTGACTAATATAAAAGAAGACGGGGAATATGATCTGCCGACCGGTGGAGGAGAGGCGGCTCTCAACTTAGAATTGATTTTCAGAAAAATTTTCTATCCTTATTCTTATTCATTTCACGGCCGTTTTAAATATTCCTTCGGCGGAGTTAAGATAATGTCACCGAATGAAGATCCGATTTCCTTCAGATCAGGGAACTATTACGAGGCAGGCGGAAATTTTAACTTCCTTCTTAATGACTGGATAGCGATTCAGAACGACTTGTCTTTTATGTACAAAAATGCTGACAAATCTGATGGTGAAACTATTATGCTTAAAGTTAATAGCATGGCAATAACTTACTTTCCAACTGTCAATTTTCAGTTTAAAAAATTCAGACTCAGCCAGGGTATCAATATTCATCTCATTGGTAAATCAATACCTGCTGATCCACAATATGAAATTGATTTGCAATATATCTTCTAGCAATTATAAAAAAGGAGAAATGTCTATTTCGACAAAAAAAGGTCTGGCTCTTCTTTTTCTTCTCCCTGTTCTTTTCTTTCAGAACTGCAAAACACCTGCAATAATTGCTACTCAAACGATTCAGCAGGCAGATGAGTATAATAATCAGAAAAAATACAGGGAAGCTATAGCCTGGTATGAAAGATACATTCAAATAGCGCCTTCTCTGGGTATTTACCGAAATCCGTCTATGGAAGCGGACGTCTTCAGGAAGCTTGCACATGCCTATTCAACAAGAGTGAAATACGATTCATCGCTTTTTTATCTCCGGAGAGCCCTGAATATTGATTCTGTTTCAGGATCAAATGCACTCGATGTAATTGAAGACTATCGCAGGATCGGACTTACATATGGATATCAGGGCGATTATATCAACAGCATCAGGTTTCTGAAAAAATCACTGGAGTTGAATTCAGGGATGGATAAAAGCATAAAGGAAGCTAAACGCTCTTCGATCGGAGATACTTACTTGTCACTGGCTCAGGTAAATTTTGTAGTAGGAAATTTTAAGGAAGCTGAGGAAGAAGCGGGGAAAGCAATATCGATCTATAAAGGAATTGAGAATGAATATGCAGGTTTAACTGAATCCTATCTTTTACTTGGCAAAATATGGATTGAACAGGGTGCGGTTAATGAAGGCAGGAGATTGATTGAAAATTCAATTGAGATCGCAAAAAAGTATAATATTAATACTGCCAGGCACTATCAGGCGATCGGGAGTGCATTTCTGTTGGAATCGAAATATGAAGAGGCTCTTAAAAGCAGGCTTGAAGCCCTGAAGATGGCCGTAGAGTCGAAAATCATCCCTCAGATAACCTGGATGAATGTGAAAGTAGGCGACGTATATTCTTATATAGGCGATGACAAGAAAGCTGCAGGCTATTATGAATCAGCACTCTCATCTGCATCCGGCACAAGGGAGGAAAACCTGGCAGCAATACCGTCAGTGCAGATGAGATTCGGCAATTTGCAGCAGGCAAGTGATTATTATTCCAGATCCGGATCGATTATCGGAAGCGCTATTGCTGAATTACGACTCGGAGAAATTAATGAAAAGAACCAAAACCCGGATCAGGCCGAATATTACTTTAACAGGTCGGATAGTCTTTTCGAGATCATTGGCTCAAATGCGGGCCAGGCCCATGCGAAGCTGGGTTTGTGCAGGGTCCTCATAAATAAGGATATCCTGGGAAGAGCCGGGGATCTGGTAAACCAGATTAATAATCTTAACAAAAACCCGGAGATTGAATGGCAGGTGCTTTTTGAGAAAGGAAGGATTTTTGAAAAGCAGAGAAATATAAATGCTGCCTTTATTGAGTATAGCAAATCGATAGAGATTATTGAAAGGATAAGGGGTGATCTGAGCATTGAGGAGTTCCGCTCTGCATACATGACCGATAAAATGCATGTATATGAAAGGCTTATAATGCTTCTTATAGAAAACAGTGAGAGCGAGGTTTTTAAAGATATGAAACGATCACCACAGGAAACTGCATTTTATTACTCTGAAAGAGCAAGGTCAAGATCTTTTCTCGATTTGCTGGGAAACAAAAAAATCAATTCAAAGCAATCTTCCGATACAATGCTTCTGGGAAAAGAATACAGATTAAGACTGCAAATCCAGAAAGTGACAAAGGAGATTGAAGTGAGCAAACTTAATGAGACTAACCCGGAAGAGCTGGAAAAGCAAATTGGATTTCTGAATGAGGAGTATATTAAAACTCTCGATCTGATCAGATTGGGCAATAGTGATTACAATTCCCTTATATCTGTAGAACCTTCAGGATTGTCTGAAATTCAGGAGCTTCTGACTGACAAAACAGTAATAATAGAGTACTGGATCGGAGAGGAGAGATCTGTGATCTGGATTGTCATGAACAAGTCCATCAAAGCAAAGATCATTGATGCCGGCGCGGGCAAAATTGAAAAAATGATTTCAGACTGCAGAGCAATAATCAGGCCGGGAGTCAGGCAAGAATATAAAGAGTTGCTGACTGAACTGTACAATGAACTTATCTTACCCGTAGAAGCAGAAATAGTTAATCATGAATCATTGTATATCATCCCTCATCGCAGTTTGCACTTCCTTCCATTTCAGGCGCTCATTGATCCGGACGGAAAATATCTTGTTGAAAAATTCACTGTTTCGTATGCTCCATCATCTTCAGTTCTTAAACAATGCAGTTTGAAAGAGAGCCGTATAAATAAAGATTTTCTCGGGATGGCGCTGGGAAATATTTCAGTTGGAGATTTGTCGCCTTTACCGGGGACAAAAGCCGAACTTAACCAGATCATTCAGCTGTACCCCGGCGCAACTGTGAAATATGAAAACGAAACCTCTGAAACATATTTCAAGACAGAGGCAAAAAATCATAATATTCTGCACCTGGCAACACATGGTTCATTGAACAGCAGGCGTCCGATGGATTCTTATCTGCTCATGCCGCCGGATAACAATAATGACGGACAACTGACAGTCAGTGAGATATTTGATCTGAACCTTCAATCAAAACTAGTGGTACTCAGCGCCTGCAAAACAGGACTGGGAATATTATCCACCGGAGATGAACTGATCGGTTTGAGCCGGGCATTCATATATGCCGGAACACCTGCCATCATCGTAAGCCTTTGGTCGGTGGAGGATGCCTCCACAGCTGTACTAATGACAAGACTGCATCAGTATTATTCTGCAGGTTACAGGCTTCAGGATGCTTTGGCTTTTGCACAGCGAGATCTGATAAATAGCAATTTCGGGGTTTCTGTCAGCAGAAGCGTCGGAGATCTCGTCTGGGATGAAGCTTTGAAATTCGAAATAGAATCGGGTAACAGGTCCAAGGAGAAAAATCCTTTCTTCTGGGCGCCATTTATCCTGATAGGTTATGGGGATCAGGAACTTTTATGAATTTAATATTGCTGTTTTATTTTTTACGTTACCGAAAGACTTATACATCTTAAAACAATTTAATTAACCATCAATGAAAACACAGATCCAATTATCTTCGATTAAACGGGCCGGTTTTGCCGTTTTGTTTATCCTTATCTCAGGCTTGTTGTTTTCACAAAGCCCCGATGGTTCATCATCCGGTGAATTTATTCTTCCCGGGAGTGTTTTTCAGGACGATGAATCTGTATATAAAAAATGGCCTGCTTACAGTATCAGCCTTAATGCGGCGGATATTCTCGTGATGGGTCCAATGCTGGAAGCCGATTTCAGGATTGGAGCGAAGGGAAAGACATATATAGGGGTTTTCTATGTAAACCATGGCATGGGCCTGTTAGCCGGTCAACTGATATACGATAAGGACATTACATCACATAGCCTGAAAAGCATGGGAGCAGGGATACACGCAAAACAATACTTTAAACAGAATATCAAACGAAATGCTTTCTTCTGCGGCCTTTACTTTGGATACAGCTATAATGAGGCAGTGTATCATTCAGGATACCCAAACGAAGAAGTGGAAAAAGTAAAGGATTTATTGCTTTTTGCCTCGGGAGGTTATCGGTGGAATTTCGGAAAACGCTTATATGTATTAACCGGACTGCAGTTTGGATTAGCATTTACTTTCAGCGATGATATCTATTCATCCTATACACTCAATCCGGAAACCGGAACTTACCTTAAACAGGAATCCTATAATATGGAATGGCCTTCAGATATATATCCTTTTCCCTTACCGGAGATAACAGTTGGAATATCGTTTTGAAGTAATGCCCATTCCCGGTTAAAGATGGGATCAAACTAACTCTTCTAATCTTTAAAATCGAAAAAAATGACAATCATAAATAAACAAAGTATCTCTCACATTGCAATATTGCTGCTATTGTGGATATCAGTAACAGGTTGTGAGAAAGAAGACAAACCTGTATATTCAGGGGAGACGGTGACAGATATTGACGGCAATGTTTACAATACCGTTAAGATCGGCAATCAGCTGTGGATGGCTGAGGATCTTCGGGTAACAAGATATAATGACGGCACACCAATACCTTTTATATTTGAGAAAAATGTCTGGGCAAACACCAGGAGAGGGGCCTTCTGCTGGTACAATAATGAAGAAAAGTGGGGTACGCTGTATAACTGGTATGCAGTTGACAGCGCCAGACTTGCACCGGCAGGATGGCGTGTTCCAACCCATCAGGACTGGACGGCCCTCTCGGATTTTTTAGGCGGTGAAGAAGTAGCAGGAGGAAAGCTGAAAGAGAACGGAGGTCTGAGATGGAATTCTCCCAATAACTCGGCAGCAAACGATTACTGGTTTACAGCCGTTCCGGGAGGTATTCGGTCGCTTGACGGAACATTTTCATACTTCGGAGGAGGCGCTTACTGGTGGTCGTCAACGAGATATGACGGGTCGAATGCATGGAATCGTCGCATTTTCTGGAACAGCACAGAAATCGTAAGAGAACATATTGGTTATGTACACGGCCTCTCGGTACGTTGCGTGAAAAACTGAAAAATCAATTCCTGCCGCTATATAAGGTTCAGAATCCCGCCAGCCTCCAGCCTTTACGATAGCTCCTGCGAAGATACTTATTGGCATCCTCATTGTTTGTCGACATGGTCTCAGGATACCACTTCATCAGTGTATTGGGTACTCTTATTGCTACTGTGCCAAGCAGAATCGCTTCTGTCATCGGACCGGACCGGGCAAAATGTGATTCTGTCGGAGGACCTCCCAGGCAGGCAACAACAAAACTGTGATAATGGTTTCCGGGAGCGGATTCCGGGAATCTGTAATCCCTGAATTTATCAGCCGGAAAAAGAAACGGCTTCTCTCCCCCGTGAGGATTCAGCAGGGCACCTTCTGTCCCGATGACCATGGCTGATTCTGCAGGATACTCCATACCTGCAACAATTGCTCTTATTTCCTGGGGTGGATAAAACTCGCCGTCGTACCATTCAAGAGGAAGTATATCTGTTTCAGTTTTATCATTTCCGGGAAACATCCAGGTAATGTGGTCACCCTGAGGCCAGGTGTCGGCTCTCCTTTCAGGAGATTCCTTCCATGATTTCTGAACCTCTGCAATCACTGAAAGCGGAGGTCTCATGTCAAGTCCTTTCCAGACAGCGTCGAAGATATGACAGCCTATATCTCCCAACCATCCCGTTCCGAAATCCTGCCAGGCCCTCCATTTGGTCGGATGATAGATCTCCGGTGCCCATGATCGCAACGGCGCAGTGCCTGTCCAGATTTCCCAGTCGAGCGTACCAGGAGGAGGCACTTCCTGTACCGGACGGGGCCCGGGCAAACGATAATCTTCAACGGCTCCGGGACGGTTCGAACAGAGATAGATGTGCTTGATCTTCCCGATAACACCATCCTTAAGAAGCTGTACGGACATCCTGTCGCAGGGGCGCGAAGCCACCTGTGTTCCAAGCTGTGTAATGACTCCATATTTAATGGAAGCCTCAGTAAGTCTCCGCACTTCAGCTACATCGTGGCACATCGGTTTCTGGCAATAAACATGCTTGCGTTTCTTTATAGCAGTATAAGCGATCGGAAAGTGATTATGGTCAGGTACCGTAACGTTAACAGAATCGATATTATCTGATTCTTTCGCAAAAAGCTCTCTCCAGTCAGTATATGTTCGTGCCTCAGGAAGGAGAGCCGCTGCCTTTTTCAGGTTTTCGGAATCGACATCGCAAATGGCCACTATCTGCACATTAGGATCTTCCATGAATTTGTTGAGGTCCGACCAGCCCATTCCTCCGATACCTATACATGCATGACGGAGTTTTCCTCCTGGCAGAGGCTTGCTTCTGGTGCAGCTGAGAATCAAAGGGGCGCCAATGGCAGCAATAGCGGCAGTCTCTACGAATCTTCGTCGCGTAAACTGTTTGGTAAAGGGTTTCATTCCGGAAGGGAGGTTAGAGATATAAAAGTAATAAATATTAAGACAAAAGATAAAAGATTGACGAACGAAGTGAGGAAATTCCGCAGAGCGGAACAAAAGACAAAAGACAAAAGAAACAAGACCAAGAAGGATGACTTGTAAAAGATCCCCTCCTGGGAGGGGGGAGGGGTGGGTTTTTAAGGCACTTAACCCAGAAAAGAACTTGATCAAAGACAAAAGACAAAAGAAACAAGACTTTTTGGGAACTCAATTTGTTATATCTTTATGGTGTGCTTGTTGATCACCTTAATTGTTAATAATGTCACGGGAGATAGTTATTGGCTATAAGGGACTGGAAATTAGACATAAAGAGGCTTCTGATAAGGAAATTTGCGATTTACTCGGAAAGACCATTCAGGGCACTGAGGGCGGATTACGATATTCGGTCCGGGATTTAACCCAAAGAATGAATTTATATGGCAGCGGACTATCTTTTGTAGCTTTGTACAAAAAGAATATCCTTGCAGGCGCTATTGGCCTTTGCAAACGTAAGACCAACTGTCTCGGGAAGGAATACAACTCTACATTCCTTCGTTATCTTTCAGTCAGGAGTTCTTTTCAGATTTCCAGGGTAAAAAACCGGAGAGCAGAAAAACTCGCACAGGCAGAGGATTCGTTCAAACAACAGATATTTTCCATGTTCAGCGATGCCGCAGGATTGAATTCAGAGAAGGAAAATACTTCTGAACCTCATTTGGTTTACGCCTGCGTGGAAAGCGAGAATATGAGGTCGAGGAATTTCGTCCGACAGGCCGGGTATGAACAAATCAGGTCAATGTCAACCCTGGCATTCAGCAGGTTCAAACCCTCGCGAAACAGCGATATGATGAAGATTGCACGTGAAGAAGAGCCAATGATGGCCAGGCTTCTTGAGGAGCAATACAGCAATTACTGTTTTTATACCGGCGAATTCTCCTTTATCAACAACCGTTACTATGTTTTAAGAAAAAACAAAGAAATAGTTGCAGGTGTTAACGCTTTGCCTACAATCTTTAAGGTTATTGATTTTCCCGGATTCCAGGGTTGGATGCTTATGCATGTCATGCCTTATCTGCCCTGGTTCAGGAAACTTTTCAGGCCCGGTGAATTCAGATTTCTCGTCTTTGATTCAATCTATTGCCGGGCCGGGTACGAGGATTCTCTTCCTGATTTGTTTCAGGCTGTCTGTGCCGAAGAAAATCATAACTCAGCCATAACCTGGCTTGACGGAGAGTCTGATCTATACAAATCATTGAAGGAAAACAGGAAAATGGGTGTGCTGAACACACTGCTGAAAACAGGCCCTGTCCTGGTATATGCTTCATTCTCAAACATGAATCCCGATGAAAAGAAGAAATTCTTTGACTTCCCTGCTTATATTTCGGGTATCGATTTTGTTTGAAGCTTTAAATGTTAAATTTGCGGTCAGCAGAATTTCAAATAAAAATATTCTATTTTCGTTAAGTTTTGGTAGGGATTATCTGTAAAAAAATATAGATGAGGAGAACTCTCTTTTTCTTTCTGGCGTCATTCATTACCCTGAACAATGCAGCTCAGCCATTGCCCGTAAGGTCAACTCATGCAATTATCATTGATGCCGACTGTGCTATGGATGATATGCGTGCCATAAGCATTCTTCTTTCCAGTCCCGGAATAATGATCAGGGCTGTTTTATCATCCGACGGGACAATCACCCCGGAGGAAGGCTCCCAAAAGATCAGCTCACTTCTGAATGAATTCGATCAGGAAAACATTCCTGTTGCCTCCGGAAAGGCGGTAAAAGGTATTGATCCGCCATGGCGCGAGCTTAACAGACAGATAAACTGGAGTGACAAGAAAGCAAATAATACGGCTGTCCGCGGCGCAGTAGATCTTCTTGAAGAAAAGCTGAACAGTTTGGATGAAAGGATCACGATCGTATGCCTCGGGCCTCTAACAAATATTGCTGAATTGTTTTCCCGGGATGGAAATGCATTGAGGAAAATTGAACGTTTAGTATGGTATAATGACGGAGTGAATCCCTTAAGCGGGTTTAATTACGAATCTGACAAGAAGTCTGCGGAAATTGTATTCAGCTCAGGTGTGAGAATAGATGTTATTTCGGGACTGAATAAGGCTGGAGCATTCTTTGATACAACTTTGTTTGAAGTCAGCAGGAGATCAGCAACAAAGCTTGGTTCGGTGCTTAATTATGCACATAGTCAGGAAAGAGCATTTGAAATGCTCCGCCAAAATCACTTCAGGTTCTGCGATGAACTGGTTGCTGTTTACCTTACAAATCCTGAATTATTTAACGTCAACGTGTTGACTGAAAATATAAAAGTCAGATACAACAAGGATTATAATGTAAAGGCTGTCAGGGAAGTCATCAGTGACATGATTGCAGGAGATTATGTTTCGGAGAGAAATGTGGTATTCAACCGTTTCCCTTCCGATCGTGAAATGTTCAATTACGATGTGCGCCAGATTATGGATACTGCAATATCGCGGTATGGCAAGGATGAGTGGAAAGCCAATGTGATGACTGACGAGTTTCACGGACACCTTGGAGTGTTCTCGATTGTTGGTGCAAAAATGGGTATTAAGGCACGCGACTTGTTAGGTGTCGGCCCCGACGAACTTAAAGTTGTATCTTATGCAGGGTCACAACCGCCATACAGTTGTCTGAACGACGGAATTCAGGTGAGCACCGGTGCAACTCTTGGGATGGGCACCATCAGCCTGGCAAAACAGAAAAAGGCATTGCCCTCGGCAATTTTCAGGCATGATAACAGGTCTGTACGGATCACTCTGAAAAAGGAGTATCTTGAAAAAGTGGATGCAGATATCGCTGAGGGCATTTCAAAATTCGGACTGATGGACGACGGCTACTGGAAGCTTGTCCGTTATAATGCATTAAAATACTGGATGGAGTGGGACAGGGATGAGATTTTTGATATCGCTGAAATAAGGCCGACGAAATGACAGGAATCAATTACGCGGGTTTAACAGAAATCTCTAAGCAATGATTAAAGGGCTTATCATCCCTATACTGATGATGTTCCATCCTGTTCATGTTACCCTGACAACCATTGACCAGGCTCCGGGCAGTGATACTCTGCGGGTGACTTTCAGGATGTACTATGATGATTTCAAAAGAGATTACAGGTTGTTTGATAATGAAAGCGAAATCCTGAAAATTACAGATGAAGATTCCATCCCCAATACTGCTATAAATGAATACTTCAACAACAGGGTGAAGATCTATATTAACAACAGGCTTATAAAGGGACGTCTGTTGGTTGTTGACATTCCGGATAACTATGAGATTATACTAAGCCTGCTTTACTTGTCCGATAAGCACCCGGAGAAGTTCAGGATCAGGAATAAGATTCTGACCCGGACATACAGCGATCAGAAGAATATGATTTTCTTCAGCATAAGCGGACACGAGGAGGGGATCAGGCTGACATCCCGACACCAGAAAGAAAGCCTCAGGCTGAAATGATTTGTATGGAATCCCTGTACGATTCCGGGATGTTGCCAAAATCAAAAAAACATTATCTTTGCGGCGTTCCAAAGGAGAAATGGCAGAGCGGTCGAATGCGGCGGTCTTGAAAACCGTTGTTCTGCATCCGCGGAACCGGGGGTTCGAATCCCTCTTTCTCCGCCAAATCAATTCAATCCTCCGGCAAAGCCGGGGGATTTTTGTTTTTGAAACTTTCCAAACGTAGTTTGAGAAAGGAACAAAAACAAAAAGACCAGGCGAGTGAAACGAGCAAGGATTGAATTGACTTGAAGCCTCCCCCTGAGGGATCACCGACGATCCGCCAGTTGGCGGGGAGGAGGTAATCCCCCTGAACCGGGGGTTTTGCCCCCCCGCACTCCCGGCTCCTCCAATGTCCCACAAAATAACCTGTCATCACGAACTTCGACAAATCGGAGCTTGAGGAGGTTTGGAGGAATGAGGGATCTCCATCTCACAGCAGGAACTTAATAAAAAAGATATGATGAAAGATTAGTTGGGGGGTAAAGAACAGCTTTTGACAGCCTCTTTTTATTTCCATAACAATTCATTACTCAGGAAAAAGCATTGTATAATCGGAGTCCTCTTAGTTTAAATAGTTAAATATCAAATATATACAAACTTTATAAACATTCTGTCAACATAATTTTTTCTTTATTTTTTCTCAAACTGACTGCTGGTGCCGTAAAGCGACGCTTTTAACTAAGGAGAAATTATATTCTGAAAAATGCTCTATTTCGCTTAAAAACCGCATTATTTGTGGAAAAACGACAAAATAAATTTGCATATGAATTAAAATAAAATAAATTTGTATTCAATTAGTAAAAATGGTCTAACCTTTAATTTTTATTACCATGACAAAAAAAGATTTAGTTGCTGCAATTGCTAAGGATGCAGGTCTTTCAATTAAAGATTCAGGAAAAGCTCTGAATTCATTTGTTACTTCTGTAGGAAAAGCTATGAAAAAAGGTCAGAGGCTTCAGCTTCCGGGCCTTGGAACATTTAAGGTAACAAAAAGAAGCGCAAGAGTGGTCCGCAATCCGCGCACTGGTGCAAAACTGAACGTACCTGCCAAGAAAGTCGTTAAATTTAAAGCAGCTCCTGCTCTTGACAAAGGTCTTTAATCTGAATTGATTGAGATTGTCGAGGGGTGTTGAAACACCCCTCTTTTTTTTATGCAGACAAACTAAATTTAAAATGAAATATTTTTTACTAATAATTTTTACTATTTTTGATTACTTTAGTCTGGTCAAAAATGTAGCGGATGAATTGTATTATCGTTGATGATGACAAAATGAGTTGCAAGCTTCTTGAAGGCTATGTGAAGAAAGCTTCTTCCCTTAACCTGATAGGCGCCTACAGCGACTCAATCGCTGCACGCAATGCCATTACAGACAGAAAGGATATCGACCTTATTATTCTCGATATCGAAATGCCTGAACTCAATGGATTTGACTTCATCGGCAGCCTTGATAACCCCCCCAATATAATAATAGTAACCTCGGGAGAAGATTACGCCCTCAAAGCATTTGACTTCAACGTCGTCGATTACCTTCTCAAGCCAATTAGTTATGGACGGTTTTGCAAAGCTATCGACAAAACAATCAGATACTATTCAAGAAAAGAGGTCTCCAACACCGGCGATGAGGAGATTTTTATAAAGAAAGGATCATCACTCGTCAAATTAAAACTAAAGGATATAATCTTCATTGAAGCTCTTGAGAATTATGTGACGCTTACAACCAAGGATGACAAATTCACGATTCACTTTACAATGAAAGCCATCGAAAGCCAGGTGCCTTCCGGGATTTTCAAAAGGGTGCACAGGTCATATATTATAAACAAGAGCATGATCCAGTCAATAAAGGAAAACACTCTCGACCTGAGTGTCGGAGGCTCAGTCAAGAGCATACCTGTCGGAAAATCATTCAGAGACGATCTTCTGAACGATATCAACGTTATGGCAAGGTAATTTACCCCTTGATGCTTACCGACCGTCAACTATTCCTGGTTCACTTAGGACAAACTTCGCCTTCCCCGCTGATGCTTGAAATTGAAAAAGCGGAAGGTGTTTTCATGTTTGGTCCGAAGGGCGAAAAGTATCTCGATCTCGTTTCAGGTGTCTCTGTCAGCAACACCGGCCACAGACATCCGCAAGTTGTGGCTGCAGTTAAGAAACAAGTCGATTCCTACATGCACCTGATGGTGTATGGAGAGATGATCCAGTCTCCCCAGGTCAGGTACGCCGAGAAACTTGCTTCTATTCTTCCTAAACAGTTGGGTACGATCTATTTCGTCAACTCCGGAAGCGAAGCCGTCGAAGGAGCCCTTAAGCTGGCAAAAAGATATACCGGCAGAAGCAATATCCTTTATTTTGCCAACGCATATCACGGAAGCACTCATGCAGCCCTTAGCATTCAGGGCAGCGAAAAATACAGAAATGCATTCCGCCCGCTGATGCCTGGAACCATTCAGTTGAATTTCAACGATTTCAACTCGCTCGACGCTATTGACGACCACACTGCCTGTGTAATCGCAGAACCTATCCAGGCCGAAGCAGGCGTTATCCTCCCGGAACCAGGCTTCCTTGAACTTATGAGGGAAAGATGCAGCAGGCACGGCGCTCTGCTTATCTTTGATGAAGTCCAGACCGGCTTCGGACGAACAGGAAAAATGTTCGCTATCGATAAATACGGCGTGGTACCGGACATCCTTGTCCTGGCAAAAGCACTCGGAGGCGGAATGCCTCTGGGAGCTTTCATCTCCTCCGACACTATAATGTCATCGCTGATCAGCAATCCTCAGCTCGGACATATAACCACTTTTGGAGGCCATCCGGTATGCTGCGCCGCCGGACTATCTTCATTGAATGTGATAATGGAAGAGAAGCTGATTGAATCGTGCGTGCCGAAATCAGAATTGTTCAAAAAAGAGCTTAAACATACTGCGATAAAGAGCGTTCGCGGTGAAGGACTGCTTCTTGCAGTTCAACTGAGGAACCGGGAGCAAGTCGGCAGAGTTGTTGCGAAGGCACCGGAATACGGCTTGATACTGGACTATTTTCTTTTCTGCAATGACGCATTCAGGATAGCGCCTCCCCTTGTCATAAACGACATCGAGATAAAATACGCATGTAAACAGCTGCTCTCTTTGCTTGACAGCACTCAATGACAGATGAAATATGAAATTATTATCATACCATATTATTATATGTACAGCCTTTTTCCTTTCATGTTTCACTGCTGAATCTCAGACAAAAGATGTTTCCCAGACACTCGTTAACCTTTATGACAGGATTCTGTTTACCAGCTCTGATGATGAAAAGGAGAGACTAAACGATTCCATTATCCTCATAATAGATGGTTATTCATCATCAGATTCGGTTTTAACACACAGATTTTCAAACCTCCGTTTTCTTGGGCAGATCCTTTCATCCGACAAGCGTGTCAAAATAATTAACTGGAACATGATGCTCCGGGATGGCACTAACAAGTATTTCTTTTTTCTGATCAGAAGAACGAACAATGGAAACAGGAACCAGGTAATACGGCTCGAGGGAGAAAACAGCATGGAAGAGATCAGCGCTGACAGGGCCTATTCCGCTGACGATTGGTACGGCTCTGTTTATTATGCTATTGAACCGTGCAGGAATGATTATGTGGTCCTCGGGCTGGATTTCAGCAGCTCACGTGATTCAAGAAAGATCATCGATGTCCTTGGTTTTACACCGGAAGGCGGCTTAGTTTTTGGAAAGGAGATCTTCAGCAGGGGAAATGAAAAGAAATTCAGGGAGGTGATCGAATATTCTTCTGAAAGTGTCGTAACCCTGAGATTCCTCTCCCCAAAGAAAATTGTTTTCGATAATCTGTCTTCTTTCGAAACAGGGGACGGTAATGAGAAATCGATGGGCACAGGACTATCGGTTGACGGATACTTATATAAGAAAGGAATATGGAAATTCACTACAGGCATTGATGCCAGAAATCCAAGGAACTAATATTTTCATCAGAAATACCGAAACTTATGGCAGGGATAAAAATGACATACCTAATATGTTATGATGATCACCGGAACTTTACTGAGGACATCAGGAAAAGGTTCACCGATGCTTCGAGGTACCAGGTAGAGTCGTTCCATAATGCCCAGGACTTTATGAATAACATGCGAAAGGAGAAGCTTAAGAGTTCATGTAAAGTAGCCATAATAGGGGTTCCCGACGCAAAGGATCAGTTTGAGATGATTGAGAAGCTGACAATGGATGCCAAGAGAGCCGATCCTTCAACAGGACTCATTCTTCTGATCCCTCCCGACAAGATGGAAGATCTTAAAAAGGCCGTAAGGTTCAATATCGATGCTTATGTCCCCAGGAATAATAATTCGATCCTCAGGATCCATAATGCGGTAAAGAAACATATCAGCGAACAGAGTATCCTCATCTTCAGAAAAAGACGGAACTTCTCAATTTACGTTTTGATGGGATTCCTTATTCTGACTGCATTGCTGATATTAGTAACATGGCTCCGGCTTCCCAAGTATTTTTGATTTCGGATTGCGGATTGAGGATTTCGGATTGGGAACTTAAAAGCAGAAATCCGCAATCGGCAATCCGCAATCCGCAATTCCCCAAGTGACTATTTGTCATATTTTCACGGATGGCATATCTTTTGTCAGCGGTTAACCGTAAAATCCAGTAAAACTCTAAAATTATAGTAATATGCAAACCGGAAAAATTGGTGTGACCACCGAGAATATCTTCCCGATAATCAAGAAGTTCCTTTACTCAGATCATGAGATCTTCCTGAGAGAACTTATATCAAATGCTGTTGATGCAACTCAAAAGATAAGGGCCATGGCTTCAGCTGGAGACTATAAGGGGGACCTGGGAGACATGACAATAAGGGTGAGCGTGGATAAGAAGAAGAAAACTATAAAAGTGTCAGACAGCGGTATAGGCATGACACAGGAGGAGCTTGATAAATACCTGAATCAGATTGCTTTCTCAAGTGCAAATGATTTCCTCGACAAATACAAGGACCAGGCAAATTCTATTATCGGCCATTTCGGTCTTGGATTCTACTCATCATTTATGGTGTCGGATAAAGTGGAGGTAATAACAAAATCGTGGCAGGATGGGGCAAAAGCAGTCAAATGGACCTGTGACGGAAGTCCTGAATTCGCAATCGATGAAGCTGATCGCAAGGAGAGGGGAACAGATGTAATACTCCACATCGACAAGGATTCGAAGGATTTCCTGGATGACAACAGAATTGAACAGTTGCTTAAAAAGTATTGCAAGTTCCTTCCTGTCGAAATTGCTTTCGGAAAAGAGCAGGAATGGAAGGAAGGAAAATATGTGGATACAGGGAAAGACAAGATAATCAACAATATAAAGCCTGCCTGGACCATAAAACCTTCCGAACTTAAGGATGAAGACTACAGTAAGTTTTACAAAGAGCTCTATCCTTCAGGAGATGAACCTCTTTTCAATATTCACCTTAATGTCGATTATCCTTTTAAACTGACCGGGATCCTTTATTTTCCAAAAATCAAGAACAATATAGAGATCCAGAAAAACAAGATACAACTCTATAGCAACCAGGTTTATGTTACCGATTCCGTTGAAGGTATCGTGCCTGAGTTCCTGACTCTTCTGCATGGGGTGCTGGATTCACCCGATATACCTCTGAATGTGTCGCGGAGTTATCTCCAGAGCGATTCAAATGTCAAGAAGATCTCGGCTCACATAACCAAAAAGGTTGCCGACCGTCTGAACGACATATTCAAGAACAACCGTGAGGAGTTCGAAAAGAAATGGGACAACCTGAGGCTGTTCATTGACTATGGAATGATAACAGAAGAGAAATTCTACGAAAAAGCATCAAAATTCGCCCTTCTGAAAAATACCGATGACAAGTATTTTACTTTCGAGGAATATGAAAAGCTGATAAAGGATAATCAGACTGACCGGCATAAATCACTGATATATCTCTACTCGACTAACAAGACCGATCAGTATGCGTACATCGAAAAAGCAAAAGCCAGGGGATATGATGTGCTCGTTCTCGATGGTCAGCTTGATGTGCACCTGATAAACCATCTCGAATCAAAATTCAAGGATTCCAGGTTCGTCAGGGTGGACTCCGATGTGGTTGATAACCTTATACAGAAGGAGGAACGTAAGGAATCAAAACTTACAGTCGAAGAAAGAGATGACCTCAAGGGCGTTTTCAGTGTGAAAGCCGGAACAAAGGAGATGTATAATGTTGTTGTCGAAACACTCGACGAAAAAGATGCTCCCGTAATCATCACACAATCAGAGTTTATGCGCAGGATGAAGGATATGTCGCAGATGGGCGGTGGAATGAATTTCTACGGCGACCTTCCTGACAGTTATAACATCGTTGTGAACCCTAATCATCCTCTGGTTATTCAGATATCAGAGGACCTTAAAAAGGAACACGGGCAGAAACTTGTTGAAAGCGGATCTGAAATCAAGAGGATAAGGGAAGAGGTTGAATTCATGGAAAAGGACCAGGGTAAAAAGAAGCCTGAAGAGGTCAGCCAGGTTGAAAAAGATGATCTTGAGAAGCTCAGGAAGGAGCTTAGCGATTCGGAAAATAAAAGAAAAGAGATGCTGGAGGCTTATGGTTCAGAAAACAGGAAAGTCAAACAGCTGGTCGACCTTGCACTTCTTGCCAATAACATGCTGAAAGGAGAGGAGCTGGCTGCTTTCGTGAAGAGGTCGGTGGATCTGCTATAAATGCATATTGGCTTTTGACCGCCGGAAACCGGCAGCCGGTAGCCGGTAGCCGGTCATATCATTCTTCCAACTTCCGCCTTAATGAAGTCTATTGCTGCCCTGGTTGGTTCGATATCCATTTCCACTATCGATTCGAGCAATCTCTTGCTGAATTCCATCGCAGAGGATGGTGCTTTTAACTTCTCGAATTCGCTGTTGATTATTTTTATCATGTTTGAGCGTGCATTTCTTACGACTTCCCATGCCTGCGGGCTCATATAAATCTGCTGTGAGAGATTATGCTCAAATTCACTCCTGATTGAAGTAAGCATAGCTGAATGAAGCTGGGCGGACGACATTCCCGGCGTATTGACTCTTACAAGGAGCGACTCAAGGGAGATCCTTTCAAGAAAAAGAATCACACGCTCATAAGCCTGTAATTTTATGGGAGTTACAGTCCGTGAATTTTGAAGGATCAACTCCTGCCTGCGCTTATCCTGGTCATTTTTTAACAAATTGCGTATCATTAACCATGATGTTATCAGAACCAGAACAGCAGGTATTGTAATTTTCAGAATTTCAAAGAATGTTTCCATTTTTCTTCAACTTATTAACATTTAACAAACTTACTTCTTTTAAACTTAACTTTATATTATATCTTTCACAAATACATTAACCACAACACTCGAAAGTGCTTATGGAACACCTATCAGACCGGATCAAATCACTGTCAGTAAGTCAGACGCTTGCCATGGCTCAGAAGAGCCGCGAACTAAAAGCAAAGGGAATCGACGTCATCAACCTGAGCCTGGGAGAACCAGACTTCAACACTCCTGATTATGTGAAGGAGGCTGCCAAGAAAGCAATTGACAGCAACTTCTCAAAATACCCTCCGGTACCCGGGTATAATGATCTGAGGGAAGCCATCTCAAGGAAATTCAAGGAAGAGAACGGAATTAACTACACCCCGGAGCAGATTGTAGTATCAGCTGGAGGAAAACACTCACTGATTAACGTTATCCTTTGCATGATTAACCCTGGTGACGAGGTAATTTTACTCGCTCCATACTGGGTAAGCTATTACGACCAGATCATACTTGCAGGCGGTACCCCTGTTGTTATAGATACTACTCTCGAAAATGAGTTTAAAGTCCTGCCCTGGCAGCTTGAGTCCGCGATTACAAAGAAGACGAGGCTTGTAATTTTCAATTCGCCTTCAAATCCGACAGGAATGGCTTATACGAGAGAGGAAATGAATGATATAGCCAGGATCATCCAGAAGCATGATGGTCTATATATAATCTCGGACGAGATATATGAACACATTCTCTTCAGTGGCGAGCATGTCAGCATGGCCTCATTTGACTTTATCTATGACAAAGTGATAACTGTCAACGGAGTATCAAAAGGATACGCCATGACCGGATGGAGGATTGGATACATCGGAGCTCCCTTGTGGCTGGCAAAAGCTGTTGACAAGCTGCAGGGACAGTTCACTTCAGGTGTATGCTCAATAGCTCAGAAAGCAGCTTTGGCTGCTATATCCGGAGACGACGGTTCAAGACTGAAGATGAAGGATGCATTCCTGCGCCGCCGTGATATAGTGTGCCGGCTCATGATGGAGATAAAGGGAATGAAGGTTAAGGTTCCGCAGGGAGCTTTCTATGTAATGCCGGAAATCAGTTATTATCTTGGAAAATCTGACGGCGAAACTAAGATAAAAACATCAGACGATCTGGCGCTTTACCTGCTCGATAAGGCTCAGGTTGCTGTTGTAGGGGGCGATGCATTCGGAGCTCCAAACTGCATCAGGATCTCCTATGCCACATCCGACGATCAGCTGACCGAAGCCCTAAAAAGAATCAAGATTGCGCTGGAGAGACTGAAATGACCCCCCGACCCCCTAAAGGGGGGCTAATTTTATTCCATTTTTAAATCATTGTATTTTAGTGATTTAGACCCCCTTCAGGGGGCAGTCCCGCTTTGGCGGGACGGGGGTCAGTACCTATTATAGCTCACAACCTCTTCCTTCACCTTACGCTTCTTTGTTCGCTGTTCTGCCTCCGAATAGCCGATAGTTATGATCAGCTCTACTCTCTTTGAACGGGGGATGGCGAGCAGTTTCCTGACCTGCTTCTCATCGAACCAGCCTACCATACATGATCCGAGGCCTTCAGCTTCAGCCTGCAGACATATGTTTTCTGAGGCTATTCCAATGTCGATCAGGGAATAATCCTTGGCTTTCACTGCTCCTCCAACCTGGGAAGTTATGTTCGATCCTTCCCTTATCACAACTATCATAGCGGGAGCCTGGTGAAGAAATGTATTCATCTTAATGAGCCTGGCAGAAGCGGCATCTGCAAGACCTGTCAGCAGGTCCCTGTCGGTTACCACTATGAAATGCCATGGCTGTCCGTTACATGCCGAGGGCGATATTCTTGCTGCTTCGGTAATCCTGTCAAGTTTCTCATTTTCAACTGCTTTGTCACTATATTTCCTGTCGCTCTGCCTCGTAGAAATTATCTCAAGCATCCTGATGCCTTCCATCATACTTTTTTCTCTTATTAAAATTATGTTCGGAGGGAGCGAATGTAGCAATATTTAGTATCTTTATTTTTCATTTTTGATGTTAAAACTTAAAACTTATTGAGATGTTAATTTTTCTGGTAATTCTTGGAATCATTGTTCTTCTTATCTTCTGGGTGATCTCTCTCTACAACAGGCTGGTGAAGCTCAGAAACAACCGTGAACAGGCATTTGCAGATGTTGATGTTCAGCTGAAGCAAAGGCACGACATGATACCTCAGCTTGTTGAGGCTGTAAAGGGGTACATGCAACATGAAAGAGGTGTTCTTACCGAGGTCACTGAGGCACGGGCTGCTGCAATGAAAGCGACTTCAATAAACGATAAGATCGTTGCTGAGACGAGGTTGTCAACTGCGCTTGACGGTTTGAAGGTTGCCGTTGAGGCATATCCCGACCTCAAGGCAAGCCAGAATTTCATGCAGCTTCAGAACGAAATTGCAGATATCGAAAACAAGATTGCTGCAGCTCGTCGTTTCTTTAACTCAGCCACCAAAGAACTTAACGTTGCTACAGAGGTTTTCCCTTCGAATATAGTGGCTACTCTGTTTAACTTCAAGCGCGAACCAATGTTCGATCTTGGAGAACAAAGGGCAACAGCAGGAGAGCCGCCAAAGATTTCATTCCAGTAACATGAAGTATTTTGGCCTGCAGAGTCAGGTTAGGAGGAACAATGTGAATTCAGCATTGATCCTCCTGATGTTCCCTGTTGTTTTCATTGCGCTGACATGGCTTTTCTTTTTTCTTACGGCCATGGCTCAGTCTCATGAAGTAAACATACAACAGGCTGATAGCTACAATCTTATATCAGGTATTAACTATAACTTCATCCATGCAGTTCCATGGGTGTTGTCGGGGGTGCTGACGTGGTTTGTAATTGCGTTCTTTTCCCACAGTACAATGATCGACAAGGCTACTTCGTCGGTACCTCTGCAACGCAAGGAAAATCCACGAGTGTACAACCTTGTGGAAAACCTCTGCATCTCCAAAGGAATGACAATGCCAAGGATCGCGATCATCGGGGATGATTCGCTCAATGCTTTTGCCAGCGGCATAAATCCTAAGAGCTACACGGTATCCCTTTCACGGGGAATCATCGAAAAGCTCAACGATCAGGAACTGGAGGCAGTCATAGCTCATGAGCTTACTCATATCCGTAACCGTGATGTGAGACTGCTTATAATATCAATAGTATTTGTGGGAATATTTGCTTTTATTTCTGAAGCCGTCTTCAGATCGATGAGATTCGGAGGCCTCTCGAGAGGCAAAAAGGGAAGCGGGGGCGCCGTAATAATAATTGCACTTCTACTGGCGCTGTTGGGCTATCTTATAGCCTCTCTTTTCAGATTCGCACTTTCACGCAAACGTGAATACCTGGCCGATGCCGGATCTGCGGAACTGACAAGAAATCCTCTTGCGCTGGCATCCGCTCTCAGGAAGATCTCGGCAGATCCGACAATTGAGGCCGTCAGAAGAAATGATGTGGCACAGATGTTCATTCAGAATCCACTGGCTGAACTAAAGAACTCATCTTTCTCTTTCTCCACTCTTTTCGCAACGCACCCGCCGATCGCAAAAAGAATAGAGATTCTGGAGCAGTTTTAAAATAATTTCTTTTCTTCTCCCCTGACCAGTCTCCTGATATTATTCCTGTGGGTAAATATCAGCGCTAAAGCAATGGTTATGGAGAAGATTCTGAATAACGGTGAAGGTGTGTCAAAAATGAAGAAAAGCAGGATGGGAAAAGCTATGCCTGCGCTCAATGAAGCCACTGACATTATCCGTGAAGACAACAGCACAACTAGGAAAATTCCGAGGCAGGCAAGTGTGAGCAGTGGATGAATGGCAAGCAAAACACCAGAAGCTGTTGCAACACCCTTGCCTCCCCTGAACCGGGCAAACACAGGAAGGATATGCCCGATTATGGCTGTTACTCCCGTTCCAATCTGAAGATTGGTTGAAAGTGATGTCTCATTCTCAGCAAGATTGAATAATACAGGCAGCATTGCTGCCAGCCATCCTTTGGCCATGTCGATAGAAAGCACAGGCACACCTATTTTCCAACCCAGGATCCTTATGGCATTTGCAGCTCCTGCGTTTCCGCTGCCATGTTCTCTCAGGTCTATCCCGCGGAATATTTTTCCGGCCCACACAGCTGTCGGCACTGATCCCAGCAGATAGGCAATAATGAAAGCTGATAAAACTGGTAATACGTTCACTGGTGACTTCTTTCAATGCAAATATAGCAAAGTCACAGATACGTTTATTCCTTCTCAAGACGCTCTGCCAGACTTAGCAGTTGTCTTTTCATTTCCGGAGGAAGCTTCTCTCCGAATGCGGCATAATGATCATTTATCTGTTTCAGTTCTTCCATCCATTCATTCTTGTCTACTTTCAGAAGCTCAGGAATGTTTCCTTCTGCTTCCGTCAACCCTTCTACATCTATGCTTCCCTCACGAGGGACGTAACCTATTGGTGTCTCTACTGCAACATCCTTCTCTTCCGTGCGTTCGAAGATCCATTTCAGGGCTCTGATGTTATCACCGTATCCCGGCCAGAGGAATTTCCCATCCCGGTTCTTTCGGAACCAGTTGACATTGAATATTTTGGGAAGCTTATTTTTATCCGGCGCTTTTTCTCCGATCCTGATCCAGTGAGCAAAATAATCTCCCATATGATAACCGCAGAAAGGCAGCATGGCGAACGGATCACGGCGAACGCCTGCTTTCAGCCCGATAGCTGCAGCCGTGACCTCAGAACCTGCAATGGATCCCATAAAGACCCCATGGTTCCAGTCAAAGGACTGATAGACAAGGGGCAGTGTCCCGGGCCGGCGACCTCCGAAGAGAATTGCAGATATTGGGACCCCTTGCGGGTTTTCCCAGTCTGAATCTATAGCAGGGCATTGCCTGGCCGGAGCAGTAAACCTGGCGTTAGGATGAGCTGCAGGCTTTCCCTCTGCCGCTTTAAATTCCTCGTTGGTCCAGGTGATGGTACCCGGAGGGATATCATAACCTATACCTTCCCACCATACATCTTTATCAGGCGTAAGTCCTGTATTTGTGAAGATTGTATTCTTATTGCATGACAGCATGGCATTCGGGTTCGATTTCATTGAGGTCCCCGGTGCAACACCAAAGAATCCTGCTTCAGGATTGATTGCATAGAGCCTGCCATCGGCCCCGAATTTCATCCAGGCTATATCATCTCCGACACATTCGACTTTCCATCCCGGGATCGTGGGGATCAGCATTGCCAGGTTGGTCTTGCCGCATGCGCTTGGGAAAGCTGCTGTAAAGTACTTTTTAACTCCTTCCGGATTCGTTATTCCCATTATAAGCATATGCTCGGCCAGCCAGCCTTCTCTTTTAGCCATGCTTGATGCGATCCTGAGTGCAAAGCACTTCTTGCCAAGCAAAGCGTTACCTCCATATCCGCTGCCGAATGACCAGATTTCGTTTGTTTCGGGGAAATGAGATATGTACTTGCTCTCAATAGGAGCACAAGGCCATTTGCTGTCTGCTTCTCCCGGTTTGAGAGGGGCGCCGACTGAATGCATGCATGGAACGAAATCCCCATTTCCAAGAATATCGAGAACAGATTTTCCCATACGCGTCATTATACGCATGTTCACCACCACATACGGTGAATCCGTAATCTGCACTCCTATATGGGCTATTTTAGATCCCAGAGGGCCCATGCTAAAAGGTATGATGTACATAGAGCGGCCTTTCATGCATCCGCGATAGAGGGAGCGGAGGGTCTGCTTCATCTCTTCAGGATCGCTCCAGTTGTTGGTTGGTCCCGCATCTTCTTGTCTCGAGGAACAAATGAACGTACGGTTCTCGACCCTTGCCACATCGCTTGGATCACTCTGGAAATAGTAGCTGCCGGGACGTTTATTTTCATCCAGCTTAATGGCTAAACCACTCTTTACCATAAGGTTCAGCAGCAGCTCGTTTTCTTTTTCTGAACCATCGCACCAGTGTACTGATTCAGGCTGGCAAAGATCTGCCCAATCTCTTACCCATTCTTGCAATTTCTTATTTTCAGTCATAAATCTGATTTATCTGTGACTCATCTGTTCTAATCAAACCGGTTAAATATAGAAATACATTCTAATAATGAGAGGGTATGCATGTTATTTTTAATAACAAATTATTCAGAAGAAGAGAGTTGTTATAAAATTGAAGATAAAAATAGGGTAAAAAGCTTCCTGACGGTCATAGTATTGTTTAAGGGTTAGTACCGATGCCCGCCAGGGTATCTTAAACGTACAATAATTCAGGTCAGTTTGCAGCCATGCAAAGAAAAGAGGCTGTCCCGGTCAGGACAGCCTCTTAAATTATTATCGGACGTGATCTATTTGCCGAATTTTATTGAAGCCTGAGCTGCAGCAAGCCTGGCAATAGGAACCCTGAATGGAGAACAGCTGACATATGTAAGTCCGTTCCTGAAGCAGAATTCCACGGATGCAGGATCTCCGCCCTGTTCGCCGCAAATCCCTATCTTAAGGTCAGGCCTAGTTGCCCTTCCTTTCTGAACCGACATTGTTATCAGCTGGCCTACTCCGTCCTGGTCTATTGTCTGGAACGGGTCGGCTGCAAGCATTTTCTTATCGAGGTATTCATTGAGGAACCCTCCGATATCGTCGCGGCTGAAACCGAATGTCATTTGTGAGAGGTCGTTTGTTCCGAAGGAGAAAAACTCAGCCGTTTTTGCCATGCGATCGGCAAGGAGAGCAGCTCTTGGGATCTCGATCATAGTTCCATATTTGTGCACTATCTTGCTTAATCCGAACTTCTTGCAGACTTCAGCATGGATAGTGTCAAGTATTTTCTTTGTGACGTCAAGTTCAGAAACATCGCAGGTTACGGGTACCATCAGTTCCGGCTGCGGATGTTTACCTTCCTTTAGTAGTTCAGCAGTAGCCTCGAACATTGACCTTATCTGCATTTCAGAAATTTCCGGAAAAGTAACTCCCAGGCGCACACCACGGTGACCCATCATGGGATTTGATTCATGAAGGGCTTCACCGCGTTTCTCGATATCTTCCTTCTTTATGCCGAGAGCTTTGGCGAGCTCTTCCTGTTTTTCTGAACCCTGCGGCACGAATTCGTGAAGCGGAGGATCCAGAAGTCTGAAAGTAACTGGCAGTCCATCCATAGCTTCAAGTGTCGCTTTCATATCTTTTTTGACAAAGCTGAAGAGCTCATCGAGAGCCTTACGACGTTCTGATTCGTTGGCGCTCAGTATCATTTTGCGAAGCAGGAACAGAGGCTGTTCGGCACCCTTTCCATAAAACATGTGCTCAGTGCGGAAAAGGCCGATGCCTTCAGCTCCGAAATCACGGGCGATTTTTGCATCCGCAGGTGTATCTGCATTTGTGCGAACTCCCATTTTACGATTCTTGTCGACGAGAGTCATGAATTCCCTGAACCGTGGATTTTCGGAAGCGTCCATCAGGGTAATGGCGCCGGTGTAAACAGCTCCTTTTGTTCCATTCAGAGTCAGGACGTCACCTTCCCTGATCACGATACTCGATCCTGCTATCTTGGCAGTTTTGGATCTTGAATCTACGTGAAGGGCGCTTGCTCCTACAATACAGCATTTACCCCATCCGCGTGCAACGAGAGCAGCATGTGAGGTCATGCCACCGCGGGCGGTAAGGATACCTGCTGCAGCGCGCATTCCTTCAACATCTTCAGGATTTGTTTCTTCGCGCAGAAGAATTACTTTTTCTCCCTTGCGGAACCATGCCACCGCATCTTCGGCTGTGAATACCACTTTGCCGACAGCTGCTCCGGGACCTGCAGGAAGCCCTTTAACAATAGGTTTGACTTTAGCTTCCGCTTTTGGATCGCATATAGGATGTAAAAGTTCATCGAGCTGAGCAGGATCGACACGCATAACTGCTGTTTTTTCGTCAATGAGTTTTTCCTTGAGCATGTCCATAGCCATATTAAGAGCGGCTGTTCCCGTTCTTTTTCCGGCACGGCACTGAAGCATGTAGAGGACACCTTCCTGTATTGTGAACTCAATATCGAGCATATCGTGGAAAGACTTCTCCAGGATATCGCGGATATCGCATAACTCTTTGTATGTTTTTGGCATTGCCTCCTGCATGCTGTGGAGGTGCTTGTTCTGCTCATTCTTTGTATCATCATTGAGCGGGCTTGGCGTACGGATTCCGGCAACGACATCTTCTCCCTGTGCATTCACCAGCCACTCGCCATAGAACAGGTCCTCTCCGGTTGCAGGATTGCGTGTGAAGGCAACACCTGTTGCCGATGTGTCTCCCATGTTGCCAAATACCATCGCCTGAACATTTACGGCAGTTCCCCATTCATCAGGAATACCTTCAATGCGGCGATATGATACGGCTTTCTTTCCGTTCCAGCTCTTGAATACAGCTTTTATACCACCTTCAAGCTGTTCTTTTGCATCATCAGGAAATGGAGTGCCAAGCACTTCTTTCACTTTTTTCTTGAACTCTTCGGCAAGGACTTTAAGTTCATCGGCAGTGATCTCAGTATCTGATTTATATCCTTTCTTGTGTTTGAAGTCATCAAGCATTACGTCGAGCTGTTTGCGGATCCCTTTTCCTTCAGCCGGCTCAATGCCTTCTGCTTTTTCCATAACAACGTCAGCATACATCATGATAAGACGACGATAGGAGTCCCATACGAAGCGAGGATTGTTGGTTTTCTTGAGAAATCCTGGGATTGTTGCTGAGCACAGACCAACATTAAGAACTGTATCCATCATCCCCGGCATCGATTTACGCGCACCTGAGCGGCATGATACCAAAAGAGCGTTTTCAGGATCGCCATACTTCATCTTCATGGCTTCTTCGGTCTTCTTCATTGCCTCCCAAACTTCTGGCATCAGATCGGGATGCGGGGAGCAATTGTTTTCATAATATTCTGTGCAGGCCTCGGTAGTGATCGTGAAACCGGCAGGAACAGGCAGACCCAGCAGGCACATCTCTGCCAGGTTGGCGCCTTTGCCTCCAAGGAGGTTCTTCATATCGGCTTTACCATCAGCGGTTTTCTTTCCGAATGAGTAAACTCTTTTAATTTTTGACATAATGTTATGGTTTTGAGATAATTAATTATTTGATTTTTTGAAACAGGTCGCAAAGTTAACATTTATAATTGAGATTCTGAAATGAAGAAAAAGGTTCAGGTTAAGCTCTCGGGTGGAACATAAGCAAGGTATCTCGCAGAAAGCTCCTGTCAATATGTGTATAAATTTCAGTTGTGAGTATCGATTCATGCCCGAGCATTTCCTGAACAGCCCTCAGATCGGCTCCTCCTTCCACAAGATGTGTTGCGAAAGAATGCCTGAAAGTATGCGGACTGATGTTTTTTCTGATGCCTGCCTTTGAAGCCAGATCTTTTATTATTGTGAATATCATTGCCCTTGTAAGCTTTCTGCCCCGACGGTTCAGAAATACAATATTCTGGTCATAAATAACCGGAAGCCGATCCCTTTCCTTCTTATATATAGATATTTCCTTCAGGGCTTTATTGCTGATAGGGACAAGTCTCTGTTTATTACCTTTACCTGTCACGGTGACGAATCCTTCGCCGTGATGAATATCAGTCATACGCAGATTTACAAGTTCTGAAACACGAAGACCGCATCCGTAGAGTGTTTCAATTATTGCCTTGTTCCTGTGTCCTTCCGGCCTGCTCAGGTCGATCTCAGCTATGATGCTGTCGATCTCCGTGACAGAAAGAACTTCAGGCAGTTTCAATCCGGTCTTCGGAGATTCTAACAGAGATGCCGGATTCTCTTCAATTTCTCCTTCAATGAGCAGGAATCTGTAAAATGCCCTGATGCCGGAAATTACTCTCGACTGGGTTTTTGCATTTTTATTTTCCGCTTCGAGCCAGGCAATAAATTCTCTCAGTTCACTGAAAGTTACATTCAGTGGAGTGTCTCTGCCGTCCTTATTAATGAAGAATTTCTCAAGCTTACGAACATCATCGCTGTAGGCTTCTATACTATTCTCCGACAATGATTTCTCGAGCCTGAGATATGTTTCAAAATCCTTTATTGACCGGTTCCAGCTTAGCATTCTATAACATTCTTACTTTGTGTACCTTAGTGTGTACTTCGTGTGACTTTGTGGTTAATGCTTTTTTACCACAAAGGACACTAAGGTTATCACAAAGTTCCACAAAGGTAATTTTTTACTTATTTTTACCGTCTATAATTATCACCTGAAATGAGGATCAGCATCATCAATGGACCAAATTTAAACCTTCTTGGGAAGAGGGAACCTGAGAAATATGGCACTCAGTCTTTTGAAGATTACCTTGTTTCTCTCCGGCTGAAGTACCCCGATATGGAATTTAAATATTTTCAATCGAATGTCGAGGGCGAGATCATAAACGAGATACAGGAACAAGGCTTTTCAATTGACGGAATTATCCTTAATGCAGGAGGTTATACGCATACTTCCGTTGCGATAGCAGATGCAATAGCCGCAATCAGGGCTCCTGTTATAGAAGTTCATGTCACGAATATATCAGCACGAGAAGAATTTCGTCGTTCCAGCCTTATAGGCCGAAGCTGTGCGGGTTCCATTTCCGGTTTTGGCCTCGACAGCTATCGTCTTGCCGTGGAAGCCCTGGTTTCATTGTTGAAAAAGTGAAATCTAAGAAATGATAAAGAAGAGAACAAAGATAGTAGCTACCATCTCGGATAAAAACTGTGAACCGGGATTTCTGAGCCAGCTATATGAAGCAGGCATGGATGTGGTAAGGATAAATTCCGCGCACCTGGATATTCAGGGAGCACTCAGGATAATAACTAACGTCCGTGAAGTGTCAGACAAGATTGCGATCATGATTGACACCAAAGGGCCTGACATGAGGACTACTCTGTGTGATGCGCCCATAACCATTAAGAAAGGCAAAACATACAGGCTTGCCGGAGATCCGGGGAAAAAATCAACGCCTGAGTCGATTTTCGTGAGCGTCAGAACTTTTGCCCAGGATGTGCCTCCCGGCTCGATGGTGATGATCGATGACGGAGAAGTAGAGCTTAAGGTAGTCAGGAAGGATGGTGACTCGCTTGTATGCAAAGCCGAGAATGACGGTGTTGTAGGCTCCAGAAAAAGCGTTAATGTGCCGGGAATAAAAATAGAGCTTCCTTCATTGACCGATAAAGACAGGGAGTTTATTAAGATGGCTGCCAGTCACGAGGTCGAATTCATCGCACACTCCTTTGTAAGGTCGCGGCAGGATGTTCTTGATGTTCAGGCGGAGCTTGACAAGTATAAAAGCGAGATTAAAATAATTGCCAAGATTGAAAACCAGGAGGGAGTTGAAAATCTCGCCGACATTCTTGATGTTGTCTACGGTATTATGGTTGCAAGAGGTGATCTTGCCATTGAGATTCCCTATGAAAGGATACCTCCGATACAGAAAATGATCATTTCAAGGTGCATATACTGCAGGAAACCGGTTATCGTTGCAACCCAGATGCTTCATTCAATGATCTCAAATCCCCGCCCGACGAGGGCAGAGGTCAGCGATATCGCCAGCGCAATCTACTCACAAACTGATGCAATTATGCTTAGCGGTGAAACCGCTAATGGAAAATATCCGGTAGAATCGGTCAGGACCATGACTAAAGTTGCCATTGAAGTAGAGAACAATAAGGAGAAGTACCTCGAAACGCCGTATATTAACGCAACGGGTGAGATATCAGCCTATCTCGCCAAGGTTGCAGTGAAAACTTCACTGAGGATATCTGCAAAAGCCATAATTGCTGATACCACAGGAGGCAGGACTATTAAGGATATGGCTTCGTACAGGGGATTTAATCCTGTTCTTGCACAATGCTACTCGAAAAGGACAATGAGGGAGCTCGCTCTGTCGTATGGTGTAAATGCCAGCTATCAGGAAAAGAGAAACTCTGTTGATGAATTCATTCATACTGCGCTTAAAAACCTGATAAAAGCCCACGATCTTAAAGGAAATGAGCTGATCGTTGTGCTTGCCGGGAATTTCTCAGGAGGTTCCGGCTTCTCCTTCATCGAAGTAGGAACGGTGCAATACCTTAAAGACAGGGTGAGCATCAAGGAAGACTCCTGATTGGTCTGATTTTTGAGGTAATTTCATTATTTCCAGGGACCCGAATGATATTCAAATCACTTTTGTTAACATGCTGGATTGCCTTCCAGCCGATGCATGTCTCTATGACAACTATTGACCATATATCCGGGACAGATTCCCTCAAGGTATTTCTCAGGATGGATTACGGACTTTTTCTCCGTGATTACCAGACTATTGATGATGACAGGGACCTCGACAGGCTTTATCAGTATCAACCTTTTCCTTCAGACTACATAAATAATTATATCAATACAAAACTCTCTATTCACACTGACAATAAATTGCTTACCGGAAAGTTATTAGATATGAAACTAAGTAATGGTGAAGTGAACTTCAGGTTCCTTTACAGATCCGGCAGGAAACCGAGAAAGATAACCATTGTGAATAAAATTCTGACATCGTTGTACAGCGATCAGGCAAACATGATGCTTATCCGTATGAAAGATTTTGAAAAAGGCGTTAAACTGACACCTGAGAAATCAGAATGGACATTCACATTAAAATATTAACTTGCGGGGATGGAAATTTATTTAAGGAGACTTAAGGCAGCCTTGCTTGTAATTCTGATATGCCTTGATGTGAACGCTACTCATAACAGGGCGGGCGAAATTACCTATGTCCAATTGTCAGATCTTACCTATGAAGTGACTGTCACCACTTATACTTATACACTCAGCCTGGCAGACAGGCAGGAGCTTGATGTCAGCTGGGGCGATAACTCCATGTCGGTAGCTCCAAGGGTTAACGGGGTTGACAAGAGAGGGGAGATCCTTCCAAATTTCTATAAAAGGAACATTTATAAGGTTATTCACACCTATCCCGGACCAGGAATATATAAGATAGTGGTTCAGGATCCCAACAGGAATTATGGAGTTCGTAATATTCCTAACTCTGTGAATATTGTCTTCTCGATTTCCACCTTGCTTATTGTAAACCCTGCAATGGGCTATAACAAAACCCCGGTTCTTCTTAATCCTCCCTACGACAAGGCAGCCCTGGGCTACGTATTTATTCATAACCCGGCAGCCTTTGATCCTGATGGTGATTCACTTTCATATAAGCTGACCGTATGCACACGCGAAGACGGGAAGCCGATAGAAACATATTCAATTCCTCCTGCAACACATTACCTGAGAGTTGATTCCATAACCGGGGACCTTATCTGGAATACCCCGGCCGATACAGGCAAATATAACGTTGCAATGGAGATCCAGGAATGGAGAAACGGGAAAAAGATAAGCACTGTGAACCGCGACATGCAGATTGAGGTATACGAAACAAACAACAAGCCTCCAGTCAACGGTCCTCTTAAAAACCTGTGCGTGGAAGCAGGCCAGAATATTGACTTCATCGTTTCAGCTTCTGATCAGAACAACGACAGGATCTCACTTAAAGCAACATCAGGCGTCTTCGGAATAAGTGAGTGTCCGGCTGATTTCACGGGGATAGACTCCATACCAGGCTCATCTTCTTCAAGATTTACATGGAATCCTTGCTTTGAAGCCGTTAGAAGTCAGCCTTATAACATCATTTTCAAAGCTGATGATAATAATTCAGATATCAGGCTTTCCGATATCGACAACATGACGATCAAGGTTCTGGGACCAGCTCCGGTACTTCAAAATGCCGTGCCTGAAGGGAAATTTATAAGGCTGACATGGGTGAACTACGGAACAAACGCTGTCGCAGGTTTTGCAATCTACAGGAGAAAAGGTTCTTCTTCATTTAATCCTGATTCATGCACCGCAGGTTTGCCTTCATCAACAGGATTTGTTAATGTCGGATATGTATCAGGAAGTACTGCTGTAAGCTTTACCGACACAGATAACGGTCAGGGACTTGAGTTTGGAGAAGAATATACATACAGGATTGTCGCTGTTTACAAGAATGGAGCGGACAGCAAGGCGTCGAATGAAATCGCTTCCACGCTTGTGGCAGGATTGCCCGTCATCAAAAATGTCAGCGTCAGAAATACAGACATAGCCAGGGGATCAATTTTTCTGGCATGGAAGAAACCAAACCATCTTGACACTATTCCGGGCGCTGTGGGTCCATATGAGTACAAGATATCCAGAGCCCGGGGAATTACAGGTTCAAACTTTACTCTCGTAAAGACACTGCCCACAGTTAATCTCAACGATACGGTTTTCATCGATACACTGATAAATACCAGGGATTACGGGTACCTGTATAAGATTGTTTTATGGAACCGGACACCGGGAAATGAATTTGTCCTGGGGGATACTTCGTTTGCGTCATCCACCTTCATAACCCTGAATCCCGGAGATAAAAAAGTGCGGTTTGCAATCAGCAGGAATGTGCCCTGGATCAATTCAAGGTATGATTTCTTCAGGTTTAATGATCAAACTTCAAAGTACGATTCGGTGGGCACTTCAAACCAGTTGACCTGGGTTGATGATGGGCTGGTGAACGGTGAAAATTATTGTTATTATGTCAGGTCGACAGGTAATTATCTTGCTCCTGGTATGCCAAAGAACCTGGTCAATTTCTCGCAGGTGGCGTGCTCGACTCCAGTCGACAATGAGCCTCCATGTATTCCCGTTATTGATGTCAGAAGCCAGTGCGACAGCATGTATAACAAGGTAACATGGGGATTTCCTGATGGAGCGTGCCTCTCTGATGTAGCCGGTTATAAAATCTTCTATAAGCTGATCAATGCTGAAGAGCTTGACAGCATAGACACTGTCGACGACAAATTTACTTTATCGTATAAACACTTTCCTGGCGATATAATTGCCGGATGTTATGCAGTTTCTGCATACGATCAATTGGGAAATGAAAGCGATAAATCCATGATGGTATGTGTCGATTCGTGTAATTTTTACGAGATACCAAACGTCTTTACTCCTAATAATGACAGTAAAAATGACAGGCTTATTGCCAAGACATCGGGATTGGTTGAGAGGATTGATTTTAAACTTTACAATCGAAGCGGTCTGCTGATATTCAGCACTGATAAACCCAGGATTGACTGGGATGGCACTTATAAGGGAAATGTTGTTTCTCCCGGGGTTTACTTCTATCAATGCGAAGTATTCGAACGACGCATAAACGGGATAGAACATACTCATAAAACCGGATTTGTTCATGTGATAACCGAAGCCGGAGTGAAGGTAGAGAAGGAGGAAACAAAATGAAGAACAGCAGAACTTTAATCTTTCTCTCAGCTTTCTTACTTGGCGGTTTTGTTCATGGTCAGACAACTTATGATCTGCTTCTGAAAGCCAAGGCATTGTCAGGTTCCGGAAAAACAGATAAAATTGTTGAACTTCTTTCATCTGCACCGGGTATTAAGGGCGACAGCAGGCTTCTTAACGCCAGGGCTGATGCAAAAATTGAGGTTGGCGATTATGCAGGGGCAATCAGCGATTTCAATCTTGCAAACGACATAACGCCGCACTCAGGCGAATATGGCCTTTCAAGGATCTATGCTTTGAAAGGAGATGCCCTGACCTCCCTGTATCACCTTGAGATAAGCATGAAGTCGCCCTTCAGGAAAAATGAAAAAGAGATATTGCTTGATCCGGCATTTGCAGGGATAGAAAACACTCCGGCCTGGCGCCAGTTCTGGAAGAAGGAATGGTATTCCATACAGGAAAGAAAAGTCTCCGAGATAGAGTATTATGTCAGATCCGGGAATATGCAGGAAGCAGGAGCGCTACTGCTGGAAATGAAGAATAATTATCCTGGCAGTGATGAAACTATTTACGCAGGTGCCCTCGTGAATATGGGAGCAGGTAATTTTATAGAATCAGTAAAAGCTTTGTCATCTCTGCTTACCAGGGATCCCGAAAATAAAGATTACCTGAGAGCCCTTGCATCTGTTCAAGCTTCAATGTCAAATCCTGCAGGGGCATCCTCCACATTCACAAAGCTGATAAGCCTGGAAACTGACGATCCTGAACTTTTCATGCTTAGAGCTGAGTGCTACAGGAAAACCGGCGAGTGGGATAAGGCTATGGCAGATATAAATAGGTACCTTGAGATCTTCCCCGGTAGCAGGAACGCTTTAAGCCTGGCAGGCAAGACGGAATCTTCAGCCGGAAACAATATAAAGGCTCTGGAGTTTTACTCCGAAAACCTTCGTTTGCATCCTGATGATCCGCAATGCTACATTGACAGGGGCAATTCTTATTTTAATTCCAGATCATGGCAATGGGCAGCAAATGATTTCAGCATGGCTCTTGACCTGTCGCCGGAGAATTCCGATACATGGTTAACCAGGGGAATAGCCCTCGTCAATGCAGGAAAAACAGATGACGCCTGCCATGATTTCAGGCAGGCTTTCCGGCTTGGGAATAAGAAGGCGGTGGAATATATAAGCAAGTACTGTATAAAATAATTATTAATAAAATCCCCCTTTGAAGGGGGCTCAGGGGGATGTTTCTAGTTTTAAACACCCCCCTGAGCCCCCCTCAAGGGGGGAATTCCTATCTTACATTCTTCAGTATCCTTGAGAACAGGTCGTGAGGCTTGAAAGGTTTCAGAACATAATCATTTATATTCAGTTCTTCTATCTTGTCGTGATTTTCCGACATGATAGCTGCTGTAAGGGCTACTATCGGTATGGAACTGATTTTTGGATCAGATGATTTCCGGATGATCCGGGTTGCTTCAATTCCATCCATGACAGGCATGTGGAGATCCATAAGAATGAGGTCAAAACTTTGTTCCTCAAGCTTCTCAAGAGCAAGTTGGCCATTCTCGGCATGGGTTACTGAGACTCCCCAGCCTATAAGAAATTTATTTGCCACAAAAAAATTGATCTTGTTATCCTCTGCAACCAGGATCCGTTTTCCCTCAAGTCCTTTATAATCTTCAAGCACTTCCCCTGTCTGATCCCTTGATTTTTTCTCGGCGACCGTAAAGCTCAGAACAAACCGAAACGAAGAGCCTGCACCCGGTTCGCTTTCGAGGATGATCCTGCCACCCTGCAATTCAACAAGTTTCTTGCAGATCGCCAGACCAAGACCTGATCCTCCAAACTTCCTCGATGTGTCTGCAGCTGCCTGTGTGAAACTCTCAAAGATCTCTGTATGCTTGTCCTCAGGTATCCCTATGCCTGTATCTTTAACCGTGAATTCCAGTTTTGCCTGATTTTCAATCCGTTCCAGTTCTGTGATAATCACGGTAATTCCACCCTGCAAAGTGAATTTGAGCGCATTTGACAAGAGATTGGAGAGTATCTGATTCAACCTGATCTGATCTCCGATAACTTCTTCGGGAAGCTTTCCCTGCCTGACTAATTCAAATGACAGATTTTTGGCCTTTGACCTGAATGAATAGGATCTCATCAACTCATCCAGGAAGTCGTTCAGGTTGAACTGAACCTGCTCAAAGACGATTTTGCCCGACTCCATCTTATTATAGTCGAGTACGTCGTTTACGAGAGTAAGCAGATGGTTGCCAGAAAAACGGAGCGTTTTTATATAATCCATCTGATCTTCGCGCGGATTACCCTGCAGAAGCAGGTTAGTTATTCCAATCACCTCATTGAGAGGCGTTCTAATCTCATGACTCATTGTCGACATGAAGATCTGCTTCGCCTGGGCGGCTTCCTCGGCCCTCTGCCTGGCAGCAACAAGGTTATCAAGCATCATCCTCCTCTGAATCGCTATTGCGATCTGGTTGGCAATGAAGTCGAGAACATAGAGGTCGTCCTGTGAGAATTTATCTTCATTGTTATAATCCTGAAGGCACATGATGCCAATGATATTGTTCTCTACTGTCAGCGGTACTCCCATCCACACCTTACAGGGAGTTCCGACAAGTTCAATTTCATTTGCTTCCTCAAGCATCTTCAGGTCGTCTTCCTTAAGAAGAACTGATTTATTGTTTTTTATTACATAGCCGGATATAGTCCCTTTTGTGGGAATTTCGTAAAATTTGTCTTTCTCATCAGCAAAGAACGGGAGAGACATTGTGTCGGATGTCTTATCATAAAGGGCAATAAAAAAATTGTTTGTATCCCATATTTTGCTGAGTTCCTGAACAATAGTGGGGTAGATCTCCTTAATGTCCATTTGCTTCAGCGCCGCCGATGATATATTGTAGAGTATTTCCTGCAAAAGCTGGTTTTTACGTTCGGTGCTTATATTCCTGTATATCCCGACGTTGGCAATAGGCTGATTGTTAACGAAAATTGTTGTAGCGACAAGTGAAACCTCAATCCTGTTGCCATCTTTGTCCTTCCTCTGAGTCTGTTTGATCACTTTAGTCTGTTCAGAGGCAAGCTTATCGATTGTCACAGCTTCCTCTTTAAGGTCATCGGGCACAATAAGAGTGTCGATGTTCTGATTTACAGCCTGTTCGTAGGCATATCCAAAAAGATTTGTGAATTCCTTATTCACCAGCGTTATCTTCCCGGTGACATCAGTTATGGCTATGGCTTCAGGTGTCGAATCGATCAGGTGTTCAAGGAAAGCTTTTTCCCTGACTATCTGTTCTTCATACTTTCGATGCTTGCTTACATCAGTAACCGTTCCCCTGTACCCTATTTTCTGTCCCTGATAAAACACAGCAAAGGAATGAGTAACTATTGGCAGAACAGAACCATCCTTTCTCGTTACAAAATATTCATTACTTGATATTTCACTCGGTGACTTCAGTTCGGAAAGGTTAGCGATCATCGTCTCGTAGCTTTCGGGAAACACATCTTTCAAGTAAATCCCTTTTTCAATATCTTCCTTTGAAAAGCCAAAAACATCAAGACCGATCTGGTTCCCATAGACTATTTTCCCTGCAAGATCTATTTCATAAATTATACTAGGGAACATTTCAGAGAAGGTTCGGAAAAGGTCCGATTGCTTGTTTATGTCCTCGAGGTTCTTCTGCTGCTGTCCTGGCTCCCAGGTAATGACTATGTTTCCTGAGGTAAGCAGGAATCCGACATAAAATCCCTCCGAGTCGTCCCCTGAAGGAGAAGCTGCAAGCTTATGAGCGTTTCTTGTGATATTAACATGGTTCAGGAGCTCAACAAGCTTTGTCCTGGTTGAAAGAGTGGTATTATCGATGCATTTTCCGATAACCTCATTTTTGTCGAGGAATTCAACTTCTCCGGCTTTGTCGTTCAGGTCAGCTATGTAGAACCGGTTATCATCTCCGATACTGAAGAGGGCAAGGTAATTACTTATAGTGTTGAATATCTCAGCAAGAACATTACCCTGGCTTTCACTGATCTTCAGATGGCTTTTTGAAGCAATCGGGGTGTATGTCGACATCAGACAAATGCAGTCGTCGAGATCAATTGTATGAGCAGAAAACAGGAAAGGTTTTACTTCTCCATTCTTCTTTCTGAGCGTTATAACAAAATCCCTTATCTTCTGAAAGCGGGAGAGAAGCTTCATATATTTGTTGCTCTCCTCTATGTCAGCGTAAAGTCCCAGTTCATCTGATGATCGTCCAATAACCTCCTCCTTTATATAGCCAAGGGTACTCAAGAATGCAGCGTTGACGTCGAGATATGCACCGGTATCAATTCTTGAAAGAGCCATCAGCTGATCAACCGAATGGAAAGCTTTGGAAACCATGTCATCGCGGGAACCGCTTTTTTCTTTATTCTGGTTCCGCAGTTCCCTGATCTCATTTTCCAATTCTCTTATCCTGACTTCCGGGTCACTCTTTATCTTATTTAATTTCATCAGGCAGAATATGATATTTGCGGTATAAAAATAAAAATTATTGAACTGCTTAAAAAATTCTGTAAGTAAAAAAGGTTATCTGCTTTGGCTGAAATATTTGCAAAAACCTGCCAGACCGCAAGCGGAGCATTCCGGTTTTTTCGCCTTACAAATATATCTTCCATGGAGCAGCAGCCAGTGATGTGCACTGGTGATAAGGTCTTGAGGAATATTCCTGGTGAGCTGCAATTCTGCGTCCAATGGTTTTTTTGCATTCCTTGTAAGCCCGATTCTCGCAGCAACCCTGAAAACATGAGTATCGACTGCCATCACCGGCTTCCTGTACACGACAGATGCAACTACGTTTGCGGTTTTTCTTCCAACGCCGGGAAGTTTCTGAAGGAGAACCGGGTCAGAGGGAACAATCCCGTCAAATTCATTTACAAGCATTCTCGACATGCGGGAAATGTGCCTGGCTTTATTATTTGGGTAAGAACAGGTTTTTATATACTCAAGGATCTCATGCGGCTCTGCTTTTGACATTGAAACCGGATCAGGAAACCTTTCCATCAAAGCCGGGGTTATCAGGTTCACCCTCTTGTCGGTGCATTGGGCAGATAGTATGACAGCCACGATCAGCTCAAATGGATCAGTGTAAACAAGCTCTGTTTCTGCATATGGACTGTTCAGCTTAAAGTACTCTATAGTTCTTTCATATCTTTCCCTGGTTGTCATAGGATTCTGTCAAGCTGGTCGTCAAGGTAATGAATTTTATTTTTAAAAGGTCAGGCCAATGAGATTACGGTTTGGATTTTATAACTTTATCCGCATTAGTTAAGCATATTTTGAAAAGGATTATAATTGAAACTCCTGAATCAGTATCTGCGATATTGGTAGGAGCAAGGTGGGAAGCTGTTGGTAAATTGCTGCCTCAGAATAATGTAGCAATAATCACCGATCATAACGTATATAAGATTTACGGTGACAGGTTTCCATCCTTTCCCGTGTTCAGGATTAAACCAGGCGAAGAAAGCAAACAACTTAGTGTGATCGAAACGCTGGCTGGGAGACTTTTAAAAAAGGGCATTGACCGCACCGGTTTCATTCTCGGAATCGGAGGCGGTGTTGTATGTGATATCGCAGGATTTCTTGCTTCTGTTTATATGAGAGGGATCAGATGCGGGTATGTCTCCACAAGTCTTCTTTCACAAGTCGATGCAAGTACCGGAGGGAAGACAGGAGTGAATATTGGCATGATAAAAAACACTATTGGAACGTTCAGTCAACCGGAATTTGTGGTCTGCGATCCTGCCATGGTGAGAACCCTGCCCCATAATGAATTTTTTTCAGGAATGGCGGAGCTTATTAAAACAGGCCTTATCGGGGACACGACGATAGTTGAAACACTGGAAAACGATTATCCGGCAATAATCAAAAGAAACAGGGCTTTGCTTTCCGATCTTGTCTACCGGTCAGTCAGGTTTAAGGCCGGTGTGGTAGCGGAGGATGAAAAGGAATCGGGACTCAGACGCATACTTAACTTTGGTCATACATTCGGGCATGCCATTGAATTGTTTGAGGGCGTGGGCCATGGGTTTGCAGTTGCTGCAGGAATGGAACTTGCAACCATCTTCTCACATGACAAGGGATATTTATCTTCGAAAGAGGCAAACAGGATCATAAGTCTGCTCAGGAAATACAGCTTCGGCGGAAATTTGAAAATGCCGCCCGGTAAAGCAGGCAGACTAATCATTCACGACAAGAAGAAAACGGGCGATGAAATTAATTTTGTATTCCTGGGAGGCATCGGAAAACCTATTGTGAAGAAAATTCCGGTCAAGGAGATCATAGATTTTTATAGTAAGTATAAAAGCAAAAAAACTACCTTATGAATTCTTTTGGTTCGCTTTTCAGAGTATCGGTTTTCGGTGAATCACACGGAACTGCCATCGGAGTGAATATTGATGGCTGTCCCCCGGGCATAGAGATTGACAGCGCTGATTTCACTACCGATCTGAAACGAAGACAGAGCGGCTCTAAAGGGACAACAACCCGGGTTGAACCAGACATACCTGAAATACTGAGTGGAGTCCATGATGGATTTACCAATGGAGCCCCGATAACAATAATAACCCGGAACAGGGATAAAATATCTGCTGATTATGAAGGATTCAAGGATATGCCGAGGCCGGGCCATGCAGATTTCACTGCAAGGATAAAATACTCGGGTTTTGCTGATATGAGGGGAAGCGGACATTTTTCAGGCAGGATCACATGGGGCCTGGTTATCGCCGGTGTTATAGCAAAGAAGATAGCGGGAGAGGGCAAAGTAAATGCGAGACTTGTCTCGGCAGGAGGTTCAGCTGATATCGAAAGAGCTCTGGATGAGGCGATTAAAGCGAATGATTCAATTGGCGGCGTTATAGAATGTGTTGTGAAGGATCCGCCCTTAGCATTGGGTGAACCTTTCTTTTCTTCATTTGAGTCGGTCCTGAGTCACCTGATATTTTCTATACCGGCTATCAGGGGAATAGAATTCGGATCCGGATTTTCAGCTGCCTCAATGAAGGGATCTGAACATAATGATCCGATAATAAATGCCAGGGGAAGTACGCTGACCAACAATTCCGGAGGTATAAACGGAGGTATAACAAATGGCAATGAAATAGTCTTCAGGGTTGCGGTAAAACCAACATCATCGACTGGTGTCGAACAAAAGACATTCAATTTTTCATCAGGGAAAATGGATACATTGAAGGTAAGCGGCCGTCATGATGTTTGCATTGCCCTCAGAATGCCGGTGATAGTTGAAGCTGTTACAGCAGTTGCGATGGCCGACCTGATCCTTATTGACAGGGGAATATACGACAGAAAATGATCGTGCTTCCGCTGTAGCGTAACTGCATCTCCGCCAAAGGCCTTTGCCAGAGCTACGGCCTTCGAAGACTGGCGGATCCACGAATCCTGCAACCCCTCCTTCGCTAACAGCTATCAGCTGTCAGCTCCGGGCTTTCAGAACCAGCGCTTTCTTGGTTGTCCTGGTTAATCTGAACCTGTTGTCGATCCTCCGGCCGATTATCCATGCAATTTGCCCTGCGGATTCCAGGATCATCACTTTTTCCTTATCAAATCTTGACAATTTGATATCTGTGAGAAAATCACTCAACTTCTTCCTCCTGTTCATTCCGAAGGGATAAAAGAAATCACCATCCTTCCATTTTCTTATTGTCACGGGAAAACAGATCTTATGAAGATCAAGGAAGGCAGAACCGGGGTCAGGATCTATTGTCAGGCTTTTCCCTGCAGCAACAGTTCTGACCGATGCTATATGAGGACACTTTCTCAGATCAGCAGGACCTTCTGCAACATATTGCCCGCATGCATTTTCATTTTGCAAACAGATGATGATATCGCCTCTGTTTCTAAGGATTCTGAAGGTGCCGGTGAATACCTGCTTTCCTGTCCGGCCCTTAGAGATGCTCTGGATATCCTTTACAAGGCTGCCTGACACGCCGTAAGGCCTGAAAAGCTCGTAAAGAAGAGCCCTGTTATTAATATAAGGCGCTAACTTAATGATGTTTACGATTATCTTGTTTCCTTCTTCCCTAAAGATCGATTTACGGATCTTTGTTGTCTCGTCAGCTATAAAATCATAAATGCCGTCGAGTCTGCATGCTGTTTCATTTATAGTGAATTCCACCGAAGGATTTATCTCCCTGAGAATAGGTATGACCTGGTGCCTGATTTTATTCCTTATGAAAATTGTATCTGCATTTGTCCTGTCTTCTCTGAATGAGATCTTATTTTTTTTCTGGTATTCCTCGATCGATTTCCGTGTAGCAAAAAGCATAGGCCTTATTATATTGCCGGCATCAGGTTTCATCCCTGTAAGCCCTGCAATTCCCGTTCCCCTTACCAGGTTCAGAATGAGAGTTTCAATATTGTCATTCAGGTTATGCGCAACGGCTACGGCATCATAACCTTCTTCTTCCCTGATCGTTCTGAACCATTCATATCTCAATTCCCTTGCAGCCATTTCAATAGAGATGCCTCTTTCCTTTGCATGAGACCGGGTGTCAAAGCGGATTGTATGGCAAGGAACACCTGTTTTTTCAGCAAGTTTTCTTACCAGCTGTTCATCAAGAAGTGACTCTTTCCCGCGGAGCTGGAAATTGCAGTGAGCGATTCCTGCGAGCAGGCCTGCTTTCTGCAGCAAGTCAGCCATGACCATTGAGTCAATCCCGCCGCTGACAGCTGCCATGATCCTGTCACCTTGCCTGGCTAATTTAAGCTCACTTATATTTTTCAGGAAATCATCCAGCATTGGCATTTCATCTGTAAGGTAAAATTGTTGGAGTTCCGGGATTAAAACCATCAGGTTTCAGGAGCTGTTCACCTGAGACAGTGAGGCAGTTTGCCCTGGAATACGCCGGCAGGTTAGGGTAAAATCCCAGCCTGATCTGTAAAGTATTTAAAACCAGGTTGTCATTCCTTATCCTTACGCCAATTCCAACACCTGAAAGAACCTCTCCCTGGGAAACAAACTCGTTTGTCCCGAAAAGATAAGAAAGGTTGCCGAAAGCAAAGAAAGCGAACCTGAAGCCATAAGGATTGCCAGGACTGAAAAATACTGATTCCAGGTTCACCGATAATCTCTGAGTTCCGGCAATGGAATCGTTTTTGTATCCTTCAAATCCATTTTCCTTCAAATAGGTAAGAGATTCATCAGTATTTCTGTCAAAACCCCTGGTATATCCTGCTTTAATAAAACTCCTCACCCGGAATGAACCCAGGTACATCAGGTTAGAGAACCATGTTGTTCCTATCTGTAGCATTCCTTGTTCTGTTTTGCCATTGTTCAGGAATGTTGAAATGCCTCCGGATGTAATAAAGTATCCGATTGGCCTTATAGAATGCCCTGTTGCTGCATAAATCCCGGCATATTGCCTGTTTTTGAATTCGTTAATTTCTCTGCCCCCTGTTACAGTAATCATTCCTCCATAGGGTATATCTTCAGTTCGTCCGTAACCGTAAATGAGATTAGTCTTGTAATATTTCTGCATTGAAACGGATACGGAACCAAGGAACATTTTATACTGTTGCAGATAGTGGTAGGAATCAGGCAGGATAACCGGATGGTCAAATACATTATTATTGGTATATCTTGCTCCAAGTATTAATCTGATGACTGATTCCCTGTTCAGGAGGAATGATCTGGAAAGCCAGTAATCCTGCAGGTTGTATTTCAGCGGCTCCGGCACTTTCATTGTGTCGAGGTCTTCTGAAGTAAACATTTCCCTGACTGAGATTCCACCTGCATATTTTGTTGTGGAGCTGACGAGCTGTCTTGAGAGGTTGAATCCATATGTTTTTTTCCCCAAACCGTCAAAAAAGAAAAGATCAAGTCCAATGAAAGACCGTCTTATGTTATTTATTTTGTACTCGAATCCAAAGCCGGGAGAATCAGGTAAGTCGGCATCATACGGGACAGTGACCCTGAACTCATGGCCAAGTCCCAGCAGATTCTTGTCGAAGACCGAAAACGATCCGCTGTTAAGGCTCTTAAATTCATAATTTACCCCGAGGGAATATACATCCTTTGTAAGAACAAGAATATCAACAATTCCTTCTTCGGCCGGGATTACAATTATTCTTGATTCATCTATAAAGGGAAGTTCTCTTAAAAGGCGTTCATTATCGCTGAGTGTGAGAGGAGATACAGTGTCGCCTGGTGAGAAGAGAAGGTTGTTCTTAATAATTAATTCACTTGTGTTAAGGTGAGTCTTGTTCAGAAAAGATTCAAGATCCGAAGGATCATTGACCATGGGAGAATTAATGTTTGTTCCGAAAACATTCAGCCTGTTTATTGAAATATGCCGTATTACTTTTCCTGAATATGCTGAGAAATCCGACTGACTGGAAGTGGAAGCCTTTATTTGGACGGGAACCGACCCTGAGACAATAAGTAAGTTATATAATTTCCTGGTTAATAAATATTTAGATGCTTTTGTTTCAAGTGAATCATAGAAAAGAGAATTCCTTTTATCGAAAGAGATCCTTGAAGGTATTATGGAATCCGGAGATCTTTTTAGGAAGTTCCGCGAGAAGAATGAAAAGGCTGGTGGAAGATTAATAAAATGATAAGGACTTGAAAGGAAAACAGAGTCTTGCAATGATTGTTCCTGAGAAGATACAGGTAAGTTAAAGGACAGAATTGCCAGAAGAAGAGCCGGCCGGACAAATATTCCGTATTTCGAACATAAGGTCGGCATCAGGTTCCCCTGGAATTGTCGATTAGAACATCATCTGAATTGAACTGGAACCCCAGCCGTTTGCCTGTAATTATCCTGGAATGCTGAATTTTTGCTTCCACCTGCCCGACTGTTGCTATCTTGACGGTATCGTAAGGTGGAACAAGAAGGTCAAATTCAAGGGAATACTGAATTGCAGTTTCGATGATTATCTGAAGGGATTCCTTATTGATCGCTTCGTTTCCGTAATTTGAAAACAACATTCCCATCTGCCTTTTACCCTCCACGAAGTACTGTTTCTCGTGGTTTATGAATATCCTGGCAATCAGATACCCCAGGTCCTCAAGCCTTGAATATTTGAATGAATCGGCCAGGAAGTTATAGATGTTGATTATCCCCGAATAGGCATTGTATTTGTTTTTCTGTATGTATGAGGTTTTCCATGCGGGGTGCTCCCTGTCGAACTGGAAAATATTGGAGTGCATGCTGAAAAGCAGAATATCGCCGGCGACTTTCATCTGGGCATCAAAACTGCTGCGGTCGGTGTACTCCAGTTTTATCCTTGAATCGATATTCCCGAGATTGCTGTTGACGTCTCTCGAAAGACTCTTCAGGATATCCTTAACATCACAGAATGAAGCAAATGTATTGTCGAAAACACTTTGTTTGAGGACAGATTTCTCTTTGAGGATACCTATTATCTGTTGTTTCTTTGCATTTTTATCTTCCATGACACGCCAGTATTTGGTCTGGTAAATCCAACGACTAATTTAACAATAATAATTATTAATATGATCTGGCAAAGAGGACCCTTCTTTTTGACGGTCTTCCTGAATAGATGCATTTCCCTTCTTCTTCCGGCGAATCAAATGGAATGCACCTTATCGTAGCCTTTGTCTCTTCCTTTATTTTTTCTTCAGTTTCGGAAGTACCGTCCCAGTGGGCCATAAGAAAACCTCCCTCATTATCGAGTATATTTACAAATTCATTCCACGAGTCAACATTCCTTGTATTGGCTTTCCTGAATTCGGAAGCCTTATGATAAATGTTCTGCTGGATCTCTTCCAGCAGCCTGGTAATATGCTTTTGGGCAGAGCCAATATTTATTGTTTCTTTTTCAAGGGTATCCCTTCGTGCGATCTCAACGGTTCCATTCTCTATGTCGCGCGGTCCGATTGCAATTCGCACAGGCACTCCCTTCAGCTCATAATCGGCAAATTTCCAACCAGGCTTATTGTTGTCGCGGTCATCATACTTTACCGTAATACCTGCAGCTTCGAGTTCGGATTTTATTTTAACGGCAGCGTTAGAGATCGCTTCCAGCTGGCCGGCATTCTTGTAGATCGGAATAATTACAACCTGAATAGGTGCGAGCCTGGGAGGAAGCACGAGTCCGTGATTATCAGCGTGAGCCATTATAAGAGCTCCGATCATACGGGTCGATAATCCCCAGGATGTTGCCCAGACATAATCAAGCTTACCGGTCTTGTCAGTAAACTGAACATCAAATGCCTTTGCAAAGTTTTGTCCCAGGAAATGACTGGTGCCTGCCTGGAGAGCTTTGCCATCCTGCATGAGAGCTTCGATGGCATATGTATCTACGGCTCCTGCAAACCGCTCATTTTCAGATTTATATCCTTTAACAACAGGCAAAGCCATATAATTTTCAGCAAATTCAGCGTATACATTGATCATCCTGACGGTTTCCTCAACAGCTTCCTCTTTGGTTGAATGCGCCGTATGACCTTCCTGCCATAAGAATTCCGCAGTCCTTAGAAAAAGCCTGGTTCTCATTTCCCACCTTACTACATTGCCCCATTGATTTATCAGGATCGGAAGATCCCTGTAGGACTGTATCCAGTTTTTATAGGAATTCCATATGATCGTTTCTGAAGTCGGCCGTATTATTAACTCTTCTTCAAGCTTTGCAGAAGGATCGACGATGACTCCTTTCCCCTGGGGATCTGCTTTTAACCTGTAATGAGTTACTATGGCACACTCTTTTGCGAATCCCTCTACATGTTTGGCTTCCTTGCTGAAGAACGACTTTGGTATAAAGAGCGGAAAATATGCATTAACATGTCCTGTAGCTTTGAACATCCTGTCGAGTTGTGCCTGGATCTTTTCCCATATTGCATAACCGTAAGGCTTTATCACCATGCATCCACGCACGGCAGAGTTCTCTGCCAGATCAGCCTTTATCACAAGATCATTATACCACTGCGCATAATTCTCATCCCTGTTTGTTAAAAACTTCGCCATAATCCCGTTATCCTATTTGATTTTCTAAGTTTGAATTTTAAATTTCGCGTAAAAATAGACAAAAACTTTTGTTCCCGTCCTCCCGGGGTTCAAAAACGCATTGCATTAATTAGATAAGTTCAAGCCGGTAATATAAAAAACGTTAAATTTGGGACCTGTTATAATCTATGTACACAGGAACTCTTTTTTGGTACAATTTTTGCTTTTGAATTACAAACAACTAGAGGGAATCAAAAATGAAAGCAATTAATTACATCACAATCCTTGCACTGCTGGTATCAATGTCTTGTTCATCAAGCCTTTATACCGGAGTTGAATACGACGATCTCTACTTTCAGCCATCCGATCAGGCTGTTGCCAGAGTCAAAACTTCAACAGGCAATAAGGTTACAGAAGGTAATCTGAAGTCGCAGGACTATTACAGCAGCATCTATGCAACCGATACCCTCGTATCTGATGAGTACAATGATGCCACGGATTACAGCATCTATGAGCAAAATAATTACAATTTTTATGACAGTTATTCCTATTCCGGAAGACTGAGGAATTTTTACGGGAACTATTTCTACCCTTACTGGAGAGACTCGTTCTACTTCAACATGGGCTATCCCTACATGGGCTTCGGTTACTCACCCTACAGCTATTATGGTTACCCCTACGGTTACAATGACTACTGGGGCAGTTATTATGATCCCTATTATTATGGCTACGGATATTATGGAAGTTCATGGCCTTACAATTACTATGGAGGCTATTATGGAAGTTATTACGGCGGTTATTATGGCGGGTACTATAACAGTTACTGGTATAATTCACCCTATTACAACTATTCCACATACCGCGATAATGAAACAGGTGGCCTGACATATGGAAGAAGAGAAAGACAGAGTAATTTATCCTCTTCATGGAACAGCAGTATCCCGGTTAATGCAGCCGGCAGGAGAGATGGTTCTGTCGCCAGAAGCACAGACTCTGACCAGGTAAGAAGAGTAGCCCCATCTTCATCATCAGCTTCAGGAAGAACATCTTCCGTATCATCAGTGAAATCAACACAGGATCCTTCTAAAAACGCCAGCACTCAAAACAGAACCGTTGATACTAAGAGTCCTTCATCAACAAGGCCTTCCTACAATAGCGCAGACAGAACATATACACCCAGCTACAACAATCCAAGGATGAGCACCAGGCCTTCATATAACACCAGCAGGCCAAGCAGCGAAGCTGGATCCGTTTATTCGGGAACAACCAGATCAGAAACCGGTCAGAGCAGCAACTATTCTTCGGGTCAGAGCAGAACAGCCCCTGCATATAACAACTCCAGAAGCTACTCCGCACCTTCAAGCCGTTCTCAGGGCAGCTCCACATATACGCCTTCAAGCCGTTCCCAGAGCAGCTCCACATACACGCCTTCAAGCCGTTCCCAGAGCTCCTACAGCTCAGGATCGTCAGGCAGCTACTCATCAGGGTCCTCTTCATCAGGCAGTTATTCATCAGGTTCTTCCTCATCGTCAGGTTCTTCCAGATCCTCTTCTTCTTCGGGCAGTTCATCGGGAGGAAGACGATGAGGCATATAAAATCTTATTCAGCAGGCAGTTTCATTCTAGTAGCATAGTATGGAATCTGATTGCTGCGAAAATTTACTAAGATGAAAAAATCAGCACTTTTAATATTTGTTCTGGCAGCAGCATTGAATGCAGCTTACGCACAGAACATTGACGACGCCCTCAGGTATTCACAGATCTTCTATAACGGGACGGCAAGATTCAACTCAATGGGAGGAGCATTTACCGCACTTGGAGGCGATGTTTCATCACTAAACCAAAACCCGGCAGGGTTGGGAATCTTCCGCTCCTCTGAAATATCAGTTTCTCCGCAGTTGTTTAATTTCCGGTCGAAGTCAAGCTTCAACAACAGCGTAAACGATGATTTCCTCTATAATTTTAACCTGGGACAGGCCGGCGTAGTACTTAATCTTGTCAATAGGCAGGCAGCCACCGGACTCATCACACTCAACTTCGGATACTCTTTTTCACGGACAAACAACTTCGAGGAAACAACAGAGATCGCCGGTAAAAGCAAAGGGAGCTCCCTGTTGGACCATTGGGCTGAGAAAGTTGATGGTATTGTTGATACAACGCTGGTTGATAACCTGAATGTTGCTGATGCATACCTGGCCTGGTACACATGGCTTCTTGATCCCATTTCAGGAACAGATGATACATATGCTACAGCTTATACAAACTATGGCAGATACAGCGCGGACTATGGAAAGAACATGACCCGGATCGTAACAAATACCGGGAACACAGGCGAACATGCATTCTCCCTTGCAGCCAATTACTCCAACAAACTATTTATTGGAGCTGCACTCGGAATAACAAGAGTGGAATATGAAAGCTCATATGAACATTCCGAGAGGAGCGATAGTGTGCTTGCGTCCGGATTCAGTGATTTTAATTATTCTTATTATTACAGAAACTGGGGAACAGGCTATTCGCTGAAACTGGGATTGATCTTCAAACCGATCGAACCGCTTCGCATAGGAGTCTCCTTTCAATCACCAACATTGTTCAGGATAAGTGAGTACCTTAATGACAATATAGTGTCGCATGTGGAGGGCAAGGAAAACACAACAAAGGAGAATGAGGCTTCCTGGTTCAAATATTCGCTTACTACCCCTTTCAGGGCATCACTTGGAGTCGCTTATCAGGTAAAGAAGCTTGGTGTGATCAGCGCTGATTATGAGTTTGTCGACTATGGTATGGCAAAGTTTACCACAGTCGGCAACGATGATTACGATTATACTGAAAAGAATCAGGCCATCAAGAATTCCTTGAAATCGACAAGCAACATCAGGGTAGGAGCTGAGGCCAGGTTTAACAGGCTCTATCTTCGCGGAGGATATGGTTACTATGGCAGGGCCTATAAAACAGGCGATATCAATGACAACCTATTCTACAATTCGTACTCAGGAGGCATAGGATTCAGGGATCAGAATATTTCTGTGGATTTTGGGTTCACACGGATTTCAAATACGGAGAAATTTGTCCTTTACAGTACAGAAAACACTGCAGATGATACTCCAATCTCAAATAACAATTATAACAGGAATATTTTTACTGTTACATTCGGCTATAAATTCGGCATATAGTGCTTTGTTCAACTTCCTGGTAAAGGCTGCCGGAAAATGGCAGCCTTCGCCGTTTCTGCATCGTTGTATCAGAGATAGCCGGCAGATTCGGGGCCCGTATTGAACAGTATGTCAACTATGCTGAGTTTCCATGAATAATTTCCCTCTGTTCCAAATACCGTCGTATATGGCTTTGGCTGGTACTCCGATTTTTTCTTAGGTGTAATAATGTTCCTGAAATCATTTTCAGCCTTGTTGGCAGGGAGAAAGAAATCGGTGTATGAAATCTCTGCATTCAGCTTTATCATTTTCAGAATCGCCCTGACAAGATCAATATTCAGATCGAGTAAAAATTCATGATTGTGCAATATGATCTTTTCGATGGATTCAAAATAGTAGATGAAGAAAGGGGAGGACCCGTATGCTGCAGCCAGGGCTCTGAGGTGAACCTGCTGCCATCTTTTTGAATAATCTATCCTGATATCCTTCACCGGGGTTTTATGAAGACTCCCCATGTATACAGGAACGGTCAATGCCTGAAGGCCTGATGATGACAGAATATAACACCTGTTGCGGTAAGTCTGCTTGATGTAATTCTCTTCCTTTTCAATAAGGGTTTTCCCTGCCTCTGCAATCCTGAAAAAGTATTCTGCAGGCGGAAGATATGCTGTTGAAAGCAGGGCAATTCCTGACATAGCCGGATCACTTCATCCTGTTGATCATGCTGGCGGAGAATCCTGCTCCGAATCCGTTATCAATATTCACGACAGTAACTCCGGAAGAACAGCTCGTCAGCATGGCAAGCAATGCTGAGATTCCTCCAAAATTGGCCCCATAGCCCACACTGGTGGGGACTGCTATGACCGGAATGTCGACAAGACCTCCTACAACGCTGGCTAAAGCTCCTTCCATGCCGGCAATAACAACTATCACTCTGCAGGTTCTGATCTCAGGCAGCTTGTCGACCAGTCTGTGGATGCCGGCGACGCCGGCATCATAGATCCTAATAACTCTGTTCCCCAACAGCTCAGCAGTTACTGCAGCCTCTTCAGCCACCGGTATATCAGAGGTTCCTGCGGTGATGACGGCAATTCTGCTTTCAGGAATCTCTGGTTTCTTTTGTTGCACGGAAATGATCCTGGCTTCGCTGAAGAATACTGCATCAGATGAGATTTTTTTCACTTCATCGAACATCTCCCTGCTTGCCCTTGTTCCGAAAACATTGGTTCCCTTGCTGACCATAAGCCTGAATATCTCTCTGACCTGTTCCACGTTCTTTCCGGCACAATATATTATTTCAGGGTATCCTGTCCTTATTTCACGGTGATGATCGATACGGGCAAATCCAAGATCGGTATATGGAAAGTTCTTTAATACATCCAGGGCGGCTTCAACGCTCTTTGCCCCGCTTCTGACTTCATTTAAAAGCTTTTCGATTTCCTTGACGGTCATTTTTTCTGAGAATATTTAATCCATGCTTCCGGTCCTGTATCCTTCAAGGTCCAAAGATACATATCTGAAGCCTATTTTCTTAAGCTTTGCCACTATTTGTTCTTTCTCAGGATCGTTGATTATCTGTGTAAGATATCCCGGGAGGCATTCAATACGTGCTACCTCTCCGTGGAGTCTTACCCTTGTTCCGGGGTAACCTTTCTCAAACAGGAAATCTTCTGCCTTCTCGATCATCCTTAACATTCCGTCGCTGACCTCCGTGTTGTATGGGATCCTGGTAAGAAGGCATGAGAGAGAGGGTTTATTCCATAAGGGAATGCCATCCTTCAGCAGGAGATCGCGAATTTCATTCTTGGTCAGGCCGGACTCCGCAAGAGGGCTTCTTATCCCAAGTTCCCTGAGAGCCCTGATTCCCGGTCTTGACTCACCTGAATCTCCTGCATTTGTTCCATCCACAACATTTCTGAATCCTTTTTCAGCCGCAAAATCAGAGATCCTCGCAAACAATAATTTCTTGCACAGGTAGCACCTTTCTCTCGGATTATTATTTATAACAGCCGGGATTTCCATGTCGATTATCTTATGATCGATACCCCGGGAGAGTGCAAAAGCTGTCGCTTCATCAATTTCCCTGGCAGCCATGTAAGGAGTTCTTACGGTTACTGCCATGGCGCCCGACCTGGTTGCAGCTACCGCTCTGTGGAGCAGGAAGGAACTGTCCACTCCTCCGGAAAATGCAATGACAAAGGGCCTGAGGTCTTTTAAAATAGCATCCAGCCTGATGGTTTTTGTTTCGGTCATTTACTCTTAACAATCAAGGCCATGATTTTGTTGTATACTTCCTTGACAGGCAATCCATTTTCAATGGCAATTTTCTTACATTCCTCATATTCAGGTTTAAAGGAAACCATACGTTTTTTATAATAGGAACTTTTCACAGTCACATCACCGAATTGCGTTTTGAGCACCTCGAATTTCCTCGACAGGGTTTCTTTTCTGAAGGGGAAGCTTCTGATGCCTACTGAGGTAGACTCGGTGAAAATAATTTCCTTCATCCTCTCTTCTTTTCCAGTCTCGCATATTATGCTCAGAACGTTGCCTGGTCTGCCTTTCTTCATAATAATGTTGCTGATGAATACATCTGAAGCTCCTTCGCTGAAAAGCTTCTCTGAGATATACTCAAAGAATTCAGGATTCATGTCATCGATATTGCATTCGATCAGGATCGCATCGTGTCCGCTGATCTTCTCTTCCGACTCTCCGAGAAACACTCTGAGAAGGTTGGGTATGTTAGGATTATCTTTCTGCCCCACTCCGTAGCCTGTTTTAAGAACCTTGAATCCCGGTACTGATCCGAAATGAGTTCCCAGAGTCGAAAGTATTGCTGCTCCGGTTGGGGTTGTAGCTTCAAAATCCAGACTTCCTGTTTTAACCGGCATGTCCTTTACTATTTCTGCTGTTGCAGGAGCCGGAACCGGCAGCGTTCCATGCTGGCACTTGACAAAACCTCCTCCGAGCTCCAGGGTTGATACAAAAACCTTATCAACTTTCAAAGCGTTGAAACAAATGGCAGCTCCAACGATGTCAATTATTGAATCCATGGCTCCGACTTCATGAAAATGGATCTTCTCGACAGGAACGCCGTGAACCAGCGCCTCTGCCATGGCTATTTTCATAAATATCTTTTTGCTCAGTACCTTCGTGTCTTTATCGAGGCCTGACTTGTCGATAATCTTCTCAATATCCGGCAGATGCCTGTGCTCATGCTCATGTCTGGTAAGTTTAACCGTTATCCTGGTTCCATGTATACCATGTCTCTGGTCTTTTTCCGCAACGATCTTCCATCCTTGAAGGTTTAGTTTCCCGAGCTCCCTGATCAGAAAAGTCTTGCTTATCCCAAGGTCAACCATTGCGCCAAGGTTCATATCTCCGCTTATGCCGGAAAAGCAGTCGTAGTATAGGATTTTCATCTCTGATCTATGTTTTTAAGTTTAAATAATGTTAAAATTTACAAGTGCCATTTTAGCACGCTAAGATAATATTTATATCAGAAACGTCCCTCTGCCTCGTTGATAGAGTGTTCGGGAGATTATTTTTGTTTTTCGCAACAAAGATGAAAAGCCAGGTGTGAGTTCATAGCGTAAGGCTTGCATCAGTTTAACAAAAAAAATCGTATTTTCGACACTTAATAGTACTCTGTAATTCTGATTTATGATGGACAGACGGGATTTTTTAAAGAAATCAGCAGGGGCGGGATTCTCAGCAGGCGCAGCGATAAGCCTTGGAAGATATGACAGATTCAGTATCAATTCTCCAGGCAGCGTTAAATATGATATGGTGGCTGTTATGGGGGGATCTCCGGAAGCGATGTTCGATCTTGGAATTCAGGAATTAGGTGGAATGGGCGCCTTTGTCAGCAAAGGCCAGAAAGTGCTGGTCAAACCTAATATAGGATGGGACAGAACGCCTGATCTGGCTGCAAATACAAGTCCGGGACTGGTAGCACGGATTATTGAGCACTGTTTCAAAGCCGGTGCCAGGGAAGTCTATGTGTTCGACCATACATGCGATAATTGGGTGAATTGTTACAAGAATTCGGGAATTGAAAAAGCAGCAAAGGGGGCTGGTGCGAAAGTTGTTCCTGCCAGTTCTGAAAAATATTACCAGAATGTTGAAATCCCCGGAGGAATTAAGCTCAGGAGTGTAAAAGTGCATGAACTGCTGCTGAGCACCGATGTATTTATCAATGTACCCATACTGAAAGACCATAATTCCACAAGGATGACAGCGTGCCTGAAGAACATGATGGGCGTAGTCTGGGACAGAGGATTCTGGCACTCGAATAATCTTAATCAATGCATAGCCGACTATGCGCTGTTCGAGAAAAAGCCGGCGCTGAACATAATCGACTGTTATAATGTGATGATAAAGAATGGTCCGCAGGGTGTCTCAAAGAACGACCTGGTGCAGAAAAAAACTCAGATCATTACAGCCGACTGGGTAGCTGGCGATGTAGCTTCCACCAGGATGCTGGGGGTCGATATTGAGAAGATTGAATATATAGCAATGGCTCATAAGCTGGGACTGGGTAACATGAACCTGGATTCGATGAATATCAAGAGAATAAAAATGTAAAGCCCGATGAGGTCGCCTAACCTGAGAAGATTCCGGATACTTTTTTCTGCTATAGTGCTGATCTGCTTTATTGCGGTCTTTCTTGATTTTAAGAATCTTATACCGTCAAAATATATCAACATCCTTACTGCTTTTCAGTTTATCCCTTCCTTAATGAAGTTTCATGATCTGGGTACCCTGGCAACAGCTGGTTTCATCGCTATCCTGATTCTTACATTTCTGTCGGGCAGAGTCTACTGTTCCTTTCTGTGTCCGCTCGGAATAGGTCAGGATCTGTTCAGCAGGATAGGAGGAAAGATAAAAAGGAAATTCAGAAGGTTTGGTTTTAAAAGACCCTTTACAATTTTAAGATATTCTCTCCTTGCAGCTACCATAATCGTTACACTGGTATGGGGTGTTTATCTTCTCACTCTTCTTGACCCTTACAGTATTTTCGGAAGATTTATGACATTCCTTGGAAAGCCTGTAGGACTGATTATTAATAACTTCATTGCATGGGTTCTTCACAAATTCGATGTTTACACATTTGAACATATCACCATCAAAGGTTTTCAGCTTCTGACTTATACAATACCGGTGTTATTCTTTCTTCTTATCGGTTCTTTATCACTTACAAAGGGAAGGCTCTATTGCAATATGATCTGCCCTGTCGGCACACTGCTGGGACTGATATCAAAGATCTCAGTTTTCAGGATAAGAATGGATGACAATAAATGCACTAAATGCGGAAGATGTTCGGTTGGATGCAAATCATCGTGCATTGATTTCTTAAATCATAAGGTTGACGTGACACGATGCGTTGATTGTTTTAACTGCGTTAATATATGCCAGGAAAAAGCAATTTCCTATGGAATCGTAAGGCTTGAGAAGAAGAGTCATGAGACCGATATGGAAAAGCGAAAGTTTGTAGCTGGTTCGCTTCTTCTCTTACTTGGGATTCCCCGGATCGTACGAAGCCAGGAAAAAACCGTGCCCCTTCCAAAGGAAGCTTCAACTGTCAAAGAAAACAAGACATGTCCTGTCTGCCCGCCTGGAGGAGTTTCAATTGAAGATTTCAATATGGATTGCACTGCATGCTCTCTTTGTATAACCGCTTGTCCCAATGGTGTTTTGCAGCCTGCATTGATGCAGTATGGTCTGGCAGGGGTTATGCAGCCGGTGATGGATTATCATAAAAGCTTTTGCACATACAACTGCACCAGATGCACCGAAATCTGTCCCACATATGCTCTTCACCCTCTTGCCCTTGAGGCTAAAAAGCTTACCCAGCTTGGGAAAGCAAATTTCATCAAGGATAACTGCATTGTCAAGACTGAAAAAACAGCCTGCGGGGCATGCTCTGAAGCATGTCCCACAAAAGCTGTCTATATGATCCCTTATGAAGGGAATCTTCTGATCCCTGAGGTCAACAATGAAATATGCATTGGCTGTGGACACTGCGAATTTGCCTGTCCGACAACTCCCTTCAAGGCTATTTATGTAGATGGAAACAGTATCCACATTGCTGCCAAAGCACCTCAGAACGAGAAAGCTGAGGGCGAAACCCCGGTGGATTTCCCTTTCTAGTCCCTTTTAACATCTTCCCCCGGTGCAATTGTCATTAAAACATGATAATTGTTTGGATTGCATCGGGATAAATCAGCTAATTTTGTTTAAGAATTGATATGGATCAAACCTTAAGCCTATGAAACCATCACATATTGAACATATTGGCATTGCTGTCAATTCGCTTGACAAAGCGATTCCATTTTATGAGGAAGTACTTGGACTAAAATGCTATAACATTGAAGAGGTGGCTGAACAGAAGGTAAAAACAGCCTTTTTCATGATCGGTCAGACCAAGATTGAACTGCTTGAATCGACAGATCCTGAGGGTCCGGTTGGGAAATTCCTGGAAAAGAGGGGCGAAGGCATACACCATATTGCATTTGCCGTTGACAGCATTGAAGAGAAGCTCAGGGAAGCTGAAGCTTCAGGGATAAAGCTGATAGATAGCGTCCCCAGGAAGGGGGCAGAAGGACTGAGCATAGCTTTCCTTCATCCCAAGTCGACCTTCGGAGTTTTAACCGAGTTGTGCGAAGACAAGAAACAATCTTAATAATTATACTTGATGAACAGTCAGGAAAGAATTAAGCAGCTGCTTGATTACAGGGAGAAAGCCCGGAAGGGCGGAGGTGATAAACGCATTGATGACCAGCACTCCAAAGGCAAGCTGACTGCCAGGGAACGGATAATAATGCTCCTGGATGAAGGCAGTTTTGAGGAGTACGACATGTTCGTAACCCACCGTACAGAAGATTTTGGTCTGGCTGATAAGAAGTACCTTTCCGACGGAGTAATAACCGGTCACGGAACCATTGACGGAAGAGTGGTATATGTCTTTGCACAGGATTTCACCGTGTTTGGCGGATCACTTTCAGAGACCTTTGCCCAGAAGATATGCAAGATCATGGACCAGGCGATGCAGGTCGGAGCTCCTCTCATCGGAATTAACGACTCCGGTGGAGCACGCATCCAGGAGGGGGTAAGAAGCCTTGCCGGTTATGCCGAAATCTTTGAACGCAACATCCTCGCATCAGGAGTCATACCCCAGATATCTGCAATCTTTGGCCCGTGTGCGGGAGGAGCTGTTTATTCCCCTGCACTTACAGACTTCATTGTAATGAGCCGGAAGAGCAGTTATATGTTTGTGACCGGCCCAAAGGTTGCCAAGGCAGTTACAGGAGAGGATATTTCCATAGACGATCTCGGAGGAGCAGATATGCATGCTTCCAAATCAGGTGTTGCACATTTCACAGTCGATGAGGAGCAGGAAGGGATCGATCTCATAAGGAAGCTTTTAAGCTTCATGCCACAGAATAACCTTGAAGAACCGCCTCAGACAGAGTGCAACGATCCAATCGACAGGCTAGAGGATGAGCTGAATGATATTATCCCTGAAAGCCCCAACCAGCCTTATGACGTTAAAGATGTCATAATAAGAGTTGTTGACTATCGCGATTTTATGGAAGTTCATGAAGCTTATGCGAGGAACATCATAGTTGGTTTTGCCAAATTTGACGGTATGCCGGTTGGGATTGTCGCGAACCAGCCTGCTCACCTTGCAGGCGTTCTCGACATTGAAGCATCGCGAAAAGCTGCCAGGTTCATCCGTTTCTGCGATGCTTTCAATATACCAATTGTTACGTTTGTTGATGTACCGGGCTTCCTTCCGGGATCAACCCAGGAATATGGCGGGATAATCATCCATGGAGCAAAGCTGATGTATGCATATGGTGAGGCAAATGTACCGAAGGTTACGATTACTCTCCGCAAATCTTATGGCGGCGCCCATTGCGTTATGTCGTCAAAACAACTCCGGGGCGATCTTAACTATGCATGGCCTACAGCCGAGATTGCCGTAATGGGCCCTCAGGGTGCAATAGAGATACTTGATGGAAAAGCAATAAGCGAAATCACTGATCCCCAATTGCGTATGGCCTTTGTACTTAAAAAAGAAGCTGAGTACCGTTCAAAGTTTGCAAATCCTTATGAGGCAGCCAAATACGGGTATATTGATGATGTGATAGAACCACGTAATACAAGATTCAGGATAATAAGGGCGCTCAGGGCCCTTTCAACGAAAAAAGACCCGGGACCGATGAAAAAACACGGTAATATACCTCTTTAAAATTATTAAGTATGACAAGTCAATTATTGGCATTCGTTTCATCATCCGGACCTGATTCATTGGCATGGACAATTGTGATAGTCGGTCTGGGGATAGTGTTTCTTTCATTGCTTTTAATTTATCTGTTCTTCAGGTATGCACTGACTTTTATACTAAATTTCAGATTCAGGATCTTCGCACGAAAAAAAGGTATTGATCCGACAGTTGTTGACACTGCAAAAACCATGATGTCAGGTGAAGTGAATGCAGCGATAGCCATGGCGCTCTATTGCTATTACAATGAATTTCATGACGTTGAAAGCGGTGTTGTGACAATCAAACGCGTTTCAAAGAATTACTCCCCATGGAGCTCGAAACTGTACAGCATGAAAAATCTCTAGCTTCATATAAATCTGCAAATCATATGAAAAACTATAAGTTCAAGATACATGGCAATATGTACGAGGTGGAGGTGCTCGATATCGAGGGGAACATGGCTAAGATAGAGGTCAACGGAACTCTGTACGAGGTGGAGATGCAAAAGGAATTGCCAAAGGCGAAAGCCGCGACTGCCGTTCCCAGGCCCAGAGTCGCACAGGTGAAAGAACCGGCCTCTCCTTCCATTACGGGAAGCGGAAAGAGTATTGATGTTAAAGCGCCTCTTCCGGGGGTAATAATCCAGGTTCTTTCAAAACCCGGTGACGATGTCGCCAAAGGTCAGACCTTGTGCACTCTTGAGACCATGAAAATGGAAAATGCCATTAAAGCCGAAAAGGCCGGCAAAATTACTGCCGTGAAGATAAATCCCGGTCAGTCAGTTCTTCAGGACGAGGTGTTAATAGTAATGACCGTGTAATGGCAAAGAGAAAAATATGGACCATGTCTGTACTCATGGCAATAGTATCACTGACATGGCTGGCTTTTGTAAAGCCTGAAAAAGATTTTAAGGAGTCTCTTTCCAAAGCAGGGATAGAATCTGTTGCCTTACAGGAAGATTATCAGCCTGAAAGGGAAGATAATTCACGATTTATCGACGGTCTGAAACAATTCTGGAATTACACTGGTTTCAGAAATGCCACTAGGGGCAATCTGATCATGATTGCTATTGGGCTCTTCTTTATCTTCCTTGCCATAAAATATGAATATGAACCCTTGCTCCTGGTGCCAATCGGAGTTGGCATACTGATAGGCAACATCCCTTTCTTCTCAGAGGAAGGTGTGAACCTGCAGGTGGGGATCTACCAGCAGGGCAGTGTTCTTAATTATCTATATTTCGGCGTAATGAAAGGGGTATATCCTCCCCTGATTTTCCTGGGTATAGGAGCTATGACCGATTTTTCATCCCTGATCTCAAATCCTCGTCTTTTAATGCTTGGCGCTGCAGCTCAGCTGGGGATTTTTGTGACTTTCATCGGAGCCCTTCTCCTTGGATTTGCCAAACCGGAAGCTGCAGCAATAGGTATTATTGGCGGCGCTGATGGTCCTACAGCTATCTTCCTGTCATCGCGTCTGGCAAATGGAATGAATATACTTCCTGACGGAACCACAGTCAAAAACCTGATAGGCCCCATTGCAATCGCTGCTTATTCCTACATGGCTCTGGTTCCGGTGATTCAGCCGCCGATAATGCGTCTTCTTACCACAAAAAAGGAGAGGCTCATCCGGATGAAGCCTCCCCGGGCTGTCACAAAAACAGAGAAAATACTTTTTCCTATTTTCGGATTGCTTCTGACATGCTTCATTTCACCAAGCGCACTTCCACTCCTTGGCATGCTCTTCTTTGGGAACCTGCTCAAAGAATCGGGCGTCACAAAAAGGCTCGCCGAAACGGCGCGCAACTCTCTCATCGATATTGTTACCATCCTTATTGGTATCACAGTTGGAGCTTCTACACAGGCAGATGTGTTTCTTACCAAAGAGTCGGTTATGATCTTTGCGCTGGGTGCAGCCGCCTTTGCCTTTGCAACCCTGGGAGGGGTGCTATTCGCCAAGTTAATGAATCTTTTCCTTCCTGAAGGAGAAAAAATAAATCCTCTTATCGGAAACGCCGGTGTATCCGCTGTCCCTGACAGCGCACGCGTCTCGGAAATGGAAGGACTGAAGGCAGACAACACTAATCATCTTCTGATGCATGCCATGGGGCCCAATGTGGCAGGTGTAATCGGATCCGCAATCGCTGCAGGCATACTCCTCAGCTATCTTGGATAATATTGATTAAGTTTGTATTAAAATCTCTTAAAACATGGAGATGAAACAAATAATTACAGGCAATGCCGGACTAAAAGTAAGATCCGATTGTCAGATGAATCTTACTCTCAGGCAGAGAGGCGGAATTTCCATTGACCTGAAATCGAAGGTAAAGACTCTTTATGGAAAATCAATAAAGGACCTCTGCCTGGAAGTGCTCAGCTTTTACAGTATCAGGAATGCTGATCTTGTAATTGACGATTCAGGAGCCCTGCCATTCGTATTGGCTGCACGCCTCGAGTCAGCGATCAGAAAGCTTACAGGCAATGATTCGGAGTTTCTCCCTCCGATGTCACCTGATAACCTTTATTCAACAACAGCAGCAAGAACGAGGTTTTCACGACTATATCTGCCGGGTAACAATCCAGGCCTGATGATAAATGCCGGTCTGCATTCTGCCAATGGCATAATTCTCGATCTGGAGGATTCCGTGGCTCCGGATAAAAAGGATGAGGCCAGGATCCTTGTAAGGAATGCTCTGCGCCAGATCGATTTCAGGGGAGCTGAGAGGATGGTAAGGATCAACCAGGGTGAAACGGGCTTTGAAGATCTCCGGAGCGTTATCCCTCAGAATGTTAACCTCGTACTTATCCCGAAGTGCGAATCAGCAGACCAGGTAAGGCAAACAGATGAATGGATCAGTGAGATTAGGAAAAAAAATAAAATAAGGAACAAAGTTTACCTGATGCCTATAGTTGAAAGCGCCCTTGGTGTTGAAAACAGCTTTTCCATTGCTTCAGCCTGCTCAAATGTCGTAGCCGCGGCAATAGGACTTGAAGATTTTACAGCTGATCTTGGTGTTCAGAGGACTTTTGAGGGTTCAGAATCGCTTTATGCCAGGTCGAGACTGGTTGTTGCTGCAAAAGCCGCCCATGTTCAACCCATCGATTCAGTATTCTCGGACGTTGGAGATATAGAGGGTCTGAAGCAGACTGTCACAAGATCCAAAGCGTTGGGATTTGAAGGAATGGGCTGTATCCATCCCAGGCAGATCCCTGTAATCAACGAGGGCTATTCACCTGATGAGGCTGAAATAGAAAAAGCCGGGAAGATTGTACATGCGTTTGAGGAGGCTTCAGAAAAAGGCCTGGCTGTGGTGGCGCTTGGTACTAAAATGATCGATGCTCCGGTTGTCGAAAGAGCAAAGAGAACACTAAAACTTGCAGAAGAACTCGGATTACTCAAATCAAATTAGAAAATGCCATGCCAGTAAAAACGATAATAAATGCTGCAGGCCGCAAAGTGCCTCTGGAAATAAACGGGCAGCCTGTGATTCCTTTCAGAGGTGTCGGCAGGCATCGGCCTTCAGGCAGGAAATATTCGCCGCCAATTTCCACATGTCTCGATTTTCCTCAGGATGGCAACAAGGTGGTTGGTTCACTCGATGAAGCCCTTAAGAAATGCGGGCTTCGCAGTGGCATGACAATATCAACTCACCATCATCTCCGCGACGGCGACCTTATAAGCAACAGGATATTCGAGATTGCCTCAGGCATGGGGGTGAGGGACCTGGTATGGCTTCCTTCAGCTTCATTTCCATGCAACGATCCGGTTATTAAATATCTGGAAGACGGAACAATAAACAGGATAGAAGGAAGCATGAACGGACCACTCGGAAGATTTGTCTCGGAAGGCAGAATGAAGGGTACTGCTGTGCTAAGATCGCACGGAGGAAGGGTTCAGGCTATACAGGATGGAGAGGTTCAGATTGATATAGCTGTACTTGCAGCGCCTTCAGCCGATTCATTCGGCAATGCAAGAGGTACCGGAGGAAATTCGGCATGTGGTGTTATTGGTTACGGCAAAACCGACAGCATGTACGCCACAAAGGTCATTATTGTTACTGACAACCTTGTGGAGATGCCCTGTTACCCGATGGAGATAGAGGGAAATTATGTCGATTATGTGGTTGTTGTCGATAAGATCGGGATCCCCGAAAAAATAGTCTCCGGAACCACTGAAATAACAAAGAGCCCCGACAGGATACTTATAGCTCAGCTGACTGCCGCATTCCTGGAAGAATCAGGCATTTTAAAGGATGGAGTCACCATGCAGGCAGGAGCTGGCGGAACATCACTGGCAATTGCAGTATTTGTTCATGAGATGCTTAAAAGGAAGGGGTGGAAATCGAAATTCGGTTTCGGGGGAAGTACAAAGTACATGGTCAAAATGCTCGAGGAAGGACAGATGGGCTCTATTCTCGATGCCCAGGCTTTTGACCTCGAGGCTGTAAGATCGATAGGGAAGAATCCCAATCACGTTCCTTATCCGGTTTTCAATGCTTATAATTTCCATTCCAAGGGAAATCTTACAAGCCTGATGGATATAATGATCCTAGGAGCTACAGAGGTTGACCTTAATTTCAACGGAAACGTGGTAACTCATTCCGATGGCTATTTGCTTCACGGAATAGGAGGGTGGCAGAATTGCCTTCATGCACGCAATGTTATATTGCCGCTGCCCCTTTTCCGCGACCGCATTCCGGTGATAGTGGACGAAGTCACGACGCTTTGCGGACCGGGAGAGCTGATCGACGTTATAATCACTGAAAGGGGGATTGCTATAAATCCTCTTCGCAAAGACCTGATAAAGAAGCTTAAAGGCTCCGGATTGCCTGTTACAACAATTCGGGAACTTAAGGAGGAAGCAGAGAAAATTTGCGGTGTGCCCCGGAAACCGAAGTTTGAAGACAGGATTGTGGCTGCCATCAAATGGGTCGATGGAACTGTGATCGATGTTGTCAGGAAACTTAAAAAAGAAGGGGACTGAGGAATGGAAAAATATAAATGTCAGATCTGCGGCTATATTTATGATCCTGAAGCAGGTGAACCTGAACATGGAATTGAACCCGGAACTCCATTCAGTGAGCTTCCGGATAACTATGAATGTCCTGTCTGCTTCGCAGGCAAGGATGACTTTTTCAGCTGCGACTGAAACGTAGTCCGGTATTTACCTGATAATCTGGCTATTTAGAGGGAATATTGCTTAGAACGTCCAGGAGAAGATCCCAGAACATCTGTGCAGTGCTGATCTCTATTTTTTCCTCAGGTGTATGAGCACCACGTATTGTTGGTCCGAATGAGATCATATCTATTCCCTTGAATTTTTCAAAGATAAGGCCGCACTCCAGTCCTGCATGTATAGCCCTCACCTGGGGCTCCTTTCTGAAGAGTTTTCTGTACGAATTCAGCGTGATCTTTAAAATTTCAGACGACATATTCGGGCGCCATCCCGGGTACCCGGATGAATGCTCCACTTTTGCCCCGGCAAGCTTCAGGCATGATTCAACCATTGCAGCTGCGTCGTGTTTTGAAGAATCAATGGAGCTTCTTTGTGTTGTAACAATCCTGACCGTATTGTTTTCAATAAATTTGACTGATGCAAGGTTGGTAGACGTTTCGACAAGATCATCCATCTCCTTCGACCATGCAATTGGTCCGTGCGGACATGCCGTGAGAGCATCAAGAAGTTTCTTCTGGCTCTCCTTGTCCATTACCTGTTCCGGTATCCGGGCATCTTTGACAGATATCCTAAGCTCCTTTTCAACATTGCCAAGCTCATCAAGCATAAGGGTGTTAAAATCTGCAATCCATTTCTCTACAGATGTTTTATCATTTGCATTGACAACAATTGTTGCAAAGGCCTCCCTTGGTATCGCATTTCTCAGGTTTCCACCGTCAAAATTGCCCAGTGAAATCCCATAATCATTTGCCAGGTTCCGCAGGAGCCTGTTCATGATCTTGACCGAATTCCCGAATCCTTTATGTATTTCATCGCCTGAATGCCCTCCCCTGAGTCCGGTCACCGAGATTTCAAGGGCTGTTGTGTTTTCTTCAGGAGGATTTGTCTTAAAGGTCATTTCACCGACGGTGTCCATTCCTCCGGCACACCCGATGAAAAGGATACCTTCGTCTTCAGAATCGAGGTTAATCAGGATCCTGCCTTCAAAAAAATCAGGCCTCAGATTTATCGCTCCGGTCATGCCTGATTCCTCATCGACTGTAAACAGGCATTCTATCTTTCCGGTGTTTATGCTTTTATCTGTCAGGATAGCCATCTGTGACGCCAGACCGATTCCATCGTCGGCACCAAGGGTAGTCCCGTTAGCCATAACCCAGTCTCCCTTTATAACCGGGATAATAGGATCCTTTTCCCAGTCGTGCGGATGATCAGCATTTTTTTCACCGACCATATCCATATGGCTCTGGAGAACAACAGTCTTGCGTTTTTCCATGCCCGGGGATGCAGGCTTTATTATAATTATGTTCCCTGCCCGGTCTTCTTTTGATTCGAGACCATTATCATTCGCAAAACGAAGAAGGTATTCCCTTATCCTCGATTCATTCTTTGATAACCTGGGTATGCTGCAGATCTCATTAAAGTATGTCCAGACCAATTCTGGTTTTAAGTGTGTTATAAGGCTCATGCATTGCTATTAGTGAGGCAAATGTAATTTATTTTTCAATACGATGGAGATTGGATGCCGCCGGGCCGGGAACTGCTAAGTTAAATTTTACTATTTTTACAGTAGAGTATTATTAACTTAAAACCTTCATCGATGGCTAAATGGACGATAGTTGCTTTACCCGGTGATGGCATTGGCGCCATTGTGCTTGAACAGGCAATCAGGGTCCTGGATGCTGCAGGCTTTGATGCTGAATACGTTTATGGAGACATCGGCTGGGATTTCTGGAGGAAAGAGGGTAATCCTCTTCCGGAAAGAACGTTGAAGCTAATTGAGAAGCATAAAATTGCCCTTTTCGGAGCTATTACTTCCAAACCCAATGAAGAGGCAAAGGCTGAACTGGATCCTTCCCTGCAGGGAAAAGGCTTTGTTTATTCAAGTCCTATAGTAGGCCTGAGGCAGCATTTTAACCTCGATATCTGCGTTCGTCCGTGTAAATCATATAAAGGCAATCCTCTCAATTTCATCCGCAGGGGCAAAGGAAATACAATCGAGGAGCCCCAGGTGGATGTTGTGATCTTCAGACAGAATACCGAATGCCTCTATTCAGGTGTCGAATGGACAAACCCTCCTGATAATGTTTACCAGGCATTCCAGTCACATCCGAAATTCAGGGCTAATTTTGGAAACGTCCCGGTCAATGAGCTTTCGATTTCCACACGGATATTCACGCGAAAAGCAACAGAAAGGATACTGCTAGCTGCTTTTGAGCATGCAAGAAAGTACGGCTACAAATCAGTTACAGTCTGTGAAAAACCTAATGTTATAAGGGAAACATCCGGGCTGATGTGGAAACTTGCAAGAGATATCCAGAAAAGCTCATATCCCGAGATTAAGCTGCTCAATACAAACATAGATGCCCAGATGATGTGGCTCACAAAAAATCCTGAAGATTATGATGTCATTGTTGCCGGCAATATGTTCGGCGATATTGCTTCTGATGGATTTGCAGGTCTGATCGGCGGTCTTGGATTTGCGTGCAGTGCCCAGTTCTCACAGGATGGCATCGCTGTTTTTGAACCAACACATGGTTCAGCCCCAAAATATGCGGAGTATAAAATTCCGATTGTAAACCCGATAGCGATGATAGAATCGGCCTGTATGATGCTCGATTACCTGGGAGAGAAGAAGATCTTCGATTCTGTCAGGAAAGCAATAGCTGATATAATCAGTGAAGGAAGGGTGAAAACCTACGATATGATGAAATTGCAGGGCAGGCCCGAAGTGATTGAGAATGGAGCTGTATCAACAATACAGATGACAGATGCTATTATTCAAAAACTAATGTAACCGAAGTGGTCATGACTGATACAATAATAAAGCTGTGGCCGGAACTTGACTGGATCACCGATGAAGGACTCAGGGAGAAGACTGCGGCGACCTGGCAGCGTGCATTTGAAAAAAGCGTACTGAGACCTGATGATCTGGAGAAGATCCCTTTCACCCTGTTGTGCGGGCCTGATATGAAGGTCAGTTTTATGGCTCATAAGAGATGTGTTGTGCACCTGGCAAAGGAGTGCGGGGAGACGATGAACCGTTTTTTCGGTTCGGAACTACCTGTAAACATGGATGTACTGATTGCAGGAGCAATTCTGGCTGATGTCGGAAAACTGCTTGAGTATGAGCTGGATAAAAACGGGAATGCGGTTCAGGGCAAATATGGCCGTTATCTGAGGCATCCATTCTCGGGAGTATCACTTGCCGAAGGGTGCGGTGTTCCTCCTGAAGTTTGCCATATCATTGCTGCACATGCTCACGAAGGAGATCTTGTTAAAAGAACAACCGAGGCCTATATTGTGCATCATGCCGATTTTATGGCCTTTGAACCATTTATGAAGAAATGACACCTGAATTCCGTACACAATTAGAGCCCCCTTTAAGGGGTTGGGGGTCTATCCCAGTTTCATCTTCTCGATTTCCTCAATATTCCTTTCATTTGTAATAATCTTAGCTTCAGGGGAATATAGGAAATCTATAAGGTTCTGGTGCCGGTCCATGATCTTGCCCCTCACGATCTTCATGACAGAGTTCATCATTCCGTTTTCATTATTGAAACCTTCTTCCAGGATACCGAGTGCAACAGGTAACCAGCGTTGCGGAAACATTTTGCCGAACTTGCCATTTGTCTTGTATTCATCTACTTCTGATTCAAGGAGATTTAGAACTGCACGCTTTCCTTCATCAGAGTCGGCTGTAAGGTTTTTCTCTTCAAGAAACAGCTTGAGAGCGGGTTGATTGGGAACAATAAGTGCAACTGTATATGGCTTCTGGTTATTGTAAAGCATGCATTGATCAATGAATTTTGACTGTTCAGTGATCGCTTCTTCGATGCCTTCGGGACTGAACTTTTCACCGTCATCGGCAATGAGAAGGCTTTTGAAACGTCCCAGAACATAAAGGTATCCATCTTTTGACATGTACCCCATGTCGCCTGTATACAGCCAGCCATCCTTGATGGTATCCCGGGTGGCAGTTTCATTTTTCCAGTATCCATGCATCACATTGCCGCCGCGGATTACTATTTCGCCTTTTTCACCGACAGGCATTTCACGGCCTTCATCATCACAAATTTTCAAGTCCATATTGTTTACCAGGGGACCCGAGGAACCCAATTTGTGGCGGGCAGTTGAGTTTGAGGAAATAACCGGTGAAGCTTCGCTGAGCCCATATCCCTGGAACATTGGAATACCGAGTGCATAAAAGAATCTCTGGAGCTCAATATCAAGAAGAGCACCTCCTCCTACAAAATAGTCAAGTTCTCCTCCATAGGCCTCCCTTATTTTGCTGAAGAGTATCTTGTCGAAAAGGTTGAGCAACGGCTTCTTAAGCTTCTGAAGTCCCTGTCCTTTGTTCCAGCCTTCCTTATTATATGAATATGCCATTTTCAGTGCGAAATTGAAAAGCATATCTGTAATTTTCCCCTTTTCCTTTATGCTTTTTTCTATATTCTTCCGGAAGTTTTTAGCAATTGCAGGGACGCTTAAAAGGAGATTGGGTTTTATTTCCTTAAGGTTTACCCCGATATTTCTCAGCGCCTCCAGTGGCGACTTTCCGGATTTTGGTGCTGCAATGCTTGCGCCCTTGCCCATGAATGCATATATCCCGCAGGTGTGTCCGAAGGAATGGTCCCATGGCAATAGAATAAGGGTTTTATAGAACGGAGGAATATCCATCAGGCTGTACGCCTGGTAAACGTTTGTAACGTAATTGCCATGAGTGAGGATTATGCCTTTTGGATCTGCGGTTGTCCCCGAAGTGTAGCATATATTTGCAAAATCGGATGGTTCGATACTCCTGATATCCTCCTCAAATTTTTCCATATTGCCCCGGGTTTCAAGCCATTCTTTTCCGATTTTTCTCACTTCATTGAAATGCATCTCGATAGGTCCGTAATCTTCTTGCGTGTCGAAATGAATGATCTTATCAATTGTGCTGCAATCACCAATCACCTCTTTTACCTTTGCTGCCTGAGCTGATGACACGAGAACCATCCTCGATCCGGAATGGTTAATCCTGAATTTTACTTCCACAGGGGTGAGCCTGATTGAAAGTGGAACATTTATAGCTCCTGCATACAGGATACCCAGCTCTCCGATAACCCAGCTGTTCCGTCCTTCTGATATAAGACTCAGCCTGTCTCCCTTTTTAATTCCAAGGCATTTCAATCCTGCGGCAAATTCATAGACCTGTTTCCGGGTTTCGCCGTAAGTAGTGCCTTCATACTTATCGCCTGGTTTTTCCCATAAATAAACATTACTGCTGAATTTTTCAACACTCTCCTCAAAGAATTGAATTAATGATTTCATCTCGTTCAGATTATATGATAAGTTTTTCCGAGTTTAAATATACGAAATCCATCAAACTAACCAGAAGCAGGCATGTTTTTCTGATTTGGATTGGTGATTGAGATTTTGTATCTTTGATTATCAGCATGTTCAAGAATTCGTCAGGCAGTCATTTATTTAAAGAATGAGATTATGAAATATGTGGTTTTTCTATTAGTGGCGGTTATACTATCCACGATGCCCTCCTGTAAGTTTCTCAGGGAGAAAAAGATTATAGGAAGAAAGAAAACAGAGCTGGCAGAACTTAAAGCACAGCAGAAAATGGTTCGTACAGCCGATTCATTGAAAAAAGTCCAGGAACAAATCCAGGCACTGGAAAATGCCAGGCTCGATTCAATAAGGATCGCTGAGGAGCAGCGTCAGGCTCTCGCATCGAGATATAATATTATTGTGGGAGCATTCATTACACCTGAGTATGCCAGGGCGTGGGCTGATGAATACCGAAATCGCGGATATGATGCCAGGATAATCCCAATGGAAGGGGGGAGATTTGAGCTGGTAGCTGCCGAGTCTCATGAAACAGCAGGAAAGGCTATCCGCCGGGTTAACCAGTTTCAGGATACAGTTCAGATAGATGCCTGGATCTACAGGAAGAATTAATTATCTGAATATAGTTTCTTCACGGTCAGGACCCACAGATACCATGGTAACAGGTATGCCTGTCTGGTCTTCAATGAATTTAATATAGCTTTTAAGGTTATGAGGCAGTTTTGAGAACTCCCTGATACCTGTTATATCAGTTTTCCAGCCAGGCATTTTGACATAAACAGGCTCCACGGGAGCATTGTCGAATGGTATTTCAGGGCACTCTTTGCCGTTTGAAAGATAAGAAGTACAGACCATTACTTCCCCGAATCCCGACAAAACGTCGCTCTTTGTCATGAAGAGCTGAGTAACTCCGTTAATCATAATAGCATATCTGAGAGCAGGGAGGTCAAGCCATCCGCATCTTCGCGGACGACCTGTGGTTGCTCCAAATTCGTGCCCTATCTCCCTGAGATCGGCACCAGTCTTATCGTTTAACTCAGTAGGGAAAGGACCACTGCCGACTCTTGTGCAGTATGCCTTGAAGATCCCGAAAACTTCTCCGATCCTCTTTGGTGATATTCCAAGTCCGGTACAGGCTCCTGCGCTTATTGTATTGGAAGAAGTTACAAATGGATAAGATCCGAAATCGACATCAAGCATTGTTCCCTGGGCTCCTTCAGCGAGAAGCTTTTTACCTTTTGATGTCATGTCATTTATAAGGTACTCGGTGTTGATGATTCTGAATTTCCTGAGCATCTCTATTCCTTCAAACCATCCTGCTTCATATTCTTTTATATCAAAGGGAAGATCATAATTCTTCAGGATTTCAAGATGTCTCTTCAAATGTTCATTGTACAATTCCCTGAATCTAATATTAAGTATGTCTCCGACCCTGAGGCCATTACGGGCTACTTTGTCGGTGTAGGCGGGACCTATTCCTTTGAGGGTTGATCCAATTTTAAGGCAGCCTTTACTGTGTTCATAAGCAGCATCAAGTATGCGGTGCCCGGGAAGGATAAGATTCGCCCTCGCCGAGATAATCAGTCTTTTCGTAAGCTCATCGACGGGAGGACCCAGAGTCTCTATTTCTTTCTTGAAAACAGCAGGGTCGATCACTACGCCGTTTCCGATGATATTTACTTTTTCCTGGTGAAAAATTCCGGAAGGGATCAGGTGCAGGACGTGCTTAACATTGTTGAATTCGAGAGAATGACCGGCATTGGGACCTCCCTGGAAGCGGCAAATGATGTCGTAGCCAGGGCTTATAGCATCAACGATCTTGCCTTTTCCCTCATCACCCCACTGCAATCCTAACAGTATGTCAATGTTCATATTAAGAAATATCTCTTTATTGAAAATTATTCCACAAGGTACGAAAAAAAATATCCTGAAGACCCGGCTTCAGAAGATTGTTAATAAATGGATATAAACCTTGCAACCTTTGTCAAATCGGGCTTGTCTTACACAATAAGCAGCCGTTTTTTTGGTTATTTTAACAAAATTTCGTAACTTTAATATTTATAGACACGCCTTAACTCGGATTTATCATGAAAAAAACAGTTGTTCTAATTATTGTCGGATTGGCCCTTATCCTGTTTGCTCCCTATGGTTATTCGCAGGACGCATCAGATAAAGATTACAGATTTACCATTAAAACCAATCCGCTAAGTGCTCTTGGAGGACCAATCTATGTACTCTGGGTTGTTCCTATCACTGCTGAATACAAACTGAATTTTGAAGCCAGGACATTTGAAAAGCAATCTGTCCAGGTAAGCGGGGCCTTTCTTGGAAGCAGTCCTCTGATATCCACCATCGGCAGTCTCGATACCGATACTTCAATTATCTCGAGAGGATTGCGGGTGCAGCTATGGTATAAGTTTTTCCTGACAGACCAGAAAGCGCCAAATGGGTTTTATGTTGGTCCTCACGTTTCATATGCAAGTGCCAAGGTCATGAATAGTGAAGTGCGTGACAGATATGTTTCTGTTGGCAAGCTTCAGGCACATGTCGCCCTCGGTTACCAGCTGATTACAAAAGGCGGCTTTGCGCTTGACATCTTTACCGGGATCGGAATCAAGAATAAAACCTATGATTTTTCAAACCAGGGGACTGATGATTTCTGGGAAGATTTCGAGTTTCTCGATAAATTCACGGTTAGCATTCCATTCGGCTTCAGTTTTGGATATGCTTTCTGAGACAGCCTGTTCTTTTTCACTTCTCAGTCTTTTTATCATCATTTGAGTTGCCGTAAATATACAATGAATGA
>CAZXAM010000002.1:0-6934 GCA_964638545.1 uncultured Rikenellaceae bacterium | reverse complement strand
TCACTTCTCAGTCTTTTTATCATCATTTGAGTTGCCGTAAATATACAATGAATGATACTGGGGAGAAAAGTGATTTATCTCACAGGCTGTCCTTATGATCTCATTTATCCTCGGATCGCAGAATTCGATCACTCTGCCTGATTCGATATCTATCAGGTGATCGTGCTGGCTGCACTGATACGCCCTTTCAAACTGAGCGATGTTTTTCCCGAACTGGTGCTTGACAACCAGATTGCAGTCGAGAAGCAATTCAATAGTATTGTAGAGTGTGGCCCTGCTGACCCTGTAGTTCTTATTCTTCATAAAGATATAAAGCGATTCGATGTCAAAATGACCGGGGCGTGAGTAGATCTCGTCGAGTATCGCGTATCTTTCGGGTGTTTTCCGGTGACCTTTCTTCTCAAGATAATCCGTGAATATTTTCTTTACCGTATTCCGCGATTCATCACTAATCATAATTGGACTAATTTTAAATAATAACAAAAATATGATTTTTCTGATAAAAAAGGAGGGGAAGTAATTAAGGAGGGATTATTCCGTAAAATCTTCAACACGCTTGACGCTTTCTATGCCGCTGATATTGGAAATTTTCATTATCAGGTTGTTAAGGTCCTTGGTATGATGAACATAGATGTCGATGGTACCTTCAAAAATGCCGTCCTTCACTGAAATGTTGATTTTTGACATGTTGACCTTGAGTTCCGATGAGATGATATTTGTGATTTCATTCACCAGTCCGATCCTGTCGATCCCGCTCATGGTGATCCTGGCAAGAAAAGAAACCAGCTTATGAATAGCCCATTTAACCGCAATTATTCTGTTGCCTTCATTCGACATAAGCCGTATTGCAACCGGGCATTTGGGCTTATGAATTATTATGTTGCCTTCCGGAGAGCGGTATCCTGTCACTTCATCCCCCGGTATCGGATTGCAGCACTTAGCTATCTCGTACGACTGTTCGGCATTTTCAACGTTCTCCCTCAATAAGAAGGGCACGCTGGTATCTATTTTTCCGGGTTTTTCGGCAGGCTCCCTTGACTCTTTTTTTGGTCCGATAAGCTTTAGCTCCCAGTATTTGATCATGTTCTTGCCAGGAGTCTTTCGCACTATCTTTTTCAGGTTATCAAGACTTATTATGCCAAGTTCAATTCCGGAGTAAAGCTCATCCTTGTTTGGCACGTCGAAGGCATGCATAAGCTTTCTTACTATCTCAGCATTTGGCAGAACGTTCAATTCCCTGAGCTTCTCATCCAGGATCTCCATTCCTCTCTGTATCCGGTTTGTTGACTCCGTCTTGAGGGCATCCTTGATAGCTTCTTTTGCTTTTGAGGTTCTGACGAAAGAGAGCCATTCTTTCTCCGGCTTTGCAATGTCGGATGTTATTATCTCAACCTGATCACCGCTCATCAGCACGGCGCTTATCGGATTCAGCTTATAGTTTATTTTGGCACCTATGGCCTTGTCTCCAATTTCGGTATGAATCTCGTAAGCAAAATCGAGTGCAGAAGCCCCTTTGGGAAGACTGACAAGTGTTCCCTTCGGCGTGAAAACCATTATCTCCGATGAAAACAGGTTCATTTTAAATTCATCGAGGAATTCAATCGGATCTTCAAGGGGATTTTCCAGCATTGTCCGGATCTTCCTGATCCATTTATCGAGTTCACTTTCCTGCGCGGAATCTCCTTTATATTTCCAATGGGCTGCATAGCCTCTTTCAGCTATCTCGTCCATTCTCCTGCTCCGGATCTGCACCTCCACCCATTTGCCTTCCGGCCCCATTACGGTAACATGCAGAGCCTCATAACCGTTTGGCTTGGGTCGGCTTACCCAATCGCGCAGCCTGTCAGGTTTAGGAAGGTAAGTATCAGTAACCATGGAATAGATATTCCAGCACTGCGTTTTTTCAGGAACACCTGGCAATGGTTCGAAAACTATCCTCACGGCAAGCACATCATAAATCTCCTCAAAAGGAACATTCTTGGATTGCATTTTCTTCCATATTGAAAATATCGACTTGGGCCTGCCGCTGATGTCGAACTGAATATCTGTCTTCGACAGCTTATCGATAATAGGAAGTGAGAATTTATTTATAAGTGCGTAGAACTTTTTCTCGCTGTGTTTCAATTTCGAAGCTATCTCCTCGTAAATCTGAGGCTGCCTGAATTTAAAGCTCAGGTCCTCAAGCTCGCTCTTTATTGCATACAGGCCAAGACGGTGAGCCAGCGGTGCATACAGGAAAATGGTTTCACCTGCAATTTTCATCTTCTTGTGTTCCGGCATTGAATCGAGGGTCCTCATATTATGAAGCCGGTCGGCTATCTTTATAAGAATGACCCTCATATCGTCGGAAAGAGTCAGCAGCATCTTCCTGAAATTCTCAGCCTGCATCGATGCTGTGTTTTCCTTGTTGTAAGTGCCGGAGATTTTTGTAAGGCCATCAATCAGAGTTGAAATCTTCGGTCCGAAATCCCTTTCTACATTTTCGAGAGAATATTCCGTGTCTTCAACCACATCGTGAAGAAGGGCTGTGGTGATTGACTTTGCGCCAAGGCCTATTTCCTGATTTACGATCTTTGCAACTGATATCGGATGTATTATATAGGGTTCGCCTGATTTGCGGCGCATGTTCCAGTGCGCTTCGTTGGCGATCCTGAATGCCTTGTCGATCATCTCCCTGTCGCCGGGCTTGTTGCAGCGTGTCAGATTATTCACCAGCGAATCATATTCTGCCTGAATAAGTTGCTTATCCTCCTCGTCAAAAAAATCCTTGTTACCCATAAATATCCGGCAAAAGACTGTCCTCCTGCAAATATAACTTTATTCGCAATAATTCAGCGCATTTCATGTCCATCGCATTTATCAGCGGTTGTGTACTATGGTGACAGTTCCGGTCCTGGTTATTTCCCTTCCTGATGGCGTTCTGACTTTCAGAAACCAGAGGCAGATACCTTCCGGCTGAGGAACCCCGTTTCGTTTGCCATCCCAGGGCTCCGAATAATTCGTCGATTCAAAAAGAGTTCTCCTTTTGTCATCCATTATAACAAGCCTGTATGAAAGAGGAGTGAAGGAGAGGACCGGCTGAAAAAGGTCATTGACAGAATTATTATCGGGAGTGAACACATTAGGTACTGTTATCTTTTCAATGACAGGCAAGCATGCGATTTGCGAAATGGCGGAACCCTTGACGTTATATGGATTGGAGGCTTCAACATTTCTTATCATAAAGCAAATCTCCTTTTGAGAGGCTTCATACATAAGATCTGAATATGGAATAGTCAGGCTTGAATCAGCTGATGGCAGCGAAAACTTCATTTCGAATTCCCTGCCTGTTTTGATATATACAAGGTTGGAATCAGTAATTCCCCTCCAGCTCCTGCAGGGATTCCACGACAATTCAATTTCATCCTCGTCCTGCACGGCCGAGAGAACGATATTTGAAGAAATATTGGACCAGGTGACTGCCTTATTGCAATTGTTGATTGCCTTGAGCCTGTAGTAGTTAACATTAGTGACATCAGCCTGGGGATCGACAAATATGACATGGTTGCTGATATTTGCAAAATCATGAATCTGTGAGTACTGGCTGCCTGCACCACTCCTTTTTTCGAGGATATAGTGTTTTATTTCAGACTGGGGATCAAGTGTAAAAGACAACACAATTTTATTGTCGGGAGTGACTGATGCGTAATCGGCATTGATCCAGTCCGGAGGTCTTTCCATTTTGGTCAAAACACATGATTTATTGGAACCCGACCGGGATCCTCCTGAAAGCTTTGCTTCAACGAAAAAGCAATATTGGGCATCGATAACGAAGTCTTCAATTCCGAGACTGCTGATTCCCGGTTCTGTCCTGACCGGATCTGAATAACTTCCTCCGTTGACTGAATAATAGACAAGGTATTCGGTAACTACTTCCGGCACCGATAAATATTTGTTCCATTTGATTTCCATTTTTTTATTGCAGGTATCGATCTGAACAGAAGTGAAGATCGTACTCAGCATATTGGACAGAGGGCTGATATTCCCTGCAGTGTCGAGAGCAGATACGACAAATGACTCGCTGTAGTAACCTGATCCTGAACCAGTGCGGAGATAGCTGGTAGCTGCCGGATTAAAAATAGTATCGAGCTCGTAGCCTTCACCGTTCTGATAAAGGTATATCACATATCCTGAAACATCCGGAGATGGACTCACTGACCATGAAATCTCTACATTGCCTGTAACCTGATTTACAGAGACGAGCCTCAGGTTTGGTGCTATTGGCGGATCCTTGTCTTCCTGCCCGTTCGTTTCAAGTGAGATCAGCAGCACAAAGAGCAGGGTAATATATCTGATAAGCAAATTCATCCGGGACAAACTTAATTAAAAACGGTGAAGCTTTAGTAATGTTTTTATATTTGCATAATTATGTTCAGGAACACCTTTTTCAGAAAGTTTTTTCATCGCGGTGTCGGTTTAACAGACAATGTAAACCTTGTCTATCTGCTTAGCCTTGTTGTAGGCCTGCTGAGCGCACTGGCTGCTGCTTTGCTGAAGAACGCCATTCATTACACTCACCAGATGCTGACACAGGGCATTGAAAGAGGATCAGGCGGATATCTTTACCTGGCATATCCGGTATTAGGGATGTTTCTTACCGTGCTATTTGTCAGGTACATAGTAAAGGATAACATTAGTCATGGCATCAGCAGGGTGCTGTATGCAATTTCAAGGAAGAAGAGCCATCTGAAGGCACACAATACATGGTCATCTATCGTGGCAAGCACTCTGACAATAGGTTTCGGAGGCTCTGTTGGAGCTGAGGCGCCTATCGTGCTCACCGGATCTTCAATAGGGTCTGCGATCGGCAGATCCTTCAAGCTCAATTACCGGAGCATTACCCTGCTCGTGGGATGCGGTGCAGCAGGAGCAGTGGCAGGTATTTTCAAAGCTCCGATTGCAGGTATCGTATTCACACTTGAGATACTGATGCTCGACCTTACTATTTCATCTGTAGTTCCGTTATTGATTTCATCTGTTACAGCCGCGACAGTAGCCTATTTTCTGATGGGTGATAATGTTCTGTTTACTTTTAATGTTACGGAGGCATTCAACATATCCAACATACCCTGGTATATTGTTCTTGGATTAGGGTCAGGAGCAGTCTCTCTTTATTTTTCAAAGATGACGATCTTAATGGAAAGCAGATTTGAGAAGATAAAGAACACATATCTCAGGTTGATGATAGGAGGTATTGTCCTTGGAGGTCTGATATTTTTGTTCCCTCCATTATACGGAGAAGGATACAATTCAATTAAATTTCTGCTTCAGGGCGATATTTCCTCATTTTCGGAAAGCACCGTTTTCAGTGCCATTTCAGATAATTTCTGGAGTTTGACATTATTCCTGGCCGGTCTGGTAGCGTTGAAAGTTTTTGCCAGCAGCGCTACGAATGGAGCCGGCGGGGTGGGAGGTATCTTTGCACCCACTCTTTTCCTTGGAGGGGTGAATGGTTATCTGATCGCGGGATTGCTCAGGAATTTCTTTAATGTGAACCTGCCTGACAACAGATTTGTACTTGTTGGAATGGCAGGAGCGATGGCAGGCGTAATGCACGCCCCCCTTACTGCAATATTCCTTATCGCAGAAATTACCGGAGGGTATGACCTTCTTATACCTCTTATCATTACATCGACAATTGCATTCATTACTGTCAGAAGCTTTGAGCGGCATTCCATATACCATGTTCAGCTTGCCAGCAAGGGAGAGCTTATTACTCACGACAAGGATAAGGCCGTGCTTACTCAAATGGACTGGAAGAAGGAAATCGAAACTGATCTGCTGACGGTAAGTCCTGATGCTACATTGGGAGACCTTGTAAAGGTCATTTCAAAGTCAAAACGGAATCTGTATCCGGTTGTAGATCAGTATAACATACTCGAGGGAGTTGTTTCTCTGGATGACGTGAGGGAGATAATGTTCAATTCGGAGCTTTACGGCAAAATGACCATGAAGGATTTGATGACAATCCCGCCATCATATCTCGACAGGAAAGAGAATATTGAAACGGTTATGGAGACATTCCGGAAAACGGGTGCATGGAACCTGCCGGTGCTCGATAATGGATACTATGTGGGTTTTGTTTCAAAATCAAGAATTTATACAACATACAGGGAACTGCTGATCCAGTTCTCGGAAGAGTGAAAGTAACAAAACAATATATTATGAAAAAAGACACTTTGATTTTCGATCTTATTGAGAAGGAAAAGCAGCGCCAGCTGAACGGCATTGAGCTTATCGCTTCTGAAAACTTTGTGAGTGCACAGGTTCTTGAAGCAATGGGTTCAGTTCTTACCAACAAGTATGCGGAAGGGTATCCGGGATACCGTTATTACGGAGGCTGCGAAGTTGTTGATGAGGTCGAGCAGACGGCTATTGACAGGCTGAAACTGCTTTTTGATGCTGAATATGCAAATGTTCAGCCTCACTCAGGAGCTCAGGCAAACATGGCTGTCTTCATGACGGTGCTGAAACCCGGAGACGTATTTATGGGATTAAACCTGGCTCACGGAGGCCATCTTTCTCATGGATCGCCTGTCAACTCCTCAGGGATGCTATACAAACCGGTCGCCTACAGTGTTAAGGAGGATACAGGATATGTCGATTACGATGCGATGGAAGAGATCGCTTTAAGAGAGAAACCAAAGCTTATAGTAGGAGGGGCATCAGCCTATTCAAGGGAATGGGATTATGAAAGAATGAGAATGATCGCCGATAAAGCAGGTGCTCTGCTGATGATAGACATGGCTCATCCGGCTGGCCTCATAGCTGCCGGGCTTCTTAAAAATCCCCTGAAGCATGCACATATTGTTACCTCTACAACTCATAAGACCTTAAGGGGACCGCGTGGCGGGATTATTCTGATGGGAAAAGACTTTGTCAATCCATGGGGAAT
>CAZXAM010000001.1:178674-183186 GCA_964638545.1 uncultured Rikenellaceae bacterium | reverse complement strand
GCCATTGCTGCCGGGAAATGAACATGGTCGGGAGTGCAGACCATCACTGCATCAATCTCTCTGTGCATCTGGTCGAACATCACCCTGAAATCCTTAAAGCGCCTGGCATTTGGCATTGCTTCAAAACCGGCAGCGGCCCTGTTTGTGTCGACATCACATAATGCAACAATATTTTCGTTCCATTTCGGATCTTGCTGATTGATCAGTTTGCTCCAGTTGGCTCTGCCTTGTCCGCCAACTCCTATAACTGCAATATTTAACCTGTTTGATGGTGAACAACTTATAAGGTTGGGGATAAAAAATGCACCTGCTGTAAATGCACCCGCGGACATAAGGAATTCTCTTCTTGTTTTTTTCATGGATATGTACGGCCTTAAGATTTAATCTCTAAATATATAATAATTGCATCTGATTTGATTTTACCGGCTGGGAATTATTTCCACAAAAGTAAGTTCAAAGGCAATCGATCCGGCCTGATTCATGCCGTTACGGATTGACCATCAGGGGCCTGAGTCAGTCCTGCGGCCTTAAGTTAAAAAATGTCAAAATTTCCTGCGGATTGCGGTTATGGGGTCCGGCTCTTACTGCCAAAGAGAAAATATCTCATCTTATCCTTTCAGGTTCAACAAAATTTTTTTGCGCTCCCGGTCAAATATTTTCCTTTTCATAACCCTCAGATTAAGCATTTTAGCTTAACTTACAGGTTGTAAAGATGTAATTGTTCCAGTCAATTGAAAATTATCTCAACCTTAAAACTCTTTAATCCATGGAAAAACAAAGTGTTTCATGGTTTATGTTAAACCAGTATTTAAGGAGGCCAGTCACTTTTATTATTTTTTTGTTTCTTATTAATGTGATTGGGTTTTCAGATCTTTTTGCCTTGCCTGGCAGACCTCTTCCCGAAGGTGGATACGGTAAGGATATTCCCCAGCTTTCAGTATCGGGAACTATCAGGGATGCTTCTACCGGTGAGCCGATGACGGGAGTAAATATACTGCTGATGGGAACATCTACAGGCGCAGTTTCCGCTGCGAACGGGGAATACACAATCACCCCGGTTCCGGCTGACGGTACCCTGAGATTCTCATTTATCGGTTATGTGGCTCAATCAATCAAGGTTGAGGGACGGACCGTAATAAATGTAGATCTTAATCCGGAGACTACTGGACTCGAAGAGGTGGTTGTAATCGGTTACGGGACCACCAGAAAAGAGACCCTGACCGGTGCTGTTTCAAGTGTCAGGTCTGAACAGCTGCTGGAGGTAAAGACAAATAGTGTGGCAGGTGCCATACAGGGCAAGATACCCGGTGTGCAGATCCGGCCGCTTTCCGGTGAACCCGGAACATTTAAAACCAGGATCAGTGTAAGGGGATTCGGCGAGCCTTTGCTTGTAATTGACGGCGTTGTACGCGACGGCATGACTGATTTTGAACGGCTGAATCCCGGGGATATTGAAAACATCTCTGTGCTTAAGGATGCGGCGGCTTCGATTTATGGCCTCGGTGCTGCAAACGGGGTTTTCATTGTGACTACAAAAAGAGGACTTGCAGGTAAAACCGAATTTTCCCTGAATACCATGTATTCTTATAAAACCCCAACGAACGACTGGAAGAACTTAAACGTCGACGCATATACAATGAGGTACATGTGGAATGAGATGGCAAGGAACTCGGAGAGTTCAGCGAATGTTACCAGTCCTGAAGATCTTGCAAAGTGGAAAGCCGGCACAGAAAAGTATTTTACCGATTACAACTGGTGGGATAACGTGGTCAGAGGTAACGTCAACGCAGGTGAATTGACATTCAGTGCCAGGGGAGGCAATGAGGTAATAACGTTCTTTGTAAGCGCAGGATATAATAATGACGGAGGTTATTTTAAGAATAACGAGCTCGAACAGTATGACAGATACACCTTCCGTACAAATGTTGAAGCAAAACTTGCCAAAGGACTTAAAATGAATGTCTCTTTTTATGGCAGGTATGAAAACACTCTAAATCCTTCAAAAGGAACAGCTTGGACATTCAAGCGTATTGTCACCAACGACCGGGGTATAGGACCCTTTACCCTCGACGGTAAAAATAATTTTACACGGGTTCCTTCTGAAAATACCAACGTATTTGCCGAATTGTCGATGGATGCTTCCGGATATAACAGGACTTACATGTTCCAGTATCAGTCATCGATGGATATTAATTATGATATTCCGTTTATTAAAGGTTTAACTGTCGGAGTGCTTGGCGCTTACGACGGGCAGAATACAGATCAAAGGATCCTGAATAAGAATTTCATGCTATATGATTATCTTACAGGAGTCCCGGCATCTGCTTCTGTTGCTCCGACAACATTTTCCAATTCATTTACCAACTTCATAAGGAAAGACCTTCAGACCAGGATGGCCTTCAGGAGAGCTTTTGGCCGGAACAATGTAGCTGCGACACTTGTATATGAAATAAGAAGACATGATACGAATAACCTGAGCGTCAAAAGACAGTACGATGATCTTTTTACTAAGGATATTATTAATCAGGGAAGTCTTACCAACCAGCAAACCGAGGGTTCCCGTGCCGAGGAGGCATATATGTCGGTAATCGGAAGGTTTAATTACGACTACAGGAGTAAGTACCTTCTTGAAATCAGTTTCAGGGAGGATGGAACATACAGGTATGCTCCCGGTCATAAATGGGGATTTTTCCCGGCTGTTTCAGCGGGATGGAGAATAGGGCAGGAGAAGTTTTTTAAAAGTGCATTGCCTTTTATTACTGACCTTAAGCTAAGGGCATCATGGGGTAAGTCAGGACGCGATGCAGGTAATCCATTCCAGTATCTTGAAGGATACACCTTTGGGCCAGCCAGTGGCGGCTTTATTTTTAACCCCGGGGTGCTGACACTTGGCATGGTTCCTCCGGGAGTTGTAAACGAGAATCTTACATGGGTCAAAACAGCGACCATCGATCTGGGATTAGACCTCGAAATGTGGAAAGGGAAACTGGGATTTGTATTCGATGTATTCAAGCGTACTGAGAATGGCCTTCTCTCAACCCGGGTCAGCCAGCTGCCCAACACTTTCGGCGGATCCTTCCCGCAGGAAAACCTGAACAGCCAGTGGCAGCAGGGATATGATCTTATAATATCGCACCGTAACACGCTTGGTAAATTCAGTTACGGCATAAGCGGAACGCTGACATATTCCCGTACATACCTGAAGCATTATGAGCAGACTCGGAAGCAGTGCTCATGGGATGAATGGAAATATACGTATGATACATACAAAGATCAAGGGCGCATCCAGAATTGGGTATTCGGTGGCAAAAGAGACGGCGTATGGACTGATATAACAGAACTCGAAACAGCTGTTCTTTGCGGTGGCACAAACGGCAATTATATGATGCTTCCCGGTATGGACAGGATAGTTGATATAGACGGAAACGGAGTGATAAACAATGATGATTCACTTCCTATAATGTGGTGGCCTTGCGTTTCCGGAGGTAACCCTCCCCTTCAGTATGGAGCCAGTATTAATGCCAGCTACAAGGGTTTTGACCTGATTATCAACATGGCAGGATCGTCACTGTTTACCATGCCTAAAGACAGGACTGACCAGTGGGGCTATGGAACTAAATACAGGTTTTTCCTTACAGAGTACCTCGACCGCTGGCATACGGAGAATGATACCGACAATCCACGTGACCCGGCTACAAATTGGATACCCGGCAAATGGGAGGCTCTGACAGTAAACACAACCGGTAATACAACCGGAGCCTATACCGACAAATGGGGGATCGATGGAACCTATTTAAGGCTGAAGACTGTTGAACTTGCATATAATATACCTGCAAAATATATAAAAGTTGCCCGGCTCAGCAATGCAAGGGTATTCTTTAACGGGTATAACCTGTTTACATTATGCAACCCTTTTTTAAAGGACCTGGATCCTGAAAGAGATCCGGGAGGGTATTATGTAGGGAATTCATATCCCCTTATGCGATCGTACAATATTGGTCTGAATATTAAATTTTAGCAAATACCCGGAACCATTCTCCCGGACAAAAGATTTAAATTAACAGAAAGTTAGGGATATAATATGAATGGCAATACCAATTTCCTGAGTGTTCCTGGCACATCAGGGGGATTCTTCGTCACGCTGAGGCGTGACTCAGAATGACAGATGAACTTTTAGAAAGAGTGGAAGAAGCGGCGATGCGCTGGTAAATCCTTTAACAAGATTGCATCAACATGCGCATCGCCGCTTCTTCCACTTGTCCCCCCTCGAGCACTGTCATCCCGAATCCCGTCCCGAGAATTCGGGATCGGGATGAGGGATCTCCCTGCTTTACCACCATTCATACTTTCACCCCCTCGCCCCTTCGCCCCCTCCTTCTATTTAATGCCCTCAGCAGCCTTTCTTGCATCCTCGAGAAGCTTCCAGGCCTGATAGTCGTATACATCCTTCACTATTCTGATATCCCAGCTTTTCTGCAGAATTTCAACAGCTTCCTTGAATTTTTTCTGCTT
>CAZXAM010000001.1:1983-178574 GCA_964638545.1 uncultured Rikenellaceae bacterium | reverse complement strand
TGATATCCCAGCTTTTCTGCAGAATTTCAACAGCTTCCTTGAATTTTTTCTGCTTAAATAATCCATATCCTTTGTTGAAGAGGTAGTTAAAATCATCAGGACTTGATTTCAGGGCACTTTCAATAAGTTGCAACCCTTCGTCAATGCTCCTTTCCTTATCTATCAGGAAATAGCCGAGAACATTTTTCCAGCTTGGATTTTTTGGTTCAAGGAACAGGTTATTACGGAGACGCGACTCTGCTTCACCGAGATTTCCTGCTTCGGCATAAAGATTTGATAAATAGTAATTAATAGATGCTTCAGACCTTGACATTTTTTTTAAATATGAAACATATTTATCTATATACTGGTTTGCCTCTGCTATATCATTTTTAGCAATCGAATGAACAGCCTGTAAGTAAAAAAAGCTGCCGGCGACAGCAGGGAAATCCTGTTCAGCTCTTTTATAAAGCTTCTTTTCCTTTTTATGCCGGCCTTCCATATGATATAATCTGATAAGACTCGTATAGTTGTCAGCCTTGTATGGTTTGGAATCCCACTTATCATATATTTTCAATGCTTTTTCATACATCTCAATAGCCTTTTTATTTTGTTGAGTGTATGAGTAATTTAAACCTAACAACCACATATCAATGACATCATTTTCATCAAGCTCTATAATCTTCTTTAAGTATTCTATTGCCTCAAAACCAGTCCCAAAGCATTTAGCGTACATAAAACTAACCCTGAGCTGGTCGATATCTCTCAGTTGAGCTCTTCTATTATATACTTTTCTACACCAGTATTTCGTACTATCCATCTTATTAGGCACACCCCAATAAGATGCCGAAAGCATGTATTCCGCTAAATAGAAAGCCGAGTCAGCTTTAAGTGCTCTAAGGTACTCCTTCACTGCGATGGAATATTGTCCCTTTGCATAGGCTCGTGAACCATAAATACTAGACCTGTAAGCATCGGTTGAACTGGTAGAAATGGGCCAGGATTTTTGAAGAACGGGGGATTCGGATTCTAAATTATTTCTCAGTATAGATATCTGCATATAAGTACGGATCTTATGCGAAAGTGATTCCAATGTCCCCATTATATTATCCGAGCGCCCATCTATCTTAAAAATTTCTTTCACCTCTCCTGTTTTTGAATCCCGTAGCTGCGCAGTCAGCTTTAAAACTGAGTCTTCCTTTATAAATCCGCCATCGACCAGAAAACTTACACCGATTTTTTTTGAGATTATTTTTGCCATAGATGGTGTCATAGATGCATAACTGGCAAGGCCTTTGCTTTGCAGATAACTTGTGACCAGTTCAGTCTGCTTCACTTTCAGATCCGCGAGGGATGAAAGTGAAAATACAAGTTCATTCTGTATCCCATCCTCCAAGTAATCGAGAAGTGTGTCATTTAAAATGTTCTGAAATGGCATTACTGTTAATGGGATACTTGTATCGAGTTTGAATATCTTTGGCCAGAATATAATACCGGCAATCAGTAATATTGCGGCAATGACAAAAGTGGTTAATATTTTGAGTCTGCCCTGCTTAGCCGGTATCTCTCTAAGGATCTTCTTATCGTCTTCCTGTACTCCGGTATTTGGCTCTGTGATCTGATCTCTTTCCTTCGCCTTCCTGGCTGCTTCTGCCGATACTCCCTGGACAATCTCTTTTACAGCGTTCCCGACTTTATTGATCTGGTTCCTGTAGTTGGTCTTATTTGTATTCTTCTCTGCCGGATCACCCGGTTTAAGAGGCCTGTTAACACCCGGTTCGGCATAGATGAACTCAATTCCCCTCAGTACACTTCCCAAGACCGACTCACATAATTTAACGTCATCAGCGTCCAGATCATAAATACGTACCGGAAGCACCCTGCTTATTACGTTACCGTTAGGCAGTTTTACCTTCAGGCCGTAAGGATCATTTGAAGCCTGCTCAACAAATGCCCTGAACTCATGTTCCCAGGCAAATGACTTAGGATCGCAGTAAGTGCGGGAAATAACGGGAATAAAGACCAGGCAGTTGAGCTTTTCCTTCAGAGAGTCATCCACATCATACGTCTCCAGGAGATAATCGCTTGGATTTATATCGAAATAGACGGTTACCTCTTCCTTGAATGTAGATTCAAGTTCTGTCTTCAGCGACTCGACAAACTCACTGACCCACCGCTCACCTTTGTTGTCTTTCTGGCGGTAGCTGATGAAGATGTCGTAATTATATCCGGGGATAATGCTTGGCATTTTATCAGGGTTCAGGGTTCAGGGTTCAAAGTTCAAGGTTCAAAGATCAGGATTCAATGTGCTGAATTTTAACATAAAGTTATGAAAAGCAATGATGTAAGTCAAATAAAATTTTCACGCGGTTTGGTAAAGAGATCCGCATAATAGTCCGGGAGCCTTTTTGCCGGAGAGTGAATATTTTCAGGAAATTCCTCTAAGAATTCTAAATTAAATACCGGCTAAACTGTATTAAAATATTTTGTTTATTTCCAGAGGCATAGGGAGATATCAATCAGTTAACCAATATCCAATGAGCTGCCAACCCCGTACAACGGGATATTTATCATCCATTTTTCCTTTCTGTAAGGAGTCAATGCCGTTCTGAAGGCCCGTGCAGGTGAATATTTTTCACAAAATAACCTGAAACTTTTAGCCCTGAGATTTTCACCTGATTTTACTTCAAAAGGAACAATTTCTCCTTTATCCTGAACAATAAAATCTACCTCGGAAGTACTCCTTTCATTGGTCCAGTATCCGATATACCGGTTGCTGTCAATCCTTAGCTCCTGCATTACGTACTGCTCCGTCAGCGCTCCCTTGAATTCTGTAAAAACCTCATTATCACGTAATAAGACATCGATATTTATACCCGACATTGCGCCCAGAAGACCTGAATCGAGAAGAAAGAGCTTGAACACCGACATATCCTGGTAAGCTATCAGAGGCATGCCGGGCTTAGAAACCCTGTGAATCTTTAAAACCAGGCCGCAATCAACCAGCCACTGAATGGCTATTTCATAATCTTTTGCACGGGTTCCCTCACGTATCACCCCAAAAACAAATTTCTTGTTTTCCTTAGTCAGCTGTGCCGGCATGCTGTTCCATACCATACGTATTCTGGGAACCACTTCCCTTGGAGTATGTTTTGCAAAGTCAGCTTCGTAGGAATTCAGGATCTGGATATGGACTTTACGAACCTGCTCCCAGTCACGCATTTCGGAAAACACTTTCACAGCTTCGGGCATACCGCCAACATAAAGGTAGTATTTCAGATATTCAATCAGCTTGCTGTGAAACGGTGACAATACAACCCAGTCATTCTTCCTGATCGATTCTGCCAGGTGATCTTCATTTAAGGCCATGAGAAATTCCGAATAGGTCATTGGTCTTAAATCCATGAAATCAACCTTGCCCACAGGAAATGATGTTTCGCTGTTCAATCCCATTCCCAGCAACGATCCTGCAGCAACCAGGTAATATTGCGGGGCATTCTCGTAAAAATATTTCAGGGAGGTTACACCGTTCTCTGCTGACTGGATCTCGTCGAAGATAATCAGAGTCTCTTCCGGGACGATCACTGTCCGCGAGTATATCTTTAGTGTTGTGATAATACGTGTAATATCAAAGTCGTGTTTAAAAATGGATTTAAGGTCAGTGTTTTCTTCGAAGTTGACATAAACCACCTGACTGAAATGATTCCTGCCAAACTCCTTTAGTAACCAGGTTTTACCTGTCTGCCGCGCCCCTCTTAAGATCAGAGGTTTTCTGTTTTGATCTTTCTTCCACAAGATCAGGTCATTAAGTCTCTCTCTTTTCATAGGGATAGTGTATATTAATCATGTAAATATACACATATATCATGATAAATACGGTAGTTAATAACACTTTTATCAAGATACAAATAATTAATTTCAGAACCTGTTGTTCCGTTTTTTACAGGAATGAATTAAAGGTAATTAAAGCCAAAACCTTAAAATGGGATAGTTAAAGTAATAAAATGTATGTAAGGCAGTATGAAAATAAAAAAACCTCTCATAAAATATTGATTTATAAGAGGTCTCTAAATACATCCGTGGAGATTAGGGGAATCGAACCCCTGACCTTTAGACTGCCAGTCTAACGCTCTAGCCAACTGAGCTAAACCCCCATTGACCCGGCAAATGTAAAGAAAAAATTTAAATATAATTTAACATCACGGCCCGGTCTTTGTGTTTTGCAGACAGATGTCTATTTTGTACTTTTGCCGGGCAATGCGTAAAAATCAAGATATTATACCTGGTTTTGATGACCTCGTTTTCAACTTAAGAAACAAGGAATACGGAGCCTATCTGTTGCGAAAAAAATACAACGGAGCCATTCTCACCGGCATCTTGATATCTACCCTGATAGGTTGCGTTGCTGTAATAATTCCGTCCCTGAAAAAAGACGACAAGGAATATTCTATAGGAGGAGGCGGAAGATTCGTGCAGGTTGAAATGGAAAACCTCCCTCCCCCGGAAGAACTTGTCTATATTCCTCCTCCACCGCCTCCGGGAAAAACCGATCCTCAGGAATCGGTCAAATATATCCCCCCGGTTATCATAGACTCAATCCCTCCGGTCGGCATGGACCCTATTACAACCGATGAAGCGCTTGCACAGGGACCTGATTCCGACAGTGAGGAATATATTAACGGAAACGGAGATGAACTTCTGGCCGTAGAGGGATCCATGGGTGATGGCGATACGTTCTTCCTTGTCGAGCAGATGCCGACATTCAAGGGAGGAGGCATTGAAAAATTCCGCGAATGGATAACCAGGCACACAAACTATCCACAGGCTGCGGTCGACGGAAAGATAAAGGGAAAGGTGACCCTGACGTTCATTGTTGAAAAAGACGGCTCAATAAGCAGTATAGCTATCGTCCATGGGGTTCATCCACTCCTTGATAATGAGGCTGTTAAAGTTATCTCAGAATCGCCTAAATGGAGCCCCGGCCTCCAGCGCGGACAGCCCGTGAGGGTCAGGTATGTTATACCTGTTACATTCACGTTATGAACATAAGCAACAGTACATGTGAATATTATGCTGTTTTCTTTTATTGCCGATTTCTTATATTAGCCGTGAAAAATTAAAATTATGAAAAAGCATATACTTCTGGTCTTTGCAGTTTCAGTCATCCTGTCAGGATGCGGCTCCTCCAAAAAACAACTTGAAAAAGGCAACTATGATGCGGCAATAATCTCTGCCGTTAAGGAACTCCGCAGGGATGCAGGCGACGAGAAACAGACAGCTATACTTGAACGCTCATTCAATATCGTGAATGAACAGGATAACGAGAGAATAAAATTCCTGAAGATGGAAGGCAGGCCGCAGAACTGGGATGAGATCTATCAGATCTACAAGAGAATGAACGACAGGCAATCCCTGGTCAGAACAGTTCTGCCCCTGAAAGCAGGAGGAAGGACAATAACTTTCCCCTATGTCGACTATATGGCTGAAATGATCGCTGCCAAACGGAAATCAGCTGATTATTACTTTGCTCATGGAAACGAGCTTATGAAGGGAGGCCTGAAGGATTCATTCCGCCAGGCGTTCTATGAATATGTCAGGGCAAAGGAATATGTAGGCGATTATGAAGGCATAGACCAGAAAATTGAGGATTCGAAATACCTGGGAATGAGCAGGGTTTTTGTTGCTCTCCAGAATACAACTCCAATAAGGTTCCCAAAGGAATTTGAAGAAGACCTTCTTTCTGTCGATATCCAGGCTCTTAACAGCGAATGGGTCGAGTTCCACACACTAAATCTCGACAAGAATATAAAGTATGATTACTTCATAAATGTGAATGTCAGGAATATAGGAGTGAGCCCCGACCAGTCTGCCGTGAGGGATTCTGTCGTTAAGAAAGAGGTTGAGGATGGCTTCAAATATCAGCTCGACAGCAAGGGAAATGTCATGAAGGATACCTCAGGAAATGACATCAAGATCACAAAGTACAAAACTTTGCAGTGCGCTCTGATCTCAACATTGCAAACCAAATCGTGTACAATTGAAGGCGATATAGAGATAATTCAGATGGATCCCAAAAAAGTGCTTAAAAAAGATCCAATGGGTGCCAATACAACTTTTGAGCATGTTTCCGCAAGGGCAGTCGGCGACATAAGTGCCCTCAACGCCGCACAGCTTGAAAGGACCAAAGCCCAGATCGTCCCTTTCCCTTCAGATATCGAAATGGTCCTGCGTTGTTCGGATGCCCTGAAGAATGCTATAAGGGGATCAATTCAGACAAACAGGAATCTTATCAAATAAATGATCGAAACAAACCGGCCGGTTGAAAGGGCTGTTCTTATTGGCATAAATTATCCGGGGCAGGACGAAAAAGAGACACAGGATTTTATCGATGAACTCTCTTTTCTGGCAGAGACAGCTGGAGCCTTGCCGGTACAGAGATTCGTTCAGAAACTCGATATGCCTGATCCCAGAACTTTTGTCGGATCAGGAAAAACATCGGAAATTTCAAGATTCATTCAGGAAAACAGGATCGATATTGCGATTTTCGACGACGAGCTTACCGCCAGCCAGATCAGGAACATTGAGAAAGAGCTTGGCTGCAGGATACTCGACAGGACGAACCTGATACTTGACATTTTTGCCGGAAGGGCACGCACATCTCATGCCCGTACCCAGGTAGAACTTGCTCAATACCAGTACCTGCTGCCAAGGCTGGCTGGGATGTGGACTCACCTTGAACGACAGAGGGGAGGTATAGGACTGAGAGGCCCCGGTGAAACTGAAATTGAAACCGACCGCAGGATAATCCGTGACAAGATTTCACTTCTGAAAAAGCACCTTAAGAAAATAGATGTGCAGATGGCCACCCAAAGGAAAAACCGCGGCAAGATGGTACGGGTGGCACTGGTTGGATATACCAACGTCGGGAAATCGACTGTCATGAACCTTCTGAGCAAATCGGACGTCTTTGCCGAAAACAAGCTCTTTGCTACCCTCGACACCACTGTCAGAAAGGTTGTGATTGGAAACCTGCCTTTCCTGCTCTCGGACACAGTCGGATTTATAAGAAAGCTGCCGCACGACCTCGTTGAATCTTTCAAATCAACACTTGATGAAGTCAGGGAGTCAGACCTGCTCGTTCATATTGTAGATATCTCCCATCCGGGTTTTGAAGAGCAGATCAAAGTGGTTGATGAAACTCTCCGCGAACTTAAATCTTCCTCCCGGCCGTTAATATTAGTATTCAACAAGATCGATGCGTTCTCGTATGAAATTAAGGACCAGTACGACCTTGGTCCCAGGGGAAAAGAGAACTTCTCTCTCAGCGATCTAAAAAAGAGCTGGATGGCAAATGACAAGAACCATCCTGTGGTGTTTATTTCTGCCACGACAAAGGAGAATCTTGAAGAGTTCAGGAAGGTCCTCTATGAAGAAGTGAAGAAGATACACATCACGAGGTATCCGTATAACGATTTCCTGTTTCAGGACCCACAGCCTTGAAGTCACATGCACTCATCCCCGGTTAAAATTCCCCATAACTTACACCATAACCCTTCCCCCAACCCCTTCCCTTAAGGCTAAGGGCAGGGGAGATATGTTATTGACATACAATGTGATATTCCTCCCTCCCTTATTCTTAAGGGAGGGAGCTAGAGGGAGGGTTAAGATTAGAAATAGGAATAAGATTATAGGGTCCGCTTGAGATCGGTCTAATAAAGTTTCTTATCCACAATATACTCTGCAATCTGCACAGCATTCGTTGCAGCGCCTTTCCTTATATTGTCAGAGACTACCCAGAGATTCAGGCATTTTTCCTTTGAATGATCCCTTCTTATCCTGCCAACGAAAACCTCATCCCTGTTGTGCGAAAGAATTGGCATAGGATATTTGTTGGCAGCCGGATCGTCATAGATCACATTGCCCGGGAAGCCTGCAATCAGCTTCCTTACATCATCAAGGTCATATTCCTTTTCAAACTCAATGTTGACAGCCTCTGAGTGCCCTCCCACAACCGGTATCCTGACAACCGTGGCAGTCACCATTATTGACTGGTCTTCAAGTATCTTGCGAGTCTCATCGATCAGCTTCTGCTCTTCTGTTGTATAGCCGTCAGGCTGGAATGTGCCTCCGTGGGGAAAACAATTCATATCTATGGGATGAGCATATGCCATTTCGCCTTTTATGCCTTTCCTTTCATTTTCCATCTGCGATACAGCCTTCACACCTGTTCCGGTCACCGACTGGTATGTTGCAACAACAAGTCTTTTGATCTTATATTTCCTGTGAAGAGGAGCAAGCGCCATCACCATCTGTATAGTGGAGCAGTTCGGATTTGCAATTATCCTGTCGCCTTTTTTCAGCACATGCGCATTTATCTCCGGAACTATCAGAGGCACCTCGGAGTACATCCTCCAGAAAGAGGAGTTGTCGATCACTATTGTTCCGTTGTCGGCAAATTTCGGAGCCCAGTCCCTCGAAGTAGAAGCGCCTGCTGAAAATATAGCGAACACGGGTTTCGCAGCGACAGCATCCTGAACACTCACGACCTTTACCGGTTTACCCTTGAAAATGATTTCCTTTCCTACCGATTTTTCCGAAGCGGCAGGTATAAGTTCACTAACAGGGAAATTTCTTTCTTCAAGGACTTTCATCATAGTACGGCCGACCATTCCGGTAGCTCCAACAACAGCTGTCTTCATCTTCTTAGAAATTTGAATTTGTTTAAGTTAATTACTATATTTACTTTAATTTAGAAACGGTCAAAATTAACTTTTTTTTGTTTCTGTCCCGCTGCATGAAAAAAGTTATTTTACTGCTTTTGTTTTTTCCTCATTCTGCATTCTCCCAGATAAGTTTTGACTTTGAGGACGGATCTTTAATTGCCTGGACTCAGAGATCCGGTGATCACTGGAAAGCTGATTCCGCAGGATCCATAAATGGAAAATACTCCCTTCACCATGCATTTGACGATCAGGCGGCCGGATCGGATTGCATCGGAATACCGCTGTCAGATCTGCATCCCTCGGAAGGTGATACGAAATGGTCATTCGCCGTTAAGCATGGTTACGATCCTTCTGCCTCAAACAACTGGGCTCTCTTTCTTATGTCCGACCACGATCCCCAATCTTTTTCAGACTTTGCCGGTGTCAGCGGATATGCAGTCGGTGTCAATCTTACCGGTTATGATGATACACTCCGGCTCTATAAAATAAAAAATGGTTCAGTATCTGTTGTAATTAATGGACCTGTCAACTGGCAGACCCGGATAGGAAGTTCCGCTCCTGCCTTTATCAGTGTTGAACGAAAAACTTCCGGAACATGGTCGATGGCAGTATATGACCAGGGGAATGCACTTCTTGGAACTGCTGCAGGAAAAGATCCGGAGCTTTTCAATCCGGGCTGGATGGTGTTAAACTACAGGTACACTTCAACACGCGACAGGCTGTTGTGGCTCGATGATCTCAGGATCGAGGGCGTTTTTTATGAAGACAGGATTCCTCCGGTAATTACCGGGAACAGGATCACCGGCAGGAATTCCCTCGAGATTTTTTTCAACGAAGACCCATCTGATGATATAATTGATCCTGATCTGTTTTCACTGGAAGATACTGACAATCAGGTTGTCAAAGCATCAAGAAAATCGACGGCTGTCATAGAAGTTAAATTCAGGGGAAATTTCATTAATAAGAAAGGGAACGTGCTTATAATAAAAAATCTTTGCGACCGTGCCGGCAATTGCACAACGAATACGCGCGTCGCATTCATTCCATCGTGGGCAGAAACAGGCGATATAATATTTTCCGAAATTATGGCTGATCCGGTTCCTTCAGTAGCGCTTCCCGAAAAAGAATATCTTGAAATAACGAACCGCACCGGGTTTTCATTCAGCCTGAAAGGGTGGTCCGTTCGGACAGAGAACCAGAAATCTGCTTTTCCTGAAACTGAGATCGGGCCAGGTGAAATTTTGATTTTATGCCAGGCTGCAGACACATCCCTTTTGAATAAATTCGGAAGGACAGCAGGATTTAAAAGCTTCCCGTCACTGACAGACGAAGGACTTATAATGTGGCTGACAGACTCATCCGGTAATTTTATTCATGGTGTTGAATATTCATCTGGCTGGTATCGCGATCAGTTAAAGAAGAATGGCGGCTGGTCTCTTGAAATGATCGATACGAACTCCCCTTTCCTTGGTGCCGTGAACTGGGAAGCTTCATCAGCAGGCAAAGGAGGCACGCCTGGAAATATCAATTCGGGTAACAGGGCTAATCCTGACCTTGATTTTTATGGCATTGAAAATTTATTTCCAGCAGACAGTGTCACCTTCTCTCTTTCGTTATCCGAAACTGTCCATTCTTTGCCTGATGCCCCTGAGAAGATATTTATCGCTGAAAACAGGATCACCTCTGTTGAGAATGATGATCCTCTGATGAGGAGATTCATACTCCGTTCTGAGCATCCTCTGGAACGGGATAAGATTTATAAACTCTTTATTGCCGGAGATTTGTACGATTTTGCAGGGAACGAGATGACCAACAGCTCTTTCAGTTTCGGATTGCCTGAACGTGCCGGCGGCCGTGAAATAGTATTCAACGAAATCCTCTTCAATCCGTTACCCGACGACCCTGACTTTATAGAATTATATAATTGTTCCGAGAAGGTTCTGGATGCTTCAGCACTATGGCTGGCATCATTAAGCACTGACACTGGCGACACATCAGCAGTCAAACTTGTTTCTGCAGAACCTCGATGCATACTGCCGGGGACATTTTTTGCAATTACAACGGATCGTGACCAGTTAATTGAAAGGTATCATGCTTCAATACCTGAAAATATCTTTGAAGTTAATGCCCTTCCTTCCATGCCCGACAGCAAGGGACACCTTTTGCTCCTTAACAGGGAAATGAAAGTGATAGACGAGGTTATTTACAGCGAAGGCATGCACTATCCGCTTCTGTCACGCACCGACGGAATTTCCCTTGAAAAGATCAGACCGGATATGCTTTCAGATGAAAACTCAAGCTGGCATTCTGCGTCGGAAAGTTCGGGTTGGGCTACTCCGGGGACTGTAAACTCAGTAAGCAGTTCTTTAAATGACAATGGAGAGATGGTAAGCTTTTCATCCCGGCGGTTATCTCCCGACAATGACGGTTTTGAGGATGTTCTTGTAATCGATCTCGAAACCGGAGGTCCCGGCAGCGTGGTCACTATCACTGTCTTCGACGAGAAAGGGAGCTATGTGAGAAGGTTGAAAGAGAATTTCCTTGCCGGAGAAAAAGCTTCCATAGTCTGGGATGCCACCGCCTCTGACGGATCATTGGTCAGAGCGGGGATTTACATCATTTACATTGAGCTGTTCAATGACAAAGGTAAAGTTAAATCGTGGAAAAGAGTATGTTCTGTAATAAGGCAATAGGATCATTTAACCACCAAGGGGCACAAAGAAAAACACAAAGGGTCACGAAGGGGAAAAATCATAAAACTTAAATCAAAAATTAGATTTTAAAAATGAATGTAGAAGAGATTTTCAAGAAAATACTGGATTGTTCATTCCAGGTTCATTCTGCACTTGGACCGGGATTGCTCGAAAGTGCATATACAGAATGTTTGTTTTATGAGTTAGCAAATAAAGGCATAAAAGCTGAAAAACAAAAAGCTTTGCCTCTAATTTATAGAGAAGTAAAATTGGAGGCAGGTTATCGTATTGACCTATTTGTTGAAAATTGTATTGTAATCGAGATAAAATCAGTTGATGCGCTTGCCGAAATTCATTTAGCACAAATTCTTACATATCTGAAACTATCTAAATGCAGATTGGGTCTGTTGGTAAATTTCAATGTTCTACATCTTAAAGAGGGCATAAAACGTGTTGTTTTATAATCCTTTGTGTTACTTAGTGTTGCACTTTGTGTTCCTTTGTGGTAAAAGAAAGTTGTATTAAAGTGTTGAAATCATCTCGGTCATAAGAGCCGTCATCCTCTCCTCGGTTTTGGCGGCTTCGTCGAGGACCGACTGGTGGGTGGTGTAAGCTATCTTGCCTTCAACGCCAAGGTCGGTAATTATGCTCACTGCAAAAACCGGCAGATTCATGTGTCGGGCTATAATTACTTCCGGAGTTGTCGACATCCCGACAGCATCAGCGCCAATGATCCTGAAATATTTGTATTCGGCCGGAGTTTCAAAAGTCGGACCGCTTGTAGACAGGTAAACGCCTTTCTGGATTTTTATCTTAAGATCTTCAGCAATGATCAGGGCTTTCTTTATAAGGTATTTGTCATAAGCCTCGCCCATATCCGGAAAACGAGCGCCAATACGGTCATCATTTTGTCCGATAAGCGGATTGGGCAGCAGATTTATATGGTCAGTGATGATCATGATGTCGCCTATCTGGAAGTTCGGATTTACACCTCCGGCAGCATTTGAAAGGAGGAGGCATTTGATGCCCAGATACTTCAGGACCCTTATCGGAAGAGCGATATGTTCTTTCCCGTAACCTTCGTAAAAATGGAACCTGCCCTTCATCACAACTATTTTCTTCTTGCCGAAATCACCAAAAATAAGTTTGCCGGCATGTCCTTCAACAGTCGAAACAGGGAAGTTCGGAATATCCTTATAATCGACTTCAATGCAGTTCTCCATCCTTGCGGAAAGGCCGCCGAGACCTGTTCCGAGAACAATACCTGCATCGGGATTGATAAATCCCCTTGACTTAAGAAACTCTGTTGTTTCGTTTATTTTTTCTAACATAGTCGATCATTATATTGTCAAATTCCTCCCTGTCGTCATTCAGGAAATTGATCCCAACAGGGATAAAATAAAAAAACGTCCTTATCGGTTCTGCAAAATTAGCAAATTCCCTTAACCTGACCGCATCCTTTTCTGTTGTAAGCAGATACTTCTCCTTAGAATTCAGCGATGTCCATGCCTCTGTTATTTTCCGGATATCTTTTTCAGTGAACCGATGGTGGTCTCCGAAGGAAAGATGTATGATTTCGCCAGCCTTTTTTGCGAGGTGACTGTACAGAGGTTCCGGATTTGCAATCCCTGTTACGAGTACTATTCCCCGGTTTTCGGCACATGTTTCATCCATTATATCCTTGTCCGGTTCTGAACCGGTAAAAACGTTGACCGGTTTTTCATATCTTATCGAAGTGAAATAGAGGTTCTGATACGGACGTTTATTGATCTCCTTCACCATTATTCTTCTCTGGATTGGAGAAATATCCTCCGGCGATTTGGTAATAAGTATGATATCGGCTCTGTTCATGCCATGAATGCTTTCTCTGAGATTACCGTAAGGAAGTAAGTGGTCTTTAATCATCGGCCTTGAATAATCGCAAAGAATTATCGAAAAGCCCGGATTTATTCTCCTGTGCTGGAAACCGTCATCCAGGATAATAACTCCGGTGTCTGGCCGCTCTTTCATGATGGTCTCCACACCCCTTACCCTGTTGCTGTCTACGGCAACCGTGACACCTTGCAGCTTCCGGTGCATCTGAAGCGGTTCATCACCTATATCCCGTGAAGAGGAGCCCTGATCGGCAAACCTGAATCCGGAGCTTTTTCTTTTGTAGCCCCTGCTCAAAATTGCGATTTTGAAATCCTTGCGGAGAAGATCTGCTATGTATTCGGTATGAGGTGTCTTGCCGGTTCCTCCGACAGTTATGTTTCCCACACAGATAACAGGGAAGCTGAATTCCCGTGATTTCAACACACCCGAATCATAGAGAAAATTCCTGATCCCCGTAAAAATGTAATAGAGTGCCGAGAAAGGGTAAAGGAAAATGCTTCTCATGCCGTCCATATATCAATGGATATCAATAAAATATGGCAACCTTGCCTGAATTCCTGAAAGCGTGGTTATATCTTTGATCTCATTATAATACCGGAATGATTCTCCAAGCTCCTTCCTGAGAATGTTCATCCTGATATTACCGCTCAGCTGATTTATAAGCTTCAGATATGGATCTTCAGCGGCAGGCAATTCCCTGATAGAATATGATGAATCGATCGCGGCAAGATTTGCTGCACCCGCTATTGCATCCCTCAGTCCTCCGAGCTCATCGACCAGCCCTATCTTTATTGCGTTTGTACCGCTCCATACACGGCCCTGCCCGATACTGTCTATCGATTCTTTCGATCTTTTCCTGCCCTCCGCCACCTTGCTTACGAAATCTGAGTAGACTTTTTCAATGCTCATTTGCATTACATCCTTTTCGTATGCCTCAAGGGGCCGGTACAGCGAAATGAAGTCAGAGTTTTCATTTGTATTTACTGTTTCATGTGTTATTCCTAGCTTTTTCTCCAGCAGACCGGAAGCATCCGGAATGAGTCCGAAAACACCAATTGATCCGGAAATTGTTGTGGGATTGGCATAAATTTTTGTGCCGGGTGCAGAAATATAATACCCCCCTGATGCGGCATAATTCCCCATGGAGATCACAACAGGTTTTATCTCTGCAGCCAGTTTCAGTTCCCGCCAGATCATGTCGGAAGCTATGGCATTGCCGCCAGGGGAATTCACTCTCAGAATTATTGCCTTGACAGTGCTGTCTTTTCTCTCTTTCCTGATGATGTCTGCATAATTATTCCCTCCGATATTATAATCGGTCCCTTTTCCGATAGTGATGTTGCCGGAAGCATATATTACAGAAATTTTGTTTCTCGATGTAAATGTTTTCCCGGTACCCGGGACCTTGGAATATTTTGCCATGGTGACAAGATTGATCTTGTCGTCAGTCGTCAGTCCTGAAAGTATTTTTATCGTATCATACAGCTGATCGCGAAATAGGAGCCCGTCAACAAGCCTGCTTTCCAGAGCATTCTCTGCAAGGTAGCCGGAAAGCTTGTCGGCCAGAATGTTGAGCTGTTCCTTCGGGATATTCCTGTCTTCGGAAATTTTTCCGACAACATGATCCCAGATCGACCCGGTGTATTCTTTTATCTGTGCCTTATTCTCTTCACTGAGTCTGTCGAGAAGAAAAGGTTCCACGGCTCCCTTGAATTTGCCATGCCGAATGACCTGAACGTCGATGCCTAGCTTTTCCAGGGCTTTTTTGTAGAACATCACATCAGCGCTTATTCCCCTGAAATCAACCATCGAAGAAGGATTGATGTAAATCTTGTCGGCACTGGCAGACAGATAATAGCCTTCCTGAAGGAGAGCATAATCAGAATAAGCAAGAATGAACTTGCCGCTCTCTTCCCTGAAATTATCGAGGGCATTCCTAATCTCTTCAGTAGTTGCCCATCCTGAAGAAAGCATCCCGTTATCGATAAGCACGCCTTTTATCTTCGGATCATCAGCCGCCTTCCTGAGGTTGGCCAGTATGTCGTTTAATCCGGGCGCCTGTGTAATGGTCATATTAATTATATCGATACCCGCAAAAGGATTTGGATCAGTGCGGTCGGGAATATCAATTCCTGCATTGAGAACAAGAATTGAATTATCGATGATGGAAACCGGCTTGTCTCCTGATGCAACCATCAAGCTGAGGCTTGAAAGCATTACAATGAAAATGAGGATTGAAGCCAGGATAATACCTGTTATTGTGGCCAGGGTATAAATCAGGAAGTTCTTCATATGACGACGCTTTATTATGAGTTTTAAATATATAAAAAACCGCTGTGACTAATATGGTGTCAAGCTATTTAATACTTTTGACAAACACAACTTTATATCTGTGCAGAAAGTAATTCTTGGCTTGGGGACAAATCTGGGCGACAGGGAAGCCAACCTCAGGAGCGCTGTCGGAAGAATAAAAGAGGACATCGGAACGATTGTGCATTTATCCTCCGTTTACGAGACGGAACCATGGGGTTTCTCCGCAGAGGACTTGTTCCTGAATATGGTGGCTGAGGTTGAAACAAACCTGAAGCCGTCAGGATTGCTGGGAAGGATACTGATGATCGAGGCCGAAATGGGAAGGCTCCGGCAGGGAAAAGGTTATTCTTCAAGGATCATAGATATTGACATCCTTTTTTTTGGGAAAAGAATTATAGACTTGCCCGGCCTTGTGGTACCTCACCCTAAGCTTCATGAAAGAAGGTTTGTCCTTGTGCCATTATGCGAAATAGAACCCGATCTGGTCCATCCGGTACTGAAGAAAGATATTAAAACGTTACTTAAGGAATGCATTGACAAAGGGAAAATTAGGAAGTTCAGGGATGCTTAAACAAACCCACCCCCGCCCCTCCCAGGAGGGGATTTACTTTATTCGGACTTGCAACACTCAAGGATCCGCCAGTTGGCGGAGACGCAATTCCGCGATAGCGGATGCACAATCGCAAGACAATCAAAGCAGGCCATTATCTGCAAAGCTGTAGTAATCTTTTTCTGAAATTATGAGATGATCCAGAAGCTGGATGTCCAGAAGTTCGCCTGCTTCTTTTATCTTCCTCGTGATCTTTGTATCCGAATCGCTTGGATTCAGGTTCCCGGAAGGATGATTATGACACACTATAATTCCTGAAGCGAGGCATTCGACAGCATTTTTCATTACCATCCTCACGTCGGTGACGGTTCCGCTGATCCCTCCCTGGCTGATCCTCATTTTATTTATAACCCGGTTTGACCTGTTCAGAAACACGATCCAGAATTCCTCATGAGGAAGATCCGAGAGCAGCGGCTGAAATATGTCAGCCACATCCTTCGACGACTTGATCTGAAGCACATCTTCAGCTTCAGCCAGTTTACGCCTTCTTCCCAGTTCGAGAGCGGCAGAAATCGTTACCGCCCTTGCGGGCCCTATTCCGTGAAGCTTCTTTAAGTCGGCAATCGACAGCTTGCCAAGACTGTTAAGGTTATTGTTGACCATGCTGAGTATTTCACGGCCCAGGTCGACTGCCGATTTATCCTTTGTACCTGAACTTATCAGAATAGCAAGGAGCTCGGCATCGCTGAGACTAGCTGTTCCCTTTGTTAAAAGCTTTTCCCTGGGTCTGTCCTCGACAGCCCAGTCAGTGATCTTCATTGACATACAGCGAAAGTTTTATTCCGTATGCAAGTTATGAAAAAAAAAGGAGCTCTTGGGGAGCTCCTTCCGGATTAAATAATTCTAAAATTATTTCAGGCTGTTAAGATGCTTTGCTACAGATGATTTCAGGTTAGCTGCCTTTTTGGGATGAATGATGTTCCTCTTTGCCAGCTTATCCAGCATCGTGTTCATTTTTGGAGCCAGCTCCTCAGCTTCCTTCTTGTCTGTCGAAGAACGCAGGGTTTTCAGCGCATTACGCATGGTCTTTGCCTTATATTTGTTGGCTTCATTTTTGACCTTGGTCTGCCTGATCCTTTTTTCCGATGACTTGTGGTATGCCATTTTATTGCTTTTTTATACTTTAATAACTGAAAATTGTAGTCCATAGGGGAATCGAACCCCTGTTACCAGGATGAAAACCTGACGTCCTAACCACTAGACGAATGGACCGTGCAAAGAACTTTAAAATGCGGATGCAAAGGAAACTGTTTTTTTTTGAACTGCAAAATAATTTGAAGAAAAACAGGGGAGAAGTGCTTCTAAAAGACATACCTGACGGAAACAGCTGAGTTTATGCCGTTCCAACCTGTATAGCCTGCAAGATTAATGCTTGGAAACAGATCGAAGGCAAAATTCAGGGGCTTCCGCTTCAGGCAAAACTCAAATCCAATCCCGGCATCGGCTCCCACAACAGCCCCTTTATATGGTTCTTTAATATTTATAAGGGAGTTTCTTTCTGAATCCACATATCCGCCGTGAAATCCTGCTCCCCAGTACCAGAAGAGCCTTGAATCAGGATGTACCCGGTATTCATTTTCAAAGATTGCCTCGGCGGCAAACCCTCTCAGATTGGCACCAGCAATGAACTCGAATGCATTATGCCCTCTGATGAAGTGCTTCAGGCTTAATCCAGATGGGAAACCTGCCCTTATTCCTCCGCTTGTCTTGTAAGGCTGACCATTTGCATGGACCTGGAGAATCAGCAAAACACATATAAGTGGAGTAATTCTTTTCATTTATCTGAACAGATCACCTTAACAACTCCTCCGACAACTCTCTTAAATTACATCCGTTGAAATCCCCTGAACTCATAAAAAGAAAAACCGGGTCCCGGAAATGTTCTTTCTTAAGAAACGCAGTCATCTCTGATGAATTGTCAAAAACATGAAGATTATGCACCCCAAAGGCTTTTCGTACAATTTCTGATGAAAGTACAGGCAGTTTCTTGAGACTTATTGCATGCGGATTAAAAAAGACGACAGGCAGGAAAGCCTGGTCAAGCGTTCCCCTGTACTGGGGAAGAAAACCGATGTTCAGACTCGAATAAGTGTGCAGTTCCAGGCAGGCAACTATTTCCCTGCCCTGGTACCTCGAAGCCACAGCTTCCACTGTAGCCTTTACTTTGGAAGGTGAATGCGCAAAATCAAAATAAGAGACTCCTTTTTCATTCTCAAATATCTTTTGAAGCCTTTTCGAGGTTCCTTCAAAACTTTGTATCGCTTCATAAAAATCATCCTCCGTGACTCCTGCAGCAAAACATGCTTCGCGGGCTGCCGAAAGATTCTGCATGTTATGCTCCCCGAAGACCTTTACGGGAACAACTCTGTTGTGCGTGGCTGCATAAAAACCGGTTTTGTTCTGAAAATAACCGTGAACCCTGTATGGAATCTTATTGATATTATTTGTGGAAGCAATGGCAACTTTCCTGACTTCCGGATCATCATCAAAGTAAGCAAGAGTTCCACCGGGTGTAATTTTCTCAATGAAAATCCTGAACTGTTCAACATAGTTCTCATATGTAGGGAAGACATTCATGTGATCCCAGGCAATCCCGTTCAGCACGGCAATATCGGGCTGGTAAAGATGAAATTTAGGCCGGCGGTCCAAAGGCGAGGTGAGATACTCATCGCCTTCAAGAACTGCATATTCCGAGTCATCCGACAGACCTACCATTGTTTCATAGCCATCAATTGTTGATCCGACCATATAGTCAAATTTTATCCCTGCATGCCTGAAGACGTGCATGATGATTGCTGTTGTGGTTGTTTTGCCATGGCTCCCTGCAACCACAATCCTCTTTTTTTTCTTCGTCTGTTCATAGATATATTCCGGGAACGACATTATCCTTAGACCAATCTCCTTCGCTTTAATAAGCTCAGGATTATCCTCCCTGGCATGCATTCCCAGGATTATTGCATCAATATCCCTGGTTATCAGATCCTTGTTCCAGCCATCTGATGACGGAAGGAGTCCGTATTGTGCCAGTCTCGACCTTGAAGGCTCGAAAATCTCATCGTCGGAGCCGGTTACTTTGTATCCCCGTTTATGAAGTGCGATTGCCAGATTATGCATAACCGCTCCTCCAATAGCTATGAAGTGAACTCTCATCATAAGAAAAGTTGCTTTCTGGTTGGATGTAAAGTAAATCAAAAAACTTTATCCACAGGTTAAAGTCTTATATTTGCATAAAGCGAACAATTCCGGCAACTGTATGAAGATCCCTCTGTACAGGCATAACTATAAAGGTGGACATCAGCTGTCACTTCTCCAGAGCGGCGAACCTTTTTTTGCGGCTGTAGAGAAAATCATTGATGAAGCCAGGCATTTCATTCATTTTCATGCCTTCCTTATTGATGAGGATGAAACAGGAATCAGGATCTTCAACGCGCTGATAAGAGCTTCAAAAAGAGGAATCAGAACGTATCTGCTTCTGGATGCCTACGGAACGAAATACCTGTCGAAGGAACTGGTCGACAGTGTTGAAGATTCCGGCATTCTCTTCAGGTTCTTTTCGCCCACTCTGGTCACAAAAGGTTTTCAGCTGAGCCTCAGGCTGCATTCAAAGATTGTGCTGGCCGATGGCGAGGTGGCAGTGATCGGCGGGATGAATTTCGCCGACAGGTACCACGGCACATCATCAAAGAAGGAATGGCTCGACTTTGCAGTTCAGGTGAGGGGACCGGAATGTGCTCAGATGCTTGCAATTCAGAAGAGGCTGTGGAATAAAACATTTATATCCAGGGAGGAACGGTCCGGGGAAACTGTCACTTTGCCAGTGACGCATTCTGAAAATGTGAAGCTCAGGATCCTGCAGAATAACTGGTACAGGAACAAAATGGAAATCCTGAAAAGCTACCGCTCTGCCATAAGACATGCGAACGACCATATTTTGATACTTGCAAGCTATTTCCTGCCTGGACGCAATGAAAGAAAGCTCCTGAAAAATGCAAGCCAGAGAGGCGTTGATATCACTATAGTGCTGGCTGCTGAATCGGACGCTCCGATGTTCGACAGGGCTACACAGTTTCTTTATGATTTCATTCTTCGGAGCAGGATAAGGATCTATGAGTACCTCCCTTCAAATCTTCATGCCAAGGTAGCCACGGTAGATGGGAAGTGGAGCACAGTCGGAAGCTATAACCTTAACCATGTCAGCGATTATGCAAGTATTGAAATAAATGTCGGCATACTCGATGAACCTTTTACCCAGGAATTTGAGAAAACTCTCCGTGAGATAATTAAAAATGACTGTCGCGAGGTAACTTTTGAAGAGAATAAACGCAGAAGAACATGGTACAACAGCCTGAGAGGCTGGTTGGCATACCAGATGATCAGGCTGGCTATGAGGATGATGTACCAGCTTACTTCAAAGAAGAACCAGAAGCAGCTTACATGAAGACAGACCTGTTCAATATTTCCAATTTCAAGGTTGACGGCGGAGCAATGTTCGGCGTTATACCAAAAGCATTATGGTCGCGGGTTTATCCTCCCGATGAAAACAACCTTATAGTACTTACGCTGAACTCCCTGATAGTTGAAACTGACGAACATGTTATACTAGTCGACACCGGATGGGGTGACAAGCAGGATGAGAAATTCTTTCGTCATACACATCTCCATGGCGGTGAAGGACTTATTGAGGGATTGAAGACACGGGGTTATTCCCCGGAAGATATAACAGATGTAGTCCTGACCCATCTCCATGCCGATCATTGCGGGGGCTGCATCAGGAACGGGAAGGATGGCCCCGGATATGAGCTTGTCTTTCCCGGGGCTCAGCACTATATAAGCCGCACACAGTGGGAATGGGCCTCGGCAAATAATCCGAGAGAGGAAGATGCGTTCCTCGAAGAGAATATTCTGCCCATTGCACAAAGCGGACGAATGACTCTGGTTGACGAGGAAGGGGAGCTTTTCAAGGGATTCTCAGTCAGGATCTGCTATGGCCATACTCCCGGTCTGATGATACCCGTAATAACCTTTAATGGCAGGAAGCTTGTATACACCGGCGACCTTATACCGACAATTGCACATATTCCACTCATCTGGAATATGAGTTATGATATTGAATCACTGAAGACAATTGAGGAAAAGAGATCAATACTTCAGGAAGCTTTGGATAATGATTATATACTTGTTTTTCAGCATGATGCACATTTCGAATGCTGTACTCTCGAAATGACGCCTAAAGGCATCAGGGCAAAGGACAAGTTCAATTTTAACAAAATAAATTAAGCTATGGCGGAATTCATTTATGAGAAGCCTTTTCAGATCGAAAAGGATACTACAAAGTATCAGCTTCTCACAACGGATTATGTAAAGGTAATAGATGCCGGCGGCAGGAAAATCCTGAAAGTTGATCCGCGCGGACTTGAACTTCTTGCAAAACATGCAGTTTCGGATCTTTCCTTTTTTCTCAGAACCTCGCATCTTGAAAAGCTTGCATCGATCCTCGACGATCCGGAAGCAACAGACAACGACAGGTTTGTGGCTTACGTCATGCTCAGGAACTCAGTCATTTCCTCACGAGGCGAGCTTCCCTGGTGCCAGGATACAGGTACAGCAATTGTGATAGGGAAGAAGGGCGAACAGGTCTGGACCGGGGTCAATGATGCTCTCTACCTTTCAAAGGGGATCTTCGAGACATATAAAGAAAAGAACCTGAGATATTCCCAGGTGGTTCCCTATTCCATGTTCGAAGAAAAAAATACTGGCACAAATCTCCCTGCCCAGATAGATATATATTCAACAGAAGGAAATTCATATGAGTTCCTCTTCATTACAAAAGGAGGAGGATCCGCCAACAAAACTTTCCTGTTTCAGCAGTCAAAATCTCTTCTGACTGAAGAAGGACTGACAAAATTCGTAAAAGACAAAATAAAAGAACTTGGAACTTCCGCTTGTCCTCCTTACCACCTCGCACTTGTTATTGGAGGGACTTCAGCTGAGGCAACTCTTAAAACAGTCAAGGAAGCTTCTGCAGGGTACCTTGATCATCTCCCGGTTTCAGGCAGGGATAGCGGCAGGGCTTTCCGCGATATCGAATGGGAAAAGAAAATTGAAAAGATCTGTCATGAATATGGTGTCGGGGCCCAGTTCGGGGGGAAATATTTTGTTCATGACGTACGGGTCATCAGGCTCCCCAGGCATGCAGCATCTTGTCCGGTAGGACTTGGCGTCAGCTGCAGCGCTGACAGGAACATCAAGGCAAAGATCAACGACAATGGGATATACCTTGAGGAGCTCGAAAAGAACCCTGCCCGTTTCCTTCCCGGGAAAGCTCCTGAACTTGAAAAGCCGGTAGAAGTCAACCTCGACAGGCCGATGAAAGAGGTGCTGGCACAACTCACAAAATATCCGGTTAAGACCAGGCTGAGTCTTACCGGAACGCTTATTGTTGCCAGAGATATTGCACATGCGCGCATCAAGAAGATGATTGATGAAGGGAAGCCGATGCCTGAATATTTCAAGGATCATCCGATATATTATGCCGGACCGGCCAAGACACCTGCCGGCATGCCTTCAGGGAGCTTCGGCCCTACAACAGCAGGACGCATGGATACTTATGTTGAGCTCTTCCAGAGCCTGGGAGGATCACTTATTATGCTGGCGAAAGGCAACCGCGGAAGATGTGTGATAGATGCCTGTAAAAAATACGGCGGATTTTATCTTGGCTCCATAGGCGGCCCAGCCGCTATACTGGCATCGGAAAATATCAAATCGGTTGAAATAGTCGATTTTGAAGAGCTTGGAATGGAGGCAGTCAGGAAGATAAGGGTCGAGAACATGGCTGCATTCATCCTCACCGACGATAAGGGAAACGACTTCTTCGACGAGTACAATAAATAACATATGTTTCTTTATCTATATCCTGTTATTAACAAACGATGAAAAAATTCATTCTTGCATTAGATCAGGGCACAACCAGCTCAAGGGCTATCATCTTCGATGAGAACGGATTACCGGCAGCCACTTCACAAAAAGAATTCAGGCAATATTATCCTAAACCGGGGTGGGTGGAACATGATCCTGCCGAGATATGGTCCTCACAGTCTGCAGTTGCACTGCAGGCAATGAAGAAGGCAGGGCTTACAGCTTCTAATATTGCTGCTATCGGAATAACGAACCAGAGGGAGACGACTGTTGTGTGGAACCGTAAAACCGGGAAGCCGGTCTGCAAAGCCATCGTCTGGCAGGACAGGCGCACAGCTGATTTTTGCGACCGCCTGAAAAAGGAAGGCATTGCAGGAAAGATCAGGAAGAAAACCGGATTAATAATCGATGCTTATTTCTCCGCTACCAAGATCAGATGGATACTCGATAATGTAAAAGGAGCCAGGGCCCAGGCTGAAAAAGGGGAGCTGGCTTTCGGAACAGTCGATTCATGGCTGATCTGGAACCTTACCGGTGGAAGGCTTCATATAACTGATGTGTCAAATGCATCCAGGACAATGCTCTTTAACATAAACACACTGAAATGGGATGACGAGCTTCTGGAGATCTTCAACATACCTGCTTCACTCTTGCCTGAAGTGAGAACATCGAGCGAGATTTATGGAAATACATCATCCTTATTCACGGGATCAATTCCGATTGCCGGTATAGCAGGCGATCAGCAGGCTGCCCTTTTCGGGCAGATGTGCGTTGATCCGGGAATGGTAAAGAATACCTACGGAACAGGCTGCTTTATGATGATGAACATCGGCGGTAAGCCGATCGAATCGAAAAGCAGGCTTCTTACAACCGTAGGCTGGAAAATAGGAAATAATACGACCTATGCGCTTGAAGGTAGCATATTCATCGCCGGAGCAGTTGTCCAGTGGCTTCGCGACTCACTGGGGATCATAAAAAAATCATCTGACGTCGAAAAACTGGCAAACAAGGTCAGTGATTGCGGCGGAGTATATTTTGTTCCGGCTTTTGCCGGGCTGGGAGCGCCATATTGGAACCAGCATGCCCGTGGTACAATAACAGGCCTTACGCGCGGCTCCACCTCAGCGCATATTGCCAGGGCCGCCCTCGACAGCATTGCATACCAGACGCTGGAAGTTTTGCTGGCAATGAAAAAAGATTCGAAAATCAAGATCAGGGAACTGAGAGTCGACGGAGGTGCTGTTGTGAACAACAGCCTGATGCAGTTCCAGGCTGATATACTGCAGGCAAATGTTGTAAGACCAAAAATAACTGAGACAACCGCACTTGGAGCAGCATATCTTGCTGGTCTTGCAGTGAAGTACTGGAAAGATATCACAGAGATCAGGAAGCAGTGGCAGGTCGACCGGAAATTCACACCTAAAGTGGAGGCAAAGGAAGTCAGGGTACTTGTTAACGGGTGGACACGTGCAGTTAAAGCTGCGGAATCGTGGGCTGGAGAATAAGAAAGACAAAAGACCCAAGACCCAAGATCCAAGAGAATCCTCCCGCTTCGGCGGGGGGCGAGGGGTGGGTATCTTAAGACAAAATAAGAAACGGTTACCGGCTACCGGTGGAACCCGGAACACGAAACTATAAACTAAAAAGGAATGAACCAGTTTTTTGCAGAATTCTTCGGGACCGCAATGATTATGGTATTCGGAAGCGGGGTAGTAGCAAACGTACTGCTGAAAAACACTAAAGGAAACAACAGCGGATGGATAGTGATTTCCTTCGGCTGGGCTGTCGGGGTTTTCACCGGTGTGCTCGTGGCGGCTGATGTGAGCGGAGCGCACCTGAACCCGGCGGTAACGCTGGCGCTGGTCCTGGCCGGTAAATTCTCTGCTTCGCTGATGCCATTATATATAACCGCACAGCTGCTGGGAGCCATGTTTGGATCCGGACTTGCGTGGCTTGCATATAAAAAGCATTTTGATGCCACTGATGATGCAAATGCTAAACTAGCCGTATTCTGTACCATTCCGAACATCAGAAGCTACTGGTACAACGTCCTGACAGAAATTATAGGCACATATGTTCTGGCGCTGGCAGTTCTCTTTATGGCAGTACCTGATAAAGGACTGGGGGCACTTAATGCATTGCCTGTGGCTGTTGTTGTTCTCGGCATCGGTCTGTCACTGGGCGGGCCAACAGGATATGCAATTAATCCTGCCCGTGATCTCGGTCCGAGGATCATGCATTTTATATTACCGATAAGCGGCAAGCGCGACAGCGACTGGAAATATTCCTGGGTCCCGGTCCTTGGTCCATTGGTTGGAGCCTCACTTGCTGCAGCGATGTTTCTGATTTTCCATTGAAAATTGATAATTTAATTTGATTATTATAAATTTGCCTGCGGTAACAATGAACAGCCCGTGGATAATTAATTGCTGTTTTCATCGTTAATGAACAAAAAAGGAATTTTTAAGTTATTTTCTTATTAACCAATAATTACAATTATGAAAAAGATTTTTGCAGTTTTAACAGTAATGATCCTTGCTATTTCACAATTAAGCGCTCAGCAACCGTCATTCAATAAGGGAGATAAAGTACTGGATATTTCGGTTGGTGTACCGAATCTCTATGGATATGGCTGGGGCGTTCCTCCGATAATAGCATCATTTGAGATGGGTATCGTCGACGGAATACTTGAAAAAGCTGCAGTAGGTGTCGGCGGTTATGCAGGATTCTCTTCAGCATCATTCCTGGGAAACAGCTACTTCAATTTTCATTTTGGTGTGAAAGGAGCTTTCCATTACCCTTTTGTTGATAATCTTGACACATACGCTGGAATCATCACAGGGTATTCTGTTAGCGACCTTGCAAGCTACGGACTCGATTGGGGAGCATTTGTGGGATTAAGGTATTATTTCTCTGACTCTTTCGGTGTCAATGCTGAAGCCGGATACGGAGTGACATGGCTGAGAGGCGGTATTTCATTTAAATTCTGATAGATTCTCTATTTAGCTATAAAAAGCAGCTGCAAACGCGGCTGCTTTTTTTAATTCACCCCTAAATCCCCCAAGGGGGACTTTTTTATTAATAGTTATTTTTTGAATCCCGCTTAGGCGGAACAAGGGGTAAAAAGAAGGACTTTTAGGACAGCTTTTTTTGTAGGATATCTGATCCTTTAAAGATTCCGGGATTACATTATGTGCCCTAGGCTTCCCACGCTGCGGGACTCTGCGAACATTTGTTGAAACTTTGTTTACAAAACAAAACGAAATTCATTTAATAACAGTGGGTTGAGGCCTATCTTTGCCGAAAGTAAGTCGTTTCATTTTGTCATTAATTAAACTATATGATAACTCTTTTGTTATCATAAAAAAGATATACCAGCAGATTATCGTAAACAAGAAGAAGAGAAACGGCAGATCGATACCGGAAAAAAATTGAAGAACCGGATATTCAGGTCATGAAATTCATCAATTTATTATGAGAAACAAATTAGTAAAGTCTATATATATTACTCTTGTCTTCTTTTCATTTACCTTAAGGGCAACAGCACCAAATACTGATTCATTCACTATCGTGTATCCTGACCCTGTTGAACCGTATAAGAAGCTCATACATGCCATTGGAATGGTTGAAACGATGCACGATACGCTCTCTTATAATCCTGTTGAGCAGGCAGTCGGATATTTCCAGATTCGTCCCATCCGTGTGCAGGATTACAACAGGAGGACAGGAAGCAAATACAGGTTGAAGGATATGTACGATTATAAGATATCGGAAAAGATATTCCTGTACTATGCCGACCAGATCGGCCCTTATAACTTTGAGAAGATCGCAAAAAACTGGAATGGTTCCGGTCCCCGCACATCCCACTACTGGAAAAGGGTAAAGAAATACCTGTAGCAGGTTTTCTATTTGCCAAGTTTCATTGCCTCGCTTCCTGCAAGCAGAAAATTCCCGCATAATACGCGCCATAGGTACAGTCGTACAATTCGTGCTTTGATCATTGCCTTTTATTTTCTTTGGGCTTGAAGCTTTTTTCCTCTTTGTTTCCGGAGAATAATTCCGTATTGATAAGAAATAATGAGATGATTAATAATAATCCCTCTTTCATTTTTGATTCAGGTTGGTGGTTAATGTCAATGGTAAAAATAAATCAAATAAAAAATTATGCCTGTCCCGACCTACAATCTATTCTCGAAATATCATTTTATTACATTATTTTATTGATTAACTCTATTATACTTGACAATGAACAATTTAAGTGCTAAATTAGTGTCAATAAACGGAATTTCTACCAATTACTACAGTTCCCCGGTATCCACAATGAACCAACCCCTAAAACATATGACTATGGAAAAAAAGATCTGCACTCTGTCTGTATTTCTGTTTCTGGCATTAGGGTATGCCCAGGCGCAAGACTATCTGATAAATTTCTCAGGCTCAGGCGCAAACCCTTCGGTAACTACCGTAAAAATTGAAAACATGACCCAGGGCACCAGCAAAACAATAAATGGAAATGACGTTTTACGCCTTGTGTCAGTTTTAACGGGAATGGAGGAGACATCTGAGGATAGAAATTACAAAGCACGCTTTTTCCCAAATCCCATGGGAAATTCCACAAGATTGCACTTCTTTCTTCCCGAGGCAGGGAAGACACTAATAACGATTTATGACCTTTCCGGCAGGGAGATATGCCAGACAGAACATATGCTTAACCAGGGACATCATTTTTTCAGGATAGAGAATATTAATGAAGGCATCTGGCTGCTTAAGATTAATTCCGGCAAAAATTCAATCAGCGGAACGCTGGTAAGTTCAGGCTCAGGGCAAGGTTCTGCAAAAATTGAATTTGAAAATTCAACGATCGCCCAGGATAAAAAAAGTGATTCAAAAGGCTTATTGGCAGAAGTTCAGATGCAATATAATTCAGGTGACAGGTTAAAAATCACTGGTCAGTCAGGAAATTACAGCACCGTAATAACAGATGTACCGGCGGCAAGTAAAACCATCACTTTTAACTTCGTTGCCTGTACCGACAGGGATGGAAATAATTATTCTGTAGTTACGATTGGATCAGCAAAAGGAGAAACTGAAAACATTGATGCCTCCGGTGAAAAAGGATATCAGATATGGATGGCGGAAAACCTGGGAACCGCCACCCTGAATGATGGCACTGCAATACAACTGGTAAATAACGATGCTGACTGGGGCGCGATCACTGTACCGGCTTTTGGTTGGTATCTTAACAATGCTGTTCTCTATAAAGACGTTTACGGGGGTTATTACAATTTTTATACCGTCAGCACCGGGAAACTTTGTCCTTCCGGATGGCGTGTTCCAAATGATGCTGACTGGAACACTCTTTTTAGTTCCCTTGGCGGAGCAGCCGCTGCCGGGGGCAAGTTAAAAGATACAGGATTCACTTACTGGATGAGCCCAAATACAGAAGCGACAAATGAAAGCGGCTTCACAGGTCGAGGCGGAGGAAGCCGGTCACCAAGCTCTGGGACCTATTCCGGAACAAATTCTTTAGGGAGCTGGTGGACAACCACACAGATAGCCCCGAATTTTGGATCTTTTAAGGAGTTGCAATATGACAGAGTTCTTGTAAATGAGGGCAATATGTCAAGGAGCTACGGACGGAATGTTCGCTGCATAAAAGAATAAACAGATCTAAAGATATTGGTGCTTAGGTGCAGACTGGTTCAGCCGACCAGGTTAAAAGCTTTCTTCTGGGCTGTAAGAGCCAGTTCCGTAGCCAGGAAGCAATGAGCCTGCGTCATGGCTGTTTCTGTGCGGCACTGTTGCCGAAGGTTTCAGCGCATTGATGGAGTTATGATCCTGTAATTACCACTAAGATGCATTATGCTGAACAGATACAGCAAACCGTCGTAATAGGCGTCAAAATAGCCGTCGGAATAAGGTTCATGCTTAGCATTCCAGACAGCATCGACAAATTTCCAGCTTTTTGCCTGTGTGCCCATTATCGAGGCAGCTGCTGATGATGCAACCAGTCCCAGCGAATGACGCAGGGCCCTGTATCCTCCGGCAGCAAGAATGGAGGCAGGCGGGGTGCCGTCGAGATTGAACTGATCATCAAATGTATCAATCCCCTTGCAGAAGAGAAAGTTCTGAATGCGCATGGCATAATCTTTCTGCCATTCCTTGTCTTTGGCATACCATGAGTAATCCATTGCTATGTTCATAGGGACTCTCCACGAGTCGAATCGGAACACGCTGGTCGAGTTGAACTGTTTCCTTGGTTCTCCGCTGAACTCCGTTGCATCGGCATTCAAACCCGTCGGGGACTTGCATGCCCGGTGCAGAAAAACTCTTGCACTATCGGCACAATCCCTGTAAAACTGCTCTTTCCCGTCTTTCGCATACTCAGCCCATACCTCATAAAATGCAGGCAGATAGTATGATGGGTCAGTCCATCCGTATCCCGATTTATCCGGCACAAAAGTGATTTTTTTCTCAGCTACGTTTATCAGATTCATCTGCCCCCCGGTTCCGTCTTTGCTCCACATTGCGTCAAGGATCCTCCTCGCTTCTGCATAGTAATCTATGCCGGTGTTATTTCCCCAGCGGTTTGAAGCGAACAACAGATCGGTGATAAAATAGAGCTCACCGTCGGAAGCAGATCCCTCAGCATTGTGTTTTCCTGTCTGAGGATTAACTGTCCATGCAAAATAGGCATCCCTGGGCCCTCCATGGTGCTGCATGTATTTATTTGTCCAGCGCCACAGCCGGTCAAAGACTTCTTTCTTGTTCAGCTGGACCGCTATCATCATCCCGTATGAGAGACCCTCAGTACGGGCATCATGATTTTTAAGGTCAGAGATGTATGCCATTGAATCGCCGACTTCAAAATAAACCCTGTTGGGTCCTTCAAAAACATCACTGTAGACTTTTTTAAGCTTTGCATTAATATCAGCTTTCTTATATCCGGCATCGAGAAAAACATTCCGGTATTTGCCTGTTTCCCATGCTCCTTTTTTCCAGGGTTTCATTTTACCCCGTTTGTCGCTGATATCTTTTGAACAATCCTGGTCCTGGGCCACACTGGCTTCAATGCAGAAAAAGCACACAGCCAGAATAAAAATTAGGTTTTTGATTTTTCTCATTTTGGAGAAGTTATTTTTAGATTGTAAATAGGATTAACCTTGTAAATTAAAAAACCAAATTAAAGATTTTATTGCTTGGTTGTTCAATGATCCGGTCTGATTCATCAAATAATAGTTTTCTTTTTTCTACTTTCCGGGAATGCTTAACTTTATCCTGCCCCATCGGACCTGTGTATAAACTAATGGAACAATAATCATGAAATACAAACTTAATTTCAGGCGTGCTTCATTGTTATCAGTTATCTTATTGGTTGCCGGCTCAGCCTGCACCCGTAATTCAGGTAACGTTCAAAAACTGCATCCATGGGAAATGCTCGAAATAACCCTATCGGCGGAAAAGGAATACAGCAACTGTTACACCGATGTCACATGCTGGGTGGAGCTTGAAGGACCTGACTTCTCAAAGCGTGTATACGGCTTCTGGGATGGAGGCAATATCTTTAAAGTCAGGATTGTTGCGACAAAGCCTGGCAATTGGGTCTGGCGAAGCTTCTCCAACCAACCGGAAGACAGAGGTCTGAACGATAAACGAGGTGAGTTTGAAGCTGTAAAATGGACGCAGAAAGAAATAGAAAAGAATCCTAACAGGCGTGGTTTTATTAAGCCTTCAGAAGGAGGCCATGCACTTGAGTATGCTGACGGGACTCCATTTTTCCTGGTCGGAGATACCTGGCTTGCAGGAGCTACATGGCGATTGCCATTCAGGAATACAGTATCACCGGCTGACTACGAACCTTCTCCCGGAATTGGATTTGAAGATGCGGTTACCTACAGGAAACGTCAGGGATTCAATTCTGTCAGCATGATCTCCTGTTTCCCTAACTGGGATGCCGACGGAAACGCAAATACATATGCCGACTCTAACGGGATATATCTAAGAAATGCATGGGAAAAATTCGGTTACCTGGTCAAATCCGGTCATATGACTTCAAAGGATATGCATGATGAATCAGGGAACAAGCCATTCGAAATGTCAAAGCTTCATGTTGGAGTGGCTGATTTCAACAAGATCATACCAGCCTATTTCCAGAGTCTTGACAGGAAGATGCAATATCTCTCTGAGGAGGGATTTGTTCCCCTGCTCGAGAGTGTAAGGCGGGATAACTGTCCTGCATGGAAAGCATACTTCGATTTCAATGAATCATATTCTAGGTTCATCCAATATCTTGTCTCAAGATATGGAGCCTTCAATATTCTTTTCAGCGGGATACATCTCGACTGGATACCAAAAGAATACAGCCTCACAGCCGACGAATTTAATGAAGCCCTGAAATATCACCTGGAGAAATATGGGCCGATGCCATTCGGACAGCCCCATACTACTCTCATCAACAACTCCACTTACACTCAGTTTGGTCACGGCGAAAATTGTCCGTGGCTCACCATGCACAGTGTTGGCAACAACCCGCGCGATCATCGTGTCTCTGCCATGCTTGACACTTTGTTTATGCTTAAGCCTGCGTACCCTGCAATCAATTTTGAACCTTATTACACAGGGTGGGACCATTCACTTAACAAGCCGCACGGAGAGAGACCGGCTGCTGATTCAGAACGGGACAATTACTTTTCGAGGGCTATGATGTATGTCTCTGTGCTTTCAGGAGGCATATCGGGACATGTTCATGGAACGGCAGCCTATGATATAACCACTACAGGCGAGCCTGCAGGGTTCAGGCCCCATATATGGGACGCCTTGAAATATGAATCAGCAGAGTATATGAAATACTTAAGCAAGTTTGTCTTATCCGAAGGCAAGAAGTACCAGAAACTTGAGCCTGCGCAGGTTGACATTCTTCAGAGAAAAGCTGAAGGAAGCTTTGAGGATGGTCTTGACGGCTGGTCATACATGATGAGGAATAACGAAAAAGATCTTGCGCTGCTCTATTTTGAAAACAGATCGGTTCTGCCGGTTCTGGAAGGATTCAATCCGGGAAGATCATATAAGTTAATATGGTATGATCCTCTCACGGGAGAGTGGAAAGAACCTCTGACAATTAAAAGCGACAGCAGGGGATCATTGGCAATCCCTGCTTTCCCTGACTCCGAAAATCCTTGCGTTCGTGACTGGGCTTTGAAAATAAAGGAATAAGGTGCTGGCAGGAAGAATAAATTATCGTGTTTAAGAGAAATGATCTTTGCGAACGATCATGCTGATACCAGGACTTTTTCTCCAAATACAGGATGTCGCTCGGCGGCCATCATGACGATCCTTTTTACCAGCTGGCCGTATGAATAATTGACTGATTCTGCCGCAGCGGCGAAACTGGCGTCAGAGCTGATATCGTTATTGGGGTTTATATCGAGGAGATAGAATTTATCGTCACGAAGCCGGAAATCGAACCGGGCATAATCGAGACAACCGAATCCTCTCCATATTGTAAGGGTATCCTTTTTCAGTTTCCTGAAGAGTTTGTCATCCAGAGGAGCAGGTATTATTGTTTCGATTTTCTCGTAGTGTTCAGAGCCCGGAATGAACTTTGAGTCATAGGTGCATAATCTTTTCCTTGCTTCGTCGAAAGCGGAAAAATCCATCTCAACCGGAGGAAGAATTTCAGGAGGATCATTATTCCACACTGATACATGGAATTCACGTCCGTCTATAAAATCTTCTACCAGGGCGGATTGATTCAGCTCATTGTTCAGCAGCAATATTTGCTGCTTAAGGGAAAATGTATCGTAGACAACTGATTTTTCACTCAATGTAAGACTGCAATGGTCATGCGAGGGCTTGACGATAGCAGGAAAGATACTCCATGTATCTGCCTCTTCCGGAGAAAGCACTGCACCGTAAGGAACCCTTACACCGAGTGAACCTGCAATTGACATAGTTTTCTTTTTATCGCAGCTCAGCTCAATAAGTTCCGGTTCGTTCCCGGTATAGGTGAATCCCCTGCTTTCAATAATTTCCAGAACTCTTCTTTCGCTGTTCGGTATTCCCGGAAGAGTTTCACAAATGTTGAAAATAATGGTTTCGTCGGGGTTGTATTTCTTCAGTATTCTTCCCAGGTTCGGGTCTCTGAGTTCTTCCAGATAAGTTTCAATCCCCTCTTCTTTCAGCGCTTCAGCCAATATCTTGTTCGAGCACCGGGCTGTGCTGATTTCGAGGTTGTCCCACGCGGGATTCAGATCGTATAGTACTACTACTTTAATCGCAATAAGATTTGTTACGAAGCTATAGTAAAAGATTGTAAAAATTGATGAATGTGGAAAACTTAACAGTCATGTGTTAATAATTAGTTCAGATCACGATGGAAAAGACATGAAATTTTGAGAACATACCAAATAGTAACATATAAAAAGATAACATACCAAATAGTATGTTATTAATAAATTCTTATATTTGCAGAAGAAATGAAGACGCCATTTGTTTATGGAAAGGTTGCTGCCGGCAGCGATTTCACCGGCAGAAAACAGGAGACGGAAAGCCTGATGCATAATTTCACTTCTTCCGTTAATTCAATCCTTATATCGCCCGCGAAATGGGGAAAATCATCACTTGCAGCTCATGCTGCTGAAACGCTTCTCAGGAAAAGAAAGAGGATCAGGTTTTGTTTCGCGGATCTTATAAATGTCAGGAGCGAGGAACAATTTTACCGGAATTTCGCAGCTGCCGTTCTTCAGGGCTCTTCAAAAAAAATAAGGGAGGTTACGGATATTGCCGGACGTTTCCTTGGAAGGTTCGCACCTGAAGTAACATCAGATCCCGGACCTGATACGTTAATTAAACTCGAACTAAACCTGAAGGAAGTAAAAAGGAATCCTGACGATATCCTGGATCTGGCAGAAAAAATAGCAACTGAAAAGAAAATTAAATTTGTAGTCTGCATCGATGAGTTTCAGAATATTTCGGATTTCGAAAATAGTATCGACTTTCAGAAAAAGCTGAGAGCACGCTGGCAGAAACATTCCATGGTTTCATACTGTCTCTCAGGGAGCAGACCTCAGGTAATGATGGATATTTTTGCTTCACAGGCAATGCCGTTATTTAAATTCGGAAATATTATTCCACTCAGGAAAATACCGGTTGAGGAATGGATACTCTTTATAAAAAAGAGATTTGCCGATACCGGTAAAATTATCGAAAACAAAGTGGCGCGACGCATCGCTGAGTCAGCGGATTGTCATCCGTACTATGTGCAGCAGCTTTCCCAGCAATGCTGGTTCAGGAGCAGGTCGAGATGCAATAATGCAATAGTTGAATCAGCTTTCAGCAGCCTGGTATCGCAATTAAGCTTGTTATTTCAGAACCTGGCTAACGACCTGAGCGATACCCAGGTAAATTTTCTCAAAGCAGTTGTGAATAATGTAGGGCAATTAAGTTCTCAGGAAGTAATAATTGATTATGGGCTCGGAACTTCAGGCAACATCATGAAGATCAAAAAAGCGCTGATGGCAAGAGAAATAATTGACATTGAATCCGGAAAGGTTTCAATCCTCGATCCCCTATTCAGGGAATGGCTGAAGAATTATTACTTCAGGGACATTTAGATTTTGCGGAGGAGTTTTTTTAGAGTTACCTGCATGACCAGGGAGATCCCTCGTCCCGTATAAAACGGGACTCGGGATGACATTTTTTTTGGGGCAAAAAGGGGGAAGAAGAGGCGATTCGCACCAGCAACCTCTTTAATTTTCCAGTTAGTTTTGCGAATCGCCTCTTCTTCCCCCCACCTCCAATGAGGAGCTTGTCATCCCTCATCCCGCGACAGTGGGATGAGGGATCTCCCTGATGATCCACAATTTTGAAAGGGAATCCTTCATGAAAAATTCCCTTAATCCAAAGCCCTGCTTACCTGAAACCCTTACTGTCGGCTGAAGCCGACGGCAATTTCCATTTCATGAATAGCTATGATATAATTTATTTGACTTGCACATCTTTCTTTCATAACTTTATCATAGTTATATCATTCCATGCCAAGCCTGATCCCCGGATATAATTACGACATCTTCATCTCTTACCGCCAGAAGGATAATAAAGGTGAGCAGTGGGTAAGTGAGTTTGTAGATTCATTAAAAACGGAACTCGAATCTACATTCAAGGAGGAGATCAGTGTTTATTTCGATATCAATCCACACGACGGATTGCTTGAAACACATGATGTGGATGAATCGTTGAAGGAGAAACTGAAATGCCTGATATTCATTCCTGTCATCTCCCGTACTTATTGCGATCCTAAATCATTTGCCTGGGAACATGAGTTCAGGGCGTTTGTTGAACAGGCTTCGAAAGATCAGTTCGGATTGAAAATAAAACTTTCTGGCGGGAATGTAGCAAGCAGGGTGCTGCCGGTTTGCATTCATGACCTGGATGTTGCAGATATTAAAGAATATGAATCAGTTTCAGGAGGAATGCTGCGTGGTGTCGAGTTTATTTATAAAGAGCCCGGAGTTAACAGACCGCTTACTCCTGTCGATGATGAAAAGAAAAATTTGAATAAGACAAGATACAAAAATCAGATAAATAAGGTTGCCAATGCAATAAAAGAGATCATTGAAGGGATTCAGAAACCAGATGTGAAGACTCAATCAGGGGCATCGTTAATAACAGAGAATAAAAGTGAAAAAGGGAAGATTCCATGGAAAAAGATAACACTCCCTGCTGCCCTGTTCATCACTTTTCTGATCGCAGGTTTGTTTATCATTCCCCCGTTAATAAAGCATTCCCCGGGAAGTTCATCAGCAATTGATAAATCCATAGCTGTCCTGCCGTTTGCAAACCTGAGCAACGATCCGAACCAGGAATATTTCAGCGATGGAATGGTGGATGAGATAATTGACCGCCTTTTTAAAATAGGCGATCTGAAAGTAACTTCCCGCACAACAACTATGAGATACAAAAACACTACTCTGTCGTTAAAGGAGATAGCCCGTGAGTTGAATGTTGGGGCTATCCTTGCAGGGAGTGTGAGGAAGATGGGCAATAATGTGCGTATTTCGGTTCAGCTGATTGATGCCCGGACCGATACACATCTATGGTCGGAGATCTATGACAAAGACATTTCCGACATCTTTTCCATTCAGAGTGAGGTGGCACAGACTGTTGCCAGGGAACTGAAAGCTGTCATCGAGCCTGAGGAAAAAAACCTGATTGAGAAAATCCCTTCTGAAAACCTGGAGGCCTATGATTACTTTCTTCTCGGAGAGCATTTGCGTGCACAGCGCACACCGGAATCATTATGGAAAGCCAAAACGCTTTTTGAGAAAGCCATTGAAGCAGATCCCGGGTTTGCAAAAGCATATACCGGACTTGCCCGTTGCTACGGGACTTTGGCATTTTATGCAAATCTGAGGCCGGTTGAAGCGTACCCTCCATCCGTGGAACTTGCATACAAAGCCCTGGAACTTGACAGTTTGCTTGCTGACGCCTACTTTGTTATCGGTGTCGCTGACCTCTTATATAATTTCAATTTTGAAACTGCTGAACGAAACTACAGACGAGCCCTTGAATTAGCCCCCAATAATCCTGAGGTATATAAATACTTTGCTGAAATGTCATTCTTCATGGGGAAATTCGCTGAGGCAGTTGAATGGGATCGTCGTGCCATGAACATAGATCTTGACCCTTCATATTCAATAAACGACGGCTTATATGCAGTGCATCTCTATAAGGCTGGTGAGAAGGATTCAGCCATATCCCTGCTTACAAAAATGGTCGGGAAATTTCCAGTGTGTCACTATTATCTGGGGGCAATTTATCTTTTTGAGGGAGAGTATAAAAAATCAATCGAGGAATTGGAGAAAACACTGGCAGGCTTCTCTCCGCTGTCGATAACTCATCTGGGCGTTGCATACAGCAGATCAGGCGCCCTGAATGAAACCGGCAGATTGCTCGATACATTATTGGCAAGGAACAGGACCGGATTCGTTCCCCGGAGCATGATAGGAGCCCTGATGGCAGAGATAGGCCGGAATAAGGAGGCGCTGAACTATCTCAGAATGGGATATGAAGAGAGGGAAGAATTCTTCCTTTTATTGATGAACGTGGATACGACATCATACAGAAATCTCAGGTCCACCCGGGAGTTTACCGAGATCATGGGGAAAGTGAAAATGTAAAAATATACACGGTTTCAGCGAATACGGCATCATCTATCGCTTAAGCTCCGGCTGACAAACTTTAATTTTCTTTTCTGCACATTTCGGGAAATCCCTCATCCCGCGACAGTGGGATGAGGGATCTCCCTGATGATCCACAATTTTGAAAGGGAATCCTTCATGAAAAATTCCCTTAATCCAAAGCCCTGCTTACCTTAGTTTTACCTGAATGATAACCGGATTGTGATCCGAGTTCTTAAAATCGAGATGATGGCATTTTACAGAAACAGATTCTATATTTGGCGAAACCAGGAACATATCACAAACACTCGTTGGCGTAGTCGCAGGATCATACGCTGCCATCAGTGTACGGAATGAAGGTGTTGATGGATCATAATTCCATCTCCAATCCCCCGGCAGGAAGTCTGATTCTATGCCTTTGAGATTGAAGTTTCCTATCTGGCCCGTGAATTCCTTATTTCCGGAGAAAGCAGGCTTAAAATCGGGAGGATACTGATTCCAGTCACCTCCTGTTATTACGTAATTACCTGTTTTATATTCATTCTGAACAAATTCCCTGAGACTCTCCATCTGAGCCTTTCTTATCGTTCCACCCTCATCGAATGCCTCGTTATGGGTGTTGATGATTACAAGTTCCCTTCCATTTTCAATTTTATATCTGTTCACCATAAAACATCTGTCGAGGTAAAAAAGCCGGGTCGGGAATCCGAAATCCCCGGGGAGAGAATATCTTGTTGATGATGCCGGGATATATTTCGAATAGATGGCTATGCCTGATAGAACTTTTCCCATAGGTTTTGCAGGCGGAACCGGAACGAAGAAAACATCATAGTTTTTTGCAAAGAAGGGATAGTGACCGGCGAGTTTCTCTGACAGACCCTGGTATTCATCGATCCGGTAGCTTCTTTTGCTCTTCCTGTCAACTTCCTGAAGGAGAATAAAATCAATTGTATCATTCATTTTCAGGAAGTTCCCAATTGCAGAAATATTATCCAGACACTTGTCTTTAGGTGTTATTACTTTTGTACCGCCATCCTTGAAAAAATCCATGTTCTGATCAAGTCCGGCATAACCGAGGTTCCAGGTTAAAAGTGTAAAGGTGAGTGCATTGTTAAGTATTGAAGGATTGTCGGATTGTGAGATTATCTCCTTTTCCGCAGGCCTGTAATCGGAGATCAGAGCGTAAACAATCAGGCTCAGGAAGCCTATTATCAGAATTACCGTAATGCGCAAAAAGATCCGAAGGATTTTTTTCATGCTTCTCCTTTTATTGTTAACTATTCAAAGTTCAACAATAATCCTGACCATTTCAAATTTAATTGGACATGAAGCCCGACGAAATTAAATAACAATATACTGTAAAAAGAAGGGGATGTCTCAGAAGCCGAGAATCCCCCCATATTATTGGTTTTATTTGTGAAGAACATTTTTTCATCACACAGAGTTTCACAGAGAAGTCACAGAGAAACACAGAGGCATTAAACTTAACTACTCTGTGTCCCTCTGTGTCCCGATGACTATCGGGACTCTGGTTCTCCTCCGTGTAAGTTCTTCAATAACTTACGAAACAACTATCAGAATTTCACTACTTCCCAGAAAGCCTTTTTGGGTTTCAGGTTCGTGTCGAAAAGAAGAGGATAAGCTTTGCCGCCCGGATTTCTTCTGTCGAGCCAGCTTCCCCTGTCTGATACATTCCAGAAGGTTATGCCTGTGATCTTATCTTTCTTCTCCCTGAAAACTTTAAACACCATATTATACTGGTCAATCTGCTTCTGCTCCCTTTCAGGAGTGAATCCTATGCCTATCGTGTCGCGTCTCCCGGCATAGACTGCAATATCGAGCTCCGTGAACTGTACTTTCAGGCCAAGCGATGAAAACCTGTCGATCGATGCGCGAAGATTCTCTTCCGAAGGATTATTGATGTTCCAGTGTGCCTGCAGACCTACTCCGTGAATCGGAACACCCTGATCCAGAAGCTCCTTAAGAAAATTATAGATCTTTTCGCGCTTGATGGGATTCTCGGTGTTGTAATCGTTGTAGAACAGCTGGCAGTCAGGATCTGCCTCATGAGCCCATTTGAAGATCAGGGGAACGAAATCGGTTCCGCATATCTCGATCCATGGCCAATTATCCTGGTAGATTTTTGTAGGAGAGGGGTCATCAGTAATTATCTCATTAAGGACATCCCATGCATAAATCTTCCCTTTATATCGGGTGACAACAGCTTTAATGTGTTCTTCAAGCCTCTTGAGAGCAAGTTCTTTTGACGCCGGTTTGCCGTCCTTATCCTCGAACATCCATTTTCCTGTCTGTGTATCCCAGCAGAGTGTATGTCCGCGTACTTTCATTCCGTTTGCCACCGCAAAATCAACGATCTTGTCAGCAGCTTCCCAGTTGAAGTTTCCTTCCTGGGGCTGGATGAGCTGTGGTTTCATGTCATTCTCGGCCGTGAGGCTGTTGAAGTGCTTTTTGATCAGCTCTCCCGATTCTCCAGTAAGATTGTACGGAGTAACTGCAACTCCCATCGGGAAATAATCCTTATAAAAATCCTTCAGCCCTAAGGTGGAGTCAACTTCTCCGGCTTTACCACCTACGCCGCAGCTGCTCGACAGCAATAGTGCTGAAACTAACGATAACACTGCAATAATTGTAAACAGTGTTGAGAAAATTGATCTTACTTTCATTCAGGTGAGTTTTAAGGTTTATAAATTGGAAATCAATAAGTATGCATATGCAAGATAATTCTGCCCCGGCCAAAATTACAATCAATATAATTAATTATTCTGTTAAAAATTGTAAAAGAATCCCGATGTTCTTATTAATCCGTTAAATATTCTTAATTTATCAAATATGGTACTGCATTTCCGGAATAATAATCCTCTATATTTGGGAAACAGTTAACTTATCAAAATAATTATTATGAAGAATTTAAATTTCATTGCTGCTGTCCTGATGGTTGTTATTTGTAATCAGGCGTATGGCTCGAAGGAACCGGTGAAAAAAGAAGTCCTCGGCAATCATAATGAGAAAGAAGTATATCTTTTTACCCTGACCAACAAGAAAGGGAATGTCCTCAAGGTAACAAATTATGGCGCTAAGATTGTAAGGATTGATGTTCCCGATAAAAATGGTGAAAAGGCAAATGTGACCTTAGGGGCCGAAACATTCGATGGTATCATCAGGGGAGACATGTACGGCGGAACAATAGTGGGAAGGTTTGCCAACAGGATCGCCAACGGTAAATTCACACTCGATGGCATAGAATACAATCTGCCTGTAAACAACAGGCCGAATACGCTTCATGGAGGCAGAAACGGGTGGTTCTCAAAAGTATGGGATGCTGAAATAATCGAAAAAGGGAAATTTCCTGCGGTCAGGCTTTCTTATAACAGCCCCGACCTGGAAGAGGGATTCCCGGGGAATGTCCTGATCGAGGTTACATACACCTGGACCGATAAGAATGAAATTGTGATCGATTATAATGCATCCACTGATAAAAAGACCGTTCTTAATGTAACAAATCATGCCTATTTCAATCTCAGGGGCGCCGGCAATGGGTATATTTTCGACCATATAATGGTTCTTAATGCTTCCTCTTTCACTCCTTTCAATGCCGTGAAAATACCCACAGGCGAGATCAAACCCGTTAAAGGAACGCCGTTCGATTTTACATTACCCATGAAGATTGGTGAGAAAATCGGGGAAACATATGAAAATGCAAATTTTGACGGTTATGACCATAATTATGTCCTTGACAATAAAAAGAAGGTTGATGCTTCGGTTTACGAGCCTGAGAGCGGACGGGTGATGGAGGTAATAACCGACCAGCCGGGGATGCAGTTTTATTCGGGAAGCGGCGCAGCATGGAAGAAGGCAGCATCGTCAGGAACCAAGCCGGTAAATACCAGGTCGGGATTTGCACTCGAAACCCAGCATTATCCCGACAGCCCCAATCAACCTGAATTTCCATCGACAATACTTGAGCCGGGAAAGAACTTTAAGTCGAGAACTATTTACCGGTTTTCAGTCAGGAATAAGTAAAGCTTCACTTTGCCTGGCAGCGGATATAACTATTATAAACTATACCTGATATGAACAGAAATGAATTTGTCAAGACTATGGCTGCAACCGTTCCGGCTGCAGCTGTGGTTCCAACTTTCAGCGGATTAGCGGAAACCGAGCTGGGAAAGGTAAGAATAACTGATGTTAAATGCATGAGGGTGCAGATTGGCAGGGGCCATGTCCTTCCCCTTGTGAAGATCGAGACAGATGCCGGTGTGTACGGAATAGGAGAGTGTCATCACGATGTTACAGGACTGGGGGCCAAAGACGTTGTAATAAATGCATTTAAACAGATCCTGGTAAAACAGGATCCATTCGACATTGCACGGCTTACAGAACAAATGAAATTCCGGGTCTCCTACCTGGGCGGCAATGGCGGAATAGGCATGCATGCCGTGACAGGTTGTGAAATTGCCCTGTGGGATCTTGTCGGCAAACTTCTCGGCATGCCGCTAAGGAAGATCCTCGGAGGAGGTTGCTACACCAACCGTGTCAGGGCTTATCTTACCAGCCAGCCAAGGAACATGCTCGATCCGGCAGCATGCAAGGAATGGATCGGATACATCAACAACTCTGTGCAAAAATGGACAGCTGCCAAGCCATTCAGGATTTCAAGGCGCCCGGGAGGCGAAGCCCTGAACCGCCGTCTTTCCTTTACCGAAATGGATAATAATATCAAGGCATACACTAACCTGAGGGAGGCAGCAGGCAAGGAATTTGAAATAATAGTTCACTGCCACTGGGAATTCGGATTTTTCGACGCACTGAGCTTTGCCAAAGCCCTGGAACCCATCAGGCCATGGTGGATAGAGGATCCGATGCCAATCAACTATGTCGACACCTGGGCAAAGCTGACTGCAGCATCACCGGTTGCAATTCTCTGCGGAGAGAATCTCTATACCCTTTACGACTTCCTTCCATTTATTATTAACCAGGCAGTTCATATGGTGGAGATCGATATCTCAATGGCAGGAGGGCTGCTCGAAGCAAAAAAGATAGCTACCCTGGCAAATGCATATTATATGCCTGTGGCCACTCACAATGTTATGGGGCCCGTAGCAACTATTGCCTCGGCAAACTGTGCAGCAACAATGCTTGATTTTATCGGTCACGAGAGTTATGATTATAAACAAGATTCCCGCGACGGACATGCAGGCTGGGAAACCCTGGTTGTTTACGACAGGGAAATCATCCAGGATGGATATATCCAGCTTTCCGACAAACCAGGACTGGGAGTGGAGATAAATAAGGATTTTGCAATGAAGTGCCTGGTTGAGGGAGAAACCTGGTGGGGATAAGGCAATCAGGCTTTGATGAAATGTCGTCAGACTGAAGCAAATTATTAACTAAAAAATAAAAAATATGAAAAAACTATCCGGATTATTTATTGCCATAACGCTGGGGCTGACAGTTTCGGCTCAGTCAGACCCCGGCTTTGTTCCTCTCAAGGAACTTTTCAAAAAAGATTTTTTAGTCGGTGTGGCCGTTAACGCACGAACAATCACCGGAGAAGCAGGGAAGATGGTTTTAAGCAACTTCAACACACTCACCTGTGAAAACGAGATGAAACCACAGAACCTGCTTTATTTTCCTCGTCCTGCCATGGCTCCTCAGGGCCAGAATGCACAGCAGAGGCCGGCCGGCGCGCCTCAGGCAGGCCAGCAGGGCCAGCCTCCACAGGGCGGAATGCCGCCGCAGGGATTTGGCGGATTCCAGCAGGGTCCCCTGAAACTCGATACCATAAACGGACTGATATTCAACTGGGCATCAGCCGACCGTATTGCAGATTTTGCAAGGCAGAATAAAATGACCATACGCGGACATACTCTTGTATGGCACAGCCAGACTCCCGCCGCATTCTTTACAGACGATAAGGGAAACCAGCTTACCAAAGAACAGCTTTATGAAAGGCTGAGAATTTATATGACTGCCGTGATGAACCGCTATAAAGATGTCATATTTTGCTGGGATGTGGTCAATGAGGCACTCTCCGACTCTCCCGATAACCTTTTAAGGACAACAAGCACGTGGTATCAGATATGCGGTCCGGATTTTATTCCTGAAGCTTTCCGTATTGCACACAGCATTAACCCTGATGTAAAACTGATATATAACGATTATAATCTTGTCGATCCTGCAAAACTCGAGCGTGCCATTACTCTGCTGAAGGGGATGAAGGATGCAGGTGTTCCTGTCGATGGTGTCGGAATGCAGGCTCACTGGAGCAAGGAGGTGACTGGTAAAATGCTTAACACAGCCATTAAGCGTTTTGCAAAACTCGGCCTCGAAGTACAGATGACAGAGCTCGATGTAACTACATATTCCAATTTCCACGGCGACGGGGCAAAGAACCAGGTTAAGGAAACCCAGCCATATTCAAAGGAGGTAGAGGACCTGCTTGCAGAGAAATATAAGACTTTCTTTGAGGTTATGCACAAAAATGCCAGAAAGATAACTTCAGTCACATTCTGGGGCCTGCACGACGGGATGACCTGGCTTAACGGATTCCCCGTACGCGGAAGGACTGATTATCCGCTTCTTTTCGACAGGGAGATGAAGCCGAAAAAAGCATATTACAGTGTGAAGTCGGTTTATCAGAAATAACTCCCTGGAGCAGCTGCGGAGATCCATAAGCTTGATGATTCCGGAGATAAGATTGTTCTCGGGAAAAGATATAATAATGAGTTGTGAAGAAAGAGAAGGTGAATTAAAAGCCAATTTTAACCGCAAAGTGCGCTAAGCCCGCCTGCTCCGCCGGCTGGCGGATCCGGCGGGTAGATCCACGCAAAGAACGCAAAGCTAAGAAGTAGGTAAATAATACTTTGCGGTCTTTGCGTTAGATCTTTGCGACCTTTGCGGTTAATGGATTTTTTCTTTTGAGACGCCTTCGTTAATCATAAAAGCAGAAGTTCTGTTATTTTTTAAAGTAGTTCAGTATCACAACAAACTTCCCGAATTCTTTTCCGGGCAGGACCTTCATCTCCATCTGTCCGGTCACTTTGGTTCCGACTCCAAGAGCAGTTAGCGTATCAGTTACTGTAGCCTGATCACCAGTCCCTATCAAATTGTCCTTTGTCAGCTCTCCTCTCCACAATACGGGACCGAAAGTGTGTCGGAATGTATATTCGCCGGGCGTTATGCTGTCAAAAACATACTCGTTCAATCCTTCTTTGATCATTTTTCTTTCAATCATATTCCTGCCCAGGGCAAGTTCAATTTCCGCACCTCTGCCCATTGTCTGTTCCGTCCTCTCCCTGTAATAATCTGTTCCGCTGTCGAAAGCTTCGACCTCAAAATAATACTCGGGATCCTTGTTCAGGCTGTGGATGGTGATTGTAAAATCATCATAAACCATGTAATTATTATAAAGTTTTCCTGGTTCAATGCCATACCTGACAACGTAACCATCGGCTCCTTCAACAGGTTTCCAGGTGATCGTTGCATCGCGCCTGTCTTCAGGGTTACGTGCAACCAGCATGTCGGTCACTTTCGTAAATTTTGCCTTGTCGGGATTTCCGAAAACGCGCAGCTCCTGAATTGCAAATTTCCCTTCATCGTGGGTAAACACGTTGGTCACTTTGACATACCTTGCTTTTACCGGTTTTGAAAGTTCAGTATAATCATGCCTGTTGTCGGCTGTGTTGTTGCTTTTATCAATCAGCATGGTCCAATCTGCATTGTTATCAGAAACTTCCACTGTATATGACTGATACCGGCTTATCGGGGCGGGCATGGCAAAGCCGCGGCCAACTTCAACTTTTGGATCCTGCCTGTCAAAATTTACCTGCATGGCACGGATGTCGCATTCCTTTCCAAGATCCACCGTCAGGTATTCGCCCGGATCCCCGGATGCAGCACACCAGTGGGTCATAAAATTTTCATCAACAGCGTCAGCCGGTCCAAAGCCCTGGAGTGTGGACGAAACTTCCACAAATTTTTTATGAGACAAAAGCATCCAGCCTGTAAAGTTGTTGTCAACGGCATTTTCTTTTATGCCGGGGTAATACTGAGGATAATCGCCGAATGCGGTATTGGAGTACATCACCCCTTCAGCATCAACATTTGAAGGGAATATCACCATCTCTCCGCCTCCTCTGCCTCCATAGAATGCAGGGATCATGCAGATGGTCCAGAACTGCCCGTTTTTGTCCTGAAAGGTGCTTCCATGACCGGCACCCAGGACATATCCGGATGTTTTAAAGGTAAGCGGGTTATGCTGGGAATATTTAAAAGGCCCCATCGGGCTGTCAGAAACATACACTCCGTGAGAATATGAAGAAAACTCGAGACCTATTGCGGCATATTGCAGGTAGTATTTACCTTTGTATTTTACCATCCATGGTCCTTCGATCCATGGTGATTCTTCAGGGAAGTAAGGCCGGTGAGTAAAATACGGAAATATAACATCCTCGTCCCTTCTTCGCTCAAATCCGTGATTTTCATAATCGCCGAAGAAACATATTGCAGGTTCTCCTTTTTCCTTGAAACCATTCTTCGGATCGAGTTCAACGACCTGAAATGGCAATATTTGTGACCAGCCCCAATACATATAGAATCGTCCGTCGTCATCGATAAAGATATCAGCGTCTCCATATCTGTCGCTGTCAAAAGTGCCAATCTGTTTCCATACACCGCTTTTAGGATCCGTACTTGCGAAAACCTCTTTTGCATTCATTCCACAGGCATACATGGTTTCACCGTCAGTTGCAGCTCCCGGAACACCTCTTACAAAATCAGGGACGCTGACATATGTCCAGTCCCTGAGGTTGGCTGAATACCAGTATCCCCTGCCCCCTGTAACAAACAGGTAATAATCATCCTTGTAGAGTACTACAACCGGTTCCCCCGCCCTGCGGGCTCTTTCGGAGCCTACTATCAGAGGGATAGGATTGCAGAATGTCGTCGGACTGTCCGTTATCCTGACGGAAAAAGTCTCCGCACTGCCTGTTTTGTTGTTGGATACCTGATTGCATGAAATGCCGGCAATCATCATTACTGCAACAAGCAGAATTACTGTTTTTAAGTTCAATTTGCACATTGTTGGTTCAGGTTATTTTGTTAAAAAAAACAGGCAGTGCGTTGATTTATAGTTGCACTGCCTGTTCATGGTATCGTGTCTTTAACAGTGTTTGTTTAAGACATATCAGATGTCAGTTAAAGACTCTGATCTTATGGCCTACGGGTTAGGAAGATCAATATTAAATACAACATAAGGAGCATAGTTTGGCCTGATCGTGCCGACGCCGGTAAGGCCAGTTGCCAGTGCGCCAACCCTGAAATAGTAATTCCTCTTTATGCCGAATCCATTCCTTGTGTCATTATTATTTGCAGCCAGGTCAATCGACAAATTGTAAACTGTTGCCGTGTTGATTGTCTGCGCAGCTCCGGAGAAACTCCTTTTAGGCTGACCTGTACCCGCAGCAAGGGTCTTTTTAACATATTCGCCAACATACATATCGGTCCAGGCGTACAGGGTAACCCACTGGACCTTAACCTCCGGCGCTCCGCCTTCAATGGTGAAAGTGGCATTGACCTTGTTCGCTGCTGCATCATGAGTAATTTGAAGATTCTTGATGCGGATGAATGGCGTAACTGTGAAGTCCACCAGATTTTCCCCTGGTTTAATAGTTTTGAGCACTTCAAACGGGAAAAAGTTACAGCTTGTAAAATCAAACTGGTATTCATTTGAATAGACAAGGTTCTTCCGGTATTCGCCATTCTGTTTTATATACCAGGTCTTACGCGTGGGGTTATCTTTGTATTGGCCCAGCTCCCGAACGCCGATCATAGAGCCTGAATTCATGTCAGTCTCAACAAGGCCTCCTCCAACAATATCCCGGATCCCCCCGTAAACCTGGGCATCAGGTTCCGGATAGTTATCTACCTTGCACGAAGTGGCGGAGAATAGAAAGGATCCTACAATGAAAATCAGATAGAATATTTTTTTCATATCTATATATTTTACAGATTAATGTTACTTAGCATATTCAGGGTTCTGAATCAACTTATTCCCTGCAGTTCCCGGAATCGACTCGTAGTAACTTCTCTCCACGAATTCAAATCCATTTGCTCTCTGGTCGTAGTAGTTCTGAGCACGTATGAAAATATATGTCGGAGGAGTCACAGTGAGGTCGATCATCGGGATGAGCGAATACCTGCATGTGTTGCCACTAAACCTTTCGTGGAAGTCCCTTCTGCGTCTGAGATCCCAGTAGCGCTTACCCTCAAATAACAATTCAACCCGTCTCTCTTTCAGTACGTTTTCAAGTGTAAGAGGGATATTGTCTGTATGGGCAGCCCTTTTGCGGATCGCATTCAGGCATGTGGCAGCAAGTGTGGCATCACCCTGGCCGCTTTCAGCAACGGCTTCAGCATAGTTGAGATAGATCTCGGCAAGACGCATTTCAACCCATGGCTGAGTTGAGCCGTACAGACCGAGGTTTGTGACAGTCTTGGAATCCTGAAGGTATTTTCTGAGCGCGAATCCCGTATTGCTGTAATTATCCTGTGCAGTGCCAAGAGCTCCAAAAGCTGAATAGCCGCTTATGTTATCTGACCCGAATGCGTAATATGTAACACCGTCTTTTTCAACATTGCCGTCAGTATAAACAAGATAGGATCCGTCAGGTTTGACCATACCACCCTGCATATTGATAAGAGTGCCTTTTAAAGTTGATCCCGGAAGCAGTACGCTTGCGGTCAGCCTTACATCCTTATCGACAAAAGGTCCATACTGAGTGGTATAATGTACGTAATTAGCCGGGTCAAAACCGGTGATAGATTTTGGATTGGGAATAACATAATTCTCAACACCATCAACACGCGTCTTTACCGGAGCGCTTGCCCCTGTACCGTCGTCGGTGTAATCTTCATACCAATCAACAGCATCGAGGGTAGTACTCCATCTTGACGACATATAAAGAGTATGGTAGCAGAGCTGTTTCGGGGTAAACCAGAAATCTGTAACGTGACCCTGACCGCTGTTTGATGCACCGTCGATATAGGGTTTGATGTAGATCATTTCAGGATTGGCAAACGATGCAAATTCGAACATATCCTGGTAATTCTTGGCTGCTGCCGCTTTATTTGCCGGATTAGGCTGGTAAAGGGAGAAAGATGTATTATCCATGATCTCTTTCGAAGCATTAATGCATGCCAGGTAATAAGCGTTGGCATCAGATGTCGTCATTCCGCCTACCAGCTTGGCATCAACGGCCGCACCGGTCAGAGGAGCCTTGTTCCAGTGTTTGGCTACCGAAGCTGCATAGAGGGCAACTCTCGATTTAAGAGAGAGTGCTACCCATTTTGTGGCCCTGTACATTCCGTTCGACGGCCTGTCGACCGGCAGGTTTGCGATTGCCAGATCGAGTTCGGTGAGCACGAAATCCCAGGTTGCCTTTTCTGTAGAGCGGGGAACCATGACTTCAGTAACGTCGGATGCTGGCAATGGCTGGACCACATCAATTATGGGAACGCCTCCGTAGCGCTGTACCATTGAGTAATATTTCCAAGCCCTTAAAAAATGGGCTTCGCCAAACAGCTGCTTATAATCAGCTTCGGAAAGCTTGTTGGCGGCCTTAAGACTTTCAATTATCTCCAGGAACCGGTTTATATACCTGATCCCTGTGTAATCCCAGGTGCCTGTAATTCCTGACGTAGGGCTGGAGTTATAATTGTTGGGGCCCCAAATAATTGCTTCATCGGTATTTGAAGCCAGGCTCCATCCTCCGTCGCCTGCGCCTCCGCTACCCACACCGGGGTGCTGGTTGAATCCGCTTCCCGGGTTGAAGGAAAAATCTTCCATAGGCATCTGGTTGTACAGGGTTGCCATCAGGGTTTTCACCCCTGCCGAGGTTGCTAACAGGTTTTCAGCAGACACCTTATCCAAAGGTTCAAGCGCAAGGAAATCCTTACATGAGCCCAGGCCAAGGAGAAATGCTGTAACTGCAATATATATTAAACCTTTTCTCATATCAGTAGTTTTTAGAATTTAATGTTCAGACCCATGTTAAATGATCTCATGATGGGATATGTATTTCCTGCACCGTATGATCCTTCATCCCTTTCAGGGTCCATGTCCTTAAGAAAATCTTTGCAGAAAGTAACCAGGTTATAGCCGTTAACGTAAACCCTTACACCTTTAAGTCCTACAACTTTTACAAATCTCGAAGGAACATTGTAACCAAGTTCAACGGTCTTTATCCTTAAATAGGTTGCATCCATTCTCCATTTATCAGTGGTGGTTCCGGTTGTCGTATTGTTCCCGTTAATTGTAAGAGCTTCCCATTTGCCGGGTATCCATACTGTTGCAGGATCACGCGGATTGTCTGTATCATTTGCTGTATGCCAGCGGTCCATATATTCTGCAAGGAAGAACCTGTATTGAGTTCCATAACCCCACTGGTCACCTCTGCTCTTGCCCATTGTAAACAGGGACGATCCTGCCATATTGATAACTACATCAAAACCCATGTAGTTGGCATTCAGGCCTGCTCCGAACTGCAACGGAGGGTTAGTTCCCTGAGCCGACCAGGATATAGGCAGCTGGTCATCGCCACCGCTTATCCTTCCATCGCCGTCAGTATCTTTGATCCTGTCCATACCGGGCAGCATCATATAGTTACCGAGGGTTCCGCCAGCGAGAGGAGCTGTCTCCATCTCTTCAAGAGTTGTATAGATACCATCTCTCTCATTAATAAACGCTCTTCCCTGGATACGTCCCTTATCATCATATGTATCATTTCCGTTCTTCCAGACATCCCAGGTACTCTGATTCGCAGTGCGCTCACGATGAGTAAGATACGTGCGGCTGTAACCTAATGTTGCGTTGAAACCGTAATTGAACTTCTTTATGGTATTGCGATGAGTAAGCATTAAGTCGTATCCCTGATTGAAACTGCTGTTGAGATTCTCCTGCGGGAAGCTTGCACCGAATGTGTTGGGCAGAGAGGAGGCGCGGGTTCCGAGCTCGCCGACCAAATTCCTTCTGAAAAAATCGAATGTAAATCCCAGTTTTCCTTTCCACAGTTCAACGTCAATACCCACGTCTTTTTGAGTTGTACCGACCCAGGTAAGATTATCATTAACAATTCCGGGAGGGACCATGCCTTTGGTAAGGATACCGTCTGCAAATATAAAACCGCCGCTGACGCCGCTCCAGGTGTATCCTTCATAATACTGGAATGCACTTCCGGCATCATTTCCTGACTTGCCCCATGTCGCTCTTAGTTTAAGGTCTGAAACCATGGGGAGAGCGTTCTTGATGAATGGTTCCTGCCCGATCCTCCATGCTGCCTGAACAGAAGGGAAGAATCCCCATCTCTGGGCGGGAGAATACCTGTACGATCCGTCCTCCCTGAAGCTGAACTCAAGCAGGTATTTGGATTTGTAGTCGTAGTTGAACCTGCCTATATAGGATATATATGCTGCTTCCGATCGTGACCCGGCTGTTGACTGGCCCGTAAGGCTGGCCTGGTTTAGTATATCCTTGGTGTAGAGATCATCGAACTGCCTTACTCCCGAAAGATTGTTATTGTCGATCCTCCTTAACTGGTAAACAAAATTTGCTCCGATATTGTGCGAACCAAAAGTTCTTCTGAAGGTCATATTTGCCTGAAGATCCTTCCTGGTATAGGTATCGAACGAATTTGTAAATTTTGTGGGAGCTACTGATGCTGACTTTGGAAGTCCGGTAACATAATCGTATAATAAGAAATTCACATTCAGATTCCTGCCTTCGTTAACCTGTCCGTCGTATGCAATCTGTGCCCCAACTGATAAACCTTTAAGGAAGGGGAGTTCATAATTGATATTAACGGTAGTCTGATACTGTAATTTCAGGGATTGTACATAACCTGATGCGTCTCTCGAAAGCTCAGCAAAAACGTTAGTGTTTTCCGAAGGAACCTGTGTGTAATTGTTATTACCGTCGAGTGTGAAGGGGCCTATACCTCGGTCATTCGTAATTATACGCTTGAATGTCCAACTTGTTCCTCTTGTGGGGCTGAGCGTATTTTCATATCTGCCGTAAACATTGACACCCATCTTCAAACCCTTGGCCAGCTTTGCTTCAACATTTGTACGGAAAGTGTACCTGTCATATTGCAAAAGCTCATTATTCTTGAAGTATCCGCCGTCATTATTATAACCAAAGCTTGAGAAGAAGGTGATCTGCTCATTACCTCCCCTGGCATTGAAGGTAATTTCACTTGAATTGACGTTTTTCCTTACAAGGTTATCCCACCAGTTATAATCGGTATAATACTTTTCGGTGCCGGCTTTCCATTTTGCAAGCTCTTCAGGACTGGTTATATTGGATGAGCTTTCCGAGTTCCTGCTCATTTCATTCCACATGTAGCGCATTGTATAGGCGTCTACGTTTATGACAGACCAGTCGTTTGTAGGTTGTTTAACAGAATACATTGTATTGAGAGAAAACTCTGTTTTTCCTGCAAATCCCTTCTTTGTTGTTACGATAAAAACTCCGTTTGCAGCGCCAAGGCCATATATGGACGCAGAAGCATCCTTAAGAACAGAGATGGTCTCGATGTCTTCCGGATTCAGCCTTTCAAAATCATCCATCTGGTCGCGTACGACGCCGTCGATAACCAGAAGAGGTTCGCCAAATCCCCTAACACTGATACGGCTGTTGAAAGTTCCGGGCTGACCAGTCTGCTGACGGATCTGAACCCCTGGTATCTTACCCTGGATGTTACTTGCAAGGCTAAGACTTTTTGTGGACAGGATCTGATCCGACTTAATAGCAGCAACCGAGCCGGTTAATGTCTCTTTCTTCTGAGTTCCGTAGCCGATTACAACTACTTCTTCGAGCCCGGTAATCTCAGCAGTAAGAACTACATTGATTACCGTTCTGCCTGATACCTGAACAACCTGCTTTACATACCCGATGAATGAGAATGAAAGACTGGCATTACGATTAACGCCGGGCAGTGAATATGCCCCGTTAACATCGGATGTGGTGCCTATTGTTGTGCCTTCCACAACAACGTTAACACCAGCTAATGCTTCACCGGTTGAGGCATCAGTGATCTTTCCTGCAACAGTCAGCTGCTGCTGATTGCTACCATAAGCACCTGCAGTCACAGGATCGCCAGGCACAGCGAACAGATCGGAAAAACAGATCATAACAACAGCGATTGTAGTGATCAGTTTTCCTGAGAATCTGTTTGAAGGCCATAACAAATTATGTTTCTCCATACTTAAAAGGTTTAGATTAGGTTAAAATTTTAGTTAATTTCAAATTGATCAGAGGAATTAAGGTTTTCCCCTGTTACCAGTGTTAAAGTCTCTTCATAGGCAATGCAAATTTTAGGTTTAGGGTTATTTAATAAAAAAATATTTCGCAGTGAAAAATCAAATCTTAATTCCTTACTTTTTCTTATCCGTCAGCTTCAAAGATTAATCCGGATTTATTTAAAGAAAATACCTGTTGGATCATCTCCAACTAATTAACCTTCTCTGATAAAATTTATAATCTATGAAAATACTTACCTCGTTAAAAAATAACTATTAATAATTGGTCATTCTCTTCAATTTTTCTGTCAAAATTCAGATCATTAGCAGGTGCTGTTTATTACAATGATTAGTTAAAGACCTCATAATGAGTAGTTAATAGGAAATAAGGATGAATTTTTAATGAATTGTATTTTTTACATTTAAAGTTAACGGGTTGTTTAGTTCGTTTGAGAGTTTTTGGCATAAAAAACATATTTTTGAAAGACCATCAGGGACACTTACGGAATCTTTATAAAGGAAAAGAATAAAAACGACAATATGAAAAATTATAACCAGGAAATCAAAAGAGCGTTTATTCTCATTCTTGCCATTTTTATGACATATTTTTCCTGGCCTCAGAAAATAAAAGCCCAATATGCCGGTATAAACGACTCGATATCGAAATACCGTAAAGGGGAGCTGATAGTAAAGGCAAAAAGGGGTTCCGGGATAACTGTAGAGCAGTTGGGGCATGAATTCTGGTTCGGGTGTGCGATACCAAATAACTTTGCAGGAGGAATGTCGGCAGCCAATCAAAAAATGTTCAGGGAGAAATTTCTTGAGAATTTCAATTCAGCTGTCACCGAAAATGCATTGAAGTGGATGATAATGGAACCGCAGAAGGATAAGGTAAATTACGCAGTTGTGGATTCAATACTCAGCTGGACCGAGAAGAATAATCTGCCTCTCCGGGGACATAACCTCTTCTGGGGGATCGTAAAGTCGCCAAACACCGGTCAGCAATATGTACAACAGTGGGTTATGGACATGGGCAATGATGAACTAAAGCAAAGAATACAGGATAGGGCTGAGACAATCACAAGGCGCTATAAGGGACGGTTCTCCGATTACGACTTCAATAATGAGATGATCCACGGGAACTACTATGAAGACCGGCTTGGGCCTGAGATTACAAAACTTATGGCGCAATGGGCGCTTAACGGCGATCCGGGTGCAAAACTATGGGTGAATGATTATGATATTCTGATTTCCGATTCTCCGCTGGGTATAGGGCTGCCGGAATATATGGCACATATAAGGAAATTGCTCAGGCAGGGAGTCCCCATTGCCGGGATTGGAGTGCAGGGGCACAGCTACCTTGAAACATTCGACCGTAAGGAACTCGTCAGATGCCTGGATTCTCTGGCAATCTTTAAATTGCCGATTCGTATCACGGAATTTAATATCCCGGGAATGCGCTCAAAGTACAAGCAAAGCCAGCTTTCAGCTGAGCAGGAGGAAGCAAAGGCGAAGGAGATAGTTGATTTTTACAGGATCTGTTTTGCGCATCATGCTGTCGAAGGCATAATTATGTGGGGCTTCTGGGAAGGTGCAAACTGGATCCCTTCTTCATCACTTTACAAGCGGGACTGGACACCGACACCCTCAGCAGCAGCTTACAAAAATCTTATCTTTAAAGAGTGGTGGACAAAAGAGTCGGGAGTTGCAGGCAAAAAAGGTAAATTCTCAGTTCCGGCCTTTTACGGCAAATACAAGGTAACTGTAAACGGAATCTCAAAAGAAGTTGATCTTACCAAAGCAAAAGGAAAGATAACAGCAGATTTCAGAAAAACCGATCATTAAAAGTATTCCTTTGTGTTCCTTTGTGATAACCTTTGAGATACTTTGTGGTAAAAAAAATTAACCACAAAGGCGCTCAAAGGATACATAAAGGATAAGAATAATAAAAGCTAAAAGGAGAACAATATTTTCAAAAATTACAAAAGACAATGAATCTCATAAACCTCCGGTCTACCTGGAATCACCTCCGGAAGAATAAATTTCATGCACTGCTGAACGTATTTGGCCTTGCGGTTGGAATGCTGTTCTTTGTCCGGCTTGTCATATATATTGGTTATGAAAAAGGATATGATAAATATTTCAAATCCTATAAACAGATCTATCGTATAAACTACGACATTACCCAGAACGGTGAAAGTGTTCTTCATTCAGCCAAGACTCCGCGAAGGCTCTTCAGGGTTGTAAAGGAAGAAATTCCTGAAATCGAACTGAGCGCCACAACCTATTATGAAGATGTACTGGTAAAATACGACGAACATCTTTTCAGCGATCAGAGCGACCTGTGGGTGGAAGGGGATTTTGCTGAAATGTTTGAATTGGAAATGATCCGCGGAGCAGCAAGATTAAATGACCCGTTCTTCTGCATTATTTCTGAATCAAAAGCCAGGGAAATCTTCGGGAATGAGGATCCTATCGGCAAAGTCCTTCTGGTAAACCAGGGCATGCGTCACGAAATCACGGGAATATTTAAAGATCTTCCTGTAAACTGCCATATTCATTGCGACTATTTTATGCCAATCCGGACATGGGTGGAAGACGGAGGGATCCCACGAACGGAGAATTTCAACGGAGCGGGTTGGTGGACATATATTAAAATTAAAAAAGGTGCTGATCCTCTGAATGTTGAAAAATCACTGGAAGAGATCTCAAAGAAGTACCTTACTTTCCTTGAGAGACAGAATCGTACAGGTAAGTTTACCCTGCAGCCTCTCGAAAGCCTGCATTATAGTACGGACCGGGCCGGAGAATTCGGTACAAGTACGAGGGTAAAAACAATTAATGCCCTCTCGGTCATTGCTGCTCTCATACTGGTTATAATCTGGATGAACTATGTGAACATGTCAACGGCTATTGCACGTAAAAGACTGAATGTATTTGCAATACACAGGAAGCTTGGAGCAGGCAGGCGCTCCTTGTTCGGGATGTCACTTACTGAAAGTATTATCATCAATTCTGCAGCTGTGATCATTTCAGTGCTATTGTATTTTCTCACTTCGGGCTTTTTCAGCAGGCTGATCAACACTCCTATTTCGGATGGTTATGTCAATTACTCAAATATCATTCTTCTGACTGCTGCACTGATCCCGGCAGGGATAATCGTGATGGCATTAATAGGATCTGTACCCTCCCTGAAGGTCGATCCTTCACTTGCACAGCAGAAGAAAATCTCAAAGAACAGCGGTTCACTATGGCTTGTGGGAATCCAGTTCTTTATGTCGTGCTTCCTTGTGATCTGCTCATTGACAGTGACCAGGCAGATACGTTTCATGCAGAAAGCTGATCTTGGCATTGACCTGAACCAGGTTATAGTTCTCAGGGGTGCAGCATCAACACATACCGATTCCTTGCGCAGGGAACATTTTCTTGCATTTCGCGATGAGGTCCTCCAGCAATCCGGATTTGTAAGCGGAACAGCGAGCATGAATGTTCCGGGCCAGCCCATGAGGTTCAGGATCAGCAATATTTCAAGATCCGATATGCCGGGAAACCTGAAACTTGAAGTAGTACAAGGCCTTATCGACGACGGATATATTCCTGCCTATGGACTAAAGCTGCTGGCAGGCAGGAACTTCGAACAACCGATAATACTGGATACAGCCAGAGCCATCATATCTGAATCGCTTGTAAAAGTTCTTGAATATGACTCACCACAGGCTGCTGTAGGAAAACAATTCCTCATCGGAAACGTCAGATACACAATCAAAGGGGTTGTAAATGATTTTCACCACGAGGGACTTAAAAAGCCAACGGAACCAGTCGTTTTCATTCACAGGCATCCTTTTGAATTTGGATTTTATTCTTTCAGGTTTCAGGGCGATCAGCAAAAAATGCTGGCCCATCTTCAGTCTGTATGGCCTAAACACTATCCAGGAGATCCTTTTGATTACTTTTTAAGCACCGAATATTTCGACAGGCAATACAACGAAGAGAAAAGGCTGAGCAGGATCCTGACGGCATTTGCTCTGCTGGCCATACTTGTAGTTGCCCTCGGGCTGTTCGGACTGGTAAGCTCCATTGCAGAGCAGCGTACAAAGGAGATTGGTTACAGAAAAGTCAACGGAGCAGAAACAAAAGATATAATCCTGCTGATGCTGTCATACTTTATAAGGTTCGAGATACCGGCTTTTATTATTGCCTGCCCTGTTGCCTGGATAATAATGCGCAGATGGCTTCAGGGATTCGCCTATCAGACCACTGTCAGCTGGCTGATCTTTGCATTGACGGGAATTATTGCATTTTTAATTGCCGTAGGATCCGTTATTTTCCAAAGCTACAGGGCTTCGGCAAAGAATCCTGTCGATTCCCTGAGGTATGAATAGCTTTTATCTCAATTTCATTATTTTTGACATATATTTAAAATCCGTGACGAAAAATTGAAAGGAATTGCTGTTTCTTCTATTCTTTAAGAACCTTAATTTGATTAAAATTAAAACTCTATTTAGATCGATCTTCTTTCATTATAAAATAAAAATTAACACATGAAAAAAGCACAATCACTTTTTATTCTTCTGTTAGCTGCCGGACTGGGCATAACGTATCAGGGCAGATCACAAGAACCATCTTCACCCGGAAAGCCGACTCAAAGGACAGTGGAAGATGGCGGTACAGGTCAATGGCCTGCAATAATGCTGTCAGAAAGCTCTCTTCCGACACATACTGTTTTCAGGCCCGCCGACCTGAAACCATTCGGAAGCAAAACAAAACTGCCGGTTATTTCCTGGGGTAACGGAGCATGCGCCAATTCGCCCTGGGAACATATAAACTTCCTGTCGGAGATTGCTTCCCATGGCTTCCTGGTGATTGCCATAGGGCCTATGCCGCAGGAAGGTGAAAAAGGCGGTATGGGCAGATCGGGATCAGGGACGATTATCGATGCTATCAATTGGGCGATAGCTCAGAACAACGACAAAGCAAGTCCCTATTATAATAAAATCGATATAACGAAGATCGCGGTCAGCGGAATGTCGTGCGGAGGTTTGCAGGCGCTCGAAGCAGGACCTGATCCGAGAGTATCCACCGTTATAGTTTGTAACAGCGGTATACTTCCCAATCCGGGAGCCGGAATGGCAGGAATGCCGGGCCTGACAAAGGAACATCTCCTGAAACTTCATACACCGGTCCTTTACTTGCTCGGAGGCGAGAAGGACATTGCTTATGCAAACGGCATGGATGATTTCAACCGCATAAACAATCTGCCGGTATTTGCCGCTAACATGGATGTCGGACACGGAGGGACCTACAGCAAGCCTCACGGAGGTGAATTCGCCAAAGTGGCAACAGCCTGGTGTCAGTGGCAGCTGAAAGGCGACAAGGTAGCCGGCGCTCTCTTTACGGGAGATCCGTGCGGCCTGTCGAAAGATCCCAACTGGAAGACTGACAGAAAGAACATTAAGTGACAGGATGTTTAAAAATAAGTGGTATTTAATACCCTCATCAGGACTTACTGTTGAAATTTTTAATAGAAACCCGAAAATTTAGTTAACCTGTAAATACTATGAAAAGCAAAATTCTTATTATCCTGGCAATTGCTGGATGGGCATTGGTCTCCTGCAGCGATTCAAATCCTGTTCTGACCGTTGAGGGCGGAAAAATCACCGGCGTGCCAACTCCGACAAAGGGGGTTATTGCATACAAGGGTATTCCTTTTGCAGCTCCTCCGGTAGGCGAACTGCGCTGGAAAGAGCCTCAACCCGTTGTACCCTGGGAGGGAGTGAAGGTGGCGGACAAATATGGTGATGCAGCTTCTCAAATGACTTGGGACCCACAGAGTTTTTATGGCAGGGAATGGAGGGCAAGCGGGTCTGTTCCTTTCAGTGAAGACTGTCTCTATCTTAATGTCTGGACTCCTGCTGCAGGCAAAGCTGGGAAGAAACTGCCTGTTGCCATGTGGATCCATGGCGGAGGCTACCGTGAAGGATTTGGCTTTGAACCTGAAATGGACGGAGGAGAGGACTATGCTTCACGTGGAGTGATCCTTGTTCAGGTAACTTACCGTCTCGGCTCAATGGGATTCTTTTCACACCCCCTACTGTCGGCTGAAAGCCCGAATGGAGTGTCGGGGAACTATGGTTTACTGGACCAGGTTGCAGCACTTAAATGGATAAAGAACAATATTGCCCAGTTTGGAGGCGACCCTGATAAGGTAATGATCTTCGGCCAGAGTGCCGGTGCAGGCAGCGTTCAGTCGCTGTGCGCCTCACCGCTGTCGAAGGGTCTGATAAGCAAGGCTGTCATCATGAGCGGAGGCGGCCTTAGCAACATGAGACCTGGTATTTTACTCGATACTGCACAGATTGCCAATAAGAGGATGATGGACCATTTCGGCAAGACTACTCTCGAACAAATGAGGGCTCTTACATTTGATGATATGCGCCAGATGTCCGCTGATTATACCGCAGAAACCAGAAAACGTGTGATGTGGAGCCCTGTGACAGATAATTACCTGTTGACCGGCACTTTCAGTGAAATGGCGCTTGCCAATCAGATTGCAGATGTCCCTTATATGATTGGCTTTACAGCTAATGACATGAACGACATGACAAAGCCTGTCGGTGATTTTTGCGCTCTCAGGGCTGAAAAGAGCAGCCATTCTGCATATGCATATTTATTTGCACGACCTCTGCCCGGCGACAGCAGCGGAGCTTTCCACTCTTCTGATCTCTGGTATGTGTTCCATTCTTTCAGGCACAGCTGGCGTCCTTTCAATGCAGGCGATGACGAACTGAGCAAAAAAATGGTTGATTTCTGGACAAATTTCGCCAAATACGGCGATCCGAACGGCAGCGCAGCTGGGATCTGGACACCTTACACGCCAGAGCGTCCTGAATTTATGATATTCAATGTGGAAGGGGAAAAGGCTGTTTTAAAGATGAGCGCTACCCCGGAATTTAAGGGCGGCGGAATACCAAGATAATTATTCCTTTAAAAAAGGTGACTGCGAATAAATTCCATGATTTACCAGATTAAAAGTGTGATTGTGAATATAAACCCTAATTAACTATTGCCAATTCTCAGTTTTTTAACAGAAACAAAAATTTAAAACTATGAAAAAGAGTATCCTGGCATTAACGCTGTCGCTGCTGGCAGGTTATGCATTATTTGCCCAGTCGGGGCAGGTTTCCAACAACTTTAATGTTGTTGATTCAGTCCGCCCTTCACCCTACAACCTTTATGGCAATCAATTCCCGAGAATTGAAGCTGACCGAAGAGTGACATTTAAGTTCTATGCACCCAATGTTCAGAAAATGCAGGTTTCTATCAATAATGCCGCATTTGATATGACCAAAGGAGAAGATGGTGTATGGACATATACCAGTGAGCCGCAGGATTTAGGCTACCATAATTACTGGATGGTTGTCGACGGCGCAGTGGTTGTTGATCCCGCTACAGACGGGTTCATTGGCTACAGCCATTTGTGCAATGGTTTTGAAATTCCGGATCCCGATGGCGGATTCTATGCATTGAAAGATGTTCCTCACGGTAATGTGCTGATTAAAAATTACTATTCGACAGTTGCCAAGGCATGGCGCCAGATCTATGTATACACTCCGCCCGACTACGAGCAGAATATCAAAAAACGTTATCCGGTGCTTTATCTTCAGCATGGCGGAGGCGAGGATCAGAGGGTATGGATCGAAATGGGAAGGACAAACTTCATTCTTGACAACCTTATTGCCGAAGGCAAGATCACTCCGTTCATTGTTGTTATGGAGACAAGTGCTGTTACAGCACCTCGCGGTATTGCTCCCGGTCCTCCGGCTCAACGTCCTGCAGCTCCTGCTGGAGCTCCTGCTGGAGCTCCTGGTGCTGCTCCTGGTGCACGTCCTGCCGGCGCTCCGGCTGCAGGTGCTCCTGGTGCCGCTGCCCCTGGTGCCGGTGCAGCACGTCCAGGCGGTATGTTCGGTATGGGCGGACCCGGCGGCGGAATATATGGCCAGATGATGACAACAGATCTTATACCCTGGGTGGATAAAAACTTCAGGACATTATCTGACCAGAAGAACCGTGCTATGGCCGGTCTGTCAATGGGTGCAATGCAGACAAGAGCTGTTACCCTGGCAAACCTCGACAAATTCTCACATATCGGAATGTTCAGCGGCGGAACTATCGCTCCTGCCGATATCACAGACAAGACGAAAGTGAAGCTTGTGTTCATGAGCTATGGCAGCCGTGAAAGAGGTTCTGATGCTCTCAAAGCTGCTGCCGACGCACTGAACCAGGCCGGAATAAAGAGTGCATCATATGTCTCACCGCTTACAGCACATGAGTTCCAGACATGGAGACGCAGCCTTAAGGAATATGCCTTGTTGCTCTTTAAAAACTGAACAACTGACTGATAAGAATAAATGATAGAAAAAGTTATTGTTATATTTTAAACCCTAAATTCTAAAAGCATGAAATACAAACATTTAACAGTATTATTTGTTGCTCTTTTGACAGTGAATCTTTGCCTGGCTCAGGAGAAGCCTGCCATCAAAGATGATTTCAAACCCTCAACAAAGAACCAGCCTCAGCAGGAATACCCTATGGTAAATTCACAGGGTTATGCAAAATTCCGGGTTGTTGCACCCGATGCCAAGAGTGTTGTTGTAAGTCTCGGATTAGGCGGCACAAGAGGAGGAACACCTCTCGCCAAGGATACGGCAGGAGTCTGGGTTGCTACTACAGCAGGTCCGCTGGAAGAAGGATTTCACTATTATCACCTTACAATTGACGGAGGCGTTTTTAATGATCCCGGCACAAATAATTACTACGGTTCAACACGTTGGGAGAGCGGTATAGAAGTACCTGCACACGATCAGGACATCTATGCACTTAAAAATGTTCCTCACGGTAAAGTGGAACAGGTTCTTTTCTGGTCGCCGAGTACAAACACCGCGCGGAGGGCGTTCGTATATACTCCTCCCAGCTACACCAAAGATCAGAATACCCGTTACCCGGTATTGTATCTTCAGCATGGCTGGGGTGAGGATGAAACTGCATGGAGTAACCAGGGTCACGCCAACCTTATCATGGACAACCTGATTGCTGCAGGCAAAATCAAGCCATTCATTATTGTTATGACCTATGGTATGACTAACGAAGGCTTCAGACCAGGCGGCATGGGTCGTCCTGCCGGCGCTCCCGGCGCTCGTCCTGCTGGCGCTCCCGGCGCTGCTCCTGCTGGCGCTCCCGGACAGGCTCCTGCTGCAGCCCCCGGTGCACGTCCTGCTGCTGCTCCCGGACAAGCTCCCGCTGCAGCCCCTGGTGCACGTCCTGCTGGCGGCGGCATGGCCGGAATGATGAACAATGGCTTTGAGAAAGTTCTTGTTGATGAACTTATTCCTTATGTTGACGCTAATTTCCGTACTCTTGCCGATCAGGGTCACCGTGCAATGGCTGGCCTTTCGATGGGTGGTATGGAAACTCATTCAATTACTCTTGCAAGACCTGAAGTGTTCTCATCGTTTGGTCTTTTAAGCGGAGGCACATACACTCCTGAGGAGATTAAAGACAAGTCGAAGGTTAAGCTTATTTTCCTTAGCTGCGGAAGTTTTGAAGGTCCCGATAATATCAGAAAAGCCGGAGAAACTTTAAAAGCTGCCGGTTTCAATGCAGTATCTTATATTTCAGAAGGTACACGTCATGAGTTCCAGACATGGAGAAGGAGCCTATACGAAATGGCACAGCTTTTGTTCATTGATAAAAAATAAGAAATAGTATCAATTCAATAAATTAAGAATCTTTAAATGAGATACAGATATTTATGTCTGTTATCATCGATCGTGATAACAGGTGGGATGTGCATAGCACAAACTGAACAGCCAAAGGTAGTTGAGGATTTCAAAGTATCATCAACAACCCAGGCCGGCAAGCAGTATCCCCAGGTAAATTCCGAAGGTCGCATCCGGACAAGCATTTCAGCGCCCCAGGCCCTGAAAGTTCAGATCGATATTGGTGCTGTAAAATACGATATGGTAAAGGATGAAAAAGGAGTCTGGACCGGCGAATCTGCGCCTCAGGATGAAGGATTCCATTATTACCAGCTCAATATCGACGGAGCTTCAGTGCCTGATCCGGGCAGCCTCTACTACTATGGTGCAAGCCGGGCAGGAAGTGGTATAGATATGCCTGCAAAAGATCAGGACTTCTATGCAATCAGGAATGTACCTCACGGACAGTTAAGGGAAACCTACTACTTCTCCAAAACAAGCAACAGTGTAAGAAGGGTATACATTTATACTCCTCCTGATTATGATAAAAACACCAGCAAACGTTATCCTGTGCTGTATCTTCAGCACGGGATGGGCGAAGACGAAACGGGCTGGGGGAGCCAGGGTCGTACCGGCTTCATCATGGATAACCTTATTGCAGAAGGTAAGTCTGTACCTTTTATAATTGTTATGGAGAATGGCAGTGTAAATATGGGAGGCGGTGCCCGCGGTCAGAGACCTCCTCAGGGAGCTCCCGCACAAGGTGCTCCTCAGGGACAAGCCGGCGCACAAGGCCAGGCAGCCCGTCCTCAGACCCCGCCGGCACAAGGTGCACCCCAACAGGGAGCCCCAGCTGCCAATGCCCCGCGTACTGGAGGACCTGGCGGTGGAATGAACTTTGCCGGTCAATTCCAAAGTATTCTCTTTGATGACCTGATTCCCTTTATTGAATCAAATTTCCGGGTAGCGGCTGATCAGAAAAACCGTGCTCTGGCAGGACTTTCAATGGGTGGCATGCAGACCAAATCAATAACAACAGCCAATCCCGACAAGTTTTCTTACATCGGAATGTTCAGCGGCGGAACCATGGTTCCTTCTGAGGTGCAGGATATCGAAACATTCAAAAAGAATGTTAAGCTCGTTTTTATGAGTTTCGGAGGTAAGGAGGGCGGAGCAGCCCGTATCCAGGCTGCTGCTGATGAGTGGACCAAAATCGGCATAAAGGGAGCTTCATATGTTTCACCACAGACAGCACATGAATGGCAGACCTGGAGAAGAAGCCTTCATGAGTTTGCTCCCCTGTTATTTAGATAACTAATAAGTTTATTTTTTTATTATGAATAAGTTAAGCATTGCTTTTTCCATGTTTTTTGTGGCCGGCTCCATATGTATGGCCCAGATGCCTCAACAGCAGGCTCCGGCTCCACCCCTGCCGGAAGGAACAAAACCTGCATCGACGAATATTGTCGGTGCAGAATATCCCAGGATAGATGCACAGCGGCGGGCATATTTCAGGCTGCGTGCCCCGGAAGCCGCAACTGTTGTTGTGGGACTAGGGAATACCGCCCTTACAAAAGGGGAAGATGGCTACTGGACCGGTGTTACGAATCCGCTTGATCCGGGATTCCATTATTATAATATTAGGATAAACGGAGTGGATGTCAACGACCCCAACAGCGAGACATTCTTCGGATCGAGCCGTGTCATGAGCGGTATAGAAGTTCCCGAAGAGGGCGTCGATTTTTATGACATTAAAAAAGTGCCTCACGGCAATGTTGTTTCGTTCTGGTATTTTGCAGAATCGGCAGGCCAGTACAGGCAGGCTTATGTCTATACCCCTCCGGATTATGACAAGAACAAAGAAAAGCGTTACCCTGTGTTATACCTTCAGCATGGAATGGGTGAAGACAGGCGGGCATGGTCGAACCAGGGACGGGCTAATTTTATCCTTGATAACCTTATTGCAGAGGGAAAGGCCAAGCCGATGATCATTGTTATGGAAGACGGCGATATCGCTGCAGGTTTTGGCGGTGGCCGTCGTCCCGCTGGAGCAGGTGCCCAGGGTGCACGGCCGCCGCAGGGCCAGGGCCAGCAGGCTCAGGGACAAGGACAACAGGCACAGCCTGCCAGACCTCCACAGGGGCAGGGACAACCCCAGGGACAGGGACAACAGCAGCGTCCGGGAGCTGGCGGCCCCGGTGGCATGGCTTCATTCTGGGATGGTTTCGCGAATGTTATAATTAAGGATCTGATCCCGACGATTGATGCGAACTTCCGTACACTTGCAGATCGCAATAACCGTGCAATGGCAGGATTATCGCTCGGAGGAACACAGACATACCAGATCACAGAGGCGAACCTCGATAAATTTGCCAACATAGGGATTTTCAGCGCTCCTTTTGGCTTTCCGGGTGTTGAAACCGGCTATAAAGGTTTGTTAGCTAAACCTGCTGAATTCAACAAACAGGTAAAAGTATTCTATATAAGCATGGGTTCCAAGGAAGGTGCTAGCTCAGGCCGCGCTATCCACGAAACACTTGACAAAGCAGGCATAAATAATGTCTACTACGAAGCTCCGGGAACCGCACATGAATTCCAGACCTGGCGCAAAAGCCTTTATGGATTTGCACAGCTCCTGTTTCAGAAATAGGAACAACAAATAATAGCTGATGGTGCGATTTAAGATTCATATTAAATCGCACCATTTTTTTTGTACCACTTCCTGAACGAAGTGAAGGATCTTCTTCTTGCATTTGTTATCATAATGGTTTAACTTTGATAATGAACAAATTAGTTTCAGAATGTCAAGCATTATCGAAGGATATAATTACGACATCTTTATCAGTTACCGACAGAAAGACAATAAGTATGACGGATGGGTAACTGAGTTCGTTGAAAACCTTAAGAAAGAGGTCGAAGCCACTTTTAAGGAAGAAATCAGTGTCTACTTCGATCAAAATCCTCATGACGGACTTCTTGAGACACATGATGTGGATGAGTCGCTGAAAGAAAAGCTCAGGTGCCTGGTTTTTATTCCGATTATTTCCCGCACGTACTGCGATCCGAAATCCTTTGCATGGGAGCATGAGTTTAAGGCATTTGTGGAGCAGGCATCCAATGACAGGTTTGGATTGAAGGTAAAATTACCTAACGGGAATGTTGCGAGCAGAGTACTTCCTGTTCGTATTTATGATCTGGACGCCACCGATATTAAATCGTGTGAATCAGTTTTGGGCGGAATGCTTCGCGGTGTTGACTTTATCTTCAGATCGGCTGGGGTAAACAGGCCATTGATGCCGAAGGAGGAAAATCCACAGGAAAATCTGAATCATACAAATTACAGGAACCAGATAAATAAGGTTGGTAATGCAATCAAAGAGGTTATTTCTGCCCTGAATGCATTTAGTATAGAGGGTGGCAAGGTTTCAAAAGGATATGTAGAAGAAAAGCCTGAACTGGGAAGAAATCTGAAACCAAAAATCATTACGGTTATTTTCGTATTGCTTGTTCTTGTTCTGCTTGCGTACTTCTTTATTCCTAAATACATTAAACCGTTCAAAACGACTGAAAAAACTATTGCGGTTCTCCCTTTCCGGAACCTCAGCAATGATACAACCCAGTTGTACTTTTGTGATGGTTTTATGGAGGAGGTCCTCAATAATCTTCAGACAGTAAAAAGTTTCACGGTAAGGTCCAGAACATCTTCAGACCAATACAGGGATTCAAAAAAATCCATTGCTATAATCGGTAACGAGCTTAATGCAAATTATCTGGTTGAAGGGAGTGTTGGACGTGAAGGGAATAAATTAAAGATTTGGGTTCAATTGATTGATTCAAAATCCGATAAACATATCTGGTCAAATGAATATGTTAGGGAAATGCAACAGATCTTTTCTCTTCAGAGCGACATAGCCAAAGACATTGCGAGCGAACTTAAAGAGATTCTGTCGCCTGACGAATTAGAAAAAATTGAAAAGAAACCGACAAATAACCTGGAAGCTTACAATTACTATCTTCAGGCGAATTTCTATTATCGGAAAAGTTTCGATATTGAAGACCTGAAAACCGCCAACAAACTATATGGAAAAGCAATAGAACTTGATCCTGAATTTGCCCTGGCTTATACAGGAACTGCTTATTGCTTATTGATCAGATACTGGTTTAACCAGGACAGAAGTGAAGATATAATCCCTAAGTGCAAACAGGCTATTGACATAGCTTTCGAGATTGATCCCGACCTTCCCGAGGCCCATCTGGTTTTTGGGATTTATTACTATATGGGTTATTTGAATTACCCTGAAGCCCTTAAACAATTTGAAATAGTACTGAAAGAGCAACCCAAAAACACGGAAGCTATATATTGGTCAGGGGCTGTACACAGGCGGTCAGGGAACTGGGCATTGGCGGAGTCTTGTTTAACCAGGGCTTTTGAACTTGACCCTAGATCTTCCCGGTATGCAGATGATGCTGCTGAAATATTTGACCTGCGTCGAAACTATCCGAAAGCTGAATATTATTATAATTTGTCTATCATGCTTCAGCCGGAATGGATTCAACCATATCTTTACATGTCTCAGATGTTTCTCAGATGGCAGGGCGACAGTAAAAAAGCAAGGGCAGTACTGGAAAACGGAGAAATTAATAACAGGTCTTTTATGTCAGATTCCCTTTTTGTAGAATTGAAAGTCGTTATAGATTTATATGATGGCAGATACAAAGAAGCTCTGGCAGATCTTTCGTTGACCTCATCGGCCGCATTTCAGAGTCAGTTTTATTTCAGGCCAAAATATCTTTACTATGCTGCTGCTTACGGTTTTATTAATAAACCTGAGCTCGAGCATGCCTATTACGATTCAGCCCGCATAATGCTTGAAAATATGATCAATCGTTTTCCGCAGGATCCTAGGCTGTACAGTTCTCTGGGAATAGCTAATGCCGGATTAGGCATGGAAGAAGCAGCAGTCAGCCTAAATGAGAAAGCCGTAAAGATGCTCCCGGTAAGCAAAGAAGCATGGAGGGGAGTTTTCCTGGTTGAGGATCTTGCACATACCTATGTGATGATTGGAAAATACCCTGAAGCATTGGAGCAAATAAAATATCTTTTGGCAATGCCGGGATTCCTCTCAACTAAGATCCTCGAGACGGACCCGATATGGGAACCATTAAAAAATCAGCCTGAGTTTAAGAATATCTTGGAAAAGTATAATCAGAACTGAGATTTCCCTTAACAATTATGACACACGTCGTTTGGGATACCAGGAAGTCTTTCAACCCCGGAGCGTTGGCTTTACCTATGATTATTGTACTTGCAAGCCGGAATTAGTAGTAGATCCTTCATTTCGCCAATACCTCGCTCACACGGTATTGGCTGCATTCAGGTATCGAAGCATCTGACCACTTCCCGCCTCACCCGTTGTCAAAAGTCAGAAAATTATTTCCGGTCTGTAATATACTAAATACACTAATATAATATAAAAAGTGTATATTTGCAAAATATTCAGCTGAAAAAATTAAGTATTTCAATGACGGTCAGGAAGGAGAAATATGCGGTAAAGGCCATGGAGGTCTTCAAACAGTTTGGTCTTCATATTTCAATAGATGAAATTGCAGAGAAGTCTGGTGTCACCAAAAAAACTATTTACAATCATTTTGAATCAAAGGAAGGGCTTTTAAAATTCTGCATGCTGACTCTTAGTAATGATATGGAAAAGAAGATAGCCATAATGTATGCTGAAGATGTCAATGCAATTACAGGATTTAAATCGGGAGTTTATGGAATGGGAGAGGTTTTTCATTCACTGAGCCCCGTTTTTTTTGAGGACCTTAGGAAGATGTTCCCTGCCCTTTCCGGGACACAGCATAAAGCAGGGTTTGGAGCTTTTCTTGAAGGCATGAAAAAGAACCTGATCAAAGGGAAAAAAGAAAGATTGTACAGGCAGGATATTAAGGTTGAACTGATAAGCCGCTTCTTCATAACCTCTGTTGTCAGCTTTTTTATCAGTAATGTTCTGACTCGCAGTGAGTATTCAGCGAGAGACTATTTCAAATCCATAATCGATTACCACCTGCATGCGGTTGTTACTGCAAAGGGGCAGAGACTGCTTGATACGGAAAATCACAACCACAAAAAAGTAGTGTAAAAAATGAATAAAGCCAGAACTATTTTATTAACAGTAGCAGCCTGCATATGTGCCAGCGTAAGCGCACAGCAGGCATACAATCTTGAGAGCTGTCTGAAATTTGCGCTGGAAAACAACCATAATATTCGCAAGGCTCAGTTCGACAAGGAGAAATCAATTCAGGCCAGGCACGAAATACTTGGCGCCCTGTTGCCGCAAATATCAGGTTCCGGCAATCTGAACTATAACATTCAGAAGCCAAGGTTCATCATGCCCAATTTCATTAATGATTTCCTTCCTCCGAATATGCAGGATCCCAATGCGGCCAAATATATGACAATTGAAATGGGGACCAACTATTCAGCAGGGATAGGAGCTGCCCTGAACCAGCAGATAGTCAACCTCTCGCTTTTCAATGCCGTAGACATAGCCAGGACAGCTGAGGAGCTGACATCACTGGCCGCCGAGGCCAAAGAGGAAGATGTTATAAGTCAGACCGCCAATCTTTTTTATGCAATCCAGGCGACGGATTACGCTGCTGAGATGTTTGGCAGGAGCATTGAAATCATTGATTCTGTACTGACTTCACTGGAGGCAAGTTACGCCAGCGGACTGATAAGAAAAGTCGATCTCGACAGATTAAAGGTTACAAGGACGAACATGGCCACGCAAAGAGCATCAGTCAGAAATGCCGTCGAGGTACAGAAAAATCTGCTGAAGCTGCAGATGGGAATGGATATATCAGGTGACCTGGAAATTGAAAAGATCAATCTTAAAACATTTGAGAACCAGGCAAAAACCGGAAATACTCAAAATTTCAATCCTAACCTTCATACATCATTCAAAATGCTGACTCAACAGCAGAATCTGCAGCAGCTGCAAAGGAAGGCCGCCGTGTATGAGAATTTTCCTGTTCTGACAGCTATGATCAATTATAATTATAACGGTGTATCAGATGAGTTTTTCAGAGGAGAAACGAATTACTGGTACGGATCATCAATGGCAGGGCTGAACTTGCGTATCCCTTTATTTGGAGGGCTTTCGAGAAGCTCAAAAATAAAGCAGGCTGACTTTGAGATCCTCAAGATCAAAGAAGACGGAGTCATTCTTGAACAGTCGCTCAACATGGCGTACAAGAATGCATCACTGAAGCTTGAAGATAATCGCAGTGCCATTCATGTCCAGGAAGAGAACATGGCCCTTGCAGAAGAAGTGTACCGCATCACCGAAAAGAACTATTCGCAGGGCATCGCTTCGATGTCAGATGTGCTGAATGCCAACTCCTCGCTGGTACAGGCGCAGATGAGCTATGCGGATGCACTCAACAACTTCATGAAGGCCTATGTTGAGCTGCTTAAGGCCAATGGTACAATCAGGGACCTTGTCAGGTAATTTAAAATGCATGAAATCATAATAAAAATCAAATAAACGGACAATGCTGAGCCGGGAGGTTCCACCGGGACAGGAAGGGGAGGCAAAATCTTTAAAATCATGAAAAAAATATTATCCATAATCGCAGTAATAGGTCTGATAGCTGTAATTGTTGCAATCCTGGTGATCAATAAAAATCGCAGCATGGAAAAAACCCAGATTGCTTCAGAGGCATCCACAAGTGTAACTGTCGGGATTGTTGAGGTAAGCGAAGAGCAGGCAGACCGGAGCTTCTCATCGAATGGTTCTCTTGAACCGTTCCGCGAGCTCTCCTTTGTTTCAGATGCATCAGGTCGAGTGCTTGAACTGTTTGCTGATGAAGGAACCTATGTCAGCAAGGGGAAGGTGCTTGTTCAGGTCGATGACGAGATGCTGAAAGCCGATTTTACAGCCAGCGAGGCAGCATATAATGCATTGAAGACAGACCTTGAACGTTTTACAAATGCCAATGCTAATGGAGGCGTAACCGATCAGCAGCTTGAAACAATAAGAACGCAGTATATTGCTGCCGAAAGCAGATATACAAGCAGTAAACGCCGTCTCTCCGATGCAAGGATCAAATCGCCAATTTCAGGGACGGTAATCAAGCGATATGTGGAGATCGGAGCCTATCTCAATCCGGGTGCAAGGCTTTTCGATATTATTGATGATTCCCAGCTTAAAGCATTGTGTAATGTTACGGAACGGCAGGTTCTTCTCCTGAAAGAAGGCCAGAATGTAAGAATCGAATGCGATGCATTTCCCGGAGAAAAATACACCGGGAAAATTACGTTTGTCGGATCAAAGGCTGACAGATCACTTAATTATCCCGTTGAGATTTCTGTTTCAGGCCCTGAAAAGAAGAAACTTAAAGCCGGTATGTATGTAACGGCATATTTTAATGTTGAATCCGGGAACAAAGTAATAATGATCCCCAGAAGCGCTATTACCGGGAGTGTGAAAAATGCGAAGGTCTTTACTGTCACTGATGGCAAAGCCGCAGAAAAAGAAGTGATTGTGGGTTCCATGATCGGAAACAGGGTAGAGATCCTTGATGGTCTCCAGGCTGGTGACAGTGTAATAGTTGCAGGACTTATAAATGTGTCGGACGGTATAATTGTAAAGAATAAAGCTGACCGGTAAACCGAAACCCTTTCAGGCAATTTCGTAAAGGAGAAGAGTTCTGACCTGACTAAAAATATACAGATGAAAATATCAGAGATATCAATAAAGCGACCGATATATGTAATTGTTTTGTTTTCGGTTCTGGCAATCCTGGGTTTTATCAGCTACAAAGATCTGAGCGCCGAGCTGATGCCAAAATTCACGCCTCCGGTGATAAATGTCCAGATAGTTTACCCGGGCGCATCTCCTTCGGAGGTAGAGAATTCATTGACCCGCAAGGTTGAAGATGCTCTCTCAAGCATGGAGGGCATTGACAAGATACAGTCCTATTCATATGAAAGTATGTCTATGCTCTTTGTCACCTTCAAATATGGTACTGATGTAGACAAATCAATAACTGATGCGCAGAATTTCATTGATGCAAAAAGATCCCAGCTTCCGGTATCAGTACTGTCGCCGGTTATTTCAAAGGTTACTGTTGATGACAAGGCGATAATTATTTTATCTGCAACTTCAGATCTTGAGCCGACACGGTTTTTTGATCTGATGGACAAACGTATCCTTCCACAGCTCTCAGGTATAAAAGGTGTCTCAAAGGGGACACTTATCGGAGGATTGCAAAGGGAGATTCAGGTCAATCTCGATGCCGCCAGGATGCGGGCTTTAGGCGTAACGCCAGCTCAGATACAGGGAGTAATAAGATCTTCCAACCTTGATTTCCCGACAGGCAGCCTTCGTAATTCGGAGACCCAGACCGCAGTCCGCCTTTCAGGTAAATTCACCAGCGTGGATGAAATCAGTAACCTCGTGCTGATGACAACTCCAACCGGCACACAGGTAAGGTTGCAGGATATAGCGGAAATTACGGATGCAATTAAAGATCCCGCCAGTCTCGCCCGGGTAAACGGGGAAGATGCGATACTCATCAACATATATAAGCAATCTGACGCTAACGCCGTTGATGTAAGTGATAATATCCGGAAGACAATCAAGTCACTCGAAAATGAATATTCGGAAAACGGTCTGGCAATGGAGATTGCCCAGGATTCCACCGACTTTACGCGTGAATCAATTTCATCGGTGCTGACAGATCTTCTCCTGGCAGTCTTGCTTGTCTCACTTGTCATGTTGCTTTTCCTTCATAATTTCAGGAATGCCATAGTAGTAATGGTTGTCGTGCCCGTATCACTTATCTCGACATTCATTGGCATGAATCTTTTTAATTTTTCGCTTAACCTGATGTCACTGCTTGGCCTCTCACTTGTTATCGGGGTGCTTGTTGACGATGCAATTGTAGTAATAGAAAACGTGTACCGGCATATCGAGATGGGCAAAAACCGGGTGCGTGCCTCATGGGATGCAATGAAGGAAATTGGATTCACGGTAATTTCCATCACTATTGTGCTTGTTATTGTTTTCTTACCAATTGCTCTGACAAATACACTCGTTTCAGACATTCTCCGGCAGTTCTGCGGGGTGATAATATTCTCAATCCTCGTCAGCCTTCTTGCTGCGCTTACTCTTGTTCCTCTCCTTACTTCCAGGTTTGGCAACATTCAGGTACTGACTGGAAAGAACCTGTTTGAGAAGGTTTTGATTGGATTTGAAAAAATGATAGTGGCATTTGGCCTTTGGATATCGCGATTATTAAAGTGGGCGCTTTTTCACAAGCGATGGCTGGCACTGATCATTCTTGGAATTACAATTGCAGTATTTTCTCTTTTCCCGCTGGGCTTTATAGGATTTGAGTTTTTACCCGACGTCGACAGGGGTGAGTTCATCGTACAGCTTGAGATGCCCAAGGATATCTCGCTTGAAGAATCGAATGCTCTTGTCCGGAAAGCCGAAGACTGGTTCCGGCTCAAACCAGAGGTGAGCAAGGTTGTCACAATGGTGGGTCTTACAAGTGACAATACCCAGAGTACACAGGGGACACCATTTCTTGCAGAGCTTAACGTGAAGCTTGTACCGTCAAAACAACGTGACGAAAACACAAGACTGTATATTGCAAAAATCAAAAAGCCTCTGTCCGATTACCTTGTTGATGCGAATGTAAATATCTTCAGTGTTGCTGTGACAGGTCAGGCTGCGAAGGCCGCAGTTGAATACGTAATCACAGGCAATGATGCCGATTCTGTGATGATCTTCGCTGACCAGGCTCTTGAGGTTATGCGATCCATTCCGGGTACTATGCAGCAGGAGTTGTCAGTCGAAAGCGGAACGCCCGAGATAAATGTGTCTGTAGACCGTGATAAGATGTCTTCACTCGGCCTGACGCTTGACAATGTCGGCTTTACAATGCAGATGACATACCAGGGAAACAACTCTCTTAAGTATACTGAAAACAACTATGAATATGATATTAATATAAGAGCTGATAAGGCATACAGGGAACAGGTGGAAGATGTCGGTAACCTTACATTCATGAATAGCAGGGGCGAGGCAATCCGCCTGTCACAATTTGCTGATGTCACCCTCGGAACCGGTCCAAGTCGGCTGGAAAGATTCAACCGGAACAGTTCCGTTACTATCCGTACGCAGGTTCTCGGCGCTACTTCGGGAGAGGTTTCACAGGAATTCAGCGACAGGATTGAGAAGATGCAAAAGCCGCAGGGGACCAAACTTGTCGTAACGGGTGATATGCAGTCAATGGGAGATTCAATGACCGTCATGACCGGGGCTCTTCTCCTGTCGATTGTGCTTATTTACCTTTCCCTTGTTGTTCTTTATAATAACTGGACAGATCCGTTTGTTGTTCTGTTTTCAATCCCGCTTGCAATCCTGGGGGCTATCCTGGCGCTGGCACTGACAAACACCGCACTGAGCGTTTACGGCATGCTGGGACTTGTTATGCTTATCGGGCTCGTCGGGAAGAATGCTATCCTCCTGGTCGATTTCGCCAATGATGCAATAAAGGAAGGAAAAGAGATCAACGAAGCTCTTCTTCAGGCGGTGCGGATTCGTACCCGACCGATCCTCATGACTGCGCTTTCAACGATCATCGGGATGCTTCCTGTTGCCCTTTCAAAAGGAGCCGGGGCAGAACTGAGGAACGGCCTGGCATGGGTGATAATCGGAGGGATGTTGCTTTCAACTTTCCTGACATTGATTGTGGTGCCTGTAATGTATAAGATCCTCCATTCGGGGAAGGGGCGAAACAGCGAAAAGAAGAGTCTTGATATTGAACGGTTAATGGTTGAATAGCGACACTACACATTCAATCAGATCTTCAGGTTTATCTGCAATCTGATCCGGTGAGCGGGATACCAGAAGATCCCTGCGGTTCAATCCCCATGATACTGCAATCACAAGGGAAGGGGCTTGTAACATAAATTTAAATCGCCGATAAACTAAATACCAGAGATTTTTACTCTCTTTTCGTTCCGGTAACTTCTTACGGTATTCTGTTTTTTCAGGTAGCTGATCAGTGCTTCAGCTGTTGTTATAAAAAGTGAATGCCCGGGGTCGCTGTGCTGATACCTGTAAACCTGAGTGATATAACTGTTCATGGCAACCGAGTAGATGTGGTTCATATCGATAGGGACGCCGTTTTCGGTCAGGATTGTTATTTCACCCGGGTTACCTTCAGCATCAATTTTCAGTTCCGTTCTGATCCCAGAAGGATAGAGAGGTGATTTGTCATCAACAGTCCAGGCGGCTCTCATAAGCGAGTAAATCTCACTGCCGGTAAGATTTGTAACCACCAGCTCATTTCCAAAGGGATCGAGTTGATAGACGTTCTTGATCGTTACCGGACCTTTATCAAGGCGATCCATACGGACACCTCCGGGGTTCATCAGGGCAATATCCGCTCCGGCAGCATCACGCTGCGCATCGGCCATCAGGTAACCAAGTTCTTCATATGATGTAAAATCGCCGGCAGCTGTAGCAATCACTTCATTCAACACAGGATTATCGTTGTATTTATCAACTATTGCCCGGATGGATGATTTCTCATTCTTTGAATTCCTGATGTCGATAAGCTGCATACTTTTCGTGATTGTACCATCGCTGCTGACTATCATCCTGATCAGTGTGCCGTACTTCAGTTTGTTTTCAGCCTGTGTTATCAGGATCCTGTTGTGGATCTGTTCCTTCTCAACCCTGGTATGAGAATGTCCTCCAATGATCAGATCGATACCTGCCGGCATGGTTTCAGCCAGTTTTACGTCCTCTTCAAATCCGATATGTGTAAGTGCAATAAAAATATCACTACTGTCTTTCAGCCGCATGTATTCGGGTGCTGTTTCAAACGGAGAACGGAAGGAGAATCCTTTTACATTGTCGGGATGGCTGTCGGGGATGCCGTTCTGACCAAGTTGCAGCAGTCCGAGGAAAGCAAGTTTAAGTCCGTTGGGCAGCGTGAAGATTCTATAGGGACTGATCTTTGGTGTATTCTGACCGCCAGCAGTCACATTGGCACAGATAAAGCTGAAGCTGGCCCTGGCGGTAAGGTTAGCGAATCCTTCAGGACCGGTGTCGAACTCGTGGTTACCAAGGGCGCTGAGGTTGAAACCGACGGCATTCATAAGGTCTATCACCGGCCAGCCCTTCTCAGGGTACTGGTCATTCACCGGGTTGCCGGTCTGGTTGTCACCGGCGGCAACAAGCAGCATGTCAGGGTAGATTGTTTTGAGGCTGTCGACCAGATATGCAAGTTTTGGAAAGTTATCGATTGCCGCATGCATATCATTCACGGCGAAAATAACCGCCTGTCGTTCAGGTAGTACAGCGGTTCCGGCATGCTTCATGCTGATGCAGGCAGGAAGAGATCCGATGACCAGCACAGCGGTGATCAGTATCAAAGACGAGGGCTTTTTTTTGCGCTTTGGCACGATGAAAAGTGTGTTACCTTCTGTCATTTCGCCATCAGGGGCTATCCTGTTCCCAAAACGATCTTCAATAACGGGTAATTTTTTAGGTACCCTTCGGCCAGAGTTCATATAGAAACTCAGAATTGCATCTTTAACTCTGGCTCCGTCGTGAAGTTCAAGCAAAGTGTTGTTTACAGTAATTCTCATTCAAAGAGATTTTGAGGATGATGTAACAATTCAAAGTACGCGTTTTTCCATAAACAATAATCAGGTTTAATTTAAAATAATCTGCCGGCGAAAATTTGTGAAAATATTCAGGACTAAAGTGTCACAAATCAAATCAGATGATCTGGCCCCTGATCGATACCAAAGAACCGGGTCCCCTTCAATCCTGTCAGTTGCTGGCAAACCCTGAGATCCTCCCCCTCAAGGGTTATGTTTGGTTCACCATTTCTGAAACGGTTCAGAATGCTGCTCATTATAGCGAATTCCTGTCTGCCCAGCTTATATTTACGGAGGTATATAATTGCGAAAATCAGGAATGTGATTGGTATGGCGCAGAAAAGAATCCGTATGCCCCAGTCTGTTGTTGGTGAAATGTTTCCTGCGTTGACAGCTTCCTTGCTGTAACCGATCACATCCAAAGCTATGCCAAGTACACCGACTACAACACCTCCGGATAGTTTACGCAGGAAGGTGGATACACCTGAGTAGAGACCCTCCCTACGGCGTCCGGTAATAAGTTCATCAACATCGGCTATGTCGGGTAAGACAGACCATGAGAAGAGATTGCATCCGGCACTTCCAACTCCGATGAGCGAGCAGATCGAGATTACAATAATATCAGGTGTGGCAGGAGTCAGGAACGCTATGGCAATGCTGGCAGCAATCCACAGGCCGGCGGAAATATAAGCCGGAGCAGTCTTGCCCTTTTTCTGAGCCACTTGCGAGAAAATACCGATAAAGACGAGTTGGGTTACAAGGATAGTTCCCATAATCGGAACGAAAAGTTCAGCCTTCTTCAATGAAACCGTCAGGAAATATACAGCCAGTGTCATAACAGTATCAATAGCCATCTGACAGAGAATGAATACTCTCACATAAACACTGAATGAACGGTTTTTGAGCACTACCAGCCAGTCCTTCAGGGATATTACAGGGTTTGGTTTTGTCTCATTCTCCCACGTACCAAAAAATACTGCCAGCCAGCCTATTGCGAATACAATTCCAAAGGTAAGCCCCATCATAAGGTAACCCTGTTTGGGATCAGGGTAGGCTCCTGTAATCAGCGCCGGAACAGTGGCACATAAGATTGCAGCTGCAGCAGAAAATCCAAGGCGCATACCGGTGAAGGCACTGCGCCTGTTATAGTCCCTTACCATGTCGGACAGAATGGCGTTATAGGGAACCATCACTATTGTGAAAGCAGTGGAAAAGAAGATGTAAGAAAGTGCATAGTATATGAATTTAGCAGTGGTTCCGGTGATACCAAAACCGTACCACAGCATTACCCATGATGCGAAGACAGGAAGGCTGCCCAGCAGAAAATATATGCGGCGGCGACCAAAGCGTGATCTGGTTCTGTCTGACAGCTGCCCCATAAAGGGATCGGTAACGGCATCCCAGGTTTTCCCAATGAAAATGATGATGCCGGCAAGTGTTCCGGAGAACCCCTCAACATTTGTCAGGTAAACCAGCAGCAGTAAGCCTATAATTATAAAGGCTCCTCCTCCGTAGATATCGCCGCAGGCATAGGCAATCTTGCTGAATAGTTCTTTTCTGTTTTTCATGTTTCAGGATTATTTTCATAGTATGTGTCACGGATAAGCCGGATTGCAAGCACCCATTTCATCATCATCCTGACATCGTCCAGCACGAAACGCCGGAGGTCAGACCCGTTGGCTATCTCGAAGTACTCTCCGGCAGCAAATGGTACCATAAGGATATCTTTCATTTCAAAGGATTGGACAGCAGTTCTGTCAAATATTTTCCCTTCGTAGGTTACTGCTTCGCGGGTTAGACTAAGCTTACCGTGCCCCATTTCCTGGTAACCGTACTTTCCTGGTTCATTCCATAAGAGTGCTGTGGTTGCTGTAATTCTAAATCCCGGATCCTGAATTTCGGTTAAAAGAGACTCCTTCTGGAAGTCATACCAATTATCAAAGCCGTCAAAAACGATGCTATCCTTCGTACCGGGTTCAAAAAACAGTTTGTTGTTCACCAGGGCTTCATTGCCGCAGTTAAGGCAAAACAGTTTATTCCCCCTGGAGCGTAATGTAAACTCTGCCAGGCATTTGGGGCATTTGTACAGCACCAGTTCGGCACCTTCGGCCAGGCGGATTCCTTTAAAAGTAACTTGATTTTCTCTCTGCCATTTGTAGTCATCAAAGTCGATGGCGCTCAACACCCTGCGGTAAATATCATCTACAGAAAAGTTATTAAGCTCCTCGCTGGTAAGAATTCCTGTAACAGTTGCATCCATGCGCCCTTTACGAATTCTTTTTGTCCAGCGGGGGTTTGTGAGATATCCGCCGGAAATCTTCACTGCCACTACCGGTATTTTAAATGCCTTAATGAGTTTTGCTATGCTTGGAGCAGCGAATCCCCCCGGGCGACCTTCGTTGGACAGGCATCCGTGAGGGAATATGGCTACAATGCCACCGCTTCCTATCACATTTTTCGTTTTGAGTATGGCCTGGTTATCATTTGTAAATTGATTTTTGGAGATAGCTCCCATGAGACCCAGCAGGAATTTCAGCACAGGATCCCTGAAAAAGTTGTATGCAGCAATGTAATTCAACCTGTGCGGGTAAAGCGCAATGGATACTGTAAGAAAGTCGAGCCAGCTGGTGTGTCCGGCTATCACAAAGAAGGGGGGTCTGATATTTTTTATTGCAGAGCGATCAACCCTGAGTCCAAGGAACCATCGAAAGTAAAAACCAGCCAGAAAGAGAACACTATAATACAAGAAAGCATTGGGCCTGCGCACAGGGGGCACGTTCTTCTTTGGCATTAACATCATTTAATATACTGACAGTGAAATGTTTAATGAAGATATTATTACACGGGCAGTTGTATGATCGGCTATAAAAATACAGAATTTATGACAAATCAAGTATGGTGTGATTAATTGCCCGCGATGCGGGATCGGGTACATAAGAAAAAAGGGGTTGGGGGCAAGAGGTTTGAAATATCTAACCTTGACTTGATAAGATACATGAGAAAAATTATTACACTTGGGTAAGTCCTGGTTATACCATAATGAGCGGGCCATGACTCAATGTTTTCTTAAGCCCTGTTCAACAGGACTGATGTGGCCTGATAAAAGAAAAATATGAGCCAATTTATTGAAATCCGCGATAATTGTCGCTGCAAAGCAAACTAGCCTTGTACTATGTGCTTTTTATGATTAAAAAAGGTCAAAAGTTAGCAGATCTGATCTGTTATTTTTATTTTTGTAAAACGATTTGCTCTAAATATGTAAATCAGATTGTTCAAAAAATGTAAATTGATTCATTCAAAATGTGTAAAATACAAACATAATGAGTTATATTAAAAGAATTGTTGAGGCAGAGATTAATGCCAAGCTGAATGCTTCCGGAGCAGTTCTGATTCGAGGTCCAAAGGCATGCGGAAAGACAGAAACAGCTTTGCGATCAGCGTCAAGCGTTCTCCGGGTTGACCAGGATGAGCAGGTGCCCTACCTGATGGATGCCGATCCCAAACGACTTTTAACAGGGCAGGTACCCCGGCTGATTGACGAATGGCAGGAACAGCCAAAACTCTGGAACTACATACGGCACGAAATAGACGCCCGGAAAGCAAAGTCACAGTTTATTCTTACCGGTTCTTCCACTCCCGATGATAAAATTCCTATTCATTCCGGGGCAGGAAGATTCACTACGGTTGATATGCGTACCCTGTCATGGCAGGAATTGGGCTATTCCACGGGTCAGGCCAGTATGAAACAGTTATTATCTGATAAGAAAATTGATCTGTCAGACAGATCTGTTGATCTGGAAACCATCGTCGAAAGAATTATCAAAGGTGGCTGGCCTGGCTTACTGACGTCCACAACAGATGAAGCCTTAATGATTAATCGAGCGTATATCGATTTAATAGCCGGGATCGATATGAGTCGTATTTCGAACATTAAACGTGACCCGATTAAAGTGAAAAACATTTTCAGGTCTATTGCAAGAAATACGGCAACGCTGGCAGCCAAAACTGCTATCGTGAAGGATATAAAGGAGAATGACAGCGGTGATATTTCGCGTCCAACCGTTCATGAATATCTCGATGCTCTTGAACGGCTGATGATTATTGAAAACCAACCAGCTTGGAGCACACATATCCGCTCATCTGCATCGCTTAGGAAATCCCCGAAAATACATTTTACAGATGTCTCATTATCAGTAGCTGCATTGGGAGCCGATAAAGGATCATTATTGAAAGATGTGAAATTTACAGGCTTTTTGTTCGAATCGCTTGCAACACATGATCTGCGAGTCTACGCCCAGGCAAATGATGCCGGCGTCAGCCATTACTCTGATTCAAGTGGTCTGGAGATCGACTGCATTGTTCAGAAGCGCAACGGTGATTGGGCCGCATTTGAAATTAAACTCGGGATGGGTATGATTACTGAAGTTGCCTCAAATTTAAAAAAATTAGCAACGACACTCGATATAAGAAACATTGGCCCGCCAAAGTCGCTGAATATCATTGTCGGAACAGGTGTAAGTTACACTCGTCCCGATGGTATCAATATTATATCACTTGCCTCTCTGGGAGTTTAATAATCTCTTTTGCTTTCATCCCGGCCGACGACTGATTGTCGGGGATACCTGTAGCATACTGTCGTGAGCAGTAAGATGTCTTTGTAAACAAGGGTTTTAAATATCTGACCTGAGATTAATCAGAGACATAGTGGCCCTAGTTGGACTGGAAGGTTTTTAGAATGATATTCTGGCATAAGAAAAATTTTTGCAATTAGCCTGATTATGGTTTAATTTTGATATTAACTATTTAATAATCTTATGTCAAGCATTATTGAAAGTTACAATTACGACATCTTTATTAGTTACCGCCAGAAGGATAACAAACACGATAACTGGGTGGCGGAGTTTGTTGAGAATCTCAAAGGAGAACTTGATTCAATGTTTAAAGATGATGTAAGTCTATATTATGATATAAATCCCAGCGACTATCTTCTTGAATCATATGACGTAAAAGACTCTTTAAGAGACAGACTCAAATGTCTGATATTCATTCCGATTGTTTCAAGGACATATTGCGATCCAAAAGCATTTGCCTGGGACAATGAGTTGAAAGAATTTGTGAAGCTGGCATCTGAAGACAAGTTTGGATTAAGAATCAAGCTTCTGAACGGAAATGTGGCGTGCAGAGTGTTGCCAATCCGGATTCATGATCTTGATCCAGGGGATATAAAATTATTCGAATCAGTTGTTGGCGGTATTATGAGATCAATTGATTTTGTTTATAAGGAAACAGGTGTAAACCGACAGCTGAGAAGTAAGGATGATGATATAGTAAGATATCCGGGCCAGGTACTTTTCCGAGACCAGATTAATAAGGTTGCATTAGCAATCAAGGAGATGGTTGATAGTATGATATCCTTCTCATCTGAGAACATGAAGACCGAAAATAACATCAGAGATTTTGATCATAAGGGGGAAGATGAAATTAGAATTAGGTCAGAAAAACCTGAATATAAAAATGGAGAAGTAATCGGGAAGGATCAAATAATGGAGTTACCAATCCCTGAAAGAAGAAGAGCGATTTTATTATTTAAAAGGAAATGGTTTATGTTCCTTTTAATACTGTTTGTTTTATCTTCTGTTTTAATGATTGGTATTTTAATTAACCGGCAATCAAAGATCAAATGGGCAAGAGAAAAAGCGCTACCTCAAATTGAACAGCTTGCAAACAGCAATAATATGGATGAAGCATTTAAGCTGTCTCAGGAAGTTGCAAAGTATCTTTCAAAAAACAAGAATTACAATGAATTGGTATCTTCTTTTACCACAAATATTTCAATTATTACTGATCCTGATGGTGCGGAGGTAAGGATCAGAGACTTTTCTGATACGGCTGCTCAATGGAAGTATCTTGGTAAGACACCGATAGGACAAGTCCTGGTCCCAAAACATAGCTTCTACCTTATGAAAATTGAAAAACCCGGCTATGAGAGTATTGATGCTGTAATGCAGACAAGGATTGATACGATTTTCAGAAGGTTATTCAAGCAGGGAACTATTCCACCCGGGATGATATATGTATATGGTTACCAGAATGAATTATTAGGTAATTATCTTAAAAACAAGAATGGTTTTTTGATTGATCGCTGTGAAGTTACCAATAAAGAATTTAAAAAATTCGTTAATGAAGGTGGTTACAGGAAACCAGAATACTGGAAATATGACTTCATAAAGGATGGGAAAAAATTAACGTTAAGTGAGGCATTCACTGAGTTTAAGGACAAAACGGGACAACCCGGACCATCAACGTGGATTGCCGGCGACTACCCTGATGGATATGAAAATTATCCGGTATCTGGTATAAGTTGGTATGAGGCTGCAGCCTATGCTGAATACGCCGGCAAGAAACTTCCAACCGTCAATCACTGGGGAAGTGCAGCTGGATTCCAATTTGAAGCATTCGGAAACTATTTCTATTCAAAACTATTTCCTTTAAGCAACTTTAAAGGAGCAGGCCCTTTACCTGTTGGAACCAATTTTGCAATTAACTGCTTCGGGGCGCTTGATATGGCGGGCAATGTAAGAGAATGGTGCTGGAACCAGGGTCCTGATGGCAGGATAATGAGAGGAGGCGGGTGGGATGATGTTGTTTATATGTATGGTAATATAAGTCAGCTGCCTCCATTTGACAGATCACCCAAAAATGGATTTCGATGTGTTAAATATTTAAATGAAGAAAAAATTCCTGAATCGGCTTTTCAATCGTATATACTCCCTGAATCCAGAAACTATGCAATCGAAAGGCCGGTTCCGGAGGTTACCTACAGGATTTATAAAAGCAGGTTTCTTTATGATAATATACCATTAGACGCCCTGATAGAAAGCCGGGACAGCAGTTATCAGGATTGGATACTTGAAAAAGTCACCTTCAATGCAGCGTATAATAATGAAAAGATGATTGCATATCTCTTCATACCAAAAAATTCTCCACCGCCCTATCAGACACTCATTTTTTTCCCCGGCAGTAATGCGCTTAGTACCACGGATTTCAATAAAAATTACTGGGCAAATTGGTTCACAGACTTTATTCTGAAGAGCGGACGTGCTGTCCTATATCCGGTTTATGATGGGACCTTTGAAAGAATAGATAACGAAAAACCAGTAACAAATGAGGGCCATCAGTACGCTGATTGGTTGACTAAATGGGTTAAGGATTTTAAAAGATCGATTGATTATCTTTTTACCAGATCGGATATTGATACCGGGAAACTGGCCTACTATGGTCATAGCTGGGGCGGGAGACTTGGAGCGATAATTCCTGCAGTTGAAGACCGTCTTAAAGTTAGTGTCTTAATTGTCGGGGGCTTACCTACGAGAAAACGCATTCCTGAAGCAGATGAATTAAATTATCTGCCTTATGTAAAGATACCAGTATTAATGTTGAACGGCAAATATGATCTTGCATTTCCATTTGAGACAAACGTAAAACCTTTTTATGATCTTTTGGGAACGCAGCCAGAAGATAAGCATTTAAAGATTTATGATACTGACCATTATATTCGCAAAGATGATATGATAAAGGATGTCCTTGAATTCCTTGACATCTATCTTGGTAGGGTAAAATAAAAACCAAACAACGAAAAAGCCTTGCAGCGCTGGAATTCCAATAACCACGGTCACACCCGTGGTCAGAGATGCCCGGGATACACTCAACCCCGGAGTGTTGGCTTTACCTATGATTATTATACCTGCAAACCGGAATAGGAAGGAGATCCTTCATTTCGCCAATACCTCGCTCACTCGGTATTGGCTGCATTCAGGATGACAGGTGCAGGTATCAGGTTATAGGGGATGAAGCGGCGCGTTTCGTAGAAAATCTGTTCATAGAAACAACATAATACAAAACGCGCCGCTTCATCCCCACTTACATTCTACTAATGACTGTCATCCTGAACGAAGTGAAGGATCTTCTTCCCCAGCCTAAGCCGGAAGGCCTGACCAGATTCAGCCGGTCATAATATCAATTAAGTATTTGTTTATTTATCAGAGGATTAGTTTTGATAATAGGTGGTCAATCAAGTATAGGTTAAAGTGGTCAAGGTCACCGGCTTTTCTACTTTAGTATATGTTGAGAAAACGACGGATTGCAGTTGGCTGAAGCCAACTGCAATCCGGCAATTCAAGATAAGTTGAATTTCTATTTCATTCCTTCTCTTATTTCTTCCAGGTTATCTGTAATAGTCTGGCCTAAAGGAACATCGGAAGTGTTTACATTCATTCCGGTGATGAGATGATTTCCTGCCCCGTTGGTCATGTCGATCAGACTTTCACCCAGGTTACCACCCACTATTGTCCAGTTATTTGTTCGTTCATCAAGAAGGACTGAAGCTACTGAAAAAGTTGAATTGCTATAGTTGTTACCAAGCATCAGGCCATTTTCGTTAGGCGGCAGGGGAGACTGACCACTACTGGCAACAATGGGGCCGATTATCCGGACTCCATATTGTCCATTTCCCTCAAACTTGTTATTCCGAATAACCATACCCTTCATGTTACAGGAACTTATAGCCGAAAATGTCTCATTACTTAGATTGAACATATTGTTTTTGACCTGAACAATCATAGGCAATTCTTCAGGAAAGAAGAATCGGCGTCGGTCATTGACAGACACACCTCCTGCACCCCCGGTAATGTTGAAAACATTTTTTTCAATATTGCAAACCGTAACTTTTGTTTGCGTTACCTGCGCGAGACGGGCAGGAACGGGTGAACTGAATATTTCAATACCCCAACGTACTCCCTCCGGGACAGTGAATGTATTCCCCTCAACAGACATTTCAACATTGACATTACTCCAGATCCCAAGTGATCCACCGCCTCCTGTTTCAAATGGGACATTTCCGCTTACGCTATTGTTATCAAAAATGTTTCCGCGGTTTTTGGTTCCGGCAACGATCTTTCCACCGTTGAAATGTTGAAAAAGTGCACCAAAAGAATAGAAACCATCAAAAGAGCAGTTATTGACTGAAATCTCCATGTACGAGAGAGGCCATCCTCCGGGAATCCTTGCATTTGCTCTGGTACCGAATTCTGCTTTTAATCCATGGAGAGTATTTTCCCAGTGTCCTTTAAATCCGACATTATCGACAACCGCTTTTATATAATCATTCATTGAAGTATACTGATAAGTCCGGGCTGAAAATCCAACCAGTCCGTCGATATAAGATTCCTTGCCTGTGCTCAATGGGCCGTAAGGTGTCGTTACTGTCATGTTACTCATGCAAACATCGCCTCCTACAAATCGGATCAAAATTGTATTTAATTTCAAATCGATCAGTGTGTTAACATCGAGATCAGGTACCGTTGTGATTATAGTTTTACCCCTGCCGGCTCCATTGAATTTACCGTTAAATTCACGTACCTCCAGAAAATTCAGGTGATAAGTACCTTCTTCCAGTTGGACCACCGAGCCAGGTCCGGCGGCTTTGGCGTTATCAAATGCCTCTAAAACAGCAGGGGTATCATCACCTCCGCTCGGATTGACAACAAATATGGCTGAACCGCTTGCTGCTTTCAGATTTAATGATGCTATATTCAGATCTGATTCAGCCAATCCGCCTATCCCAGTCTCCTTCTCACTGCAACCAATGATCAGGCTCATAAAAGCCGCAATGAATAAAAATCTTCCAGGTGTTTTCATGATATAAAAGTTTTAAGTTTTACAAGAAGGATTATTCATTCAATCCTTATATAAATTTCGGGAAAACGGAAAGGGGGTGCATAGAAATTTCTTTCCTGAAAGTTGAAGTTTTTAAAACTATTGTTGAAACTTTTCAAAAAACCTTAAGGTTTTTTAAGGATAGGATTTTTCGGAACCAGCTGTATATCATAAATTCCTGGCGACTGAGCAGGTGCGAGACATACAACTGCTCAATTCAATCATTGTGGCAACTGTCCTGAAGCCAGGGCTACATTTAAGTAATCCGCCAACCCCATGTTTTTGACGATTTCCATATAACGTGGCTCAGAGCGGAGATCAACTAAATCATATATTGAGATGATTCTGACCATATCACGCTCATGCAATTTATATCCCAGTTCAAGGCTCCTGACCGCTTCCTCCCTGTTGCCAATCATCATAAGTAATCTGGCTTTTCCTATAAAACTGGATTGCGCATATCTGTTTTGAAGCATCCATTGCAGTAATCCTTCCATGCCTGCCGTTTTGAAGACGGAATCTACAGATTCATAGTATTTTGAATCTGAATAACCGGTATTATAATCAACCAATAACAATTCCTGAAGGAAGTGAATAGCCTGGGGAATACTGTCGAGCTGCAGGTAACTAAACCAGGCATGATAGTAAGCTGAATTATAATCCGGATTTAACTCAATGCACTTGTGGCAATCTTTAATCGCACCCTTAAAATTTCCATCATTGTAATAAAGCAATGCACTGGTGCTGTAGGGGAGGTAAAAAACCGGGTCCAGTTCAAGTGCGCGGTTTAAATGGGCTCTGGCTTCCACTCTTTTGGCCAGAACATCCAGTAGTTCTGCATAAACCCAATGAGCCATGTAATAGTTCGGATTCAATTTGACAGCTAATGACAACTCCTTTTCTGCTTCCTGCCAGTTCCATTCATGCCAGAAATAAACATTTCCCAGCAAAACATGAGCTTCCGCCAGGTCATTATCAAGTCTGATGGCCTTCAATGCAATTTCTTTTGCTTTTTCAAATCCTTGTTCCCGGCCAGGTTCAAACCAATTGTACCATGAAAGATAGAAATAGCCATCACCCAGTCCTGCCCATGCCAGTGCATAACCGGGATCGGCTTCAACAGCTTTCTCGAAAAATTCAATACTTTTTTCGAATCCTTCCCTTGTCCTTTTATACCAGAAATAACGGCCTTTTAAATAGAGCGAATAGGCTTCTGTATTCCTGGTAGGGATATATCCGATCATTTCAGTCTCCCCGGGCGAAAGTGCAGCTTCCAGTTCGTTGGCTATCTGGATTGCAATATTGCTTTGGATATAGAAGATATCATCCAGCTCCCTGTCAAATGTTTCGGATAGAATATGCTGGTCGCGCCTGGCATCGATCAGTTGCACCCTGACTCTTACCTTATCATTGCTCCTCTGAACACTCCCCTCAAGAATATACCTGACGTTCAGCTCTTTTGCTATTTCTGTTGCACCCCTGGTTGTCTGTCGGTACTTTTCAACCGATGTTCTGGAAGTAACCTTTATTGAACTGATCCGGTTCAGGTTGCTCAGGATGTCTTCCATTACACCATCCGTGAAATATCTGTTTTCAGGAGAATCACTCAGGTTTGTAAAAGGCAGTACTGCAATAGAGATTTCCTTGTCCGGACTGCTAAAATTTCTTCCCGATTTATTAAACAGAAAATAATAAATTATAAGAGCTGACAGAAGAACAGCTAAAAGAGCAAATGAAACGATCACTATCTTCCGCTTAAGGGAGGGTCTTTTCTTTACTGATACGGGCATCAAATTCCCTGGGTCATGTCCGCCATGGTCCTCTTTAATCCCGGTCATACCTCTTTTCTTCACTTCCCCCGGAGGATAACCATAGAAATCATGGAAACAGTTGTTAAAATAAGTAGCGCTTCCGAAACCTACTTTATAGGCGACTTCTGAGGCTGTTATCATGCCCTGTTGCAACATCTCCATTGCCCGTCGCAACCTGATTTCGTTAATGAACTGGCTTATAGTTTTTTGAGAGATTTTTTTAATCCTTTGCCTTACAATGTGTGGACTTAAGCCAGAGAGTTGTATAAGAACATCCACTCCGAATTTTTCATCCTCAAGGTTTAATTCGACTAATTCAGTCAGCTTTTGAATAAACTCCCTGTCACTTGTGTGAGCCAGGTTCATTATCTGGGTTTTAGCTACTCTCAGTTATATCAAAAATACAAAATAAACCTATGAAATACAAGATAGAAGATTATTTTGATGTCTAAGCCAGATGAACTGATCCTTAAACGCCAGAATCAATTGGCAATCCCGCATCAGCTGTGCTTCATTGCCGTTGCCTTCAGTCATAGAAAAAATTTTTGCAATTACCCTGATAATGGGTTAATTTTGATAATGAACCATTTAATAGGCAGATGTCAAGTATAATTGAGGGATATAATTACGACATCTTTATCAGTTACCGCCAGAAGGACAACAAGTATGACGGGTGGGTAACTGAGTTCGTTGAAAACCTGAAGAAAGAGCTCGAAGCCACTTTTAAGGAAGAAATCAGTGTTTACTTCGATATAAATCCTCATGACGGCCTTCTTGAAACACATGATGTGGATGAGTCGCTGAAAGAAAAGCTCAGGTGCCTGGTTTTTATTCCGATTATTTCCCGAACCTATTGTGATCCAAAGTCTTTTGCATGGGAACATGAATTTAAGGCGTTTGTTGAACAGGCATCTAAGGACCAGTTTGGATTAAAAGTAAAATTACCAAATGGCAATGTGGCCAGCAGAGTTCTACCTGTTCGCATTCATGACCTGGATAATGAGGATATAGAGCTTTGTGAATCACTGACAGGAGGAGTGCTCCGTGGTGTCGAATTCATTTATAAAGAACCAGGAGTTAACAGATCACTTTCACCAAAAGATAATGAGGAAAAAAACTTAAACAAAACCAATTATCGTAATCAGATAAATAAAGTCGCTCTTGCAATAAAAGAGCTTATTATGGGATTACTCACAATACCATCTGAATCACTGATAGAAAAGGATCAACAAAAAAGGACAATCGAAGAAGTAGTCGGAGAAGAAAAAGTATCGAAGCATGCAGGAATTTCAAAATCATCCAGACAGAAGGTAATTTATGGAGGATTAATCACGGTGATATTAATAATCGCTGCAATACTTGTTTATCCGAAATTATTCAGAAAGTCAGATGAGCCAGGTGTTGAAAGGTCGGTCGCTTTAATGCCTTTTAAAAATCTTACAGGTGATTCTTCAAATGATTATCTGACTGATATGCACCGTGAGGCTTCGTATCAGGAGTTAGGAAGAATAAGCCAGGTAAAACCATTAAGAATTGTAGGCTTACGGACAACTGCTGCGTTAGAAAGGGATAGAGTGTCATTAGCCAAAATAGCTAAGGATGCCCGGGTCGATTTTCTGATTGAAGGTTCAGTATTAGGATCCGGTGACCTTGAGGAAATTATGATAAGGCTGATCCAGATATTTCCCGAAGAAAAACTTATTCTGGCGAACAATTATTCAATTAGCCGTTCAAATATTCATATAGTGCATAAAAACATTGCAGAGCAGATTACTCAGAAGATCGGACTTGATTTACTGCCGCAGGACTTGTTAAAACTTTCTCAGCCAAGCAGGGTCAATCCGCAATCTTATGAAGCATATTCCAGGGGAATGGCTGAAATAGAAAAATCGACGAAAGAAGGAAACGCAAAAGGACTGGAATACCTTCATGAAGCGGTAAGGATCGCTCCTGAAGATGCATTTGCAAACGCAGGGCTTGCACTGGGTTATCTGTCAATTGCTCATAGTCCGCTTGATCCCGGAGATGTACTCGCAAAAGGAGAAGAATTTGCTTATAAAGCACTTATGCTTGATTCTACTATTGCTGAAGTCCATGCTGCTCTGGCTATAGTATACCTCTATAAATCATGGGATTTTGCTAAATCAGAAAAACATTTTAAGCGTGCCCTGGAATTAAATCCGAACCTGGATATGGCCCATTACCATTTTGCCTGGGGCCTGTTCCTTTGGGGTCGCATGGAAGAAGCCATTGCAGAACATAAATTGGCTCAGAAATATGATCCGTATAATCCGCTCCATACAGCCTGGCTGGGAGGTTTATATATTTATGCGGGCAGGAATGAAGAAGCAATTCAGGAAGCCCTTAGATCCCTTGAAATTCAAAAGGATTATCCTCTTGGCTATCAGATACTGGGTAATGCGTATCTGGGTTTGGGTAGAAATGAGGAAGCGATTAAAGCACATTTGAAACATGCAGAAGTCGCTCCTGGCAATCTATTTCCCCTATGCCTGACATATATTGCGACAGGGCACCAGGAGGAAGCTGAAAAGATCCTGGCCGAGATAGAAAAAAAAGAAGTAACGCCAATGAGTGCATATCAACGATCGAAGGTTTATGCAGCAATGGGTAGAAAAGATGAAGCTTTCAAATGGCTTAATTATGAACCACATTCAGGCAATGCAGCCTGGGCAGCCGTACTACCGGTTTTTACATCTCTTCATGATGATCCCCGTTGGGATGAATTTCTGAAAAAGGTTAATCTGCCTAAAAAATAATTTTATGCTCCGCCAGATTTGGCCAGATATAAATGAATTTTCAATTAGATATATTCATTTGAATGAGGTTAAATTATCCGGATGGGAGGTAAGGGGAGGATTATTACATGATCCTTTTGGGGGTGCTTAACAAGTCAAAAGCCTTGCAGCGCAATCTTTTAGAGAGCTTTATTGTATAAAAAATAGTCAATTATTTTCAGCATTAAAGCCCCCCTTGCCTTGCTCCGCCGAAGCGGCTACGCGAAGGCGAGGTGGGGTTTGGGGGTAGATCATAGGATTATGCTCTCCGCCAGCCGGCGGATCGCGTTCCTCAGGGGGTGCTTAACACCGAAAAAGCCCTGCCGTGCATTCGCACGGTACGGAGTTTTTATTGTTCGATCCTTACATCCTGCAAGGCGGGATGACGGATCTCCAATAAAAAACCCCGGCGCTTTGCGCCAGGGCTTTTTTGGTGTAGACAAGAGGTTTGAAATATCTAACCTGAGTTTAATCAGAGACATAGTAGAATTAGTTGAACTGGTAGAGGTTTTGTATTGATTTTCTAAAATAAAAAGAATATTTTGCATTTAGCCTGACAATGGTTTAACTTTGATAATGAACCAAATAATACATTGATGTCAAGCATAATTGAAGGATATAATTACGACATCTTCATCAGCTACCGCCAGAAGGACAACAAGCATGATGGGTGGGTAACAGAGTTTGTAGATAACCTGAAGGGAGAACTTGAGACAATGTTTAAGGATGAAATAAGTGTATATTTTGACATTAATCCCAGCGACTATCTTCTTGAGTCCTATGATGTGAATGCTTCACTTCAAGATAAACTGAAAAGCTTGGTTTTTGTGCCTATATTTCGCGGACATACTGTGATCCAAGGTCGTTTGCCTGGGACAATGAGCTAAAAACATTCATAAAGATGGCAACAGAGGATAGGTTTGGATTTAAAATTAAACTATCCAGCGGCAATGTTGCCAACAGGGTTCTTCCTATTCGGATTCATGACCTTGAAATTGCCGATACCAGGCTATTTGAGTCAGTTGTCGGAGGTGTGATGAGATCAATTGACTTTGTATATAAAGAAACCGGTGTTAATCGTCAACTTAGAGCTAAAGATGATGATATAATAAAAAGCTCGGGGCAGGTACTTTACCGTGACCAGGTAAATAAAGTCGCGTTGACAATAAAGGAGATCATTGAAAGTATGAAATATCATACTCCAGAGGATAAAGCAAAGCAAAAAGAAATCGCGGGAAAAGCAGGCGAGAAGAGAAAGGAGAGTAATGTTTCAGAGATATCTGAAAACGAAATAATTAGGTCAGGACCTGAAGGCTTAACAGAGAAAGATAAGTCTGGGAATAATCAAAAGTCCCGGATTTTGTTCAAACATTGGATTTTGATACCTGGGATACTGGTAATTTTGGCAATTTTGACCGGAACATCATTTTTGCTTAATCATCAATCCAAGGTTAACTGGGCAAAACGGGAAGCCTTGCCAAAGATTGAACAATTGGCCAATGCAACCAAAATGGATGAGGCATTTGCTTTATCTCAAAAAGCAGGAAAGTACATTGGAAACGATGAAAGATTCATAGAATTGGTCTCAACTTTTACAAATAAGATTACTATAATATCAGAACCTGTCGGAGCGAATGTCCTGATCAGAGAATACTCAGATACTTCTGGCATATGGAAGGCTCTAGGCCAAACACCTATTGAACAGTTGCAGGTACCAAAACATTCGTTCTATCTGATGAAGATGGAGAAACCTGGTTACGAAAGTGTTTTGGGGGTAATGCAGACAAGAATCGACACGGTTTATCGCAAATTATTCAAACTAGGTGAAATGCCTGAAGGCATGGTCTATGTGTACGGTTACAAGAACGAATTGACAAGTAACTACTTAGGGCCCAAAAATGGATTCTTTATTGACCGTTATGAAGTAACAAACAGACAGTACAAAGAATTCATCGAAAATGGTGGTTACAGGAAGGCAGAATTCTGGAAGAATACATTCATAAAAGATGGAAAGACAATTTCCTTTAAGGAAGCTTTGGCTGAATTTACGGACAAGACCGGGCAGCCAGGACCCTCCAATTGGGTAGCAGGCGATTTTCCGGACGGACAAGATGATTATCCGGTTTCAGGAGTCTGCTGGTACGAGGCTGCAGCCTTTGCCGAATATTCTGATAAGGAACTTCCTACGATCGGCCATTGGGCAAGTGCATCTGGATTTGACTATGAAGCATTCGGTAACTATTTTTATTCCAGACTTTTTCCATTCAGCAACTTTAAAGGAATTAGCGCGGAAAGGGTAGGCAGTAATCCGGGGATAAATTGTTTTGGTGCCTTCGATATGGCTGGGAATGTGAGGGAATGGTGCTGGAATATGGCACCTGATGGACGGGTTGTGCGAGGTGGCGGATGGGACGATGTTGTTTACATGTACAGCAATATAAGCCAGCTGCCTCCTCTTAACAGGTCACCAAAAAACGGGTTTCGTTGTGTTAAGTATATCGATAAAGAGGAAATCCCACAGACTGCATTCCAGACTTATGAATTCAGCGAAAAAAGAGATTATTCCAAAGAAAAGCCAGTTACGGAATCTGTATTCAGAATTTATAAAAACAGGTTTCTTTATGATAATAAGGAGTTGAACACAGCAATTGAAAGCAGTGACAGCAGTTTCCAGGATTGGATTATCGAGAAAATTACATTCAATGCGGCTTATGACAATGAAAGAATGATCGGTTATCTTTTTTTACCTAGAAATACAACTCCTCCCTACCAAACCCTTATCTTTTTCCCTGGAAGCAATGCGATTGGCAGCAAGGACTTCAACGATAATTACTGGGCAAACTGGTTTACCGATTTTATTCTTAAGAGTGGCCGGGCTGTTTTATACCCAGTCTACAAGGGAACATTCGAGAGAAAAGATGGCCAGGAAACTATAACCTGGCAGGGCCGTCAGTATGAGGAATGGTTAATTAAGTGGGTTAAAGATTTCAGCAGGTCCATTGATTACCTGCAGACGCGACCGGATATTGACACCGGGAAATTATGCTATTACGGGCATAGTTGGGGAGCTAGCCTCGGAGCTATTATCCCGGCAGTTGAAGACCGCCTTAAAGCGAGCGTATTAATTGTTGGAGGGCTGGAATCAAATGATCGAATTCCCGAAGCTGATGAGTTCAATTATCTTCCTTATGCAAGGATTCCAGTTTTAATGCTAAACGGAAAATATGACATGGCATTTCCATATGAAACAACGGTGAAACCTTTTTTTGATCTGATGGGAACTCCGTTAAAGGATAAACATATCCGTATTTATGAAACAGATCATTACATCCCCAAAAATGAAATGATCAGGGAGGTTTTAACCTTCATGGATAATTACCTGGGTCCCGTAAAATGATAACCAATACCCAATAGCATTTATCATAGAAGGATTACTCGCTTTACCTATGATCCTTTTTTGGGAGCTAGCATAGAAAAAGTCTTGTCAGGCAATCACCTCAACAATTATATACAGTATTGGGGGTGAGTACAGGAGATCAGAGGATTATGCTCCCTTCGGTCGCATGATCCTCAGGGGCTGCTTAACACCGAAAAAACTTTTTACGCTGTCGCGTGGTACGGGTTTTTTATTTCCATCCCTTCCAACAGCAAGCTGTTGTCGGGCTGTCAATAAAAAAACCCTGCCGTTTCACGGCAAGGTTTTTTCGGTGTAGCGGAGGGAGTGCTATTCAAAGGTAAATAGTATTGCAGTTGAAATTTACGGAAGTGTACACGTATTCAGTTATAAATAAGGTATTAGTAATATTTTGTTGTAACATAATGTAAACAACTGTTGATAAATATCACTACATTATTTCTACAATATTTCTACAATGTATATATTTGTACAGTTTTATTAATCTTCCGCTAATACTTGTAGAAATGGCAACCGTAAAATTAATCCTTCACAGACCGTACAAGAAGGATACACCTTCAAATGAGGTGCATGATCAGTTTACCGGAGAAAGTGTCACAGATCGCACGAATGGTGGCAAAAAGAAGAAAAAAACACTGGTAAGTAAGGAAGTCAGACTTTATGCAGTGTTAATTATTCGTATGCATGAAGTAATTAAGATCAAGACTGCTCACACCATTTCACCTGCACAATGGGACTTCAAGAAACAACTGAAGAAAGAGAATATTCCAGGTGCAGCGGATTTCAATCGTGATCTACTTCAGTTGAAACAAGACATCCTTGATAAGTATAATCAGACCGTCAAAGATCATCCTGATATGACTTATTCAGGAATATACCGGATAATGTATGAGTTCGGAAAGACAAAGGAAATTCCATTCTTGGAGCAAAACAAGAATATCTTTCAGGTACTGGATGAATACATTGACTATTTGAAAGGAGAGGTTACATATCGGACCGCACAGAAATATACTACTCTGAAAAATAGTCTCATTAAGTTCGGCAGTACAAACAAGAAATATCAGAATCTTTCCTTCAGTCAAATTGATCACCAGTTTAAAGATGCGTATGTCAAGTTTCTGCGGAATCAAAAACCAAGAGGAAGACAGAAATCACGTCCTGAAGATCATCAAGACGGTCTTTTAATAGATACCGAAGGAAAATATATTGAATGTTTGAAAACATTCTGCAGGTGGTCTGAAGAAAGGAACTATAATAAATATACAGTCTTCAAACAATTCAAGAATTTTTCTGCAGCGAACCGGAAACGAAAGAAACCAGTTCAGGAAATTGTCACCTTGACACTGCAGGAATTAACACAGTTCTACAATCATGATTTCTCCGACCGTCCTACATTTGACCATGTCAGAGATCTATTCTGTTTTGCTGCATATACAGGTCAACGGTGGTCCGATATTGAGAGGTTTGACCGGAAGGATCTCATCGGTGATGTATGGTCTTTCACTGCGTACAAGACCAAGAAAGAAACAAATATTGACCTGATCGGATACGCTGCACCTGCAATTGATATACTCCGGAAATATGATTTTAAGCTACCTGAAATAAGTCTTGTTAAATTCAATCTATATATCAAACAAGCTGCGGAGAAGGCAGATATAAAAACTGAAACACAAATATCAAGATATGTCGGTGCGGATGAAATAAAAATAGTGAAACCGAAATTCAAATTTATATCAAGTCACGCTGCAAGAAAAACCTGTGTGTCAATACTTCTAAATGATTTCAATATTCCGATTTCACACGTCCTTGAAATCACTGGTCACAGTGATCTCAAAACTCTGCAGAAATATGTCAATAAGGACCGGAAGTCACGCAGAGAATTTATGGCAAAGACCGTACCTGTAAATGATATTAAATTAACTGCAGTCGCATCATGAGAGATCTACACCTTACACCTGAAAACTTACTTCCTGCAATAACTCCGCAGGATCAGGAATTTGCACAAAAGATTGTGAAAGAATTTGATCTTTCTATTGATGAAATATCTTGGTTAGTCAGAGATATTAGAAATGGTATTGAGACAGGTGGTATCGCTGCAGAATGTAAGGAAGATTCAAAATTGAGATCATCACTCCTACATTTAGAAAAGTTATTTGCACCGAAAGTGAAGATTAAGGAACTGAACATAACCACAGACAGAGGAACAGTCAAAATCAAATCTTCTGATCCTATGTTCCGTTATTTCAATTCTCCTATAATAAGAATGCGGAGAAAGTTAGAAAAGGAACTAAAACAAGAGAATGATTATCTTAACTCACTATCAAAGAAGACTCCTGTCAATAAGATCTTTCTTTATTTCTACGAAGCTACATCACTGAATAAAAATCAGGTGTTTCTCGCAATAGGTATGCTTATGATACATTTCCAGTTGTTTGGTAACAAACCGTTATGGACAGAGAAGGAGTTCGATCCTGATTCCGGATATTATGACTACAAACACTATTTGTCCGACAGAGTAAGAAGACGGTTAAAAAAATTAATATCTGAATATCCTATCTAATTTCTTTATTCTCAATGTAGACATTTTTGAAAAGTAACTATTTCAAAATGTCTATTTCCTGTTATAGTCAATTGTTGAAACTTTGATACTTCTTTTAAACGCAATTGATTATGAATGTTACCGAAGTATTACAGGATGAAAACACGCTGGTCATGTTAAGATCAGGTGACCTCAAAGAATTTGCTGCACTCGCAGTCGATCATTATCGGTCAAGTCAGGATCATACAGAAAAAACTCCTGAACCTAAAAAACCAGTGTCACAGTCGGAAGCGATGAAACAACTTGGTCGGTCTCGTCAGACTTTGGTTAAATGGAGGAAGAAAGGTATCCTGAAAGGTTTCCTTCTTGGTGGTCGTGTCTACTTTGAACCTGAAGAACTCGCAGCTCTGCAGAGAATAGGAAGATCATAAACCTGATACGATATATAGGTTATGATCGATTTTGTCAAGATAAATAATCTGACTTTAGGTCCGAAGATTCAAGATCTTCTTGATTTTGAACTGAAGGTGAATCACCGTACTGGTGAAGAACTATTCAACAGGAAACGATCTGCATATCTCAAAAATCTCATATTTACAATATGTCCAGGTGAAAGGTTTGTCAAGATGCAAGGATCACTGCACAAATTCTCGAATCAAGGTGGTTTGAATAATGACAGATTCACCTTTGACCGATATCTGCAGGTCACTGATGATCTTGTAGATTATGTTTCTTCTGATGATAATATAAATGTCCTTGAATTTGGTGTTAATCTGCAGACTGATTTTGATCCTTCGGAGTTAATTGATAACCTGATTACACACCTGAAGAAACCATTCAATAAAACCATATATCATGGAATGCAGTATTCTCAATGCGAATACAAACATTACATTATCAAGGTATACAACAAAGGGCTGCATCAAGGACCTTCAGGATCGCATATTCTCCGGATTGAAGTGAAGTATCTACGGATGCAGAAACTCTTTCCTGATGGTCTTAAATGGTCTTATTTGCAGAGTGTAGAAACTTGGTCTTATCTTGGAGAGATCCTGCGAAAGAAATTCAGTGAAATCATCTTTTATGATCCTACTATTGACCTGAAGTCTATTCCGGAGAAAGAATCGCAATTCATCAAAGACGGTCGCAATCCTTTCTACTGGCAGGATCTTACAGGACCGCACGTTTCAAGAACACGAAAACAGTATCAGAATCTTATCAGGAAACATGGAACACGCTTCAGTGTACTGTATGATTTATTAGATCAGGAAATCAGTGAACTGGTTAAAAGTTACCAGTATTCAAGTACAGTAAATGATCAGACAAATTCAATCGAATTTCAGGAAATGGTTAAAAAGTCACCTCTGCTATACAGTAACATTTCACCAAGTACTGTTTCCACGACTACAGATTATGTCTGCAAAGTGACCGGAATAGATATTTCAATGCAGAAATCTGAATCGATGTTTCTCTGCAGTGCAGGAATCAAATATCTCTACAATCATGACAGAGATCTTTATGACAAGTTAAGCGATGAAAGACTTTCTTCAAAGTGGCTGCGATATCCTTTGGAAATTCAGTTCAGAGAGATTGCACACAGTATCCGGAATGAATACTACAATCCTAAAAACAATACAAAACATTCTCTGCAGAAGATCATGAAAGATCCTGTTCTGTTCGATATTCAACTGATGATAAGTACAGAAAAGAGAGATTTGATATTTACCTAAAACTGCATGACAAAGTGACAAAAAAGACTGTTTTTCGATCGAATTTTTATAAATTATTCATTTACTGCATTTTAACTTTCTTATAATAATTATTATGTTAAGTAGATTAAATATTGTACCGGATTTCACAATAAGAAAGATGAAGAAAAAACCACTGTATATAACGGTCGGAGCGATGTTAAACTTCATGGTTACGCTGAAGATCTTAACACCTGATGAAGGTAGGACGGCAAGGAAAACGGGACGTTTACCCGATTCGATAATGACTCGTTTGGAAAATCTTAATCGAGCGAGTAAAAATTAACCTCTGTAAAAAACAGAAAAATAACAGGAGATAAATTTTTTTGATATGAAATTTAAACCAGGTAAATCAGGAAATCCACAAGGAAGACCACAAGGATCGACAAACAGAATCGCACGTCCTATCAAGGAACAGTTATCTGATTTTGTCAATGATAAGATGGAGGAACTTCCGGAGATATGGTCAAAATTGAGTCCACGAGATAAGGCTCAATTCTTAAAAGACCTGTATCCTTATTTTGTCGCACGTCTGCAATCTATTCAGGTCGGTCTTGAATTTGAACAGATGTCAGAATATCAACTTGATTATATTATAAACGGATTAATTAATAAAAAAAATGGATAAAATATTGAGTCCTAAAAACTTCAGTAAATCTGACAAGATTCGCATTCTTGCAGAGATGAAAACGTCCGGAAAGTCTTGGGAAGAATGTGCAGAGAAAATACTACTTCCGGAAATGTTTATTCAAGGTGATGACGGTCTGATCGAATTCGGTGGTCGCAGGATGTCGATCGAAGACTTTCATAAACTGCGTCCTTATGCTAATACAGTACTAATTAAACAAAGAGATTATTAAACTATGAAAAAAATTCTTGTACATGAACCGACAGGAGAAAAAAATGAATTTCTCAAAGAGATCAACAAAATCAAGGACAAGTGCAATTCCTTAATTACGATATTCCAAAAATATCAAAACTTCAAAAAGATCAAGGACCTGAAAGATTTCGATGAACTATGTCTTTCTCCTGCGACCTACTTTGATAAGACACTATTGAGTAATGTCTCCTTTCCGCTTGGCAGTTATGAAATAAATGTCGAAAGACTTGCTGAACTTGTTAATGTAGATCGCTGCGGTTATCTATCTGCGATAGGTTATGACATTGAATCAGATGAAGATTGTCCAGGCTGCAGATCAAAAGTCAGTATTAAGAAAGGTCCTGCAGCGATTGATTACCATACTTATAAAAAACATTCTCAATACCTGTTATTCTCTGAAGGATCTTTCATCTTGAATCATGATACTATCAATGTCAAGCTGCAATCATTCAGCGTATATGCAGAAAATGAGAAACAAATTCAATTTGTCCAGTACTGGCAGGATGTCTTGAATGTCCTTGAATCGCAATTTTCAATAGAATTACTTGGACCTTCAAAATTATCGCAGATATGCGACCTGTTTGGTATGGTCAAAATGATCGATAACAAATTATACTTGAATGATGATCGAATCGCAAATGAAGTACTAAAACTAAAATAACATGAGAAATTTCTATGTAAGAAAAGATAATTTTCATTATCAGTTCAGAGAAAATCCAACTTTAGGATGGAGTTATTTTCCGGACCAGGTCACAGACAGAAAAGGAATGATTGCATATTTCACCGCAAATGGATCGTACGATGAACCTTCGATCCAGTTCACAGACGAAAAGAATCAACCAGTTGTGTATCATGAATTGAAACACAGAGGTAACATCTATGTCGATACGATCGAGAATGGTGATCAGACATTCCGGATCTATCATGAATTTCTGTTTTCTTTGACGGATCAGTTATCATACTTTGAACATCTCGAAGATGATAAGTCAATCGAAATGCAGGACAAGAGAGATAAATTAAATTATCTGAAAGGAATGTCGGATCAGGAAACTCTTGACCGATATAATGAAGTTTATAGTATTAAGACATCAGATCAGGCAGTTAAAAAATATATTGAAGATCATTGTAAGGAGAAACACAATCTTCCTGCAGTCGTTAAATTTGAATAATACTCCTATTAGATGCAGCAAAACCTCTGGAAATCACGTCCGGAGGTTTTTTGTTTGGGACTCAATATTTCTACAATATTTCTACAATCCAATAAAAAAACCTGTATCTTATTCAAATACAGGTCTTTATCTTGGTACTTTGTAGCGGAGGGAGGATTCGAACCTCCGACCTTTGGGTTATGAGCCCAACGAGCTACCACTGCTCCACCCCGCACTATATTTTAAAAAGAACTTTTCGAACCTCCGTCCGCCAATCGGCGGATATGAGCCCAACGAGTGCCGAAAATCAGCAAGCTTTGCTTGCTTTGATTTTCGAGCATCCTCGAAAAACATGCAAATCAAAGATTTGCTGTTTTTCGGGACTACCACTGCTCCACCCCGCAGTATGTTTGTGGGTGCAAATGTAATACAACTCAATTAAATTCCAAAATCTTTTTTTGCTTGTATATCTTGTATTGCATCCGCAGGATTGAGAATATCAGCACATGAAAGATAATCAGATAAAAATATTCACCGGATATATTAATTTTGGAACCATCCCGGGAAAACGGTTTGTAATATATCCGGTTTCAGGTTGTGTGTTGATGTATTCCGGGCAGTGGTAATTAACCAGGATTAAACATGGCAGGCAATAAATTCCTTTACCGCAGCGCTGCAATAGGATCGCTTGCAGGTTTCCTTTTTGGCTTCGATACCGTTGTAATCTCAGGTGCAGAGCAAACAATCCAGTCACTTTGGGCTCTCGACAGCAAAATACATGGTTTAGCCATCAGCATGGCGTTGTGGGGCACAGTTATAGGTGCTCTTATCGGAGGATGGCCTGCTGAGTATTTTGGCAGAAAGAAGACACTCCTGTGGGTGGGAATTTTATTTCTCCTGTCTGCAATCGGATCTGCAATGGCACCCGGAGTCTGGTTTTTCATGATTGCAAGGTTTGTAGGCGGTCTGGGCATAGGCATCTCGACAGTCGCTGCACCCATGTTTATTTCCGAGATCTCACCATCAAAATTCCGCGGTAGACTTACAGGCCTGTTCCAGTTTAACATCGTCTTCGGGATCCTGATGGCCTATCTTTCCAACTCCCTGATCAGGGGCACCGGACCGGACGACTGGCGATGGATGCTGGGGATTATGGCATTCCCGTCACTCGCATTTACACTTGCCTGTATCGGCCTGCCTGAAAGTCCCCGCTGGCTGATTATTCACAAGAAGGAAAAAGAAAAAGGACTGAAAATCCTGAAAAGGATCAATCCGGGTTATTCAGGTGAAGAAATCGACCAGATGTTGAACGAAATAATTGCTTCCGGAAATCAGAAGAACCGTGAAGGCAGGCTGTTCTCCCGAAGATTGATCAGGCCGATACTGCTTGCAGTTTTTATTGCATTCTTCAACCAGCTGTCGGGTATAAATGCTATCCTGTATTATGCACCCAGAATTTTCAGCATGAGCGGTTTGGGTGCACAAGCTGCATTGCTTCAGTCAGTCGGGATAGGACTGGCAAACCTGGTTTTTACATTTGCCGGGCTCTGGCTGATAGACCGGCTGGGAAGAAGGATTCTTCTTTTAATCGGCTCCGTCGGATATATCGTATCCCTTGGTCTTACTTCGTGGGCTTTCTTTACAGGCAATACCGGAATTGTTCCGGTCTTCATATTTGCTTTTATTGCTTCTCATGCGATTGGACAGGGTGCCGTAATATGGGTATTCATAAGTGAGATTTTCCCGAATAAGAACCGTGCATTTGGCCAATCCCTGGGCAGTTTCACACATTGGTTCTTTGCTGCAGCACTTACAATGATATTCCCTGTCATGGTAAATTCAATTCATCCTGGCTGGATCTTTGGAATTTTCAGCGGAATGATGGTCCTCCAGCTGATCTGGGTGACTTTCTTCGTGCCGGAAACAAAGGGTATCTCCCTGGAGGAAGTCGAAAAGAAGATGTTGTAGTCGCTTAAAGTCCTACGGTCGCTCAGTCGTGTAAGTCATTGGCTTCGCGTCATTCGGCTTCGCCGTCATTCGGCTTCGCCGTCATTCGGCTTCGCCGTCATTGGCTTCGCGTCATTGGCTTCGCGTCATTCGGCTTCGCGTCATTCGGCTTCGCCGTCATTCATTGTTATTATTACATATTGCGATCGAATGACGATCGAATGACGATCGAATGACCATCGAATGACAACCGAATGACAATTGAATGACAATCTAATGACCATCGTCCCGTCTTTTCAATAAAATTTGTAAGTTTACGAAAAAGTAATATGCCATGCCAAGAGTCTTTAAAGCAACCGAAATAGAAAAAGAGGAGAAAGAGATAAAACGCGATTATCTCGACCGCCATATGCCTCATATCTTCTGCCCCGACGAAGTGAAGCGGGGTGAAAAATTTGCAGTCAAAGTTAAAATGGGAGAAGAGTATCCTCATCCGGATGAACACGACCATTTCATAAGCGTGATCCAGTTATGGAACAGGGAAACGCTCCTCGCAGAAACACGCTATACCGCAGGCGTCTTCGGAAATCTTCCTTCGCATGTTGAAGTTGATTTCTATATAGTCGCTCCGGAAGTCTCGATGAACCTCTCCGCCATGGCTGTATGTACAAAACACGGACTATGGCAGAGCGAGGACAAAGCCGTAAAGGTAATATAACCGGCAACCGGTGACAGGCCACCGGCAACCGGCTAAACAAATTGATAATTTTCAGCCGGTAACCGGTAACCGGTAGCCGGTAGCCGGATATTATTATCTTTGCACCTTGCTTATATTTATGGAGTATGGCAAAGAATGAAAAGAAGAAGAACAACTGGCGCGATAAGTACAGGTTCGCTATCAGCAATGACACTACATTTGAGGAGATCTGGCGTGTAAAACTTACACAATACAATGCCTTCCTGCTTATTACATTCCTTGTTCTGTTCCTTATAGGATCCACAATATCCCTGATAGCTTTTACCAATCTCAGGGAATTCATTCCCGGTTACCCTGATGTGACGATGAGACGCAATATCCTCATGAGCGCTATCAGGCTCGACTCCCTCCAGAAGGAAATAGAACTCCGCGATAAGTATTTTGCCAATATGAATGCAATTATCAGGGGAGAAAAACCTTCTGAAATATTTTCCATGCAGGATACTTCAGGCAGATATAACGAGATAAGATACTCCACTACTCCCGAAGAATCTGCTCTCAGGTCACAGGTTGAGAATGAGGAACGTTATAATGTCAACTTCAGCAATAGACGCGAAGAATCGGTAACAAGTCTGGCAGAACTGCATTTCTTTCCCCCTGTGAAAGGAATTGTATCGGGTAAATATGATGCATCCAAAAAACATTTTGGGACCGATATTGTAGCCAAACCAAGATCTTCCGTAGCTGCCGCGCTCGACGGAACTGTGATATTCACCGGGTGGACCATGGAAACAGGTTATGTCATCGAGATCCAGCATCCGAACAATATCGTTTCAGTATATAAGCATAATTCAGGACTTCTGAAGGAGACCGGAGACCTTGTAAGGGCCGGAGATGCAATTTCAATCATCGGCGACTCGGGAGAAATATACACTTCAGGACCCCATCTGCACTTTGAAATATGGTACAAGGGAAGCCCTCTTGATCCTGAAAAGCACATTCTATTCTAAATAAATTTTTATGCCGGACAGGATCGCATTGCTCGGATCAACAGGATCAATAGGAACACAAACTCTCGATGTTGTTTCACGGTTCCCGGGAAAATTTCAGGTCGACCTTCTTACAGCTGGTACGAACGCAGATCTGCTTGCCAGGCAAGCCAGGAAATTCCACCCGCGGACGGTAGTTATAAGCAATAAAAACCATTACGATAAGCTTAAGAAGGAGCTTGACGGTACCGGTGTTAAAGTATTTGCAGGCGAGGAGGATATGGAGAAAGCCATAGCCGGATCGGATGCGTCTGTAGCAGTGGCAGCTGTTGTCGGATATTCAGGTCTGAGATCGACGATAGCCGCACTCAGGGCCGGCAAAAAAATTGCCCTGGCAAATAAGGAGACTCTTGTAGTTGCCGGTGAAATAATAAAGAAACTTGCATCGGAAAATTGTTGCAGCATCATACCTGTCGATTCTGAGCATTCGGCTATATTCCAATGCCTTGCCGGTGAAGAATTAAATTCAGTGGAAAAGATTACTCTTACAGCTTCAGGAGGACCGCTCCTGAAGGTTCCATTTGAAAAACTTCATGAAGTAAAACCTGAAGATGCTCTCCGGCATCCGAACTGGAGCATGGGAGACAAGGTCACCATCGATTCGGCCACGATGATGAACAAAGGGCTTGAGGTTATCGAAGCAAAATGGCTCTTCGACCTGGAGCCGGAACAGATCAAAGTTATCATTCATCCTCAATCGATTATCCACTCTCTGGTACATTTTGTTGACGGGTCAGTTAAAGCCCAGCTGGGGATTCCCGACATGAGACTTCCGATACTTTATGCTCTCGGATATCCGCAAAGACTTCAGTCCGACCTGCCCAGGCTCGATTTCCTGGAATACCCGGAATTCACTTTCCTTAAACCCGAACTGAAAAAATTCCGGAACCTGACGCTTGCGTACCAGGCTCTGAATAAAGGCGGCAATATGCCGTGCGTTCTGAATGCATCAAACGAGGTGGCTGTCAATGCGTTCCTGAAAGGCATGATCGGAATTCTGCAAATGCCGGATGTTGTTGAGAACGCATTGGAAAATATTCAATATCTTTCGGCCCCCGGACTTGAAGAGCTTCAGCAATCCGACATGCAAGCCAGGGAGAGCGCCGCTAAATACATAAATAAAACGAAAAAGAAAAAATGACGGTAGTTATTAAGATAATTCAGTTTCTGCTCAGCCTTTCGATACTTGTGCTTATACATGAACTCGGACATTTTGTATTCGCAAAGGTCTTCAAAACCCGGGTTGAGAAATTCTATCTCTTTTTTGATGCATGGTTTGCAATTTTCAAATTTAAAAGGGGCGAGACTGAATACGGATTAGGATGGCTGCCCCTTGGAGGATACTGCAAAATATCAGGGATGATCGACGAGTCGATGGATGTTGAGCAAATGAAAAAGCCTCCGCAACCCTATGAATTCAGATCCAAAAAAGCATGGCAGAGACTTCTGATAATGACAGGCGGCGTGTTTTTCAATATAGTCCTGGCAATGCTTATCTACGTGTCAATACTTTTTGCCTGGGGACAAACTTATCTTCCCACGGCAAATGCCAAGTATGGAATTGTTACTGATTCAACAGGCCTTGCCATCGGGCTCAGGAACGGAGACAAGATCGTGTCCGTTGACAACCAGAAGATCGAGAATTTCGATGATATCCTCAAGGATATTCTTCTTAATAAAAGGAGTTCAATCCAGGTTGACCGGAATGGCGAGATCATTAATATAACCCTGCCGCAGGATTACGTTCAGAACCTGCTTAAGGGAAAAGGGAAAATTGAGGTCAGGGCTCCGTTCGGACCTTTTGTGATCAATAGTTTTGCCAAAGAATCGCCTGCCCGTGATGCCGGAGTTATCAAAAGTGATGAACTGGTTGGAATAGACGGCCTGAAGTTCACATTTTATGATGAGTTTCAGAATTACCTCGCAAACAACCTGAACAAGTCGGTAGTGCTGAATTTACTGCGCAACGGACAGAATATCAATGTCCCGATGACACCCGGCAGCGACGGCAAGCTGGGAGTGTATGCCGACAGGAAGCCTGCGATGTATTTTGAATTTAAAACTATTAAATATGGTTTCTTTGAATCGATCCCTGCAGGCATTTCAAGGGGATTCAAGGAAATAGGTGATTACCTGAAGCAATTCAGGCTGATCTTCTCAAAGGAGACGAAAGCTTATGAGTCCCTGGGAGGATTCATAACCATCGGAAGCATTTTTCCTGCTTCATGGGACTGGCAGAGATTCTGGGATGTAACGGCATTCCTTTCAATCATACTTGCCGTAATGAACATACTGCCAATACCGGCCCTTGACGGAGGACATGTAATGTTCCTTCTTTTTGAGGTAGTTACCGGAAGAAAACCAAGCGACAAATTTCTGGAATATGCCCAGATTGTAGGTATGATCATTCTCTTTTCGCTGCTGATACTTGCGAATGGGAATGATATCATAAGATTGATCAGGAAATAGCTGTTTTAAATGCTTTTTGTTATTAATTAAAGTATTTGTAACTTTGTAGAAATCATAATAACTAAGGAGATGGGAAAAATTGGCGCAACAGAGATCATAATCATACTGGTTATTGTTGTTCTTCTTTTCGGAGGGCGCAAGATACCTGAACTGTTTAAAGGAATCGGACAGGGCATGAAGGAATTCAAAAAAGCTTCGAAATTCGATCCCAACGAGGAAAAGGAAAAAGAGAAATTCGAATAAGATAATCCTTATATAAAAAAGGCCTGAATAAGGCCTTTTTTTATTGATAACACCCTCTTCCACTGCGCGGAATGAGGCTGTCTCAGAAGCTGTTCTTTACCCCCCAACCCCCCAAGGGGGGCTTACCAAATATCTGTAAATCAATAAGTCCCCCCTGGGGGATTTAGGGGTGTCAGAACAAGGAAGGGTTTCTGAGACACCCTCCTAAATCCCGGACTAATTGTAATCAACTGACTGACTCAAAATTAAACCCCCTTTAGAGGGTGCTGCGAAGCAGCGGGGGTCTTATCCCTTCACGAGTGATTAATTATAGATCTCATATTTTTGGTTTCTCCTTATCGGGACAAAACCAGCCTCCCTGATAATTGACTGCAGTTCTTCAGCGTTAAAACGGTTACCGCCTCCTGCAGCGCTGACAACATTCTCCTCTATCATTACAGATCCAAGGTCATTTGCCCCTGCATGTAACGACAACATCCCTGTATCTTTCCCGACAGTGAGTACTGACGCCTGGATGTTCTTGATGTTGTTGAGCATTATCCTGCTTATGGCAATGAGCCTGATATAGTCAGGACTGCTGTAACTGCTTCTTATGCCATGCCTTTCTCTCAAAATGGTTCCTTCATCCTGAAAAGGCCAGGGGATGAAAGCAATGAATCCATAGGTTCCTTCGGGCCTCATCTCCTGCAGTGCCCTGAGACTGACAAGATGCTCAATCCTCTCCCTTCTTGTTTCTATATGTCCGTACATCATGGTTGCCGAAGTCGGCAGGTTGAGAGAATGAGCGGTTTTCATTACATCGAGCCAATCTGCAGAAGAGGCTTTGGCAGGGGATACTATCTTTCGTACCCTGTCAGAGAGGATCTCCGCACCAGCTCCCGGTAGAGAATCAAGTCCTGCGTCGATAAGTTTTATGAGGACTTCCCTGAAATTCATCTTTTCTTTTTCTGCAAGAAAAACTATTTCCGGGGGCCCCAGGGCGTGCAGCTTAAGGGAAGGATAGAGTTCCTTGAGCTTTTTAAAAAGATCAACATAGAAATCCAATCCCAGGTCAGGATTCATCCCGCCCTGCAGAAGAAGCTGGTCACCGCCAAGGGCATAAAGCTCCTCTATTTTGCTCTTATACTCGCCGATCGTTGTAACATATGCATCAGTGTCTCCTTTCTTACGGCAGAAATTACAGAACCGGCATTGTGAGAAACATACATTGGTGATATTTACATTCCTGTCGATCATCCATCCCACATTTTTCCCTGGAACATGTTTCTGCCTTAACCCATTGCCAACGAACATAAGCTCTTCCAGTGGAGCATTATCATACAGAAACTCTCCTTCCTCAACACTAAGCGAAGCAAGGTTCAGTGCTTTTTCATATAATAGATCAGTAATCACCTTGTTGTCCTTCCTTTGTGTCCCTTAGTGCTGCCCTTGGTGTTACTTTGTGGTAAAATTTTCTTAACCACAAAGTACACAAAGTACACACAAAGGTGCTCAAAGTATTTCTTTTTAACCGAAACAGGCAATTGCAAAGGTAACGGTTTGAAAATGAAACAATCAATATTTTGATTAACTTTACGCCTAATATTTTTTTACTTAGCGCAATGAAACCTGAAATTATAAAAATCTCTCAAATATCTCCTAATCAGTCAGTTGTATGCATCCTGGGTAAAGATGAAATTCCCGGATTCCTGCATTTGAGCAAGTCTGAAAAGGAGTATGCAATGAGGCAGCTGAAGGAAAAGGAAGAACTGGTATTCATCAATTCATATTTCAAGTGCACATACCTGGTTAAAGTAAAAGAAGGATTCACCCGATTCAGGGAGAAAGAAGAAGTCCGCAAGGCTGCAGCAGGAATGAAAAAGCTTGTAAGGTCGAACAACCATTCAGAGCTTGTGATAACATCACACTCAACTTACAAGGGAGCGATCGAAGATTTTGCAGAAGGACTTATCTTAAGCTTCTATAGTTTTGACAAGTACAAAACGAAGGAGGAGAGCGAAAAGAAGAAAAACTATCCTTCAAAGCTGCTGCTTATGGGAGATGTTACAAGCGCAGAAATAAAATGGTTAAGCGATCTGACAGATGCAGTGTATTTCGTCCGCGACCTTATAAATGAACCCGTAAATCATCTCAATGCAACTGCGCTTGGGGCTGCAATTGAAAAGACAGGCAAATCGGCCGGCTTTAAAGTCGAAGTGCTTACAAAAGGAAAGATCGAGGCTCTCAAGATGGGAGGACTTCTTGCTGTGAACAGGGGAAGCGTAGATCCGCCTGTTTTCTGCGTTCTTGAGTGGAAACCGGCTAATGCGGTTAACAAGCATCCTCTGGCTCTGATAGGCAAGGGGATAGTGTATGATACCGGAGGCCTTAATATCAAAACAGGCGATTACATGAACAATATGAAGGGCGATATGGCCGGAGCAGCAACAGTGACAGGTGTTCTGTACACGGCTGCAAAGAGCAAGTTGCCGCTTCATATTATCGGAATTATCCCTGCGACAGATAACCGTCCCGGCGGAAATGCATACACACAGGGAGACATTATTACGATGCATAACAAAATGACTGTCGAGGTAGGCAATACTGATGCAGAAGGGCGTCTTATACTCGCTGATGCAATAAGCTATGCATCAAAATACAAACCTGAGCTGATCATTGACGTTGCAACTCTCACGGGATCGGCGGCATCTACTTTCAGCAACAAGGCAATTGCCATGATGACAAATGCACCATCAAAATACGTGACTCTTCTTGAAGAATGCGGAGATGAAGTTTATGAACGCATCGCCCAGCTTCCATTCTGGGATGAATATGGGGAAATGATCAAATCGGATATTGCCGATGTCAAAAACATAGGAGGACGTGAAGCAGGAGCAATTACAGCAGGAAAATTCCTTGAAAAGTTCGCAACCAGCCCCCTTATACATCTCGACATTGCAGGAACAGGAATGCTCAGGAAGGACGATCATTACAGGATCAAGGATGGGCCGGGCTCAGGTTTGAGGCTGCTGGCTGCCTTTGTAAAGAGGCTGTCCGGGGAATATAAAAATCTTAAATGACAATTATGGAACCAAAACCAATATTTGCAGGCATAACACAGGGAGATATTAACGGCATCGGTTACGAAGTGATAATAAAGACGCTTATGGATCCGATGATAAGCGACTTTTGCGTCCCGATTGTTTACGGTTCTCCCAAGGTGGCGGCGTATCATCGTAAGGCGTTGAATATCAATAATTTCAGCTTCAACAATATCAGGTCGGCAGATGAGGCGAACCACAAGAAAGCCAACATGATCAACTGCCTTGATGATAATATAAGAGTAGAGCTTGGAAAATCGACACAGCAGGGAGGAGAGTCAGCGCTTGCTTCCCTGGAGAGGGCGCTTGATGACCTGAAATCAGCAAAAATAAACGTGCTTGTAACTGCACCCATTGATAAAAAGAACATTCAATCCGAAAAATTCAGTTTCAGGGGACATACCGAGTATCTGAAATCAAAAGCCGGTGCTGAAGAAGTGCTCATGTTCATGATAAGCGAAAACATGAGGATAGGATTTGTCACAGGCCATCTTCCTCTTAAAAAAGTCCCTGAAGCAATCACCAGGGAACTGCTGATCAGGAAGCTTAAGATCATGAATCATTCACTCATAACTGATTTTGCAATCCGGAAACCCAAAATAGCAGTCCTCGGACTCAATCCTCATGCAGGAGATAATTCGCTCCTGGGGACCGAAGAAGCCGAAGTGATCATTCCGGCAATCGCGCAGGCAGAGAAAGAAGGAATAATGGCATTCGGGCCTTTCCCTGCTGATGGATTTTTCGGAGCGGGATCATTTACTAAATTCGATGCGATCCTTTCAATGTATCACGATCAGGGACTCTCGCCATTCAAAGCGCTTTCATTTGATTCCGGAGTTAATTTTACAGCGGGCCTTCCTTTCATAAGAACTTCCCCTGTTCACGGGACTGCATTTCAGATAGCAGGAAAGGGTGAAGCATCTGAAAATTCGTTCCGACAGGCTCTTTTTCTTGCCTGCACGATTTTCAGGAACAGGCAGATGCATGCCGAGATTTCAAAGAATCCGCTTAAACACCAGGATATTGAGATCCATACCGACAAGGTCGATGAACTGCCGCCGGAAATCTTTAATATGGAACAACCCTTATGATAGATTATATAAAAGGGAAATTGACCCAGATAACTCCTGCATTCCTGACAATTGAAGCCGGAGACATAGGATATTTCATAAACATTTCACTCACTACATTCAGCCGGCTTGAGGGAATAACCGATTGCAGGATACTTGTCCATGAAGTGATCAGGGAAGATGCTCACCAGCTTTTCGGCTTTGCCGATAAAGAGGAGCGGGATATATTCAGATTGCTTATTTCTGTTTCAGGCGTTGGCGCCAGCACAGCCAGGATGATGCTTTCCTCCCTGAGCCCTGCAGAGATTGAAAAAGCAATTATCGGCGCAGACGTTCATCTTCTTAAAAGTGTAAAGGGCATAGGTTTGAAAACCGCTGAGAGGATTATCGTTGACCTGAAAGACAAACTTGGCAAACAGGCAGGAACAGGCGAAATATTTGCCGTTTCAGACAATACAAAACGGGAAGAAGCGTTATCTGCTCTGGTGATGCTTGGGTTTGCCAGAGGCGCTGTCTCAAAAGTACTCGACAGGATAGTTCATGAAGAAAAGAACCTGACTGTCGAAGAAATGATAAAGAGAGCGCTAAAGAACTTGTAATACTGAATATAAGCCGGTTTGGGATCAGGGAAATCATATAGAAATCTTCTGATATCTTTTTATCTTGCTCTGACGGTTTGCACTGTCCTTGTACCGACGGATGCAAATGGACAGTCTTCATCCGTTGCCGGGTCGCAGGACACTTCTAAAAAATCAATACTTAAACTGCAGGATGTGTCAGGGATTCCGTGGGAATCACAGAAACAATCTCCCCTTTTCCTCAGGAATCCTTCAAATATAAAAGAAGAGGTTCTTTACGATCCGGTAAAGAACGAATATGTCATCTACAAGAAAGTCGGTTCTTTTAATTATCGTCTCCCTGTCCACATGAGTCCTGAGGAGTTCAGAAAATATGAGTATTCGAGGGCGATGCGGGATTACTGGCAGTCAAGGATCTCAGGGGAGGAGAGCGGGTTCAGGTCAACGCTTATCCCGCAGATAGAAATTGGAGGCGCAGCATTCGACAAGATATTCGGAAGCAATACAATAAATATTATTCCTCAGGGATCCGCAGAACTGATATTCGGAGTCAATATTTCACATACCGAGAACCCTACATTATCGGAGAAGCTCAGGACAATCCCCACATTTGATTTCAAGGAAAAGATCCAGATGAATGTCACCGGAACAATCGGCGACAAAATGGAGCTTGGTGTCAACTATAACACCGATGCCATGTTCGAGTTTGAGAACAGGACAAAACTTCAGTATTCAGGAAAGGAAGACGAGATCCTGCGGAAAGTGGAAGCAGGCGATGTGACACTTCCTCTGAAAGGGACCCTTATAACCGGAAGCTATAGCCTCTTCGGCCTCAAAACCGAAATGCAGTTTGGCAAGCTTACTGTAACAACAGTTCTCTCACAGCAAAAAGGGGAGTCGTCAGTTATTGAAGTGGAAGGCGGCGCGCAGCAGACAAATTATGAAATATTTGTCGATGAGTATGAGGCAAACCGGCATTTTTTTCTTTCTCAGTATTTCAGGGATATCTATGACGATGCCCTTAAAAACCTTCCAATCGTAAGCAGCGGCGTCAACATCAAAAGGATCGAAGTGTGGGTTACAAACAAGACCAACAGGTTCGAGGAGGCAAACAACAGGAACATTGTGGCTTTCATGGATCTTGCTGAGAATAAGAATCATATTTTTAACAATATACCAGGATTCCAGGAAACATCAGGTGCACCGCTATACCCCGACAATGGCGCAAACCAGATGTATAATGAGTTTAATACGACATATTCATCCATTCGCAATGTTGACCAGGTAACCAACACACTTGAGTCTCTTGCCCCTGGATTTCAGATAGGCCGGGACTTTGAAAAAATAGAGAATGCGCGTAAGCTGAATGAAAGGGAATATACAGTCAATGAACAGCTTGGCTACATCTCTTTGAATTCCGCCCTTAACACCGATGAGGTTCTGGCTGTAGCATACGAGTACACTCTCAACGGGCAGGTATACAAGGTAGGCGAGTTCTCGACTGACGGGATAACGGCGCCACAAACCCTTGTCCTGAAACTTATAAGAGGAACAACGCTCACACCAAAGCTTCCGACATGGAAACTGATGATGAAGAACGTTTATGCGCTCGGCTCAGGAAAGCTTGATGCAAAAGAATTTCAGATGAATGTTCTTTACCAGGATGATAACACCGGCAATTCAATAAATTATCTTCCCGAAGGAAGCCTTCAGGATCAGATACTGCTCCAGGTCATGGGCCTCGATAACCTCAATTCCCAGTCCGACAGGGAACCGGATGGTTATTTTGATTTCATCTCGGGAATAACAGTCATGACCGACAGGGGAAAAATAGTTTTCCCCGTCATAGAACCATTCGGGAACCATCTTAGAAAGAAGATTAATAATCCTGCTATTGCAGATAAATATGTGTTCCAGGAACTTTACGATTCCACACAAACAGTGGCAAAGCAGATGGCAGAGAAGAACAAATTTCTTCTTTCAGGATATTATTCATCAGAATCAGGTTCGGAAATACAGCTGAACGCAACCAACATCCCGCAAGGATCAGTTATTGTGACTGCGGGAGGCGTGACGCTCAATGAGAATACCGATTATACGGTTGACTATAACATGGGAACCGTCAGGATCATCAATTCTGCCCTTCTTGAATCGCAGACACCTATCAAGGTCTCGCTCGAAAGCAATCAGTTTTTCGGCTTTCAGACCAAGACGCTTGTCGGGACCCACCTGGCTTACAGATTCTCTGATAATTTTGATATCGGCGGAACGATACTCCATCTGACTGAGAGACCTTATACCCAGAAAGTCAATTTTGGGGAGGAACCCATATCCAATACCATCTGGGGTTTAAATACCTCATATAAGACACAATCAAACGTACTTACCAAGATCATCGACAAGATCCCGCTTCTTGAAACAAAAACCCCTTCAGCCATTTCATTCTTTGGCGAATTTGCCAACCTTATACCCGGCCACTCAAAGGCAATCACCAGCGCAGGAAACTCCTATATAGATGATTTTGAGGCAAGCGAGATCCCTCTCGACCTTAAATCGTTCAATGCATGGTCGATCGCCAGTATTCCGCAGGGGCAGGATCAAATGTTCCCTGAATCCAGGTTGAATAACAATATTTCAAGCGGTTTCAACAGGGCAAAAATAGCCTGGTATGTCATAGATCCTATCTTTTTGCGCAACGGATCATCAACCCCGGATCATATCAAACAAAATCCTGAAGAACAATCGAGTCATTTTGTCAGGGAGATCTTTGAAACGGAAATATTCCCTTACAAGGAGAGCGCCAGCGGCATACCCACGAACATCACCGTTCTGAACCTGGCTTATTATCCGGGGGAAAGAGGACCGTACAATTTTGATACTGATCCGGGGCTTTATTCCAGGGGAGTTAATTCTGACGGAACCCTTAATGATCCCGCAAGCCGGTGGGGTGGGATTATGCGGGAAGTCCTGACCAGCGATTTTGAAACGGCAAACATCCAGTATATTAAGTTCTGGATGATGGACCCATTTGTTGAAGATCCTGCTCATGAGGGAGGCGATCTGTATGTAAACCTCGGAAATATCTCGGAAGATATTCTTCGCGACGCAAGAAAAAGTTTCGAAAACGGACTCCCCGGCACCCCGGCTCCGATTAATGTTGACACAACCGCTTGGGGAAGAGTCCCTACAGTACAGGCTGTGGTAAATGCATTTGACAATGATCCTGAATCCAGAACCTATCAGGATGTCGGATTCGACGGACTGAGAGATGCCGATGAACAAACATTTTATAATGGGTATCTTCAGAAGGTTCAGACAATTACAACTCCTGAGGCATACCAGAATATCGCCAGGGACCCGGCCGGAGATAATTTTCACTACTACAGGGGATCAGATTATGATTCAGAAGGAAAAAGTATTCTGGAAAGGTATAAGAAATATAATGGTCCCGACGGAAACTCACCCACTTCGGAAATGTCAACAGAATCGTATCCAACATCAGGAACTACTCTTCCCGATATGGAGGATATAAATCGTGACAACACTCTCAGCGAAACAGAAAGCTATTACCAGTACAGGGTAAGTATGAGGCCGGGCGATCTTCAGGTAGGTAAAAATTATGTTGTCGATGAGATAGAGTATGAAGCTACGCTTGCCAACGGAGACAAATCGAAAGTGAAGTGGTACCAGCTGAAGATCCCAATCACTGATTATCAGAAGAGTGTGGGTACGATCAGCGACTTCAAGTCAATCAGGTTTATGAGAATGTATCTCCGCGGTTTCCAGAAACCTGTAATAATGCGTTTTGCAAGGCTCGACCTTGTAAGAGCCGAATGGAGAAAATACAATATTTCATTCATGGAGGGTGGTGAAAGGATTACCGTACCTGAACCCACCGACGGTTCATTCGAGATAAGTTCCGTCAGCATCGAGGAAAATGCAGGCAAGGAACCGGTTAACTATGTCCTTCCTCCGGGATTCGACAGGGTGACCGACCCTTCTAATCCTCAGCTGCGACAGCTGAATGAGCAGTCAATGGTGCTGAAGGTTCAGAATCTCGAAGACGGGGATGCCCGTGCTGCTTTCAGAAATGTCAGCCTCGACATCAGGCAGTATCGCCGGCTGAGGATGGAGGTTCATGCCGAAGCGATGATCGGACAAATGCTTCGAGATAACGAACTCACTGCATTTATCAGGATCGGATCGGATTACAAAAGCAACTTCTATGAATATGAAATTCCTCTGAAGCTGACAGCTCCGGGCCATTATGACGATAAATCAGAAGAAGCCAGGGCAATTGTATGGCCTGAGGAAAACAGTTTTAATCTCGATTTATCGGTTCTCCAGGATGCAAAGCAGGAGAGGAACAGGAAGATCCAGGAGCCGGGATCATCCCTCAGCGTTTCGGATGTTTATGTCTACAATTACAACGGTCACAGGATTTCTGTTTCCGGGAATCCTAACCTTAGCAACGTCAAGGTTATTATGGTGGGAGTGAGGAATCCTATCAAGACAAGGAACTCTGCTGTCGATGACGGAAATCCAAAATGGGGAGAAGTGTGGGTCAATGAACTTCGCCTCAGCGATTTCAAGGAAGATGGCGGCTGGGCAGCCAACGCCCATCTGCAAGCCCGCCTTGCTGACCTGGGAACAATAGATATGGTAGGGCAGACAAGCACTCCGGGATGGGGAAGCATTGAGAGGAAAGTGAATCAGCGGAGCAAGGAACAGGTTGTTAAATATGACCTGTCATCCACCCTTGAACTTGGAAAGTTCTTCAATGAAAAACTCGGAGTAAGGCTGCCCGTTTATATGGGATACTCAGAGACGAGGATCAAGCCTCAATACAACCCGCTCGACCCCGATATCCTTCTTTCAGACGCACTTAAAAACTCGATCAGTGATGCTGAGAAAGACTCTATCAGATCGATAGCCGAGGATTTTGCAAGCCGCAAGACTCTTACCGTCAGCAATGCAGGAATCACAAAGAGAGGTGAAAAACCACACCCATGGGATGTGGCAAACCTGAGCGTGAACTATTCGTATAACGAGGTATTCCGCAGCAACACTAAAACTGAAATAGACCTGGAGAAGAATTACAGGGGAGGACTTACTTATGATTACCAGTCAACTCCGGCCAACATCATGCCGTTCAAGAATGTGAAATTCCTTAATTCTCCGGTTTTCAGGATAATCAAGGATTTCAACTTCTATGTGTTTCCTAAAAGTCTCTCCTTCAGAACTGATATGAGCAGATATTATAACGAGATAAAAACCAGGAATATAAATAATCCTTATCTGAAGATCTCCCCGACTTACCGTAAGGATTTTGAATGGAGCAGGATCTTCGACTTCAAGTATGATGTGACACGTCAGCTCAAGATTGATTTCACTGCAACCAACCTCGCAAGAATTGATGAGCCTGAAGGAGGTGTCGACAGGCAAAGGTACAGCGGATCATACGATATGTGGCGCGACTCTGTGATGGTCAACCTTAAAAATCTTGGCCGGAATACCAATTACAATCATATGCTGGATATCACCTATACAATTCCGGTGAACAAGCTTCCGCTTCTTTCGTGGCTGAATTCCAACCTGAGATACGGCGCTGATTATAACTGGCTTGCAGGACCTCTTTATCCTGACAGCATGAACATCGATATAGGCAATTCAGTTAAGAACCATAATGAACTGACTTTTACAGCGCAGGCTAACTTAGCAGGAATATATGCGAAGTCCAAGTTTCTCAAAAAAATAGAGACAAATACCCGTCCCGATGCAAAGCAGAGAATGAAAGCAGAAACAACAACTGCAACATATACCAGGGAGAATGTGAACTTCCGTGCCAGTACTTCTAAAGCTATTATACATAACCTTAAGACCAGGGATGTGAAAGTAAATATCACACGCAAGAACGGAGAAGCGGTTAAAGGGAAGGTTGACATAATGAGCGATAATAAAGTGAACTTTACAGCTGAGGAACAGGCGGATGGAACCACTGTGGTAATCGAGGGACAGGTTCCTGTTAAAAGGAATCCGCTTATTATCACAGGTGAGTACCTGCTGAGAGCATTGATGGGTGTAAGAAATGCCAGCATTAACCTGACATCTTCGCAGGGTCAGTTCCTGCCGGGCTATATGCCCCAGACCAAATTTCTCGGGATGTCGGATTTAAATAACGCTGCTGCACCCGGATGGCCTTTTATTCTCGGTTATAATGATAATAAGTTCTTTGACAAGGCCGCAGCCGCAGGATGGTTGTCAACAGATTCTCTGTTAAATACTCCTGCAACTTCTGAAAAAAGACTGGATCTTTCACTGAGAAGCATGCTGGAACCGTTTCCCGGAATGCGCATAGATGTCAGTGCAGACCGCCGTTTTGCGGAAGCGGTCAGCGCATTTTACATTGCAGACGTGAACGGCAATTTCCCCGACAGCACAAGGAACCGGATCGTCAACGGCAACTTCTCGATTTCAGTTATCTCCTGGGGAACTGCATTTGAAAAAATCTCAAAGGACAACGAATATCAATCACCGACCTTCGAGGCATTCAAGAATAATCTTGTGGTGATTTCAGAACGACGTGCCGCAGAGCGTCAGAAAACGGATCCTGGTTATGATCCTGATACAGATCCAATGACTGGATTGCAGGTAGAGGGAGACTATAAGAGCGGGTATGGCCAGACTTCACGAGAAGTGCTGATACCAGCCTTCTTTGCGGCCTATACAAAATCAAATCCTATGAAGGCGCCATTGGAAGCTTTTCCATCGGCAATGAGGATGATGCCCAACTGGAGGCTTCAATTCGATGGTCTTTCAAAATTTGAACTGGTACAGAAATGGTTCAGGTCGATAAATATTTCCCACCAGTATCGCAGCACTTACCAGATAGGTTCCTATACCACGAACCTGAACTTTGCAGCTGGTAGCAACGGCGTCAGCAACATCAGGGACCTGCAAAACAACTTTATACAGGAATATGAGATAAATGTGGTTTCAATTAATGAGCAGTTCAGTCCGCTTATAAACATTGACATGAACTGGAAGAACAGCCTGACCACACGCTTTGAATGGAGAAAGTCAAGGACTGTTGCACTTAACCTGACGAGCAACCAGATCGCCGACCAACGTAGAAATGAGATCATCATCGGCGCCGGTTACAGGTTCGATGATGTTCAGATCGTAATCAAGACAGGAGGAGGACAGAGGGCATTTAAGAGCGACCTTAATCTTCGTCTCGATCTGTCTATCGCCGATAATAAAACTGTAGCCCGGAAACTAGTAGAAAATGTAAACCAGCCTGTAGTGGGGCAGAAGATTTTTACTGCCGGATTAACTGCAGACTATGTGCTCAGCGACAGGTTTAACCTTTCATTTTTTGCCGACCATACCATGAATGATCCTTTTGTGGCAAATACTTTCCCAACTTCAAACACAAATATCGGATTCAGCCTCAAGTTTACCCTGGTACAATAAAAAATCATCACTGTTGATTATTTTTTTGAATTTTCAGAAAACGTTTGAAACATAGCGGTGGGGATTCTTCAGCCCTGATATCCGCGAATCTGCGTGAAAATAAATGACATACGCAGTTTTTATTGCCAATCCTTTTCCATATTTTTGAATGCAGGAACATTCATTTAAGAGGATTTTTTCCTTTGTGTCCCTTTGTGATATCCTTAGTGCTCTTGGTGGTTAAATGGTTTTTCTTTTTTTAAACCACAAAGGACACAAAGTGCACACCAAGGGCACAAAGAATTTCAAGAACCAATATGACACTGGCTTCAAAATAGGAAAAACAGAGTAAAATCTAATTCTATGGCAAGAACAAAACCTCAGCTCTCATTCTGGCAGATATGGAACATGAGTTTCGGATTTCTGGGGATACAGATGGGATTCGCCCTTCAGAACGGCAATGTAAGCCGAATCTTTCAGACACTTGGTGCTGAAATTGACAATATCCCGATCCTCTGGATTGCAGCTCCGGTAACCGGATTGCTGGTCCAGCCGATAATCGGTCACATGAGCGACCGTACATGGAACCGGCTCGGAAGACGTCGTCCCTATTTCCTTACGGGAGCCATACTTGCGGCTCTGGCGCTGAGCATAATCACCAATTCACCTACATGGATCTTTGCAACAATAATGCTTTGGATAATGGATGCATCCATTAACATCTCAATGGAACCATTCAGGGCATTTGTCGGCGACATGCTGCCGTCGAAACAGAGAACGACTGGTTTCGCCATGCAGAGCTTTTTCATTGGCGTTGGAGCTGTCATCGGAGGCTTCCTGCCATGGATCCTTGCCAACTGGTTCGGCGTTCCTGAAGTTCCTGAGGAAGGGAAACTCATCCCTTTAAACCTTAAGCTCTCATTTTACATCGGTGCGGCAGTCCTTCTGCTGGCCGTGTTGTGGACTATTATAAAAACAAAAGAATACTCTCCTGAGGAACTAGAGGAGTTTGAAAGGGAAGCTAAGAGTGCAGAGCTAAGTGCGCAGAGCGTGGAGCTCAGGGCTCAGAGCAGTAATATCCAGACTTTGGATAAGGTGAGATTTTACAGACCAGGTTTGATATGGCTGGGAACAGGACTTGTACTGACTTTTATACTTTCACAGGTCAATCTTGAGAAGGAACTCTATGTGATCACCGGAGGTATATCGCTGTTTGGACTTCTGCAGGTTGTTGCGGGAATGCTCCAGTCGGCAGGCAAAGGAGAAAATGGAATCAACAGCATTCTGACCGACCTTAAAAGGATGCCTGCAACAATGTCGCAGCTTGCAGTTGTACAGTTTTTTACTTGGTTTGCCCTCTTTTCACTCTGGATCTACACAACTTCGGCCGTAACCTCCCAGGTATACGGAACCAGCGACACAACATCCATCGAATACAATAAAGGCGCCAACTGGGTGGGAGTTCTCTTTGGAGTCTACAGCGCCTGTGCGGCTCTTGTAGCTTTTCTTCTCCCGGTGCTGGCAAAGTTTACCAGCAGAAAATGGACGCATGCTATCTGCCTCATAATAGGAGGAATAAGTCTTATGTCGATAAGCCTGATACATACGCCATGGGGTCTTATATTCCCGATGATCGGAATAGGCATTGCCTGGGCAAGCATCCTGTCGATGCCATACGCAATACTGACCGGATCACTTCCTCATAATAAGATGGGAATATACATGGGGATATTCAATTTCTTTATTGTGATTCCACAGATCCTCGCCGCAAGCATACTTGGAAGCATGGTCAAGCATCTTTTTCACGGCAACACAATGAATGCACTTATCACAGGCGGCATATCGATGATAATTGCTGCAGCGATGGTGAAATTTGTCAGGGATATAGACGATAAAAAGCAGCTATGATCCTTAAAGGTTGCATTTTCGATCTTGACGGCGTCTTAGTCGATACTGCCAGATATCATTTTCTGGCATGGAAACGACTTGCGGACGAGCTGGGTATAAAATTCACGGAAAAGGATAATGAACGGCTTAAAGGAGTGAGCAGGATGGACTCCCTTGAAATTATTCTCGGGCTTGGAAATGTGAAATGTGACAGGAAAAAGAAAGAAGAATTTGCAGCGCTCAAGAATAAATGGTATGTGGATTACATTAGCAGGATGACTCCCGATGAGATCCTGCCAGGGAGCCTCGGGTTCATAAGGGAACTAAGGAAGGCCGGAATAAAAACGGCTATCGGCTCTGCAAGCAGGAACACTCCAATGATCCTTGAGCGAACAGGCATTGAAACTCTGTTTGATGCCGTTGCTGACGGCAATGTTGTCAGCAAGGCTAAACCGGATCCTGAAGTTTTTCTTTTTGCTGCCAGAATGCTCGGTATAAGTCCGGATCATTGTGTTGTTTTTGAAGATGCAATTGCAGGAGTTCAGGCAGCCCTGAACGCTGGTATGGCATGCGTCGGGATCGGTTCTCCTTCAGTTCTTACTAAAGCTCATTTTGTTGTCCCCGGCCTTTATGAGATGTCGCTTAAGAAACTCAGGAAAATAAAAATATAATTCTTATATGAAAACCTGTTACAAAAAGAACGAATGGCTCATTGTCGAAGAGGGATTTCACCCGGAGATGAACAGGGAGTCGGAAAGCATTTTTTCGATTGGCAACGGGTATATGGGCCAACGTGCAAATTTCGAAGAATATTATTCAGGCGACTCCCTGCAGGGAAATTATATTGCGGGAGTTTATTATCCCGATAAGACAAGGGTAGGATGGTGGAAGAACGGATATCCCGAGTACTTTGCAAAAGTACTGAATGCTCCGAGGTGGATCGGGATAGATGTATCGGTAAATGGAACACAGCTTGATCTGGCCACAGCAAAGATCACATCTTTCAAAAGAACACTTAACATGAAAGAGGGATGGCTTGAAAAGAAGTTCAGGATCACTGTCACGAACAATAAGGTCCTTGAATTCAATTCCAGGAGGTTTCTCAGCATGGCGGAGCCGGATACAGGAGTCATAAAGTATACCGTGAAATCGATTGACTTTGAGGGTCCCGTTGAATTGAATGCCTATATTGACGCCGACGTCAGGAATGAAGATGCCAATTATGGAATCAAATTCTGGAAAGAAGTGTCAAGGGAGGCTTCAGAGGGAACAGGGATAATTGTGTCAAAGACACTAAAAACTGATTTCCACGTGGCAACGGGAATGTGCTTCGAATTGCTGAAGAACCAGAAGCCTTTTTCTGTAAAACCTGTTGTCTCCAATCGTTCGGAATATGTAGGTAATTCTGTAAAATTATCGATGAAGAAAGGAGATGAGATAACGATGTTCAAATACGCAGTTATCCTTTCTTCACTGAATAATTCCAAAACTTCGCTGACAAGTGATGTAAGAAAGAGGCTGAAGGATTCCCTCGAAACAGGCTACAACAAGCTCTTTCTCGATCACAAAAAGGAATGGGCTAGAATATGGACATGCTCTGATGTCACTATAATAGGCGACATAGCCGCACAGCAGGGAATAAGATTCAACATTTTCCAGCTTAACCAAACCTATACCGGAAAGGATGAACGTCTGAATATCGGACCGAAAGGCTTTACCGGTGAAAAATACGGAGGAAGCACTTACTGGGATACAGAAGCTTTTGCTTTGCCTTTCTTCCTGAAGACATCAGATCAGAAAGTTGCAAGGAACCTTTTGCTTTACCGTTACAAGCATCTCGCTGCAAGCATTAAAAATGCAGAAAAGCTTGGTCTTAAAAACGGAGCTGCACTTTACCCTATGGTTACCATGAATGGCGAGGAGTGTCATAATGAATGGGAAATAACTTTCGAGGAGATCCATCGTAACGGAGCTATTGCTTTTGCCATATACAATTACATCAGGCATACTGGAGACAAAGATTACCTTGCTGATTATGGACTGGAAGTGCTGATCGGCATATCGCGGTTCTGGAGCCAGAGGGCGAGCTGGTCGGAAAACAGGAAGAATTACGTGATCCTGGGTGTAACCGGCCCGAATGAATACGAGAACAATGTAAACAATAACTGGTACACCAACTCTTTGGCTGTCTGGACACTGACCTATACTATCAGCAGCCTCAACAGGATCAGAAAGGGAAAGCCTGAAAAATACAAAGCAGTTATTGATAAGACCTGTCTGGACGACGAAAATGAAATCTCGCAATGGAAACAGGTCATAAGAAAAATGTATTTTCCGTACGACAGGTCCAGGAAAGTTTTTCTCCAGCAGGATGGTTTCCTCGACAAGGAACTGATGCCGGCTGAAAAAATCCCTGTTTCCGAAAGACCAATTAACCAGCATTGGTCGTGGGACAGGATCCTTCGCTCATGCTTCATCAAACAGGCAGATGTACTTCAGGGACTCTACCTTTTTGAAGATAAGTATGATACTGAGACCATAAAGCGGAATTTTGATTTCTACGAGCCGATGACTGTTCATGAATCATCGCTTTCAGCCTGCATCCATTCGATTATGGCTTCAAGGATCCGGAATGTCGGGAAAGCTTATGAGCTTTACCTCAGAACGGCGCGCCTCGACCTTGACGACTATAACCATGAGGTTGGCGACGGGCTGCATATTACAAGCATGGCGGGTACATGGCTGGCAATTGTGGAAGGATTCGGAGGCATGAGGATCACCGACAGCAAGGTGCAGTTTCACCCACTGATCCCGGAGAAATGGAAATCATATTCGTTTCATGCAAGGTTTCGCGGGATCCTGTTCGAAGTTACTGTGAATCACAGATCAGTAATTGTCAGAAATCTTTCAGATGGTCCTTTGAAGATAATTGTTTACGGAAAGGAATTCCTGGTGCCCGGACAACAGGAAAAATCAGTTAAGAAAATTAAAAGATAAAATTCTATAACATGGAAAAATTAACTTTTGGCCTGGTAGCAATCGCTCTTGCAGCTGCAGTCACAATCACCGGATGTTCTCTCTTCAGCAAGAAGAAGGAAATCAAACCATTCACTTCAACTGTAACTCACCCTGAGTGGTCGAAAAATGCAATCCTTTATGAGGTCAACGTCCGTCAGTACACTGATGAAGGTACCTTTAAGGCATTTGCCTCACATCTGCCCAGGCTTCAGAAACTTGGGATTGATGTTCTCTGGTTCATGCCGACATTCCCGATAGGTGAAGTAAACAGAAAAGGACAGCTGGGGAGCTACTATTCAGTTAAGGATTTCAAGGGAGTGAATCCGGAGTTCGGAACGCTTGAAGATTTTAAAATGGTCATTGACAGCGCTCACAACCTTGGCATGAAAGTTATGCTCGACTGGGTTCCTAACCACAGCTCGTGGGATAATCAGCTTGCCATAGATCATCCTGAGTATTTTGCAAAAGATTCAACCGGAAATTTTATGCCTCCCATAGGAACTGACTGGACCGACGTTATACAAATCGACTGGACACAGAAAGGCCTGCAGGATTATATGATCGAAGCCATGTCATTCTGGGTTAACCTGGGTGTCGACGGCTTCCGTGTTGACCACCCTCACAATACCCCGAAAGAATTCTGGGAAAGAGCCAGGGTTGAGCTCGACAAAATAAGATCGGTCCTGATGCTGGCAGAGCACGAAGAGCCAGGTAAATTCATGGAAAAGGGATTCGACATGAATTATGCATGGGAGATGCACCACCTGATGAAAGCCGTAGCCCAGGGAAAAGACAGCGCTAATGCGATCTCAAAGTACTTTGACAGGGAACTGGCTGTTTATCCTCAGAATGTATACAGGCTGATGTTCCTTTCCAACCACGATGAAAACTCATGGGCAGGAACCATTGACACACTTTTCGGAGCTTCCCAGAACGCTTTCGCGACACTAATCTTTACAGCCCACGGAGTACCGCTCCTTTACAGCGGCCAGGAGTCATGCCTTAATAAGAGACTCAGGTTTTTTGTGCGAGATACCATTGAATGGGGAACCTGCGGCATGACCGGATTCTATTCAGACCTAGTAAAACTGAGAAAGGAGAATAATGCCCTGTGGAACGGAGAGTTCGGAGGACCGATGGTAAAAATAAAAACAAACAGGGATAATAAGGTATTTGCATACTACCGGGAGAAGGATAATAACCGTGTTGTTGTCTTCCTGAATCTTACAAAGAAACCGGTTACATTCAAAACAACCCTTAAAAGCATGGACGGTGAGTATACTGATTACTTTAAAAAGGAGAAACTGACCATACCCGAAAAGGCAACCATAACACTTGAACCCTGGGGTTATAAAGTGTTTGTAAAATAATATTGAAATAACCGCAAAGAGCGCAAAGCTCTCTGATACCGACAAGTCGGTCTCAGAGGGGAAGAACGCAAAGTTCGCAAAGTATTTACTTAGTATTTTCTTTGCGGCCTTTGCGTAAAACCTTAGCGTCCTTTGCGGTTTAAAAGATACATCATGAGATCGTCAAAATTCATTTTATTTTTTGCAGTTGCTCTAAGCTTGTTTATTTCAGGTTGCAGGCAAAAAACTGAATTTACAGATTTTTCTTCTGTCCCGGAATGGGCAAAGGAGGCGATATGGTACCAGATTTTTGTGGAGCGTTTCCGGAACGGTGACCCGTCAAATGATCCGACCCCTGCTGATATGAAGGGGGCATATCCCGGATCTCTGCCTGATGAATGGCAGATCACTCCATGGGGCCACGACTGGTATTCCCATGAACCATGGCTTGACAGCGTAAAGGCAGGAAACTTTTATGGAAAGATCCAGGCACGGAGATATGGAGGCGACCTGCAGGGAGTTCTCGACAAGCTTGATTATCTGCAGGAGCTTGGTATTAATGCTATCTATTTCAATCCTCTCAACGACTCCCCCTCACTTCATAAATATGATGCAAGGAACTATACACATATCGACCGCAATTTCGGCCCTGATCCTGAGGGAGATGCCGCGCTGATGGAACTTGAAAACCATGGGAACCCGCGATCATGGCAATGGACTGCAGCCGATAAATTATTCCTTGATGTTATCAGGGAGTGCCATAAGAGAGGCATCAGGGTAATATTGGACTATTCATGGAACCATACAGGACCCGAATTCTGGGCAATGAAAGATATCAGGGAGAAAGGTGAGAAATCAAAATACCGCGACTGGTATGATATAAAAGAGTACGATAACCCTTCAACTGAAAAAGATGAATTCAGCTACGAAGGATGGGGAGGCAATAATCCGTGGATGCCTGTTTTCAGGAAGGATATAATTCCCCCCGACGATAAAGTAATGCCATTCGAGGGGAACCTTCATTCGGAAAGTCTCAGGAAACACATTTTCGATGTTTCAAAAAGGTGGCTCGATCCTGACAGGGACGGCGACCCGTCAGATGGTGTTGACGGTTTCAGGCTCGATGTCGCCGGTGAAATTCCAATGGGCTTCTGGCGTGAGTACAGGAAGGTTGTCCGTTCCGTAAATCCCGATTCTTACATTATTGGTGAGATATGGTGGCTGGAATGGCCCGATAGGCTTCTTGATCCTAAAATTTTCCTTGAGGGAGACCAGTACGATGCAATAATGAATTACCGTTGGTTCAGGGTGGCAAGAGGATTCTTTGCTCAGGCTGAACCCATACTTACATCAACGGGATTTGTAAGCGAGATCGAAAGAATTGATGCCGGAATTAAAAACGACAATCTTCAGGCAATGATGAACGTTGCCGCCACACATGATTCTCCCAGGCTCTCGACATCGTTCTACAACAAAACCATGGATAAGTATAATGCAAAGCCATCTGACAATCCGGATTACAAAATCAACAAACCAGACGAGCTTACACGAAAAGAGCAGATGCTTCTCCTGGTTCATCAGTTCACTTTCGTCGGCGCGCCTCATATCTGGAACGGCGATGAAGTGGGAATGTGGGGAGCCGATGATCCTGACTGCAGAAAGCCAATTGTCTGGAACGATATCTCATCCGAAGACGAAAAAGCGAATTATGACCCGTCAAAACCGAGACCGGTCGATGTGGTAAAACCCGACACTGCTTTATTGAGTTTCTATAAGAAGCTGACGACACTAAGGAGAGAAAACCCTGTTCTGATTTACGGTGATTTGAATTTTATAATTGCCGATGATGAGAAGATGGTTCTGGCCTATAGCAGGAAGTACAATAATGATGAAATAGTTGTCTTATTTAACAGATCAGATAAAAAACAGTTTGTTTCGTTTCCGGATAACGTAATGATGAGCTACAAAATGATATTCAGCACAGGACAGGTTTCGCTGGCTGATACTGGAAACGGAAACGAGTTTGAAATGGAACCTTTGAGTGCATTAATACTTAAAAAATAAAAGATGTACCACGAAGTTGCACGGGGTTTACACTGAGTCTCACGGAGGTAAAACAGTGAAACTCCGTGAGAACACCGCAGAACTCCGTGGTTATTTTTTAACAATCTTTATATTTCCAGTCCTTCGACCTGTTCTGATCTGCACAATATATAATCCGGCAGGAACTTCACTTCCTCCGGCGGTTCTGCCATCCCATACTAAAGGATCATTCTCATTTGTAACATTTGTTACAATTTGCCTTACCTGCTTTCCGCTTATATCAAATACTGTCAGATACACAAGTGAAGGTTCCTGATCTTTCAGGGTAAATCTGAATGATCCTACCGAAGGATTGGGATAAGCAGTAATAAAATGGGGTTCAGGAGACAGAACATTATCATTGACATCGAGGATAAGATTTGCAGATGGCAATCTCACAGTCGAGTATAGCTTATAATCGCCGGCGCCCAGGGTTATGGGCATATTAAGATCGGTCACGGTTATTGAATCGCCGGAAAAATAATCATACCATTTTCCCGCCTGGACGAATTCAGGATCTATAACCTTCTCCGTAAGTCCAAAATTGCCAAGGATATTTACGCACATGTCGGGTCCGCAGAGACTGATCCTTTTTTGAGCCGATGAAAGAGAATATGTGAAATTATCAGTGGTGAATACAGGATTATCTTTTCTCAGTGTGTTCAGCAGTTTGTAGAACTGGTAGAGTTTGTAACGGTCGGGATTGGTATAATAACTCCAAAGAATAGGTTTTTCACTTACTCTGCCGCCCTGATCCCTTGAGATGTCATATCCGAGTTCTCCGAATTGCCAGATCATTTTTGGGCCGGGAAGGGTCAGGAAGAACAGGGCATCAAGTTTCATGCGATTGATTGCTGTGGCGAAATCCTTAGTATTGTATGTACCCTCTGACAAACCATAATTCAGTGTCTTGAACATTAACCTCTCTTCGTCATGGCTTTCCATATAGCTTACAAGGTTGGGCACTGTCCAGCCTCTTCCCAGATAAGAAGCGTAAGTGAGATCTGAAACATAGCCCATCGCAGCTTCCCCGTAATTGAAGTTATTATTGCCCCAGAGCAGCATCCCGTAATTTGCCAGCTCTTTTTCTTCATTGTCCGGCGCAAAATGCTCAAGAATGACGTAGGCTTGTGACCTGACTGCCCACATCTGATTTGCCATCCTTTTAAGGATAGCGATCCTCTGGGCATCATAAGCTGATCCATCCCCTGGTGTATTGGTAAATCCCTTGGTGAAATCGAACCTGAATCCGTCTATCTTGTATTCAGTCATCCAGTAAGAGTTTATCCTGTCGACAAGATTCTGAGTCGCTGAACTCTGATGATTGAAGTCTGCGCCCCATTTATAGACCGGATTTGGGGAGCTGGCATTGAACCAGGGATTCGGTAATTTCATGTAGATCTGGTCACTGCCATAATAGTCGAGATAGAGCTGAACAAAAGGTGACTGACCGTTGCAATGGTTGAGCACAATATCCATAATTACGGCAATGCCTCTTTTGTGGCAACTGTCGACAAAAGCCTTCATGTCGTTTTTCGGCCCGTAATACTTGTCCGGAGCAAAATAGAAAGAAGGATTGTAGCCCCAGCTGAGGTTGCCTTCAAATTCGCTTACAGGCATTAGTTCAATGGCGTTTACTCCGAGGTCGTCGAGATAACTGAGAGTGTCTATCAGTGTTTTGAAATCATGCTTTGCCAGGAAATCCCTGAGAAGCAGTTCGTAGATGATTAGTTTTGATTTTGCAGGAGGCTGATATCCTGTTGTCTGCCAGGAGTAGGGGACCTGTGCAGTCTGAAGGACAGATACTATTCCTGAAGCTGTATCTTTCGGATAGCTGATCAGTCCGGGATATGTTTCTGAAGATATATATTGATCGTTGAACGGATCAAGGACCTTGTCAGCATAGGGATCAGCTATGTAGAGATCCGGTCCGACAAGATATTGGAACCGGTATTCTTTCCTTGCCTCCAGTCCGTCGATTTTAATCCAGTACCTTTCACCGTCAGGAGTTCTTTTCATGTATCCTGACGCCCTGGCAACCCAGCCGGTAAAATCACCGACAGTAAAAACGTAATTTTTATTTGGTGCATGCAGGACAAGGATAACTGAATTATCGCCGGTATAATTTATACCATCTTTCATTCCTGCAGGGACTGCCTCAGTTACCAGAGGACCTCTTACATATACAAAAAATGAATCAACGGAGGAATTCGGCAGGTCCCAGGCTACAGCTTTTACCCGGAATTCGCCATATTGATCAGCTGAGAAAGTATGAGAAAGGGAAGATGAGGATGATCCGTGCTTGACCCAATTGTCATTTATGAATAATGAAACTGAATCTGCTGCTGTTGCTGCAGCCTGTACAGCGATCTGGTCGTTCAGTTCAGCCACCAGGGATGATTTTACCGGTAGAGTGAAAGTTGCGTTCAGGCCCAGGGCAAATAAATCAATGAAAATATCGGGACGGGTCTGTTTTGTCCCGTCTGCACTTCTTATTACAAGGCAGATCCTGGTTGCCGTTTCAGAGGCCGGGAGGGAATAGAATGTCTTGATATCGGGTGTTATGTTCAGCTCATAAATGCTGTTACCCAGATATGAAAGCTTTGGCTGAGAAGAGTTCACACCCCAGGTCCCGATAACATTTTTCCAGTTTACACCGCCTACTGTTACGCCCGTGTGTGCATACAGGTCTCCGGTGTAATTTTTCAGTTCTCCTGCTTCAGTATATTTCGCATCGAAGTATATCCTGATAACCTGCCCCATGGTCGGCACTGCCGGATCGGTGGTAATCATCTGGCAGAAAAGGGATGTGACAGACAATGCAATTCCGGTTATAATGAAGAGAAGCTTTCTCATTTAGACTTATGTTGAATTAGTAAAGGGTATTTAACTTCAAAGATACTAAACCGCAATTATTAGAATCAAAAACCCCTCCGGGTATAAGGAGAGGTTTTTGATTATTGGGCAATCATACAACCGTTTAGGCAGATGATTAATTAAGCATCAGTTCATGGTAATCGTACCAACTTTCGTCCATGGATTAAGGGTAATCGTGTAGTTACCTGCTGTTGTGATTGCAAAGTTCCCTCCATCCTGGGTAAGAGCTGTAAGTGATCCACCGAAATTAATGGTCCATGCATTGTTAGCCCTGAATTTCCATTCCCCTGCAGTCATAGGAAGAGTAACAGTAAACACTTCATTAACAGCATCCCAGGTCATGTCAGTGTCATTATCCCATGATCCCTGGGCACTACCGACTATACCCCAGGCATTGGCGCTGTAAGTGTATTCGTTAGGATGGCTGAGATCAAGAGTAATTGCATAATCTGCCGTCAGGGCAACAGGTATATCATTACCACCCTCGGTATCCAGTTTCCCGTTTGCAGTTTTGCTTCCGTAACTGATCGAAAAGTCTGCTGTTCCTCTGAATTTGAACTTGCCATCGCTTGATAAATGAAGTGCCAGAGAGAATACCTGTGTTGCAGGATCGTAGGTCATGTCAGTTTGTCCTCCCCAGCCTGTTGGTGTTGCGTCTCCGATCACACCCCATGTGGTTGCAACGGCAGTATAGGTCAGAGGATTGACGCTGGCGTTAACATTCAATTTATAATAACCTGCAGTCAGATTAAGATTTCCGGCACCCGGATCGTCAGTTAATACGCCGGCAGTTCCGCTTGCTCCGTAATTTGTTCCGTTCCAGCTTGGTTGTACAGAGAATTTAAAATCGTTTGAAGCGCCTGCCATATATATGTAACCTTCAACGTTATCCGGAGCAGCTTCAGTGCTTTTGACCATAGGAGAAGTAGCGGGATCCCAATTTGTATAGCTTGAACCGGGATAACTGGCTGTTATATAGCCTCCCGGGACATACCAGTTACGTACGCTAACCAGCGTTGTAAATGTTTCTTCCTGGCCGTATTTTGTGCCGGCGCTGTTGGTTGCATAAGCTCTTACATAGTAGGTAGTAAGGCCCTTTAATCCTGAAAGATTGCTGGTAAATGTTCCGGTGCCTGCACCGTCGGTAGTAAAGCTATTGCTAAGTGTAGGATTATGGCTCGTACCATAGCAGACTCCGCGGGCTGTGATCGGAGAGCCTCCGTCGATGGTGATGTTTCCACCTGTTACAGCCTTAGTTCCTGTGACATTGGTTACTGCTGTTGTTGTAAGGGTAGCTGTGACCGGCAGTGTTGTGAAATTCACCTCCTCACCGTAAATGGTTCCGTTTTCATTGACGACATATGCACGGGCATAGTACTTTGTAGCATAGTCGAGTGTTTTAAGGATAACCTCAAAAGTGGCTGTGGATCTCTGTCCGAGATAAGCAACTTTTGATTTTGCGGTAGTGGGCGAAGGCGCTTTGTCGTAACAAACACCTCTCTCAGAAATTCCGTCGCCGGCAGCAACAATGAAGCCAAGTACTGTTGCTCCGTCGGATTTTACATTCAGGACCTGCGAAGTGGATAGCTTCGGATCAAGCCTGACATCAGCAGTATCCTCTGTGCATGCTGAAAAAATGACTATTGCAGTTACAAAGAATGCCAGGAATATATATTTGTTTAAACTTTTCATATGTGATTTCTTAATAATTTAAATTTGAATCTACATTATACTTATTACTGGTCATTAGTTCTTTTTAATTGTGCAACTATAAGTTGAGCTTCCGATTTTCAGTTTAACAGTATAAGTGCCATCCGTTGCGATCGGTATATTTTTACTCCCGCCGTCATTCCAGAGATTGTCAATTGTATACTGAGGATGATCAACATCTCCGAGACCAAGGTTGATGCCATCTTCCCATGTATTATTCATTCTGAACTTGACTTCTCCAGCTTTCAGGGCAACTGTAAGTTCCCACAACCCACTAACAGGATTATATTCCATTGGTGAATCAGTGGACCATCCTCCGGGGGTTGCAGAACCAATCAGTCCTATGTTGAACGCTTTCAGAACATAGGTAAGATTATTGGTATTGGCTGTTAATTTATACCAGCCACTTGCCTCAGGTGTGATGCTGGCGCCATTTACAGCAAGCACACCGGCACTACCTCCATATGTAATGTTAGCCTCCGGATTCTTCAGTGTGAAAGCTTTTGTTGCATCAAGTTTTACATAACCAACGTAATTGCCATCACCCAGAGCGGATTCAATTTTCTGGGTAATCCCGGAATTGATCAGATCAAGGCGGGGCAATCCATATGGAGTTACATTAGCGGTTGTAATTGCTGATGAGTAAGATAACGGATTGGTACTAGTGCCCAGAGCGCCAGTTCCTGCATCAACAACCAGTACAGATCTGATACGGAGATCTGCTGACGTAGTTATGTCTGCAGTAAACTTTTTAAGTAAAGCACTGTTCACATCCATGATAGTAATTTTTATCAGGGTATCCTGGATTCCTGACCAGATTGTAACTGCATCCGCAAAGTTAGTTCCATGTGGGCAGGCTTCCAGAAAATAATTAGCTGAAGCAGCAAATCCCGGATCAACAGGCGTGCCAGTAAAAATAATGGTATCATTGCCATGAGATCTCTGCAGAGTCAGGCTTGGTATGCTCTTTAGGGTAGGAACAATCGGAGAGTCCAGTATTACGACCTTGGTGTCGTCCCTTTCACAGGAAGACAGAAAGCCAATCAGTCCGATCAATGTTATGAATATGATTAAATTCTTCTTCATTTCTGTAGATTTAAAGGGTTAATAACCAGGATTTTGCTTGATATTCGGGTTTGCCGAAACTTCGTCTCCCGGTATTGGGAACAGATTCAGGTCGCTGTCGGTATTTTGGCCGATGTACGTTCCACCTTTCCATTGCCAGTTGTAGCCGCCGTTTGTGAATTTGCCGAAACGGATAAGGTCGGTGCGTCTCTGAGCTTCGTAGTAGAACTCGCGGCATCTTTCATCAAGAATGAACTGGGCCGTGATCTGACCTGCACTTATATTGCCTGAGGTATTGCCGTAAGCCCGTTCCCTGATCCTGTTGATGTCGTCAACAGCGCTGGCTGCTCCTGTAGTGTTGAACAATGCTTCAGCTCTCATCAGATATGCATCAGCAAAGCGGAAGATCGGGAAATCGGTGCATGCAAAAGCGATATTATGATTGGCAGGTAATGTTCCATCAGCCTTTTTTGCTGTGAACTTATAGACTCCTATCCCGTAATCGCCGCTTGAGGATGCACTTGGTATATTCATGCTTTTCTTCATCTTAAGGAATACACGCTTGTCAGCAGCCTGAGAAAAAAGTGGATCAGTGGTGGGGACAGGATTATTTCCATAAGTTTTCAGTGTATCAACAAGGATATTCATGAACTGGATCCTTCCCCTGTTACCGTTCCAGTTTGTATTGGATGTCAGTCCATGGAAATCTTCAGCCCTGATATATGTAGCATCACTGCACGATTCAATTAGGAATGTCGTTCCGACATATCCCTGGGTATTAATGCCATCCTGGGACCAGGCAAAGATCATCTCCTTATTATTGTCGCTGTAACCGTTGTCGGCAGAAAAATTACGCCTGTAATTGGGTGAAAGCTCGTATTTTCCACTTCCGATGACTTTGTCGCAGTAGATCTTGCAGCTGTCCCATTTTGTAGTGCCCGTATATACGCCTGCATTCAGATATACTCTGGCAAGAAGCATCCAGCAAGCTCCTTTGTCTGCCTGGGGATACGAAGAACCAGGTTCTCCAAGCTTGGTTTCAATATCATGAAGCTCTGATACGATATAGTTAAAGAGTTTTTTCCTGCCAACCGAGGAAACCGGATCCAGCTGTTTCGGGTAAAATTTACCAACTCCGTCGGCGTCGGTTGTAAACGGAGGATTTCCGAAGAGGTCCATATGGTAATAGTAAGCAAGAGCTCTCAGAAACCTTGCCTCGGCATTATACTTCATGATTTCAGGATCAGAGTTCCCGTTGGTAAGCTTTATAAAATCATTGGCATAGGTTATGCTAAGGCTCAGGCGCTGATAAAGAGCGGTAAGGAAAGGATTGCTCGGGCTCCATGTCTGAGTATTCAGATCAGAAATGCCGGCATCGCCCCATCCGCAGATTGCCTCATCAGTTGTAATCTCCTGCAGGTTCCATAGTGCCCTGGTTGTTGTGAAGAAGTTTCCGTCGGGAGCCGATATATCATCCCCGCCGTTTGCTCCCTGACCGCTGATGATGAAACTTGCATATATCTTTCCGAGGGCTTGTTTCATGTATTGAGGATCGTCACCCAGGTTCCCGGCCATAATAGTATTCCGGTCTTTTGGGGTGACATCAAGATCTTTGACGCATGATGCTATCATCAGTGTCGAAAGAACTATTCCAACTATAAAAATCTTTTTATTCATATCTCAGATTGTTAGAATATTAATAGGTTAAGCTTATTCCAAGCATAAATGTTCTTGGTCTTGGATAGAAATTACTGTCCACGCCTCCAGGAACTTCCGGATCGATGCCAGGATATTTGGTGGCAGTCAGAGCATTCTGCACGGTAAAACTGATGCGTGCACTGGAAATACCGCTGAGGTTTTCAAATGAATAGCCTGCGGTAACATTATCAAGCTTCCAGAAAGACGCATTATAGACAAAATAGTCGCTCGTGAACTGACGCTTGACAAATTGCGTTTCGCTCAGGTATTTAGGGAAGTTCTTCCAGTAACCGATCTGGTACATCTGATCGTATGACGCTCCGGCAGCAACCTGGTTGTAAACATAGTTTCCGATACTTGCACGCGAAGACGCTGAAATATCAAAGTTTTTATACTCAAAGCGCGCTGAAAGACCCAGAAGGTAATCAGGAACCGGATTATGGAAGATGTACTTATCGGCATTGTCGCCGTTCACTGCTCCTCCGGCACCTGAAAGATCTACGTATAATCCTTCGATCGGATTGCCTTCTGCGTTATAAACCTGCTTGTTGACAAAGAATGAATATGCAGGATAGCCAACCCTGGTAACCTGTTTCTGGCCTGTGAAGGCATCACCGTAAAGTACCCCGATATATTTGGGATCATCAGACAGAAGAAGTTTGGTTATCTTATTCTGATTGTAGGTAAGGTTAAACCCGATGTTCAGCGTCATATCGGTTTTCGAAACCGGTATAAGGTTGAGTGCGAATTCAATACCTTTGTTTTCCAGGCTTCCCACATTGGTAAGCAATGTGTTAGAGAAGTTGCTCCCGCTGGGGATTGTCACAGTGTTGAGCAGGTCATCGGTAACACGCTTGTATAAGTCAACTGATCCTGCGATCCTGCCATTGATAAAACCAAAATCAAGACCTATGTTCTGGGTTGTGGTTTCTTCCCATTTAATATCAGGGTCGTAAGCATCAGGTCTCAGTGTAGGAAGATATTCTCCATCTATAAAATAATAGGAACCCTCTGAAGATAACCTGTATTTTGCCTGTGCCGGGTAATCATTTCCTATATCCTGCTGTCCGGTTACACCCCAGCCTAACCTGAGTTTCAGGTCGGATACTGCTTTAACATTTTTGAGAAAAGACTCATCCTTTATCTTCCATGCGAGCGCTACTGACGGGAAAATTCCCCAGCGGTTATCCTTTGCAAAACGTGAAGAACCATCATCACGGACAGTCACGGTTAGAAGGTATTTATTATTTAATGTATAATTCAGACGTCCGAAGAATGAAACCAGGTAGTTTTCAGTAATAAAGGTGGAACTGTCTGATTTCTGGTATACATGAGTTGCATCCTGAATTCCTCGTGTATAATTATCGCCTTTGCGCATGAAATGCTGCCATGAATAACCGGCAGTCGCTTCAATTCTGCTCTTGATCTGTGATATGTCCTTGGTATAAGTCAGGTAAAAATCAAGCAGATCGTTGAAGTTCTTCCCGCTGTAATCACGCAGTCGTCCGTAAAGCGGACTTGTAAGGACAGACGGTGATGTGCGGGGGCGGTTATCATATCCGGTACTGGACGAAATATCTGTAGCAAGGTTGAGGTTAGCAACGAGGTCCGGAAGAAATGGCATCTTATAATTGAACTGGATATTTCCTATAAGCCGGTTTACATCAGACCTGTTGTCGGCAGCCATAAGCTGTTCAACAGGATTGGGAGTTCCCAGGTTGGCTCCATAATTGACCCACTGGAAATAATTTCCGGAAGATGGTTTTACATCATCTACTGGCTTGGTAGGATCCATGTTGACTGCTGAACCGATTGCGCCCTGGTCGCCGAAATTGTTCTTTGTAAGCATCCCCTTAACATTAACACTGACTTTTAATGAATTGTCAAGGAAAGAAGGATCAAAGCTGAGAGCACCTGTGAGTCTTTGCATATCCGTGTTCTTCAGAATCCCGTTCTGGTCGGTGTATCCGACTGAAAACCTGTAGGGAACAATAGTTCTGTAAGCTCCGGAGAGACTCAGGTTATGATCGTGTGATATGGCGGTACGGAATATTTCATCCTGCCAGTTAGTATTGCTTGACCAAAGCTTGGTGAAACTTTCAGCACCAAAGAGGCTTATTTTATCGAGTGCAAGCTGTCTCATTTCATCGCCTGAATAAACATCGACATATTTTATTGCGTTGGCGACAGAAACATTTCCATTGTATGATACAGAGAATTTACTTCCGGCTTTTCCTTTCTTGGTGGTTATAAGTATAACGCCGTTGGAAGCTCTCGATCCATAAATAGCTGTTGCTGAAGCATCCTTTAGAATGGTAAAGTTTTCAATGTCGTTGGGATTAATTATCGAAAGGAAGTTTGAGCTTCCCGAAATTCCGTTGTTGTCGATAGGAACGCCGTCGATAATTATCAGGGGGTCGTTTGATGCGTTCAGAGATGATCCGCCGCGCACACGTATCGTTGAGCCGCTTCCTGGTGCTCCGCCGGATGTTGTGATGACAACGCCCGCGCTCTTGCCTACCAGCAGGTCCTACGGGGAGGTGATAGCTCCTTTGTTAAAATCTTTGGAACTGATAGCTGCAACAGATCCTGTCGCATCAGATTTCTTGACAGTTCCATAACCTATTACAACTACCTCCTGAAGACTGAGATCTCCAATTGCCAGGGCAACATTTATTACTGTCCTGCCGCTTAGAGGCACTTCCTGGGAAGTGTATCCTACGTAGGAGAAATTCAGGGTAGCTGTTGGAGCAACTGTAATCGAAAAGTTACCTGAAACGTCCGAAATCGTTCCATTGGTGGTTCCCTTTTCCTGGACCGTCACTCCGATCAGGGCAGAACCATCTGCTGCATCCGTCACTTTCCCTGTAACTCTTGTTCCCTGGGCGCTGAGTGCACCTGAAACAAGAATCCCAAGAAATAGCAACGATAGCATCGTGAAGAATCGTTTTTTCATTAGATGTCTGGTTTTAGATTTATAGTTTGAGTTTTATGCGTGATCTGTAATAACAGCCATTAAAGGCACCCGCAAATTTAATAAAGAAATCAATATAAAAGCCACTTGAATATATTAATTTTCAAGCATTTAACATATGTTATCGCAAACGTTTGAAATGTTAATATTTTTCAGGAATTTCATGGTCCGTGAATATTTTTTTTGTTCTTTTTAGTTTTTTCAGCCTCTAAATTCTTCCTGAAAATATCATTTTTCAGATGGATGAGGGAAATAGCATAAATTCTCTTAACTTCGGGGAACAGATGTTTGTCTCTGAAAAGCCAGAATGAACAAGGGACAGGTAACCATAAAAGACATAGCGAGGGAACTGGGCATCTCTCCATCGACAGTCAGCAAAGCTCTCAAAGGACACCCCGATATCAGCCCTGCTACAAAGAAGGCTGTCAGGGAGCTCGTTGAAAAGTGGAACTATAAACCAGATCCGATAGCATTAAGTCTTAAAAGCGGCCTGAGCAAAACTATCGGCGTTATTGTTCCGGAGATCGTCCATTACTTTTTTTCTACAGTCATCAGCGGCATTGAGGATCTGGCTTATGACTCGGGATATCATGTCATGTTCTGCCAGTCGAATGAATCATACGACAGAGAGGTAAAAGCCGTCGAGACACTGCTCTCCAGCCGCGTCGACGGGATACTGGTTTCACTGAGCAAGGTAACGGAGAATTTTGACCATTTCAGGAACATTATAAATGCGGGTAAGCCTCTTGTATTTTTTGACAGGGTATGTGATGAGATTGAAACTGACCGGGTAATAGTGGACGATGAGGGAGGGGCCTACGAAGCTACAAAACACCTTGTAGAAACGGGATGCAGGAATATAATCCATCTTTCAGGCCCTCAGAACCTTCTCATCGGCAGGAACAGGAAAGAAGGATTTATAAAAGCTCTCAGGGATATGAATATCATGCCTGACGAGAACAATATTATCAGATGTGATACCGGTGAAGAAGCCAGGATAGTGGTGCCTGAACTTCTTACAAGGGCAACTCCTCCTGATGGGATCTTTGCTGTCAATGACCTTACCGCTGCAGAAGCCATGAGGGTGGTAAAACAGAAAGGTTTTAAAGTTCCTGACAATATTTCGATTATTGGTTTTACAAGCGGAATGATGTCTGACCTTACCGATCCTACGCTTACCTCGGTGGAACAGCATGGATATCTTGTTGGCAAGGAGGCAGTGAAGCTCCTGATAAACAACCTTGAAAACAGGGCGACACATAAATTCCATACTGAGATCATTAAAACGGAACTGGTTATAAAAGGATCCACCAGGAAAAGGATTTAATTTCAGAGCCTCCCGCAGAGTAAGAATTTTTCTTAATTTTGTGGCATCATTTTAAAACTATCTTAATAATTATATTTATGAACGTACCGTCAAATCTGTATTATACAAAGGATCACGAATGGCTTCGGATCGAAGGCGAATTTGCTTTTGCTGGCGTTACTGACTTCGCACAGGGCGAACTTGGAGATATTGTTTTCATCGAAATAGAAACACTCGGAGAAACCCTTAAGAAGGAAGAAGTTTTCGGAACAATCGAAGCTGTGAAAACAGTGTCTGACCTGTTCATGCCAGTGGGAGGAGAGATAGTCGAAGTGAATCCTGCCATAACCGACACTCCTGATGTGGTCAACAAAGACCCCTATGGTATGGGCTGGATGATAAAAATCAAGATGAGTGATCCGGCAGAGGTCAGTGAACTTCTTGACGCTGAAAAATACAAAGCTCTTTTATAGAGTCTTCTTAACTTCTACTTCCTGATATCCCTCAATGATGTCTCCTATCTTGATGTCGTTGAAGTTCTGGATGTTGAGTCCGCATTCATAACCCCCGACCACCTCTCTCACGTCGTCCTTGAAGCGTTTCAGGGACCCAAGCTCTCCGGTGTAGATCACGATGCCATCGCGTATGATCCGCACAAGGGTGTTACGGGTTATCTTTCCTTCCTTGACATAGCACCCTGCAACAGTACCCACTTTTGTAACCTTGAATATCTCACGGATCTCAATTGTTGCAACTATCTCCTCTTTTACCTCAGGCGATAGCATTCCTTCCATAGCAGCCCTAATCTCCTCGATTGCATTGTAAATGATTGAATAGAGTCGAATGTCTATCTCTTCCTTCTCTGCAAGCTTCCTTGCAGCAAAGGAAGGTCTCACCTGGAAACCAACTATGATGGCGTTTGAGGCTGCAGCAAGAAGGACATCGGATTCTGAAATCTGTCCGACAGCCTTGTGAATGATATTAAGCTGGATCTCGGGGGTTGAAAGCTTGATAAGCGAATCGCCGAGAGCTTCTACAGATCCGTCCACATCACCCTTTACTATGATGTTAAGCTCCTGGAAGTTGCCTATGGCTATCCTTCTTCCTATCTCATCAAGGGTAATGTGTTTCTGAGTGCGAAGCCCCTGTTCTCTCTGAAGCTGAGCTCTCTTGGTGGCAATATCCTTGGCTTCCCTGTCGCTTTCCATAACATTGAATTTGTCGCCTGCCTGGGGAGCTCCGTTAAGACCAAGAATCAGTGCCGGGGTGGCCGGACCAACCTCGTCAATTTTATTTCCTCTTTCATTATACATAGCCTTGACATGACCGAAACTTGTTCCGGCAAGGAGGACGTCACCTACCCTGAGAGTTCCGGCTTTGACAAGTATTGTAGCGGTAAATCCCCTTCCCTTGTCGAGTGAGGATTCTACCACGGTCCCTAATGCCGGTTTATCGGCGTTTGCCTTCAGATCCAGCATTTCTGCTTCGAGAAGGACCTTGTCCAGAAGGGCATCTATATTCAGTCCGGATTTAGCGGATATCTCCTGTGACTGGTATTTGCCGCCCCAGTCTTCAACAAGATAATTCATGTTGGCGAGAGCCTCCTTTATCTTTTCGGGATTGGCTGTCGGCTTGTCAACTTTATTGATAGCAAAGACAATTGGAACACCTGCAGCCGAAGCATGGTTGATGGCTTCGATTGTCTGCGGCATCACTCCGTCATCAGCAGCCACCACGATAATAGCTATGTCGGTTATCTGGGCTCCTCTTGCTCTCATTGCGGTGAATGCTTCGTGACCGGGAGTGTCGAGGAATGTTATTTTACGTCCGTCATCTAGCTGCACCGCATAAGCTCCTATATGCTGCGTTATGCCTCCTGCTTCTCCTGCAATCACATTCGTCCTCCTTATGTAATCAAGCAGTTTGGTTTTTCCATGGTCAACATGTCCCATTACAGTAACAATAGGAGGTCTTGGAGTAAGATCCTCTGTATCGTCTTCAACCTCCCTGACAGCTTCCTGCAATTCGGCGCTGACAAACTCAACCTTGAATCCGAATTCGTCGGCAAGCACAGCCATAGTCTCGGCATCGAGACGCTGGTTAATGGAAACGAACAATCCAAGATTCATGCATGTGGAAATGATATCAGTTACGGGAATGTTCATCATAATGGCAAGCTCATTTACAGAGACGAACTCGGTAACCTTCAGGATATTCTTATCCTGTTCGATCTTGTCCTCCATTTCATGGCGCTGCTGGCTGATAGCTTCACGCTTCTCCCTGCGGTATCTTGATCCTTTTGATTTTCCCTTTGTCGTAAGCCTGGCAAGGGTTTCCTTTATCTGCTTCTGAACTTCTTCCTCATCAACTTCAGCTCTTACAGGTCTTTTCTTAAGAGGAGGCTTCTTGCCTGTCTTATCTCTCCTGTCTGCTGTTCCGGGCCGGGCAACCTGCACCTGTTCTTTCTCCTTGGTGATCCTTTTCCTTTTCTTCTTTCTTCGGAAATCCTGGTCACCGTTGATTTTTACAGGCTGATATGAGGAAGGCTTTTTCTTCTCCTCAACCGGCAGGTCTATCTTTCCTACCACTGTCGGTCCTGACAGCTTCTCAAATCCCGGGCGGAAAACTTCAATTATCTTCTCTTCAGGCAGTGACTCAGTTTCTGCATCAATGATCTCCTCAGTAAACTCTTCAGCTTCAGTTTTTTCTGTCAGGGATTGATCTTCAAGATGTTTTGCCGGTTCTTCCTTTACAGGTTTTTCTTCCTGTTCCTCTTTTACTGGGATCTGTTCTTTTCTGGAAGTTTTACCTTCCAAAGATTCAAGGTCAATTTTCCCTAATATCCGGAGATCGACAACAGCCTTTTCTTCTTCAACGGTTGCTGCTGGTTCTTTGGTGGCAGGGGTTTTCTTTTTATCCTCTTTTTCAGGTTCAGCCGCTTTTTTTACCGGTTTCTTTTCCGGTTCTTCTTTTGGCTGCACCGCTTTAGGTTTAGCGGTTTTTTCAAGGTCTATCTTGCCGACAAGCTTGATGTCGGGTTTCTTGACTTCACTTTTTAGGTCTATGCCTTTTGTTGATCCGGAAGAATCCTTCACAAGAATTTCATCATCCTTCTCTGATTCTTCAGCCTGCGCTTTATCAGAAAAATCGTCAATGGAAAGAGTTTCTTTTTTCCTGTGAAGCTCCTTGAGAGCCAGCTTTTCAGATTCCTTCTTGGCGCTGATATCCGTGCTGTATTCCTTAACAAGCAGGAGATAAGCATCCTGGGGGATTTTTGTGTTGGGATTAGGATCAATAACAAACCCTTTCTTATGCAGAAACTCCACAATGGTGGATATCCCCACATTGAATTCGCGGGCCGCTTTGCTTAACCTCGTTGCTTTAACGTCTTCTGTCATAAAATAAGCCTCGACTTTTTAAATCTCTGAAAAATGACCTGAAAAATATTTTATTCAAATTCAGACTTTAATATGTTAACGACCTCCTTAACTGTTTCTTCTTCAAGGTCGGTCCTCTTTACAAGGTCGCTTATTGAAAGATTGAGAACGCTTCTTGCCGTGTCGCATCCTATTGCTTTCAGCTCCTCGATTATCCAGTCTTCAATTTCATCACTGAATTCCTCTAGGTTCACGTCTTCTTCGTCTTCACCGCCCGGTTCCCTGTAAACATCTATTTCATAACCCGTGAGCTGGCTTGCAAGCTTGATATTGAGACCTCCCTTTCCGATTGCAAGAGAGACTTCGGTAGGCTTAAGATAAATCTCAGCTTTTTTGGTTTCTTCAAAAAGCTTTATCGAGGTTATCTTGGCCGGGCTCAGAGCTCTCTGTATGAAAAGCTGGTTATTTGATGTGAAATTTATAACGTCTATGTTTTCGTTGCGAAGCTCTCTGACAATGCCATGGATCCTGGAACCTTTCATTCCAACACAGGCTCCTACCGGATCGATCCTTTCATCGTACGATTCTACGGCAACTTTGGCGCGTTCTCCCGGAACCCTTACGATCTTTTTAATTGTGATGAGCCCGTCGAATATTTCAGGAACTTCAAGCTCGAAAAGCCTTTCAAGGAATACAGGCGATGTACGGCTGAGTATGATGAATGGGGTGTTGTTTCTCATTTCAACTTTTATGACAACCGCCCTGATAGAATCGCCTTTGCGGAAATGATCGGATGGGATCTGTTCGCTTTTCGGGAGTATAAGTTCATTGCCGTCGTCATCAATGATAAGGATTTCTCTCTTCCAGACCTGGTAAACCTCTCCGGTAACTATCTCGCCGATCCTGTCCTTGTATTTCATGTAGATGTTGTTCTTTTCAAGGTCGAGGATCCGGGCTGTCAGGTTCTGCCTCAGCGACAGGATCGCCCTCCTTCCGAAATCAAGGAATTTCACTTCGTCTGATACTTCTTCACCCACCTCATAATCGGTATCGATCTTCTTGGCTTCCGAAAGAGGGATCTGTGTAATGGGATCGGTAAGCTGGTCATCATCCACCACTACCCTGTTTCTCCAGATCTCGAAGTCACCCTTGTCAATGTTCACGATGATATCGAAGTTATCGGCGGAGCCATATTTCTTTGCAAGCATGCCCCTGAATACATCTTCCAGAACGCTCATCATTGTAGGGCGGTCGATGTTCTTCAGCTCTTTGAATTCCGAAAAGGTGTCGATCAAATTAACATTTTCCATCTGGTGTAAACCTCTTATAATTACTTAATTGTCAAAACTGTCTTTGTTGACTTTACCTGGTCAAGGTTGAAGGATAATTCTTTTAATTCCCTGCCTTTGCCTTTTATTTTTACTTCTGTTTCCAGCTCGAATCCGCCAGGGGTAACATTTTTCAGGATCCCTGTAAACTTCTCGCCGTCGTTGTTCACCACCTCGACCTTTTTGCCTTCATTCTTCTGATACTGTTCAATTACTCCGAATGGCATATCGAGGCCGGGAGATGAAACCTGAAGCTCGAAATCCTCAGCGTTACGGTCAAGGCTTTTTTCGATATGGCGGTGAAGGTCGGCACATTCATCAATGGTGATACCTTTCATTGTATCAGCCAGGACGGTAATTTTATTTGCACTGCTTACCCTGACAGCTACAAGGAAAATACCTGTTCCCTTAATGAACTCATTTACAACATTTTCTATATGACCTTTTTCAATCATATTTTTTTTTGATAATAAAATAGGGGACTCTGTCCCCTAGCACCTTCACCTCAAATCGGTTGCAAAGATAACTAATCTTTTAATATTTACAAAACAGTTGATGATTATTAATGCTTTGTAGCTTGCAATAAAATGAAATGGCACAAAGGTGCAACGGCTCAATGGTGCAATGGCTCAGCGGTAATTTTATACTTTGTGCTCCTTTGTGATTACCTTTGTGGCTAATCAGCCCCCAACCCTCCCGCTTCGCTGAAGCTACGCGGGACAAGCTCTAAAGGGGGCTTTATAAAATGATTCAAGAAGATATTTATACCAGGGATGAGATCGAGCTTCTCTCCTCCTGCACTCTCTGCCCACGCGAGTGCAAAGTAAACAGGTTCGATGGAGGCGGAGGGTACTGCGGCATGGACGCCGGGCTCAGCATTGCATCAATTTGCATACACAGGGGAGAAGAGCCTCCAATAAGCGGGCCCGACGGAATATGCAATATTTTCTTTGCGGGCTGCAACCTGAGATGCATCTATTGCCAGAATCACGAAATAAGCAGACCGGATGGGGAATGCATGAAAAGCTCAGCCTCCCTGGATTCAACACTGGACCAGATTGAAAAGATCCTGTCAACGGGGATCAGGGCTGTAGGTTTTGTATCTCCGTCTCATGTGGTCCCACAGGTTAAAGCAATTTTAAGGGGCCTGAACAAACGAGGTTTGCATCCTAATACGGTCTACAACACAAACAGCTACGATAAGCCTGAAATAATCGACAGTCTCGATGGGCTGATTGATGTATATCTTCCGGATTACAAGTATATTACACCAGGAATCTCGAATGATTACTCTGATGCGGACGATTATCCTGCTGTTGCACTTAAAGCAATCAGGAGGATGTACTTTCAGAAAGGTTCGACTCTGCATCTTGATGAAAAAGGAAGGGCAGTAAACGGGATGCTGATAAGGCATCTTGTCCTTCCCGGTCATGTTGAGGAAAGTAAAAAGGTAATAAGGTCTATAGCCGAAGAACTGTCACCGGGAGTCCATCTTTCGCTTATGTCGCAGTATCATCCTGTTCCTCTTGTAAAAAACCACCAGGTACTGAATCGTACTCTCTATAAATCGGAGTACAAGTCAGTTGTAGAAGCCATGGAGAGCCTCGGTTTCCGTAACGGCTGGATACAGGACATGGATTCCTATCTGAATTACAGGCCTGATTTCAGGAAAGAGAATCCTTTTGAATAGCGGCAACCGGCTCCCGATAGCTATCGGGACGGCAACCGGTGACCGGCAAGATTGCAAGATTCAAGGAACGCAGTGACGCAGTTCCGCGAAGCGGAAGCACGATATCTGGATCCTATACTTTGATCTTCTTATCGGGATAGAGTGTCCCTCCCTTGGTGAGCCATGAAATGCCAAATGCAACCAGTGCAACAGATTCGGCCCAGAACACAAACGTTGAATCGGGCCATTTCTGCCTGAGGAACAAAAGAAACAACGGCACGGCACCTGCGCTTGCTGCCATTATCAGGCCGCAGATTATATATATCTTGTTCCTTATAAGTTTTTGCCTTGTCGGTGCGGGTTTTGTCCTGGTAAAGAAATAAAGTGACATTAACGCAAGTATCGTAAAAAATCCGGCAGCAGATATAAAATGGATCGTGGCTGAGATGTTATACTTTCCTTCCGGAACTGTAGGGAATAATGCAATGCCTAAAGCAAATAATCCAGCCAGGTTTGCTGCACGGTTATCCCATTTATCATATCCTTTGTAGAAAAACAGGAAAAGGGCAATCGCGCAGAGTGTCCCTACGAATACATCTCTCATTCGTGAGTAATAATAGACACTTATATTATGACGTATTGAGTTTTCCCCGAATATCATGATTGCCCCAAGAGACAGTACCAGGGGTAATAGTATGCCTAACCAACCCACTGCTTTTCGCAACGACAGATAAGAGTAGATCTTATCGAGATGTTCACTATGCTTTTTTATGGGAGGCTGTTTTTTGCCAACGGCCATTGTCAATCTGCTTTAAGAAGGTACAATTTAAGAAAAAGAAAAAATAAAAAAAAGCGACCGCAGTTTCCTGCGAGTCGCTTTTTATTTACTTCTTGGCCGGTAGCCGGTAACCGGTAACCTGTCGCCGTATATTTACCTGCTTCTCGATCTCGAATCGCTTGAGCTTGACTTTGATGATGAGGAGGAGGATGAGGAAGAAGACCTTCCCGATGAGCTGCTGCTTCTGCCAGCTGAGGACCTCTGTCCTGAGGAGCTTGAAGACCTTGCACTCTGACTGCTTCCTCTGCTGCTGCTGCTGCCCTGTGACACCCTTGCACCCTGACTGCTTCTGCTGCTGCTCTGAGGAGCTCTTGCAGTCTCCGTGATCCTGCCCTGAGGAGCGCTTGCACTCTGTGAGCTTCTGTTACTGCTCTGAGGAGTTCTTGCGGCCTCAGTGCTTCTGCTCTGAGGAGCCCTTGAAGTCTCAGTGCTGCTGCTCTGAGGAGTTCTTGCAGCTTCGGAACTTCTGCTCTGAGGAGTTCTTGCAGTTTCGGAACTTCTGCTCTGCGGAGTTCTTGCAGCTTCGGAACTTCTGCTCTGCGGAGTTCTTGCAGTTTCGGAACTTCTGCTCTGCGGAGTTCTTGCAGTTTCGGAACTTCTGCTCTGAGGAGTTCTTGCAGCTTCGCTGCTTCTGCTCTGAGGAGCTGTACGCTGTTCTGTTGAAGACCTTGCTGCTTCCCTGCTTCCTGCAGCGGGCTGCCTTGATGCAGCGCTGGATTCCCTGCTTACGCTTGTCCGGGTTCCGCGATCGGGGTTTAACCTGGTATAGAGAGCTTCACCTTCTTTTCTCTGCTCGGGACGCGAGTAGGTTTCTTTGTATACATTCTTGGTGATGTTTATCTGCACAACCGGTGAGTATGCGCGGACTCCGTGGTAGTAGAAGTCGTTGTATCTGTTCCAGCGGCAGTAATCCCAGTGACGGTAGTATGCGTAGTAGTCATTATAGAAGTTGTAGTGGTAACCGTAGTAGTAGTGCCAGTAGAAGGGGCGCCATGGACTCCACCACTGCGGGTAGTAACCCCAGTACCATGAAGAGTGCCATACCATGTAGTCGGGCATGTAGATGTACCTTATCACCGGCCAGTAAGCTATCTCGTAAGGAGTGGTCCTTAAAACGGTAACGTAAGTCCTGTCTTCAGGTCTGCCTGTGTACCCGGGATTGGGGGTTTCGGCATAATTGGGTTCAATTATGTAGTTCCTCCCGTAGAGGGCTTCATCGCCGATCAGCTGGATCTGGACTTCTCCGTTCCTGAGCTTTTGAACTGTGAAGACAGCCACGTCCTGGAAATCTTTTCTTCCAAGCGGCACACGCAATACTATTGTATGGTCATCACCGTCGGGGTAGTCAGTAACTGTTATGTAATCGATGAGATTATCATTGTTGAGGTCAAGGTTGTTGATCCTTGAATTTTCACTATTAAGATTCCTTTCGAAACCTTCGAGAGTCTCAGACTCCTGGAAGAGTTTCATAACGGCGTAGAGATTGAGGTTATCTCCAGGCAGCCCCAGGTATTCATCAGGATAATCCTGTGCTTTTGCTGTGGTCCCGAGGGCGACCAGGGCTGCGAGAATCGAAGAGAGAATTAACTTTTTCATTTCAGTAAGTATTAGAACTTATTTACCTTAATGCAAATGCCGTACCAAACTATAAGGTTTCCCATTAAATGGTCGTATACGGAAGTAAGAGGGGGAGAAGAGGTGATGGGGCGAGGGGGTGAAGGGGTGAAGGGGTGTAAGGTCCAAGATAAAAGACAAAAGACCCAAGACCGAAAAAGTGAAGTCAATCCTGGTTGTTAAGAGATTGCACGATTGCACGATCGCACGATTGCACGATCTACATGAACTTCTCCCTTTTCTGAAGGTTCAGCAATCCCGCCAGCAGGAATATAATGGTGCCTATGGCAAGTATTATCCTGTTCTTCATTGTGATGATGGCCCATGTAGTCTCATTGACGCCATATGTTGGATTAAAAGGATTAAGAAATATGTTCCACTGGCTTTTCCTAAGAAAATCAGCATCCTGCACGGTCATGAACAGGAAACCGATTATGATCATTACCACGGCAGTTCCATTGCCGTTCCTTATGACTGTAGATAGCATAAATGCCAGCATCCCCAGGAAGATAACCGGAGCCATTACCTGAGCGGTCATTTTAACAACTGGAAACCTGACTATCAGCACTGAAGACAGGAATGTGAATGCGAACATTATGAGCCATGTGATTAAAAATATAAGGATGATCCTGACAAGCCAGACTTTATACCTGTAATTAGGTATTCCGAAGAGAATTTCTATGGTCCTTGCATCCTGGTCGTTCTGGATCCCAAATACAGCAGGGTAGAAAACAAGAAGAACGCCGCAGAAGATAAAAATTCCAAAGAGGTCTTCCATTCTTGAGACATCGTTGGTGAAAACATATATTAATGATATTCCAAGATAAAAAATCACGGAACCGGCGAGGAACCAGATAAACTTATTGGCAAAAATGATCTTGAGGTTATAGGAGATCATTTTCCTTGTAAGTGTATAATAATTCAATAACGAGTTACTTTTCATATAGCATTTTATTCTTTTCTTCTAAGCAGCCACAGGTATGCATCTTCAAGATTTGGAGATGCAGCGACTGCATTATCATAAGGTTTCGATTCGGAGATCACTCTCATCCTTACAAATCCATCCTCTGTCATGTGATGGACCACCAGATGCTCACCGACAAATTTTGCGAATTCTTCTGAAGGTATCCTGATCTGCCATACGTGTCCCTCGGCTTCCATGGTCATGTCAATAGGTTTGCCAAGATACCTTAGTTTACCCTTGTTGAGAACTGCGACCTGGTTGCATGAGCTCGAAATATCCTCAATGATATGGGTTGAGAAGATGACTACTCTTTCGCGGCTGAGTTCCACAAGGAGATTCCTGAATCTTATCCTCTCCCTTGGATCGAGCCCGGCCGTCGGCTCATCAACAACAAGTATCCTCGGAAGATGAAGAAGTATCTGGGCAATCCCCATTCTCTGCTTCATGCCTCCCGAATAGGATCCTATTTTTTCGTGTCTTCGCTCTTCCATGTGGACGGCCTTAAGCACGTATGTGACTCTCTCATCCCTTGTTTTGGCATCAATGATATTCTTCAGCATAGCCTGGTAATGGAGATACTCATGAGCCGTCATGTTTTCGTAACTGCCGAATTCCTGGGGAAGATACCCGATAAGTCCCTGGAGCTCCTCTCTCTTCTTCTGTGTGTCGAGCCCGTTTATCCAGACCTTGCCATAACTTTGCTCCAGTATCCCGCATATTATCCTCATAAGTGTTGTTTTGCCGGCACCATTCGGACCAAGAAGGCCGAACATACCATTGCCGATGTTCATGGAAACACAACTTAATGCCTTGAAAGGTTTTTTCTTCTTACCGATAAGTGGAACCGCTGCAACTATCTTATATACTGTTTTCCTCAGGTTTTTAAACTTTCCTTCGAGCCTGTAGATATCTAAATTTTCATTGCTAAGTTTTTGTCCGGTCTTGTATATGAAGAGCCCGAGGTACCAAACAAAGCCGAGGATAAGCACAACAGCTATATTTTCCCACTTTAACTGGAAGTACACAAGGTTCAGTAAGGGAACTATCCAGAATACTATGAAGTCAAAAACAGGGATCAGCTTTTTGAGAATCCTTCTTTTGCCATCGTTCGTAAGGTAAGTGAAAAGCTCCCTGAACTGGTTCCATATTGCAGAAAGAAAGAACCACATTGTGATGCTGAAAAGGAATATCCAGAATCCCTTTTGCAGGTAGAAGTATGTGAAATATACCAGGAAACCAAAAACAGGCAGCTGCCATGAAACCTGGGTCATATCGCTCCATTTTCTGAAATGGTGATTCAGACCAAGTCTTTCTCTTATCCTTGAACCTGCTTTCCACTCCCTGGCCCACCTGTTCTCACGTTCGTAAATCTTGACCAGGCTTTGCACATATATATTAATGTTCTCATCTGCAGGAATAACGGTCTCCCTTGCTTTCCTGAGACTGTTCATAATAAACCATGTAGTGGCCGGAACAAGTATTATGGCAAGAATGGTTGTAATCAGCTTCCATACAAACCTGTCCAGTGTAGTATAAATAAGGAATATCAGCGCTGCAAAAATGATGATCTGCAGTGCCTTGTTTTTCCAGTTGAGCGACTTGAACCATTCCATTGCGTTCTCAAGTCCGGAATAGAAAGTAGGGATAAATATCAGTGTAAGGAGAGTGCTCAGGGAGAGTCCGCCGATTACAGTTACTGCAAATGAAGCTCCGATGATTGAAACATATTCAGCTTTTCCCATAGCCAGTGGAAGCATAGCTATAACCGTTGTTGATGCAGTTATCAGAATAGGTCTCAGTCTGGCCATTCCGGCGGTCATCAGTGCCCTTGACCTTCGGTTCCCGCGTTTTCGCAGGATATTCGTGTAATCAATGAGAATAATACCATTGTTTACAACAACCCCAAGCAGGATCAGAAGACCCATGAGTGTGTTCGCATTGATAAGTGAATTGCCGGTGAGGATCAGAGCTATCAGAGATCCGAGAGCAGCCAGCGGAATGCTGAACAATAGAACAACAGGGATCGTCAGCGACTCAAATACTGCTGCCAGTATCATATATATTAAAAGAAATGCAATGCCTATCAGTTTGTAAAATTCCCTGAACTGATCTTCTTCCTGCACTATTTCCACGGCAATCCCCGGAGGAACATTCAAACTGTTTACAACCGACTGCACCTCGGCCCTGGCCCCCTCGAGAAGTTCCTTCGACGATTTGATCTCGTCGTTGAAACTATAAGTTACTGTAACTCTCTTCTCCTGATTTTCCCGGTGGATATTGCCTCTGCCGTATGAAAAGATTATATTGGCCAGCTCTTCCATTTCCATCACTGCTCCGGCAGAGTTGCTTACTTCCAGATGCTTAAGGTCATCAATTGTTTTATCTGTATTTTCTTTTGTCAGGGTGTCTGTCTTAGCATATTTTATAACAATATCATAGCTTTCGGCGCCCTGCTTGAATGTCGCTCCTGAAGTATATTCCCTGCCGAAGGTTCCAAGAGCTGATGAAAGATTCATCAGGGTGAAATTATTCCTTCCTATGTAATCCATATCGAAATGGAGCTGGACCTCCGGTGTATTGTTCTGTACATTGAGGTTGACATTTCTGATGGTTGTGAGTTCATCGATATAGGTTTCGATATCCTCGGCAAGGTTTCTCATCTCTGTAAAGTCCTGTCCCTTGATGATCACGCTTTCCGATTCAGTACCGATTCCAAGCATTCTCAAGAATCCTTCTCCCGGGTTTACTGAACCCATAGAACCTCCGCCGCCGCCGCCTGTAAATCCACCGCTCGAGGAGACATCATCCATACTGATCTCGGCAGAAGTGATATTTTTCGTTTTTTCCGATATGTCGTTCTTGATTTCCGGAAGACTCCTTTTGCTTTCCTTATCCCAGTCTTCCTTAAGGCTTATTGTTATCGTCGCCTGGTCTTCCTCGATACGGCTTACTACATCCTCTTTTTCAGGAACTGATGCAAGTCTTGATTCTATTTCCGTAACAACGGCATCGGTCTTTTCGAGCGTTGAGCCTGAAGGCATCGTGACACTCAGCCTGAAATCAGGAGTATTTATCTCCTCTGTTCCTGAAAGCTGCAGGGTCAGACTTATCAGCAGAGCTGCAAAGAAGATGACCAGTGTGCCTATAATTGTTTTAGCCGGATTTCTCATGCTGGCTTTCAGCGCCAGATGATATGCCTGGATAAGCCTGTTGTGCAGTGAGAGCTTCTTAAAGATCTCTGCGTTTCCAACAGATTTTCTGGATAGCAGGTAATAAGTTGCCATCGGTATGAACATAATAGCCACACTCAACGAAACCAGCAAGGTTGAGATAATTGATACGCCGATATTTTTGCCGATTATCTCTACCAGGAAGTTTGTAGTGAAAAGAAATGGAAGGAAAACTACCACTGTCGTAAGTGTCGAGGCGAATATAGCCCGCCAGACTTCTTTAGTTCCCTGCCTTACAGAAGTCTCGAAATCTTTTCCGGCTCCCGCGAGCCGGTAAATGTTCTCAAGCACGACTACAGAATTGTCAACAAGCATGCCGATAGCGAGTGCAATACCTACCAGAGTAAGGCTGTTCAGGGAAATATCAAAAGCATAGAAGAAGTTGAAGGCTGTATAGACAGATATTGGTATCGATATGCCTATTATGGTAACAAGCCTGATATTCCTGAGGAAGAACCATAGAATAAGAACAGCCAGCAGTGCACCTGTTATAGCCAGATTGATGACTTGAGTCAGGTTTTCCTCCATAGTCTCTGCGCTGTTGTACTGAACAACCACTTCCACTCCTTTTGGCGCCAGGTCCTTGTTAAGCTTTTTTATCTGCCTGATAGCGTCGTGAGAAAGATCAATAAGATTAGCCTGGTTGTCATTGACAAGATTCATGGTCACCGAATTCATCCCGTTAACCCTGCTGTAGGATGTTTCTTCCTTAACACCGTAGAAGATCTCTGCGATATCCCGAAGTAATATCGGACCGTTCTGCTTTACGATAATGCTTCCTATATCACTTACGTTGGTGTACTCTGAAGTGATATTTACAAAATATTCATTGGTCCCATCCACCACTCTGCCTGCATAAGTCTTGTCCCTTCCGTTGTTGTTCAGAAGAGTGCTTATCTGTCCCATGGTTATACCATTGGCTTTACAGGCTTTTTCATCAAGCCTCACTTCAATTGAATTTTCCTTTCCGCCATAAACCTGTACACCTGCAATTCCATCAATATTTTCAAGCTTTGGCTGTATTTCCCTGTCAGCGATATTCCTGATCCTGTCTACTCCTCCTTCTCCTCTAACCTGGAGCGACATGAACTGGTTAGTGAGCTGTTCAAGATCGACTTTCATTACATTGATCACAAACTCTTCAGGCAAAGTGTTTTTTACGATGTCTATTTTTTCCTGAAGCTTGAGGTTGGCATATTTGAGGTCAGCGTTTTTTGTGAAATATACTGTAATGGTACCGTACCTGGAAGAAATATTGGATTCGATCTTTTCTACGTCCTCAAGAGTTCCAATTGCCCCTTCGATCGGGATAACAGCCTGTGTTTCAATATATGCAGGGTCGGTTTCAAGCATTGTGCCAACCTGTACAACCATCCCCGGCAGCTGAAAGTTCGGTATAAGTTCCAGTGACAGTCTTTGATAGGAAATGAAGCCGAGCATCGAAAGCCCGATGAACAGCATGCTGATGAGAATCCTTCTTTTTATTATGAAGTCCATTTTGCCCGTCAATTTTTAAACAGGATCCTTTGCAGTATTTCTTTTCCCTCTTATAAATTCACTGAACGAATCAAAGACCCAGTAAACGCAAGGTATCACTACTAAAGTAAGGAGAGTTGAAGTGATCAATCCGCTTGTCACGGCAAGCGCCATGGGTGCTCTCAGAGATGCACTTTCACCTATTCCTATTGTCAGTGGAAGCAGTGCAAGTATCGTTGTCAGGCTGGTCATAAGGATCGGCCTGATACGCTGTGTTCCGGCAGCGACAATTGCTTCCTTTTTCCCCATTCCGGATTCCCTGAGCTGATTAATCCTGTCGATCAGAAGTATTGCATTGTTAACGGCAATTCCCCCAAGCATTATAATTCCAATATAAGCCATCATGTTCAGCGGTTTACCAAGAATGAAGAATGCGAGGATAGTTCCTACACCGGCAAGAGGGATTGTAAGCATGATCACAAAAGGCTGTATAACTGATTCAAACTGAGCTGCGAGCACCATGAAAACCAGTACCAGGGAAAGGATTAGTGCAAAAGAGAGATTCGAGGTCGACTCTTTCCTTTTCATCTCTTCACCGGTAAAGTTTATTTTATAATCTACAGGTAGATTTATTGCTTTAAGCGCAGCATCTGCATCTTTGACTACTTTGTCGAAAGCCACATCCGGCTTGACCATAGCATAGACGTAGCTGGTCCTTGATTGGTTTCTCCTTGTTATTTCACGTGGACTTATCACAGTCCTGATCTTTGCCAGCTCACTTAGCGGCACTTTTACCGATCCGGCCGTAATCATCAGATCGTGGAGCTGGTTGAGGGAAATATCTCCAAGCCTGATAGTAATATCCTTCATCTCCCCCTCTTTTTCAAAACTCCCCGCCGAAGAACCCTCAAGGAAATTCTTTATCTGGTTTATAACATTATCAACGGAAGCTCCGTAATAACTCGTCTTGAACCGGTCGATGACAACCTCAACCTCCGGAGTACCCTCATCCATGGATGTAGTAATATTATATAGTCCGGGATTTTGTTCAAGAATAGCCTTTGACTCTTTCAGTATCTTCTCAAGCTCGTTGTAATCCTCACCTGATATTTCCAGGGCAAATGGAGATTCTGTTGTTCCCAGTGAAGTCTGCAGGGCTGTCTCCTCGCGCGAAAAACTGACTTCGAGGCCGGGAATATCCTTGAGATAATTTTCTATCAGAGTTATTGCATCTTCTGTTTCAAGAGCATACTTCTGATCAAGCATTACCTTCAGCGAAGCAGTATTCTCACCCTTTACAGCTGACGACTGGCTTAGGGTTGAAGTGTTATCTGCTCCCGACTGGCTATAGACAAGATTCAGTTTCTGGCCAAGCAATTCCCTGATTATTTCTTCTGTCCTTACGGCAGTGCTGAAGGTCCTTTCAAGGCTTGTCCCTTCGGGCAGCCTGAGCTCAACAGTGAATTCTGCGGATTCAGATTTTGGCATAAATTCGCTGCCCAGTCCTGGTATAAGAAGCGCAGTTCCTGTGAGAAGAATAACAGAAAGGATTATGATCAGGATTCTTTTTTCGACAAATTTCTCAAGGACCCTTGAGTACCAGTTGAATTTTACCGGAGCGCTCAGCCTCTCTTTCTTCTTTGCATCTGAGAATAAAGTCGAGACCAGCATTGGTATCACCAGCAACGCAACAAGGAGGGAAGACAAAAGTGAAAAAGCTACTGTCCAGGCCTGGTCGCGGAACATTTCGCTGGAGGCTCCCTGCAGGTACACAATAGGAAGAAAAACAACAATTGTTGTTAAAGTTGAGGAAGTAATAGCTGCCCCCACCTGGCCTGTGCCGTTAATCACCGCTTCCTTCAGAGGCATTCCTTCCTCCCTGAGCCGTGTTATATTCTCAAGCACCACGATGGCATTGTCGACCAGCATCCCTGCTCCCAGGGCGAGCCCGCCGAGAGTCATGATGTTAAGGGTCAGATGGTTGAAATACATCAGGTTAAAGGTGGCTATGATGGAGATCGGTATGGCTATACTGATTACCAGAGTGGTGCCTATCCTTCTGAGGAAGATGAAAAGGATGAATACTGCAAGTAATATTCCAATTAATAATGTATTCCTGACTTCACCGATTGCATTGTTGATATATGTTCCCTGGTCGAGTACCTTAATGAATTCATATCCCGGCAGTGCATTTCTCATACCGGCAATCGCTTCCTCAAGGCTTTCGACAGCATCAACGGTATTGTATTTAGGTTCCTTGTAGATGGCCAGTCCAATGCATCTCTCACCATTGATCGTTACAATATTTTCAGGATCCTTGTTTGCAAAGCTGACCTTTGCAACATCCCTGAGGTAGACCGGGACTCTTTCTGAGGTTGAAGAAGATGAAGAGGTTGAAGGGGTTGAAGGGGTTGAAGCGGAGGGTTGTTTGAATCCGACAATTATATTCTCAAGATCAGCGAGATCTTCAAGAACACTGACTCCCTTTACGACATATTTTGTTCCCATGTCAACAATGGATCCTCCTGACACGTTACGGTTGTAATTGCTGATCTGGGCAGCGATACCGTCGGCAGTCAGACCGAATGACTCGAGCATATACTTGTTGGTCTCGATCACCACTTCGCTCTCTTCCTCGCCTATCAGCTTGACATCTGCAACGCCTTCAATCCTGACCAGTTCATTGCGTATATAATTTTCCGCAACTTTTCTAAGCTCATCCATGTTGGTGATACGGCTGTTCTTCAGCCCTATGATCATTACCGGGGAAGCATTCGGATCGTATTGTGATATTGTGAATTCCTCAAGGTCGGAGTTCTGGCTGAATGAGTTGAGCTCCTTCTGGAGATCCAGGAAAGCCTCATCCATGTCCTTGTTCCATCCGTACTCCACGGTAATGTTTGCCGATCCGGCATGAGACACTGACGAAACCTGCGTTACGTTGCTCTGTCTCATGGCCAGCGACTCTATCTGGTCGACATAATTCTTTTCTATTTCCTCAGGCGGTTTTTCCCCCGCTGTGAGTTCGATGTAGATCTTGGGATTATTCAGATCCGGAAACAGGTCGGTCCCAAGCTTCCCGAATGAAATGAATCCAAGCAGGATGATACCCAGCACCAGCATCAAAACTGTTACAGGGTATTTTACGGCAAATCTTGCGATGGCATTCATAAAATTTATTTAATAATTTTCACCTTCGACTTGTTGCTGAGTGTTTCGAAACCGCTGGTCACTACGCGCTCGTTTTTCATGAGACCCCTGGTGACTTCCACTTCGGTAAGATTTTCAAGCCCCGTTTCGATCACCTTTTCATTTGCGACTCCACGATCGATTGTGAAAACTGTCTTGCCTCTCTGCCGTGAAAGAATGATGCTTTTCGGTATGACGATGGCTGAATCCTTTGAAGCAGTTACGATATCAGCTTTTACAAACATTCCGGGACGCAGCATAAATTCATTGTTGTCAATTGAAATTGTACCCTTGAATGTCCTTGTATCTGCATCAATTGCCGGAGATAGCTGTGTGATCCTTCCTATTATCGTATCCTCTGGTATTGTATAGTTGGTAAGTTTTACCTGCTGGCCAGGTTTTATCGATGCAATATATTTTTCAGGAAGCTGGACATCCATGTACATCGTTTTATAGTCCATTATTTTTGCAATTGTGATACCGGATGCGACTTCTGTTCCCTGCGTATAGTATGGGAGATCGACAATCACACCTTCGATGGGAGCCGCCACTTTTGTTTTCTGAAGCTGGAGCTTTGAGGTTGCAACTGATTTTTTGGCATTTTCAAAGTTTATCCCGGCCGTTTTCAGCTCTTTCAGGGTTACACCTCCCTTTTCGTAGAGTGATTCCTGTTTCCTCAATTCAGTTTCCATCAGCTCGAGGTTGAGCTGATTAGTCTCAAGATTTGCTGAGATCACATACTCCTCATCTTCGAGCCTGGCTATTACTGTTCCTGCTTTTATCCTGTCGCCAAGCTGCCAGGGCCTACCGGTCTGAGGGTTCTTTTCAAGGAAATATTTAGCGCCGATCTTCGATTTTAGCTCAATCTCACCTTTCGGGAAGGCCGTACCTGTTGTATTCACAAACTCCTCTATGGATTTGAGGCTAAGTTCCTCCACGGAAACAGGTATTTCAACATCGGCGGTCAGGTTCTGATCCTGGTTTCTGCAGCCGGCTAATGCAAGTATTAATGCACCAATGAGAATAATTGACTTTTTCATATTTTAATTTTTACTTTTCTTCCAATGTTTTAACAGGTGTTACCGGTACTTTATTCTCAAAATCATAAAGGGTCTGGATCTTGAGGTTAAGAAGCTCAAGCTTATATGAGATCAGGGAATTTGTGTAAGAAAGCTGCTTCTGCGAAAGCTGGTTCTGATAGATACTCAGGTCCATTCCGGTCAGATCACCGTTCTTGTATCTTTCCAGGTTAAGATCGTAGGTAAGCTGGGCGTTTGTGACATTCTGGAGGGCTATATCGATCTGGTTCTGAAGATTAAGCAGGTTCCTGTAAACTTTTCTCACGCCAAGGATTATATCATTCTGTTCTTCCTCGAAAGAGATGTTTGCCGACTCAATATTTGCTTCTGTAGCTTTAATCCTGGATTTTCTTTCTCCCCAGTCCCACAGAGGAATTGTAAGCGACAGTGAAACACTTTCATTATCGGTAGGACTCTCATAAACATTTCCGAATTTTTCATTATCACCGAAAAGTCCGACAGAGAGGCCGAGGCTGCCTTTGAATTCATTCAATGCCTTAGTCTGTATCAGGTCGAACTGCGACGTTTCAATACTTATCTGGCTCTGCCTTAGTTCCATCCGGTTTTGAAGACCCTGGTCGATCGCAAATGAGATATCAACACCGACGGTGTCAACCTTTATATTTGGGAGAACCACGAGGTCGTCATATAAGCTCATGCCTATCAGGACCTTGAATTCATCCTTGGCATTCTCAAATGAGACCTGGCTGTTCTCATAATCCGACTTTGACGAAGCAAGGTTCAGTTCTGCCTGGAATATCTCTTCACGGGCTACAAGTCCTGCATCTGCTTTGTTCTTTGATATTTCATAGCTCTTGAGCATATTATCGTAAGCCTGCTTTGCAATGTCAAGACTTTGCTGCTGCTGATACACTGAATAAAAAGCCTGTGCAACTGTTCTTTCAAGAGAGAGAAGCTGTATGGCGTAGTTCAGCTGGGCGTTTTCAAGAGCCAGCTGAAGCTCCTTGAGCTGCAGCTTTGTCCTGTTATATGTGAACAGTGGCTGGTCGAGGCTCAGGGAAAGCCTGTTGGAGAATCCTTTTGTGGTTTTGTCGGAATATTCGCTGTACGAATCTTTATATCCAAATCTGTTATTCAGTGAAATGACAGCATCTGTCCATTTTATTGGCTGGGCTATTGTAAATGTACCGTAACTTTCGGTGGTCCTTGTAGAGTTCCACTCCGAGATAAGATCGTTGAATTCCCGGTTCTGGTTGTATCCGATTGGATTCAGGGAGAGCGAAAACTGTGATTTAAGTGCAGCATTCTGTGCGTTAAGGTTCTCCTGGCTCCGTACCAGATTCAACCTGGTCCTTTTCATCGCCGGGCTGTTGTTTTCGGCTATGCTGAGAGCTTCCTCCAGCGTAACTGCTTTCTGAGGGAATGCAAATAATGAGCATAACATCATCAGCGACCCTGCAAGAAAGATTTTCTTCCCCTTCATTAAAATTCTTTTCATACTAAGAATGTTTGATCATTTGATCGTTTGATTATTCATTTTTTTAAAATTTGCCGGTAGCCGGTAGCCGGTAGCCGGTAACCGGTAGCCATTAATTTGCCTTTACCCATTTTATCGCATCCCCCAGCACAATTTTTCCTGCTGACTGATTTGTCAGCTCTACCTTCACGGTATCTGGTGAAAGATAATACTGCCCCAGCTTGTTCCATCCGCCTTCAGCATTCTCAAAATCGACTGTTATCTCTTCAACCCCTTCATCATGATAAATCTTATAATGCATGTCCTTGTAAAAACTCTCTTCATTTACTACCATTGGACCGCCTTGTCCCTCCTGTCCGCTTTGTCCTCCTCCCTGTCCGCCTCTTTGTTCGCCAACAGTAACTCTGCCGGTTATAAGTTTACCTATATAGCAATAAACATCATAATACCCTGGTTCATCAATTTTTGCTGACCAGGTAACTTTTCTGTCCCCTGTTCCTCCACGTGTAAAAACTGATGATAGAATATAATCTCCATAATAAGCTGACTGCACAGAAGCCTGCCAGTAGTCAGGTGCCCAATAACCATAAATCTGCTGATATCCTTCGCTTCTTCCGGCTTTAATTCCAAGAATCTTCTTTAGAGGAGGCTGAACTTGATTGTTTCCTGCGTCAAATCCAGGATCTTCGTTGTCGACTATAATTACCCCAGGGACTTTTTTAACGGGGAGAGGAACGGGTATCTCTTCCTCCCTAAAGTCAAAAGATTTGATTTTCAGCTTTTTAATTTCATCAATCGGCATATTTCTTTCCCCTGGTATGTTTTTGGAAAACAGAGTATTGATCAGCATTGCCCTGGGCTGGGCATCGAGTATAATTCCGACTTTTTTGGCCTGCCCGGCGCCTATCTCCACAATTTTTGATATATCGGCGGCTTCCATTCCGCGGCCTTGCATTGAAATGGTCATGTTACCTCCTCCCCGTCCCACCTGGACCATAGTTATATTCGTCTGTTCTCCTCCGCGTTCAGCGCCTGGTCCTCCTGTTCTGAACGAAACATTAAAGATACCGGGAACACTTTCCGGATTTGAAGCAACAAAAGTAACCAGGTATCTTACCCTGTCTCCGACGAGTATCTCATTGACCTGCGGCTCCTGAAAATTAAATCCGGGTTGTTCCTTCCTGTTAAACCAGCTTTCCAGGTAAGGGTAGAATTCAAATCCGAATTTTTGTTTCACATCCTCATTGAACTTCCTTATATCTACACATTGAAATTTATGGTCATCAATATATTTCTGAAACCACTCCTTAAATTCTTCAATACCTGCCTTTGACCTAATGAGATTAAAAAGATAATCTCCCTTTACAGACAGGATAACCATAATAGTATCACCGCCCGGATTCATTTCAAGGATATCCCTGAAACTGCCATTCTTCAGAATAAGGTTTGCCCTGTCATTATCTGAAAGTTCGCCGGAAAATTCCATGGGTCCGTCTTTCGGAGTGACTATCTGTTGAAGATGCGATTCAAAAACAGCATTTATCACGGGATATTCTGAAGAGTAAAAATTGTTCTTGAAGAAGAAGAAGCTTGGTCCGAGACGATAACGTGTCGGTTCATTAACAGCAAATCCATTCACTAATCTGTAGCTCTGTCCGCTTATAAAAGTATTTCTGACAAAATTATTGAAGATCCTGACCTGTAGTTCTTTGTCGGTGACAACCTGGTTTTGCCTGGCCAGATTTTTCTTCTGCCTGGTGAATTGCCGGCCAAAGCTCCTGTTAATCAGCGGACCTAGTTTTTCTGGCAACAAAACCATCGAAGGCTGAAGCTCTGCCCTGGTTTGGGTGTTCATCCTGGGGTACGAATAGAATTGAACAGGAACTTCAACAAGTGAAAGAGTTTTAAAGGGATATTTAGTTGAAAAATTGGTTTCCATTTCCCTCATTATACCGGAAATAAGAAGAGGCAAGGTATCACTTAACAGGGAGAGGTCTTTTTTGAAAAAATCATGGTCTTTAATGTACCAGGCAATGTATTCCACCGAATCAACCATCAGTGTATCTGATTTGTAATCGCCGATAGCAAGTGATAGTCCTGTCAGAGGCGATTCCGGACTGTAATAAAAAGAACCGTCAACATTCTTCATCATCCCCTGTGAAACAGCAGTCAAACCATTTTTAGTCGTTACATGAAGAGTATAATTGGTGAAATCAATTTTTATTCTGGCAGGATTTGAGGGGTAATAATTGAGCCCCGGAACAGGGTACCAATACGTTTCAGGTGTCAGCAGCACGTATTTTTCCTTCAGGAATGCCTGTCTCTTCTTTATGTTAAGCATAACTGCCGTGAATGGGGTCTTCTTGATATCGTCAGTGAAATTGGGATAACAGAATGCTTCAGTTATTGTACCTGTATAGGAAATAACAATACTGTCACGCTCACCCTGAGCAATCGATTTTCCAGGATCAATCTCTATAATATTATGAGTTTGTTTGAATGCAAGTTCCCTGCCTCCGGTTGTAACTCCGGTGACCTTCAATCCCGGATTTAATGAGAAGAGATAACTGCTGAGATTATTTTTATTGTTATTTGTAAATTTTATTGCTGCAGATGCTTCCAACAGATCTCCCTTATGTTTAATGTCAATATCGGCATCTGTCATCATTGGGAAGTCCCTGTTTTCAAATTGTCTTCCGGTCTCAATCACAAGATTCTTTTCATCAAGAGTATTCCTGTAAAAAGAGTAAGTATTAAATGCACAAACAACCGCTCCCGCAATGAAAATAATCATGAAAGCGACAGAAAAGTAAGTGTGAGTTTTTGCCTGTGGTAATCGCTTGAATAACAATACGGTAGCCAGGACAAGCGATAATCCCAGGAAGAAATAAATGAGACGCTGATTCAGGATCAGGCTCAGGTTGTCGAATCCTATAATGGTTGATTGGAAAACCGGCAGGCCGAATGCCATATAGTCAAATATCGAGTCAAAACGGTTCCAGAGCCAGAACATGTCAAGCGCAGCTATCCCAAGCAAAATAAGGAAGGTAATAGCCTGATTTCTTATGAGCGACATCAACATAAAAGCCAGTCCGAGGCTGAACAATATTGTAGGAATACATATAATAAGAAGGTAGTAGAGATACGACAGCAGATCAATTGTCATACTCTTTGAGATAATGTTCATCACAAGACCGATAAGCAGTATAATAATATCGAGGCCAATGAAGAGCCTGAGTATCCCCAGTGTCTTACCCATCACATATTCAAAATTCGACATCGACCTTGTATAGAGAACTTCATTGGTGTCGACCTTCTTGTCTCTTTTAAGAAAGTCGGAGGCAAGAAATATAACAACAATCGACTGGGCTATGTTAAGGAGGTACAGATTCAGCAGAGGTATTGAAGATGGGATTGAAACAAGTTCCCATGATTCATCTCCGATAGGGGAGAAGAATCCGATATTAAGTATAGTGAAGATAAAAAGCGCACCCAGGGAGAACAACCTGAAAAACCAGCTTCTCCGGAGTGTGGTTGCCTCATACTTTGCAACTGTTCTTATATTATGAATAAGAGACATGTTTCAGGGTTGTTTATTCTATTATATCAGCATGCATCTTATGTTCCATGAAATACACGTATGCATGTTCAATATTCGGGGTTATGGCAGTTGAATCATATTCGGGTACATCGTCAGCCACAACCTGCACTTCCCAGCCTGTGTCAACAGGGATCGTTGAGATAACATTATACCTCTCCTTAACCTTGTCATATTCGAAAGGAGTGAGCATCATTTTGAATACATGGCCCTGGGCATGCTTTACAAGATCTTCAGGTCTGCCATTGAAGACCAGCTCCCCTCTGTTCAAAAGCGCCATCCCCTGGCAGGTTGAGGAGATATCGCCTACGATATGGGTCGAAAGAATAATTGTAACATCATTCTGGCTCAGCTGTGAAAGAATGTTCCTGAACCTGATTCTTTCATCCGGATCGAGGCCGGTGGTCGGTTCGTCTACAACAATGATCCTTGGGCTTCCGATAAGTGCCTGGGCAATGCCAAGGCGACGTTTCATACCTCCCGAAAGCTTGTTCGCTTTCCGGTCGCGAACCTCAAGAAGTCCCACCTGGTCAAGCAGACGATCGACTTCTGCTAGCCGTTCCTTCCTGTTTCTCATTCCGGCCAGAGATCCTGAATAATCAAGAAACTCCCAAGTTTTAAGGGCAGTGAAGAACCTGAAATCCTGAGGGAGATATCCAAGCATGCTCCTCAGCTCTTTCCTGTTTTTCTGAATATCTTTTCCGTTGACAAGGACCACACCCGAAGATGGCTTCATAAGGGTGACGATAATTCTCATGAGACTTGATTTCCCGGCTCCATTAGGGCCCAGAAGGCCGAACATGCCGGTCCCGAATTCAAGGTTTATCTCTTTTAAAGCCTGGTTGCCGTTTGGATATATTTTGCTAAGTCCTTGAATTTCAATTTTCATCTAAGTGGATTTGTCGAAGCGGGTTTCGTTCTGATAGACTATCTAAAGACGACGTTTATTTCAAATGTTGCATAAAATTATGTTAAAAACAAATTCATATTTTTGTATGTTAAGATTTTTGAGGGTGGCATACAGTACGAATAAAAGAAAAATTATCAATGATCCTGTTTACGGATTCATAAGCATCCCGGGTGATTTCATCTTCGATCTCATGGAGCATCAATGGTTTCAGAGGCTGAGGAATATAAAACAGCTGGGGCTTACGAGCTTCGTATATCCGGGAGCGAATCACAGCAGGTTCCAGCATTGCCTGGGTGCATTGTACCTGATGGATCAGGCAATAAAAACCTTGAGAGCAAAAAAAGTCAGCATCTCCGACGACGAAGAAGAAGCGGCATATATTGCTATTCTGCTTCACGACTGCGGCCATGGTCCTTTTTCCCATGCGCTGGAATGCTCGATAATAAATGGCATATCTCATGAGGATATTTCATTGCTTCTGATGAACATTTTGAATGTGGAATTCAAGGGCAGACTTACTCTGGCCATTGATATTTTCCGCGGGGAGTATAAAAGAAAATTCCTTCATGAGCTTATTGCCAGCCAGATGGATATGGACCGGCTGGATTATCTGAGACGGGACAGCTTTTTCACAGGGGTTATTGAGGGATCAGTTGGTTCCGACAGAATAATCCGCATGCTCAACGTTGTCGAAGACAGGCTGGTGATCGACGAAAAAGGGATTTATAGCCTGGAAAAGTTCCTGATTGCCAGAAGGCTTATGTATTGGCAGGTTTACATGCACAAAACCGTGCTATCGTCGGAAAGTCTTCTGGTGAGGATCCTCAAGAGAGCCAAAGAGCTTGCAGGAGAGGGACACGACCTTTATTCGACTCCTGCGCTAAGGTTCTTCCTCTATAATAAGCTGGGACCAGATGACCTTCTCAAAGAGGGCAGATTCACTCCGGGCCTCGTCGCTTCAAACTTTACCCGTCTTGATGACACCGACATACTGGTTTCAGCAAAATACTGGGCTGACGATTCCGACAGAATCCTCTCGAACCTTGCTGCCAGACTCACAAAGCGTGATCTTCTGGCAATAGAACTGCAAAACGATCCGTTTCCAAAGGAGAGGGTCGATATGCTTAAGAATTGTGTCGCCGGTTTATTAAATATCAGTTCTGAAATGGCCAACTATTTTGTCTTTACAAACAGCATATCCAACCTTGCATATACACCTGAAGCCCCGGAAGTTAGCATTCTTCTGAAGTCGGGCAGAACGGCCAGCATATCAGATGTTTCCGACATGTTTGACCACAGGTTTCTTTCTGAACGAATAACCAAGTATTTTCTCTGCTATCCAAAGGAATGCAGAAAATAAAAACAGATTAACATGGAATTTACAGCCGCAGCAATCGCAGGATTTCTCAAAGGTGAAATTGAAGGAGATCCTAACACAGTCGTTAACAATATTGCAAAGATCGAGGAAGGCTTCACGGGAGCTCTGTCATTCCTGGCCAATCCGAAATATGAACATTACATTTATTCCACCAAATCGTCGGTTGTTCTGGTGAATAGAACTTTTGTCCCAACTTCAAAAGTTAATGCGACTCTGATACGTGTCGAAAATTCCTATGAGGCTTTTGCCTCTCTTCTGCGGCTTGTCGACCAGGCAAAGCCGCGAAAGAAAGGTATTCATCCCGCTGCCATAATAGAACCTTCTGCAAAGATCGGAGATAATGTTTATATCGGAGCCTACGCCTGCATCGGAGAAAACTGCGTCGTAGAAGATGAATGCTCGGTTTACCCTCATGTTTACCTCGGTGACAATGTAAGTGTGGGAAAAAAGAGCACTCTTTTCTCAGGTGTCAAGATCTATAATGACTGTACCATTGGCGAAGGCTGCACTATTCATGCAGGAACAGTTATCGGAAGCGACGGCTTCGGATTCGCACCTCAGTCTGAAACAGAATTCATGAAAATCCCTCAGCTTGGAAACGTTGTGATTGAAGATCATGTAGAAATCGGTGCAAATGTTGCAATCGACAGGGCGACAATGGGTTCAACCATAATACGAAAGGGAGCAAAACTCGATAACCTTATCCAGATAGGACACAATGTTGAAATAGGAGAAAATACTGTTATGGCTGGCCAGACCGGAATTGCAGGTTCGACAAAAATAGGAAAGAATTGCATGTTCGGGGGACAGGTAGGCATTGCAGGGCATATCAGAATTGCCGACGGGACAAAGATAGGAGCACAGGCAGGCATTCTAGGAGATGTCAAAACCGAGAATACAACTTTACTTGGATCCCCGGCAATAGATCCTAAGGATTTTCTCAAATCATCTGTTCTCTTCAGAAGATTGCCTGATCTTCAGACAAGGATCAATAACCTCGAAAAGGAGATGAAATCACTTAAGGACAGGTAGTTTATCCTGTTGTTCTAAAGTAAATTGACTGGTATTAATGCAGTTAAAAGGATATTTCTTAGATTGTTCGAATTTTTTTTGTTTTTTTTGTAGCCGGATTATAACAACTTAATTCAGCAATGAGCGAGAAACAGAGGACGCTGGCAAAGGAGGTTACTCTCAGCGGAAAAGGATTGCATACCGGGATAAATGTCAACATAACTTTCAAGCCGGCGCCGGCTAACCACGGATATAAATTCTGTAGATCAGACCTTCCGGGGAAACCAATTATAGATGCACTTGCCGAGAATGTCACCGACACATCCAGAGGCACCACACTTGTTCAGAATAACGCTTCTGTATCAACCATAGAACATGCTCTTGCAGCTCTCCATGGAATGCAGGTCGACAATGCACTTATTGACCTTAATGGCCCGGAAGCACCTATTATGGGAGGAGCTTCCTGGGCATTTGTAAAGGCAATCAAGGAAGCAGGATTAGTGGAACTTAAGGAAGAAAGGAACTATTATACAGTCAAACAGAAGATTGTTTTTTCTGATGAGGAGCATGGCGTCGACCTTATTGTGTATCCCGACGATCATTTTAGCGTTAATGTTCTTATCGATTACAATTCAAAGATCCTTGGAAACCAATATGCAATCCTTGATTCAATAAAGGACTTCGAGGAGGAAATTTGCAGGAGCCGTACTTTTGTCTTCTTCCATGAGCTGGAACCTCTTTTTAAAATGGGACTTATCAAAGGAGGGGACCTTGACAATGCCATTGTAATAATGGAAAAAGAAGTGGATCAGTCTGAAATTGACCGCATTGCCAGATTATTTAACAGACCGGGAATAAGCACGCATACAGCTGGCATCCTGAATAATACCGAGTTGAGATATCCTAATGAACCTGCAAGGCATAAGCTTCTGGATATCTTAGGCGACCTGGCGCTCGTGGGTCATCCGATAAAAGGCAAGGTGGTAGCTACCCGCCCGGGACACTATGCAAACACAAGGCTGGCAAAATTGATGCGGCAGGAAATGAAGAAAACCCTTTCGAAGAGGAATATCCCTGTTTATGATCCAACTGTGCCTCCTGTACTCAGTCTTTTGGAAATAAGGAAAATGCTTCCTCACAGGTTTCCTTTCCTGATGGTGGATAAAATAATCTCACTTGACGAAAATGCGGTTGTCGGAATCAAGAATATCACATTTGACGAGCCATTCTTCCAGGGTCATTTCCCTGATGAACCTGTTATGCCCGGGGTGCTGTTGGTTGAGGCCCTTGCACAAGCAGGAGGTATACTGGTTCTTAGAAATGTTGAAGAACCTGAAAAATATTCAACATATTTTCTAAAGATCGACAAGCTGAAATTCAAGCATAAAGTTGTCCCCGGAGACACAGTGATACTTAAAATGGAAATGATAGAACCATTAAGAAGGGGGATAATTGCTATGTACGGACAGGCTTTTGTTGGAAACACGCTCGTGGTTGAAGGTGAAATGGTAGCCCAGGTAATAAAAAACAAATAAATTCTAAATGATTTCGAAATTAGCTTTTATTCACCCTGATGCCAGAATCGGTAACAATGTAACAATTGACCCATTTGCCTATATCGCAGGGAATGTAATCATCGGCGATGGAGCATGGATCGGCCCCAGTGCCTCCATAATGGATGGCGCAAGAATAGGAAGAAATTGCAGGATATTTCCTTCAGCTGTAGTCTCAGGCATCCCCCAGGATCTTAAATTCAAGGGAGAAGAAACAACAGCCGAACTGGGAGACAATACAACTGTACGTGAAGGAGCCACAGTAAACAGGGGCACGGCAGCCGTCGGAAAAACAATAATCGGGAAAAACTGCCTGCTCATGGCATGTTCACATGTCGGACACGATTGCCAGATCGGCGACAATTGCATTATCGGGAACGGATCAGGTCTGGCCGGTGAAGTAAAGGTGGATGACTGGACCATCCTCAGCGGCGGCACTCTTGTCCACCAGTTTACAAGAATAGGAGCACATGTGATGGTTGGAGGGGGCTCCAAGATCCGTATCGATGTTCCCCCTTTCATAAAAGCAGACAGGGAACCATTATCATTTATGGGGCTTAATACTGTTGGACTTACCAGAAGAGGCTTTGAAAAAGAAAGAATTGATGTAATTCACAATATATACCGGGCACTCTACCAAAACAATATGAACCTTTCCCAGGCGCTCGAACACGTTGAGAGGGAATTCAAACCTTCTCCGGACAGGGATTATATTATCGATTTCATAAGAAAATCAGAGCGCGGAGTGATCAGGGCCAGATAAAGCCCTTCTTTTATCTCTTCCAGCCCTGAGCCGTAAGCTCAATCTCGGTTCCATCGGCCCCTATAAGATAATTGCCTGAACCTTTCTCTGTAATATGCCCGATTACAGATACCGAAGAGATCCCCCGTATCTTCTCATACATATCAAGGGGAATCGTGAAGAGAAGCTCAAAATCATCACCACCGTTCAGTGCAGGAACAAGGGGATCAATATTGAATTCTTCGGCAACCCTGACAGTTTCAGTATCGACCGGAATTTGTTTGTTGAAGATTCTGCATCCTGTACCTGATGATTTGCATATTTGCATTATGTCTGAAGCAAGACCGTCTGTGACATCTATCATTGAGGTTATTGCAATACCGGCATCCTTTATCTCTTCAAGGACATGGAAAGGTATTTCCGGTTTAAGCTGTTTCTCAATTACATAATCATATGTTGAAAGATCAGGCTGAACACCCCGGTTTTCTTCGAACAATTTTGTCTCTCTTTCAAGGACCTGCAAACCCAGGTATGCACCACCCAGATCGCCGGTAACACATATCAGGTCGTTTGGTTTTGCCCCGTCCCTGAGGGTGGTTTTACCTTTTTCAGCGTATCCGACCGAAGTGACACTTATCGTGAGGCCGGTCAGTGAGCTTGTAATGTCTCCTCCGGCCAGATCAGTGTGGTACTTCCTGCAGGCGAGACCGGCACCATCCATAATCTCATCAATCTGCTCAACAGAGAATCTCGAACTGACCCCCAGCCCAAGAAGCACCTGTCCAGGTTTGCCATTCATTGCATAAATGTCAGAGATAGCTCTTATAACAGCCTTATATCCAAGATGTTTAAGAGGAAAATATATAAGGTTGAAATGTATGCCTTCAAGAAGCAAATCTGTTGAAACCAATGTAAGCTTATCTCCTGAATCGATCACTGAAGCATCATCTCCAATGCCTTTCACCGTCGACTTGTTCAGTAGTTCGAACTTTTTGGAAATATGATCGATAAGGCCGTATTTTCCCAGGTCCCCTAACGGTGTTTTATTATTTAGGTTTTGTTCCATTTTATTATAATTTAACCGCGAAGTCCGCTAAGCCCTTCTTCGCTCAAGCTCCGAAGGGATAAGACGCAAAGAACGCAAAGAAATCTTATATTGAAATGACTTTGCGGCCTTTGCGTAATCCCGATGGCTATCGGGACTTTGCGACCTTTACGGTTAATATATTTAATTCTAGATACTTACAATATCTCTTCCAAATGGCGTAAGAGCCAGAGCCGTGAGCTTGAAATGCTGAAGGCCGAATGGAATTCCAATAATGGTAATGCAAAGCAAAAGCCCGAAAATAACATGAGTGATTGCAATGCATACACCTCCGCAGATAAGCCAGAGCACATTCATCAGAATGTACAGGCAGCCTGATGCTCTTGAGTGCACTCTGGTATCGCGTCCGAAAGGCCAAAGAGCCAAACCGGCCAGCTTAAGGGTTTGAACGCCAAAGGGGATACCAACGATTGTAACCATCAGGATTATGCTGCCTACTACGTATTCGATTGCTATGATAATTCCTCCGAAAAGCAGCCAGATAATATTACCAAGGATGCTCATCGTACTGCTATTCAAGGATTATGGTTTTATCTTTTGGATACTTTACGGAATAGGTGAGCACTATCTGCCTGGTTTCCGAAGGCTTGATATCCAGATCCCATTTAACCAGACCTGTCTGGGAGTTAAGCTTCCCGTTTGATAACTCTTCAGCTTCAATTGTAATACCGCTGTTTGAAGAGACAGGTATCTGGTCATTCAATGTGATCCTCACAGGAGTCTTTTTATTATTCCTTATAGTGATGAGGAATGAATAAATATCCGTTTTGTTTGCACCTATTACTTTACGGCTCGTGAAATCCTTTCGTTTTTCTCTTTTTACAAGTATGCTGTTGTCCGTCCCCAGCGAAAGTACAAGTGTGTCGCTGAGCTGATTGACGTTCAGGCTTGATTTGCCTACGAATGTATTCTCAAAATAAAGTGTTGCTTCACCGCTCTGAAGGCTCTGTTCTGCCCAGTTCGTAATGTTACCTGTAAGATAAGCCAGGGGAGAGATTTTTGGTGTGGTAACATATTTATATTCTGCCGGAGAATCAGTACGCTGGATTTCGATAGTCTGGACCTTCCCGTCAGATAATACAGAATAAGGAACTGCGATGTCGAAAGTTATTGTAGTTTCTCCGACTTGTTTTTCAACGGTTACCGGCATAGCTTCAGCTTCCTTAACCATCATGTTGTCGGCTGCAAGCTCGATCGCGGCAGGAGCTTCGCTTTTCCTGGCCGATGCTGCTCCTCTGATCGTAATCCGTGGAGAGGGAGCATAATAATCCACAAACCACGGATACAGGACCGGAACATCGCCGGTAATCCATGGGTTGGCATTGGAGAAGCTCAGCTTTACATCCTTCCAGTCTACACCGGTATTCTGGAATACGTTGGCTTTATAATAAATATTGACAGGTTTAGTTATGTCATCCACCCTGATGTCATAGGAAGGATACCAACCTGCATTTGAAACCACATATGAAAAGGTAAGTTTTCCGGAAACAGCTTTTTCAGAGCTGACAGAAACCGATATTTCTCCTGAGGGAAGATTCTGTTTCCCTTTCCTGTCGTTTATCTGGTTCTGAAGTGCAGCGATCTGTTTTTCAAACTCTTTGATAAGCCGGTTCTTTTTCAGGATACTCATTGTAACCTGTTCCATGCTGTTCGTATAAGTATCCATCATACTCTTAAGCTGTTCTGTGGTTGCTGCCGTTTGTTTGGAAACGAGGATGCTCTGATTGGCTTTCAGGAATGCTTCTTTCTCTTTCAGGACCGAAATTCCGGCTTTTTCATCCTCGACCTTAATCTGCAATGCTTCGATCTGGTTCCGGATGTTTTTTATCTCGGGAAGCTCTTCGAGGTTCTGCAGATAATTGTTTTCAAGATTCACGGAAAGTATCGTGAATTCACCCAATCCCTTTACCTGGATGCTTTGCGCATCTATATAAGGTGAAAGTCCTCCGAGTTTCAGCAGGCTTTTCCCGGCAGTGATCTCAACAGAACCCTCGTGAGTAATTTGCGCTCTGTCGGGGTAAACAGTTACATGTTTCAAACCCGCCTTTATGTCTTTTTCTGTATCAGCAGACGCATAAAAGACAATTACGGTAACCAATATGAATGTAAGGAACAGTTTTTTCATATTCAAGACTTTTAATAATTGTGATAAAGTTAAGATTTTCCGAATTACCCGGGAACAATAATCAGGCCATAAAAAAGGTGTCCTTTTGAGACACCCTTCATTATAAATTCTGTTTTATTTATTTGTTTGCCACATCCAAGTAGCTTATGCTTCCTCCTTCCGGTTCGCTGTGTCCGGCCATGGGGCATGCGGGGACCGGGCAGTTGTCGATCTTGTGCTCCTTGTTATCGGCAGGCTCCCATCCGAGAAGCAGGTATAACGCAAAGAAACCCAAAACATATGCAACTGCCACATGCCATCCTTTTTTTACCCACTGGACAACATTGCGTCCCTCGGGAAACTTATTGGTAATTGCAACACCTGCGGATGATCCGAACCAGACCATCGATCCTCCGAATCCGACTGTGTAGGCGAGCATCCCCCAATCGTAATGTCCCTGGTCAAGACATAGCTTGGTAAGCGGTATATTATCAAAAACAGCTGAAAGGAATCCCAGAGCCAGTGCAGTGATCCATGATGCATTCGGAAGCTCTTCCACCGGCATCATTGATGCACACATTACAAGACATAGAAGGAAGATAGTCCCCTTTATTGCTCCGGGAACCTCTTTCCATGGAACCGGTCTCAGAAGAACCCCGGCTACAATAGCAATCCAGACACCAAGAGCCGGCATGTCATAAAGAATATTTGAAATGATAGCTCCTGCAAGAATGAGAATAACGTGAACCAGCTTTAACCAGTCTATCTTCACATTTACATCCGCATCCTTCTGTATCTTCTGGAATTTATCCTGCTGATGAGCTGCAAACCATGCAAAGAACAGAAGGGCGACAAATGCGGCAACATAAGCATGCAGAACGTTGAGGGCAGAAACACCGTCAATCCACATCATTGTTGTTGTTGTGTCACCCACGACGCTTCCGCTGCCGCCTGCATTGCTTGCTGCCACAAGAGCAGCAATATATCCGATGTGTACTTTATTTTTGAAAACAACAAGCGCGATTGTGCCGCCAATCAGTGCAGCGGCAATGTTGTCGAGGAACGATGAAAGAATAAAAACAAAAATAAGCAGAAGGAAAGGCCCTTTCCAGTCGTCAGGCAGATATCTTGGGAGGATCTCCGGTACTCTTGATTCCTCGAATATTCTTGAGAGAACTGCAAAACCAAGAAGCAATCCGAGAAGATTAAGTATGATCCCCCACTCTCCCTGGCGGAGCTCCTTGTTCATCAGTTGTTCTCCGAACGGCGTTGTTCCAAACATATGTTCACCAAGATGAAAAGCCGGGTCGAAGGCGAACTTGAATATCAATAATACCGTCAATCCGGTAACAGCGACCCAGAATGTCTGTTTATGGAACAATGCAACACCCAGAAGGATAAACCCGAAGATGACAAATTCCAGGCGGACCGGTCCTATTGATGGAACCTCACCGCCTGCAGCGAGAAGAGCGACAGGCGATAAAAGAGCCAATAAAAGAATGAACAGCCTTTTGCTGTTGCTTTTCAGTAAAGAGGTTATTGCATACTTCATAGTGGAGAATGACTTATTTTCGTGCGCCAAATTAGAAATATTTTTACGTTGGCAATATGGGTTAAGGTCATCTTTTGTCACATTATGCTTAAAATAGCGACATTTTGTAGTTTGCCCTTTTTAGAAAATGTGAATATTTTATACTTTTGTATCTTTATTTAGATTAAATCTAATTAACAAACTTATTGTTAATGCTTTTAAAGAAAATCAATTTTATTGCCCGGCCCTGAAGGGTGAAAATTGATTTTCTTCGCTCCCTTCAGGGTAAGGGGCATACGAAGAAAATCAATGAAAGTAATAACAATATTAACTTCAGCTTGTTATACTTTGTGGTTCTTAGGTGATATATTAGATTATTAAATGGAGAAGGAACAGGATAAAATATTAAGTGATGTAACTTCCGGAGAATACAAGTACGGGTTCTATTCCGATATTGAAACTGACAGTATTACAAAGGGTTTGAGTGAAGATGTGGTCCGGATAATTTCAAAGAAAAAAAATGAACCTGAATGGCTCCTTGAGTTCAGGTTGAAGGCATACCGTCACTGGAAAACGATGAAAATGCCGGAGTGGCCCAATCTCAAAATACCAACTATTGATTACCAGGAGATTATATTTTATGCTGCGCCGAAACAAAAGGCAGCTCCCGAGAGCCTCGATGATATTGATCCGGAACTGAAGAGGACATTCGACAGGCTCGGCATTCCTCTTGAGGAGCAGAAGCATCTTTCAGGGGTAGCCGTGGATGCGGTAATGGACAGTGTCTCAGTAAAGACCACATTCAGGGAGACTCTTGCCGAATCAGGGATAATCTTCTGTTCATTCAGCGATGCGGTAAAAGAGTATCCCGACCTTGTCAAAAGATACCTGGGAACTGTTGTGCCATACACTGATAATTTCTTCGCGTCTCTAAATTCAGCTGTATTCAGCGACGGATCTTTCTGTTACATTCCAAAAGGAGTGCATTGTCCGATGGAGCTTTCTACATATTTCAGGATAAATGCCGCGAATACCGGCCAATTCGAAAGAACTCTTCTGGTTGCAGATGAGGAGGCTTATGTCAGCTACCTCGAAGGATGCACGGCCCCAATGAGGGATGAGAACCAGCTTCATGCAGCAATTGTCGAGATCATAGCCGAAAATAATGCAGAAGTAAAATATTCAACCGTTCAGAACTGGTACCCCGGCGACAAAGACGGCAAAGGAGGCATCTTTAACTTTGTCACTAAAAGAGGTTTGTGCAGAGGCGAGAACTCAAAGATCTCCTGGACCCAGATTGAAACAGGCTCTGCAATAACCTGGAAATATCCTTCATGCATTCTCAAGGGCGATAACTCGACCGGTGAATTTTATTCCGTCGCTGTTACAAATCATCATCAGCAAGCTGACACCGGGACTAAAATGATCCATATCGGGAAGAATACAAAAAGCACTATAGTTTCAAAAGGGATATCTGCCGGCCTCGGGCAAAACAGTTACCGTGGACTGGTCAAGGTCTCGAAAAACGCCACCGGCGCAAGGAATTTTTCACAGTGCGACTCGCTTCTTCTCGGATCAAACTGTGGAGCACACACATTCCCATATATTGAAGTGGATAATCAGACTGCAGTTGTTGAGCACGAAGCGACAACTTCCAAGATCGGGGAGGATCAGATCTTCTACTGCAAACAGAGAGGCATATCGACTGAAGACGCTGTCGCACTCATCGTAAACGGGTATGCCAGAGAGGTCATTAATAAGCTTCCGATGGAATTTGCTGTTGAGGCACAAAAACTGCTGCAGATCAGTCTCGAGGGAAGCGTAGGGTAGAAGATAAAAGACAAAAGGTAAAAGAAACAAGAAAGAAAAAACAAAAAGAATATATAATGCTTGTAATTGAAAATCTGAAGGCTGAGATAGAAGGGAAGAAAATCCTGAAAGGCATAAGCCTGAGCGTAAAGGAAGGTGAGGTCCATGCAATAATGGGTCCGAACGGATCAGGTAAGAGTACCCTGGCCGCCGTGCTTGCCGGAAGGGAATTTGCCAAAGTGACCGAAGGTAGTGTAACATATATGGGCAGGGACCTTCTTGAGATGCCTGCGGAAGAGAGGTCGAGGGCCGGCATATTCCTGGGATTCCAATACCCTATTGAAATTCCCGGAGTTAGCATGGTTAACTTCATGAAAACCGCTGTAAATGAACACAGGAAGTATAAGGGACTGGAGCCTCTTTCAGCATCCGATTTCCTGAAGCTCATGCGTGAAAAGAAAGAACTTGTTGAAATAGATTCAAAGCTGGCAAACAGGTCAGTCAATGAAGGATTCAGTGGTGGAGAGAAAAAGAAAAACGAGATCTTTCAGATGGCTATGCTGGAACCTAAACTGGCAATCCTTGATGAAACCGACTCCGGTCTCGACATAGATGCATTAAGAATTGTTGCAAACGGTGTGAACAAACTGAAAAGACCGGATAACTCATCGATAATTATAACTCATTACCAGCGTCTCCTGGATTATATAGTTCCTGATGTGGTGCATGTGCTGTACGATGGCAGGATTGTCAAGACTGCCGGCAGGGAGCTGGCGCTTGAGCTTGAGGAAAAGGGTTATGAATGGATCAGAAAAGAGGTAGGTCAATCATGAGCAGCCAGGAAGAAAGATCAGCACAATACCTTGCTTTTTACAGGGATAACATCAGGAAGATTTCAGAAAATTCGTCTCCGCTGATAAATTCTTTTCGTGAATCTGCAATAGAGAAGTTCACCAGTATCGGGATTCCTACAAGAAAAAATGAATCGTACAGGTATACTAATCTCGACACTTTCTTCGGACATGAATTTAAAAGCTATTTCATGCCCTCGGCAAAAGATTTCATCAAGGCAGAAGAATTCAGGTGCGATGTCACCGACCTCGATGCCCATGGATTTGTTCTGTTGAATGGCTTTTACCCCACGATCAACGGTAAGCTCAGGGAATTACCCGGCGGGATATGGATCGGAAGCCTCAATGAAGCATCAAAAAAATTCGGTGATAAGTTTGAGAAGCATTTCGGTAAATATCTTAACGGAAACTCTGACGGACTCGTTCATCTTAATACTGCTATGGCATCTGATGGTGTTTTTATCTGGGTCCCCGAGGGAGTCGTTCTGAAAAAGCCCATACAGATCATCAATCTTGTACAGTCGGATGAAGACATTTTCAATCAGCACCGCAACCTTATGATTGTTGAGAAGAATGCAGATGTGACCATTATTATTTGCGATCATACTATGTCGCCCGGGAAATTCCTCACAAATGCCGTAACAGAGGTTTATGTGGGAGAAAATGCACATTTCGATATTATCAGGGTTCAGAACGAACACAACAATGCCGGAAAAATAACGCATACCTTCATTCACCAGGACCGGAACAGCCATGCATCTTCAAATAACATCACACTTCATGGCGGACTGGTGCGCAACAGCACGCACCACTATCTGGGAGGGGAGGGAGCCGAATGTCATTCCTACGGACTCTATCTTGCAGATAAGTTCCAGCATGTGGATAATTTCGTCAATGTTGACCATGCTATTCCGAACTGCACCAGCAACCAGCTCTTCAAGGGGGTCCTTGATGATATGGCTACCGGCGCATTTAACGGACGGATATATGTTCATAAAGATGCCCAGGGAACAATGGCATATCAGAAGAATAACAACATTCTTCTTACTGACGATGCAAAAATGGATACCAAACCGCAGCTTGAGATATATGCCGATGATGTCAAATGCAGTCACGGCGCAACTGTCGGTCAGCTCGACGACAATGCC
>CAZXAM010000001.1:0-1883 GCA_964638545.1 uncultured Rikenellaceae bacterium | reverse complement strand
CGATGATGTCAAATGCAGTCACGGCGCAACTGTCGGTCAGCTCGACGACAATGCCCTTTTTTACCTCAGGTCAAGAGGTATCGATAAACGACAGGCGCGTCTCATGCTTATGTTCGGATTTGCACATGAAGTGATCCAGAACATCAAGGTTGAAGCCCTGCAGGAAAGGATGGATAATCTCGTGATGCAGCGTCTGAAGGGAGAATTATCACGTTGCGCAAGCTGTATGGTTAAATGCGGTTAATCATCTTCTGATGAAAGATATTTCAGATATACGCTCAGATTTTCCGATACTTAATACGAAAGTATACGGAAAGCCGCTTGTTTATCTCGATAATGGCGCTACCACTCAAAAACCCCAATGCGTTATTGATAAGCTGACTGAAGTTCTTTCATCTTACAATGCAAACATTCACAGGGGAGTTCACGCCCTGAGCGACAGAGCGTCTGAAGAGTATGAAAAGGCAAGGGATAAGGTAAGGTCATTCATCAATGCAGGCAAAAGGGAAGAAGTAATATTCACTTCCGGTACAACAGGTTCGATAAACGCTATCGCTTATTCTTTCGGGGAAAGATTCATCAGCAAAGACGATGAAATAATAATCAGCGGACTGGAGCATCATGCCAACATTGTCCCCTGGCAGATGATGTGCGAAAGAAAAGGAGCCAGACTCAGGATCATACCCATTAACGACAGCGGTGAGATAATACACGAAGAGTATCTTAAGCTTCTCTCCCTGAGGACAAAGCTTGTGGCAGTCACACAGGTTTCAAATGCACTTGGAACCATTCTTCCGGTAAGGCAGATCATCGAAGCGGCTCATGAACTTAAGATCCCGGTTCTGATCGACGGAGCCCAGGGCGTTCAGCACGGAATAACTGATGTCAGGACGCTGGATTGCGATTTTTATGTCTTCTCGGGTCATAAGATCTACGGGCCGGCCGGCATTGGCGTCCTCTATGGCAAGGAGACCTGGCTCGCCGAACTCCCTCCGTATCAGGGTGGCGGCGATATGGTTGAAAATGTCACGTTCGAAAAAACGACATACAATGAGCTTCCCTTTAAATTTGAAGCCGGAACGATGAACTTTCCGGCAGCTATAGCTCTGGGGACAGCTCTTGATTATGTGCTTTCAATTGGCAGGGAAAACATAGAGGCGAGGGAAAAAGAGCTTCTTGGATATGCGACAAAAAGACTATCAAACATCGAAAGGCTGAAAATCTATGGGAATTCGCCTTCGAAAATTTCCACTATTTCTTTCCTCCTGAAAGATATCCACCAGTACGACACGGGCATGATACTCGACAAGCTTGGCATTGCTGTAAGGACCGGAACCCATTGTGCCCAGCCTGTTATGGACAGGTTCGGGATTGATGGCACAGTTCGGGCGTCATTGTGCTTTTATAATACAAAGGAGGAAATCGACACGCTTGGCACGGGAATTGAAAAGGTGATCTCCATGTTTTCTTAGAATGAATTTTATGACGGTTAATCAGGTTCAGGACTCCATAACGGATGAATTTTCAGTTTTTGATGACTGGATGGATAAGTACAACCTTCTGATTGATATGGGGAAGTCAATTCCAGCGATAGATCCGCGTTTCAAGACAAAGGATTTTCTCATCGAGGGGTGCCAGTCGAAAGTCTGGCTCCATCCTGAGTTCAAGGATGAAAAGATCCATTTTACAGCCGACAGCGATGCCATTATTACCAAAGGAATTATCGGATTATTGATAAGGGTTCTTTCGGACAGGACTCCCGATGAGATTATTTCAGCTGAACTTTATTTTATTGATAAGATCGGCTTGAGGCAGAATTTGTCGCCCACACGGTCCAATGGCCTGTTGTCGATGATCAGGCAGATGAAATTATATGCGATGGC